>NZ_KV806699.1:0-360 GCF_001811805.1 Corynebacterium sp. HMSC064E08
TTGTGTGTTGAATGTTTGGTCTATTAGTACCGGTCACCTCCACACCTTACGATGCTTCCAGATCCGGCCTATCAACCCCATCATCTATAGGGGACCTCAAAAGAAACCTAATCTTGGAACAGGCTTCCCGCTTAGATGCTTTCAGCGGTTATCCCTTCCGTACGTAGCCAACCAGCCATGCCCCAGGCGGGACAACTGGCACACCAGAGGTACGTCCATCCCGGTCCTCTCGTACTAGGGACAGCCTTCCTCAAGTTTCTACGCGCGCGGCGGATAGAGACCGAACTGTCTCACGACGTTCTAAACCCAGCTCGCGTGCCGCTTTAATGGGCGAACAGCCCACCCCTTGGGACCTACTCC
>NZ_KV806700.1:0-103605 GCF_001811805.1 Corynebacterium sp. HMSC064E08
TGGTCTGGTTACGCATATAAGAGACACGCCCTAGCCCATGACAATTAATTGCAGGGTCTAACCACCCTGCTACCCCTATCCGAACACTTCCTTGCTACACATTTGCGGAACACTTTTCATAGATAGGGATATGCCGGTAGCCTGTTTTCCATGAAATTTGGAGCACAAGCTACCGGCATTGCCACTTTTAACAACGATACTGTTCTCGACGTCTGGTTCCCCGCCCCCAAGCTCATCGAGGAGGGCACAGCAACCTCCACCACGACCGGAACCATCGACGCCGACGCACTGCCCGAAGATTTCACCTACCTCGCAGATCTGGCCGTAGCCGATGCGGACCGCGGCACCACCCGCCGTCTGGTCACAGCTACCATCGCTTCACTCGATGACGCACCAGTCGACACCATTGATGCCTACCTGCGCCTCCATCTGCTGTCCCACCGCCTGGCCACCCCCAACAGCATCAACCTGGACGGCATCTTCGGCAAGCTCAACAATGTGGTGTGGACGAATTTTGGCCCCTGTGCTGTCGAAGGCTTCGAGGTAACCCGAGCCAAGCTGTCACGCCGCGGGCCTGTCACCGTCTACTCCATCGATAAATTCCCCCGCATGGTCGACTACGTCACTCCCACCGGAGTCCGCATCGGTGACGCTGACCGCGTGCGCCTAGGCGCCCATCTCGCAGAGGGCACCACAGTCATGCACGAGGGCTTCGTCAACTTCAACGCAGGCACGCTTGGACACTCCATGGTGGAAGGCCGTATCTCTCAGGGGGTCGTCGTCGACGACGGCTCCGATATCGGCGGTGGTGCGTCCATCATGGGCACACTATCCGGTGGGGGGAAGGAAGTTGTGTCCGTCGGTAAGCGATGCCTACTCGGTGCGAACGCTGGACTCGGAATCTCGCTCGGCGATGACTGCGTACTCGAAGCCGGGCTCTACATCACTGCCGGCACCAAGTGCCTCGTTGCCCTGGACGGCGTGAAGAAGACGCTCAAGGCCCGCGAGCTCTCGGGCGGATCGAATATGCTCTTCCGCCGCAACTCGCTCTCTGGTGCAGTCGAGGTTGTGCCGTGGGCTGCCGAAAAGGTGAAGCTCAGCGCGGAGCTGCACGCTAACTAAGGGGTGGTCGGCACGTCTGCCGGGGCCGCGATATTCCGCGCGCTCCGGTAGGCACGTCGCTCACCAGTGACGGGGTCGACAAAGGCCAGCGCGGTCGCCGTCAATCGCAACTGCGGCGTGTACTTTGGCACGCCACTCGCGCTTGCCGACGGTCCCTGCGCCCCCGCTTCCCGGCCATAGGTATCCTCACCGAGAATTGGATAGCCTAGCCAGTCCAACGTCGCCCGCAGCTGATGCGTGCGGCCCGTATGGGGCTGTAGCCGCCAGCGCCCCACCTGCATGCGGCTGCCGCAATGCCCACAACCACAGCCGACTGCGTGCAGCGGAATGCTGGCGCTGGTCACACCACCGCCATGGCTGTTCGCCAGCACATCGCCGATGTCCGCTGCTACCGGGCCGAGGAAGGTCACGGTTGTGCGTGCGAGCTTGAACTTGGGATTCTTCGCGGCAGCGCGAGCAGTATCGTCGGTCTCCACAACTTTTACTCCGCGTCCCGCAGGGTTGGGATCGAGCAGAAGCGTGACCTCCCGGGTTTCCCCCACATGCCAATCATCGGGCATCACGGTGAGGCATTCGTATTCTTTGGTGATTTCCTGGTTTTGGAAAAGCTGCTGGTAACGCGCACGGGTAGCCGGATTCCGGGAAAGCAACAGTAGCCCACTGGTCAGCAGATCCAGACGGTGGACGGCCACTATCTCCGGTTCCCCGAGACTACGTCGCAGTCGCTCCTGCACGGTATTGGCCACGATGCGGCCATTGGGAGTCGCCGGCAGAAAAGGCGGCTTGTCTACGACCAGAAACTCATCGGTGTCGGCCACAATTGCCGGCTCAAAGGGGATGTACTCCTCGCGCTCGTGAGCGGCAGCATCGACTTGCGCTGTCTGACGGTTCTTCTCAAGGCCCCACCAAGCATCTCGGTTACCTGCGGCACGTCCCACGGCACACTCCCTTTTTCATGATTTGGTCTATGCCGATGTCGGCACCGTTTGCAGCATTCGGCCTACTCGGGCCAGCACATCTGGCCGGGCTAGCCGCGAATACGCGCTGCGGCCGCTTCGATGTCGTTGAGCGTTGCTGTGAGCCCCACCCGCACGTGCTGCGCACCCTTGGGGCCGTAGAAGCTACCCGGTGCGACCAGGATGCCACGTTCGGCCAGCCAATCAACCGTCTGCCAGCAGTCTTCCCCGCGCGTAGCCCACAGATAGAGCCCGCCCTCGGAGTCGTCGATACGAAAACCTGCGGCTACCAGTGCATCGCGCAGAATCTCACGGCGGTCACAGTAGCGCTGCTTTTGTTCAGCCTCGTGGGAGTCGTCGTTAAGCGCGGCGATCGTGGCGTGCTGGATGGGCCCCGGCATCATCAGCCCCATGTGACGGCGCACGGAAACCAGCTCGGCAATAAGGTCCGCATCGCCGGCGAACCAGCCGGTGCGGTACGACGCCATGTTCGACGTCTTGGACAGCGAGTGGATAGCCAGCAGGTTGGTGAAATCACCGTCGCACACTCGCGGGTCGAGAATACTGACTGGCTGTTCAGTCCAGCCGAGCCCCAGGTAGCACTCGTCAGAGGCAACAATGACGTCCCGAGCACGCGCCCACTCAACCACCTTGCGCAGGTGTTCAACACCGAGGACCTTGCCGTTGGGGTTGCCCGGGGAATTGATGAACATCAGCGTCGGCGAGGCGGGGCCGATTTGCGTCAGCGAGTCCGCACGCAGCAGCTCAGCGCCTGCGATGCGAACGCCGACCTCGTAGGTGGGATATGCCAGCTCGGGGATGACGACGGTGTGCCCCGCGCCTACGCCGAGGAGGAAGGGAAGCCAGCCAATCGCTTCCTTGGTGCCGATGACCGGAAGCACATTGCCGCCATTAACCGCTGACTCCAGTCCCGTCACGCCGTAGCGCCGCGCCATCGCTGCAACAATCGCAGCACGTAGCTCAGGCGTGCCGACGGTCTGTGGGTAACCCGGTGCGGCAGCACCTTCGGTAAGGCCCTTCCGGATTATCGGAGCGACTTCATCGACTGGTGTGCCGACCGAGAGATTCACCATGCCCTCTTCATGCGCAGCCGCAGTGGCTTTCGCCTGCGTGAGAGAATCCCACGGAAACTGAGGCAAAAGAGAACCGGGAGTTACGCGCTTGCGGGCAGCTGACATGGGCGGTGATGAAGTCCTTCCCGGGAAAGAAATAGCTTTAGTCCTCTGTGGTTTTAGTCTTCTGCCTGCGGCGGCAGAGCTGCCACGAATGGCACATCGAAGTCCTGGGGGCCGAGCTTGGCGGCACCGCCCGGGGAACCCAGCTCATCGAACCAGTCGACATTGGCATCGATGAATTCAACCCACTCATCCGGAACATCGTCCTCGTAGAAGATGGCCTCGACGGGGCAGACCGGTTCACAAGCGCCGCAGTCCACGCACTCATCAGGATGAATGTAGAGCATGCGCTTGCCCTCGTAAATACAGTCAACCGGGCACTCTTCAACACAGGCACGGTCGAGGACGTCAACACATGGCTGGGCAATGATGTAAGTCATGGTTTTAGGTTTAAGAACCTTTCTCACAAGATATGGGATGAGGCTTTCGCTATCTGTCGATTATGCCGTTCCGACGAGAAACAGAGCAAAATAGACAGAGCGGTATATTCAGATTGGAGTCTACACCCAACGTGGGTGTTGTTATCAACTGGCTCCAGAAAGGGTCACATTGATGCGGGCCTGCCCTGCATCAATTCCTCACCGTCTCCTGCAGTATCCGCTGCAGTTTTCCGCTAGAGTGCCCGCAGATGGCGCAGTGGCCAGGCACCGCCCAGCACACCGCAAACAAGCAGCAGCACTGTTCGCAACCACTGCCCCATTGCCAAATCACCACCGAAGGGCAGCACTGCCCACAGCAGAATGCCTGCAAAACCCAGCACCCAGATGACAGTCGGAATTGCAGCTTTGGAGCGATCACGAGTCCACAGCAACGCTGTGTTGGTAATGATCAGATTGGCAATATAGGCCAGCGGAATGGTCCACGGCAACGGAATAGCAACCGAGCCGATGGTAATCCACGCTCCGAGGAAAACGACTTCAATCACCAACGCTGCCAACGCAGCCAGCGACAGCCAGACTAGCGCTACTGTGACCTCCCCCTGATGGAAGTTCTCGCGTGGCTGCGAACGTTCCGGGTCACCCCAATAGCGCTCATCCCCGAATGTGCGCTTTTCAATACTCAAGCGCTCGTTCTTCAACTTTCCGCCAGCAGCGTTAATCAAGTCTTCGCTTTCGTGAGGCTGAGGGTTACTCATCGTCCGCACTCCCCTCCGCTTCCAGATCCACACTCGGTACAGAATCGACGCTCGCTACCGGCTCTGGCAGTAATTGGATATTCACCAGCTCCCCCAGCTCTTCCAGGGACGCAGCGGTCGCCGTACCAAAACGGTATGCCTCAATCGGTGTCACCGGCTGACACAGCAAATTGGAAAACGCCCAGACGGCTCGCGCACGACCAGAGCCGTCGGTCTGCCCATAGACAGCATCAGGATTGACCTCGCTGACGGAACCATCGGCGAACCACACTTGTGTCGCATGCGCGCGCATGGCCTCAACCTTGGCCGCCACAGCGGCATCATCCAGCTGAACCTCGAAATGGCCGGTCACGGTAGCGAAGTCGTCGACATCGCATGCCTGCCAGATTTCCGGCACCACGGTAATGGCATCCAGTCCCGCCGCCATTGCCTCACGATCGGTGACCGCCCACAGCGTCGGAAAGCGATTTCCGCACGCCGCGACAGTGATATCGTGTGCGCGAATGTGGTCCGGGTGCCCATAGCCACCATCGGCATCGTAGGTAATGACCAGATCTGGCTGCAGCTCATCGAGGATGGTGCGTAGCTGGGCGACCGCCTCATCACCCGAGTTCACGAACGCACGGGGATGCTCATTGCCCTTGTCCCCTGCCATACCGGAATCACGCCAACGCCCGGCACCACCGAGGAAACGTGGCGCATTGTCTGGGCCATTGGCCCCCAGCGCACGCAGCGCCGAGCGCAACTCGGCGACGCGGAAACCGCCCAACTGGTCAGCTTCATCAGCAACTAGCCCCTGGTACGGCGCGCCGATGACCTCTCCCAGCTCGCCCATCGTGCAGGTCACTACGCTTACCGACGCTCCGGAGCGCGCGGCAGCCGCAATCAAACCACCTGTCCAAATGGACTCGTCATCTGGATGTGCGTGAACAAAAAGTAACTTCACGGGCTTTCTTACTTCCCCTTGTTCTCCTGGTCGGCGTTATCGCGGACTTCTTGGTTCTGACCCGAACCGTCCTGCTCAGTATCTTCGCGCGGATTATCTCCCGGTTGAGAATTCTCCGACGATTCTCGAGTCCCGCTTTGCGTCGCGACTCGGCGAATCTCACCCAGAACACCGAGGCGGCCCAACACTGGGTCATCGGTCCACTGCGAAGAGTCCTTCCGCCCGGTAATTGTAATTTCCGGGCTGACCACCGTCAGCAAGCCGTCTTTCACCAAGGTCAGCTCGATACTGTGACCAGCAATGATATCGGCAAGTTCAGCGGGCAACGCAGAACTGTCGGGAGCGAGCAGCTCATCAACCTGCGGGTCACAAAGGCCGGAAAGATTCTCGCTCCGAGCAGACGATTTCGGAGCAACAGGTACTTCGCTGAGATCAGCCGGTTCCGCTGAGGTAGAAGATGCGGACTGCTCAGACGATGTTGTCCCGTCCAGCGAGCTCTGTTCTTCAGCACTCTTTTCCCAATCTCCGCTTGGCGCAGGCTTTGTCGAACTGTCAACGCCCTCAGACTCAGACTCGGATTCTGACTCAGACTCAGACTCAGCAGCCGACTCTGCGCCTGCTTCATCCAAGTCCTTCGGCGGTAGCGAACTGATCGAGCCTTCCGTACACGCATAGCGTTCCCGGGCCGCCTGGACGGAATTGGGCTGCTCTGCCCATGCCACCACGGCATCGACGGTTCCGTAGGGCAACGAAGACCGCAGCATGTCCGCCGGAGAATACGAAACAACGGTGGCGGGGATACCAGCTGCAGTCAACTGGTCAGCGACCGCAAAAGCCGCAGCGCGTGCCGCTATACCGTCGCTAATGATGCCGATTCGTAGCGGATTGTCCTCGGTAAATCCGGCCTGAGGTGCCTCGGATTTCTCCTGTTCACCACCGTCACCAGAACCACCCGCGATTCGGCGTCCGGTGGCCACCTCTGAGACCTGTGCAACGTTGATGGTGCGCAGAATGGCCCGGCGGACGGACTCGTCGGCAAGCCTGCTCGACGCGAGGTTGGTACTGAAAACCAGTTCCCGGTTGGGCTCATGGAAGAACTCAGCAACACCGGGGACCAGACCGTACGTCAGCTCAGAGGTCTCCGTCGGACGGACCTGCACGGCCTGGATCTGCTTCGAACGCAGTTGCTCCGCACCATCGATGGCACTACGCATGGCACGCAGCGTAATAACCTCCGAGGCTGCTGGCTGCTCACCCCAGTAGCGGTCATTTCGAACCAGTCGAATGATGTTGCGGCCGACATCCATCGACTCGACGGTGTACTGCCCACCGGAGGCCGGGAAACGGCTAGCCAGCCCTTCGGAAAAACCATCAGTGTTCGACCGCATCAAATGCGCTGGCAAGAGATGTGCAAACAGGCGCTGCCAATGCGTAATCGGCTGAGTGAACGTCACATCAATCTGACGACCTCCGTCGGAGACATCAATGGATTTAATCAGCTCATAAGTCGCCGTATCCAGCGATCCTGGCGTGGACGTGACTTGGGAAAATAGGTAGCGGAAGTCCTCGCCACTGATTGGCGTGCCATCGCTCCACTGCGCCCCTTTTCGAATGCGGTAGCGGACATGCTCTGCCGCTACCGTCGGATCCGTGATGTCAACATCGGCCGCTTTTCCGTTTCCAGCTCCGTTTCTGGCGTCACCGTCTTTGCTGTCATCACTCTCGATGACCTGCACGGAATCCAGCAAGTCGGAGTTGAGCAGCCATTGGGGAGCTCCTGCCGAGCGAGCATTGGCAGCGTTATCCACCACTCCGGGAGCTTGCGCGGAGGCACTGGCGTCACCAGCCTCGCCCTCAACCGGCGCAGGGGTAAAAACACTAGGCAGTGTCAGTCGCGCTACCAGGCTGGTCACCGGGGAGACGTCGGCAAGCAAATGCGGATTGAAACCTTCGACAAACTCGTCGACACCGACCGTGACTTCACGCATCTTTTTGGCTTGGTCAGCGGTGTCTTCCTGTTGCACCGGCGCTTCCTGCTGCCCGGGCACAGTCGGAGCGTCCGACGGGCGAGCCATGCACGAAGACGCCAAAGCCGCCGTCACGCAGAGTGTCGATGCTACGAAAAATCGACGAGAAGCTGCGTGACGACGGCTGCGAATAAACATATTCACGAGATTACTCGACACCTGGCCGAGTCAGTTACCCCGAGACTGGTTTTCAGGTGGCTCAGTCCCCTAGCAACCCGAATTACTTCTTATTCATGGCCTTCGCGCGGGAACGAGCGCGAGCGCGATCGGTGGCGCTGAGGATCTGCTTGCGTACGCGAATGCCCTCCGGGGTGACCTCAACACACTCGTCAGCGCCACAGAACTCCATAGCCTCATCGAGGGAAAGCTTGTGCGCCTTCTCCAGAGTCACGGTCGCATCAGCCGAGGCTGCGCGCATATTGGTCAGCTTCTTTTCCTTGGTGATGTTGATGTCCATGTCCTCATCACGCGGATTCTGACCAACGACCATGCCCTCGTAAGCCTGGTCACCCGGCTCGACGAAGAAGGTACCGCGGTCAGAAAGCTGAATCAGCGCGTAAGCGGTGATCTGGCCGGTACGGTCAGCCACCAGAGATCCCGTCGGACGGTCCTTAATCTCGCCTGCCCACTCGCCGTAGCCGGCCGAGTAGTGATTGGCGATACCGGTGCCCTTGGTCTCCGTCATGAAAGTAGTGCGGAAGCCAATCAGACCGCGGGACGGAATGAGGAACTCCATGCGCACCCAACCGGTGCCCTGGTTACCCATCTGCTCCATGCGCCCCTTACGAGCCGCCATCAGCTGAGTGACAGCACCCAGGTGCTCTTCTGGAACATCGATGGTCAGGTGCTCGTACGGCTCCTGAACCTTGCCGTCGACGGTCTTAGTAACAACCTGCGGCTTACCGACGGTCAGCTCAAAGCCCTCACGACGCATAGTTTCAACCAGAACGGACAGCGCCATTTCACCACGACCCTGCACCTCCCAGGCATCCGGGCGCTCGGTCGGCAGCACGCGCAGCGAGACGTTACCAATCAGCTCCTGGTCCAGGCGGGCCTTGACCATACGAGCGGTCAGCTTATCGCCGCCACCCTGGCCTGCCAGTGGCGAGGTGTTCACGCCGATCGTCATGGAAATAGCCGGCTCATCGACCAGGATGCGCGGCAACGGGTCCGGGTGCTCGACATCACAGAGAGAGTCACCGATCATGACCTCGTCGATACCGGAGATAGCGGCGATGTCACCTGCAATGGCCTCTTCAGCAGGAACGCGGGTCACGCCGACGGTACGCAGCAGCTCCGCGACCTTCGCGTTCTTGACATGCTCATTGCCCTCGGAGTCGTAGTGAATCCACGAGATCTGCTGTCCCTTGCGGATACGGCCCTTGTGAATACGAATCAGACCAATTCGACCGAGGAAGGAGCTGGAGTCCAGGTTGGTAACCTGCGCCTGCAGCGGGGCATCAATCTCAGCGGACGGCTCCGGGAGCACCTCGGTGATGACGTCGAACAGCGGCTGCAGGTTCTCGGACTCCGGCAGGTTGCCGTTACCCGGGTTCTCGGTCGAAGCCTTACCGGCACGACCAGAGGCATAGAGTACCGGCAGCTCAAGGTTACGCTCAGCGACCTCAGCAGCTTCCGGGTCTTCCAGGGTGGAGGCTAGCTCGAGCAGCAGATCCTGTGCTTCCTCGACAACCTCGTCGATACGTGCATCTGGGCGGTCAGTCTTGTTGACGACAATGATCACCGGCATGCAGGCAGCAAGCGCCTTGCCCAGGACGAAGCGGGTCTGTGGCAGCGGACCTTCAGAGGAGTCAATCAGCAGCACGACACCGTCAACCATGGACAGTGCGCGCTCCACCTCGCCACCAAAATCGGCGTGACCAGGGGTGTCAATGACGTTGATGATGAGATCTTCGCCGTTCTTGCCCTCACCTTTTCGGCGAATAGCGGTGTTCTTCGCCAAGATGGTGATGCCCTTTTCCTTTTCAAGGTCACCAGAGTCCATCACTCGGTCTGCAACTTCTTCGTGGTCGCTGAAAACGCCGGACTGCTCCAGCATGGCGTTCACGAGAGTGGTCTTGCCATGGTCGACGTGTGCGACAATGGCGACATTACGGAACTCGGTATCGCTCACAGGCGGATAGCTCCTAACAAGCTAAGAGGACTAAAAGAAAAAAGATACGGCCTTGCCCTAAAGGACTGTCTTTACGACTGCCTTTAACGCCCCGCATCAACGCGTAATAAAGCGTTCTACAGTGTACTCCTTCTTAATGCCCCTGCACATCTGGCAGAGATTCTCGCAACCCCGAGCACCTATCCGTCATGCAAAGTGGCACTGCCGCGCCACCCTTAGGGATAAATTACCCCCTTACTGCACCCCCGCTTTACCGACAGCCATAACGGCATATCCGCCAGCGCCACAACGCTTCACGACGGCAATCTCTCAGCCCACCATGTGATAGATGTGACCAAATGCCATAGTTGTAACCCCACGGGATGAGACTTGACTTCACCCGCTTACACACTGCGAAACACCATTAACCCCATACATACGCATTTCGCCTCAATTTTCACAATCATCTCGTTCTACATCAAAAATCACTCTAATTAACTTGCGACACGCGGGAATCCGTGCGTTAATCTCCTGAGAAGATTCTGAACATTTCTTTTTCAAATCTTTCCATTTCACGTTGGAGTCGTTCTAAGATGAGCAACGATTCCGAAATTTTGATTCCGACTCCAATAGCCCACGAATGAGAGGTTCTTCACCGTGGTTTCGACTGGACGCTCCTTCCTGCGCCGTGCCGCAGCGACCTTGGGTGCAGCTGCAATTCTCACTGCGGGCATGACTCCCGCCGCTTCTGCTTCCCCGTCGCTGGACTCCCTGAACATCGCTTCGCCGAATCTCTACGGCAACGCGCGCGACATCATTAACTCCCCAGGCGTTCCTGAGGAAATTTCCAGCGCACTGAACAAGGGAATTGACTTCCTGACTGGTGAGGGCGAGGGCGAGCCGGGCTTCAAGGTTCCGGAAGGTGCCCCGAAGACCAACCAGTTCCTGCTGCCTACTGTTGCCGACAAGTGCATCGGCGGCGAAGGTCGTTCCTTCGGCCTGGCCACTACCGTTCCGGGCCCGGCAGACCTGCCTCTGCCAGGTGTTCCAGAAAACCAGCTTGGCTTCATTTTCACTGGCCTGGGCACCAAGCAGCTGGCTAAGCAGCAGGACACTGAGATGAATGTCTACTGGGTCAACGTTGCTAACGGCAAGTACGGCAAGACCACCCTGGAGAACAACGGCATCAACGCCGAGGAGGGCCCGGGCGCTGTCAACGGCACCGCTGACACGGGCAAGGGCGTGGTCATCGCTGTCATGCAGGGCGGTATCACCACTCAGGAAGAGTCTGGCGCGACCAACTGCAACTACACCCCGACCGCCGGTGTCTTCCCGGTCGGCCTGAACTAAGTTTTTCTAGTTCTCCCCTAGCCCTTTTTGCATCGCGTATGCAGAAAGGGCTTTTCTATGCCCAAAAAAGCAGCCCCCACACGTTAAGGTATTCGCATGTCCACTTCACCGGCTACTTCGGCTTCGACCGCGGCAGCTCCTGCGCTCTCCCCAATTCGCTCGAGTCAGGACACACATCCTCCGAAAGTCGAGACCTTTGACCTACGTGAAATGGTCAACACCGACCCCAAGGGCTTTCGGCGCAATGTCGACGAGTTCCGACCTCTCACACCCAGCCGCCTCTATATGCGCCGTGGGATGGATCATTCAAAGTTTGGATATCTTGAGTCATTCCTGCTTGCCGACGAAGGGTTGCGCATCAGCATTTATCACTTCCGTCCGGGCGTGAAGGTGGAACACCAACGCTACGTCGATATTGTCAGCATCGACCGAACTGATCCGCAGTGCTGGCGTATGACCGATTTGTACCTCGACATCCTGCAGGCACCGACCGATCCTGAGGCCATAGCTCCCCTACCTGTCGATGCGGCCACGCAGATTCGAGTTGAAGATGTCGACGAGCTCGTCGCGGCCCACACTCAAGGGCTGATTAGCGATGAACTCACCGAATTCGCTATCGAGACCACGCTGACTGCACGCGCCGCAATCGCTGCACACGGTGACAACATTGATGCGTGGATGCAGACTTTGAACCTCGATGCGACGTGGGCTGATGCTGTTGAGCTTTCGCCCGCAGCTTAAAATGACCACCTCAACAAGGAGTACCGCCCGTGTTCGATAACTTAACCGGCCCCATTCCTCCCGCCGGCCCTGATAGCAATGCGATCATCAAAGCCGTCCGAGCAGCATTTACCTCCTACTTTGAAGAGTCCAACCCCGGCGAAGCCCAGCTGACCTTCCTTGGCTCTGCGCCACTGAAGATGCTGCGCTTCGGACCTGACACAGACCGGATTGTCACCTATGCAACACTGGGTTGCAGTGCCGAGGCGATGCAAGATCCGTCCGCAATGGTGGTGGACACCAACTCTGGCCCGCGTGCCGAACTCATCTTGCCTATTCGTGGTGGACTGGACGAAGTCATCCGCCCGCTGGGTATTCTTGCCGCTTCCCCAAGCATCGAAGGCCTCGTCCTGACCGAGGGGGCACTTATTGACTTCGGCCAGCCACTGTGGGATCAGTCGCGCTTCACCGGTTTTGTGCTGCTCAAGGCAGAAATCCCGCCGGTCGCGGTGGAGGAAACCGAAGTCACAATCTTCCAGCCGGTCCCGGCCACGACCAACGAATTTGCCCTTGCTCGGGCTAAGGGCGTTGACGAACTGCGTCGCGTGTGGGAAACCCAAGGTGTCGACTTCACCGACCCGCACCGCACCAGCGCTGTATAAAAGTTAGCTTTTGTGATGGTTGCCGGTTATCTGCTCGTCGGCAAGCGATAAGTGCAACCTAGCAGTGACGTTTCGCGCCGCGACAGCGTGGTTTAGAGTATGGAATTATGGTAGTCAATTCGGCTAAAGACGTTCCTTTCCATGCGGCGCAGTCCTTTCGGTGGTGGCGGCTGGCGGTATATGTTTACGTCCCAGCACTAATCCTGACCGTGGTCAGTTCCCTATTGAAATGGGATGCGACTGTTACGGAAGCGGCAAAGGCCAACAACATCGAGGTTTCTGCTGCTCAGACCAGCTTGGCCGTGAGCTTCGCGTTTGCGATTCTCGCGCAGACGGCAACGGCGATTGCGTGCTGGTGGCTTGCTGGCAAACTCCTTGAAGGATCGACTGCAGCGCGCACGGTGCTGTCCGTGGCGGCGGCAGTTTTTGTCATTAATGCATCAATGACGCTGGTCGGAACGATTTCCCAGGTACGCTCCGGAGCCTCGTCGGTGCTCGGTTTGATTACAGCTGGCCTGCTGATTGTTGCCTCTATCATCGCCGCAACTGCAACCGCCCAGTCCTACCGCGGCGAGCGAAACCAGAAGTTCTTTGTGACGACGTAGGCAGCTCTTAGAGGTTTGGGACGGGGCGGGGATGCCTTCCAGGGCCTCCACCGTCCGCTTTAGGTCGGCGTACATTTTAGGTATGCCCACTGATACTGAGAGCGCCAGAAACATTTTGAATGGTCTCGCGTCCACCCAGTCCCAGCGCGAGGAACTATACAAGTATTTCCACCAGCACCCTGAGCTTTCCATGCAGGAGCACAGCACTGCAGACCGGATTATTCAGGAGCTCGAAGCTTCAGGTATTTCCACACATCGCATCGGAGACACCGGCATCGTTGCCATTATTGAGAACGGTGCCGGGCCGATTGTAGCTATGCGCGCAGACATTGATGCGCTACCGGTGAAGGAGACTTCCGGCAAAGACTACGCCTCCACAGCAACGCAGATTGATGAAAAGACCGGCACAGAGGTCCCCGTCGCCCACGCTTGTGGGCACGACTTCCACCTGATGTCTTTGCTCACAGCGCTGCAGGCTTTCAACGAAAACCTTGATCAGTGGTCTGGCACATTCATCGGTATTTTCCAACCCGCTGAAGAAACCGCCGAAGGTGCACGCGCAATGCTGGCGGCAGATCTGGAGAGGGCTATTCCGCGTCCCGATGTTTATCTCGGTCAACACGTACTAGCTAGCTTGCCCGGCGGTTATGTGGGAACTCGCCGCGGGCCTGTTCTCTCCTCTGCATTCTCGGTCAAGGTCACTGTGCACGGTAATGGCTCCCATGGATCCATGCCGGAGCTCAGTGTCGATCCCGTTGTCTTGGCATCCACCATTGTGATGCGTCTTCAGACCATTGTCTCGCGTGAGGTAGCGGCCACCGAGACCGCAGTGGTGACCGTTGGTGCGATTCAGGCGGGAACTAAGTCCAACGTCATCCCTGACTCCGCAGAGCTGCTCATCAACACTCGTGCCTACAACAGCGCCGTGACCGAACACCTCAAAGAGGCAATCGAGCGCATTGTACGAGCAGAATGTGTTGCTGCCCGCAGCCCTCAAGACCCGGAGTTCACTTACTACGACCGCTATCCCCTCACGAATAATGACGGGGATGCCACGAATACTGTGCGTGAGGCATTCGACGCGTACTTCGGTGAAGAAGTCTCCGACTTGGACGCCGTGCCCGCCTCTGAAGATTTCTCAATCATCCCCGATGCGCTTGGCGTGCCATATACGTACTGGGGGCTCGGCGGTTTCGCGGATGAGAGCAGCGCTGTTGGCAACCACAACCCGGCTTTTGCCCCTGATCTCCAACCCACTCTTGACCGGGGAGCAGAGGCAATCGTTGTAGCGGCCTGCGCTTGGTTGGCGAAATGAGGGTGTAATTAGCGAGGCTGATGCGTGCGGCTGCTGGCGAGCTGGTGGATGGTGTAGTGCCGGACTCGTGCGGGGCTCGTGCGGGACTCGTGCGGGACGGCCGAAAAAACCGGGGGTTAAGCGAACAAGTAGGCCCCGGCGCACGCCGACCGGACATGCTTCTTGCTACTTAACCCAAAAACTTACGGGCTGCAAATGTGAAACTGTATGAGTTTATGACACTTTGAAGCCGTTTTTCGGGCCATTTCTGTCATAAACGCAGTCAGTAACTCGCATCGCCCCACCGCCGCCGACCATAAACGCAGTCACTAGCGCGCGTTGGGGTTAAGAGACGAATTCTGAGTGACGCGGCGGCATGAAAAAGCCCCCGCCTTGGTAGCGAGGGCTTAGCGTTTGCGCTGCTGATTAGCGCTTCTGTGCGTCTGCGAGGATCTGTCGACCTGCGACCATGCGACAAATCTGGTTAGTGCCCTCGTAGATCTGGGTGATCTTGGCGTCACGCATCATGCGCTCAACCGGGAAGTCACGGGTGAAGCCGTAACCACCGAGCAGCTGCACGGCATCAGTGGTGACCTGCATAGCAACGTCAGAGGCGAAGGTCTTGGCGTTTGCGGCCATCAGACCCAGGCGAGCGCCGCCCTCAGCAGTGCCGCGCTCAGCGTTAGCGGCTGCGGTGTAGACCATGAGGCGAGCAGCGTCAATCTTCATACGCATGTCAGCCAGCATGAACTGGGTGTTCTGGAAAGCAGCGATCGGCTTGCCGAACTGCTGACGCTCCTGCACGTAACCAACGGCGTAGTCGTAAGCACCCTGCGCGATGCCCAGTGCCTGTGCACCAATAGTCGGGCGGGTGTGGTCCAGGGTCTCCAGGGCAGTCTTGAAACCGGTGCCCTCTTCGCCGATGATGCGGTCAGCCGGGATGCGGCAGTTTTCGAAGTACAGCTCCGCGGTCGGGGAACCCTTGATACCCAGCTTGTGCTCCAGGCCACCGACGCGGAAACCCTCGTCGTCCTTGTGGACCATGAATGCAGAGATGCCGTTGGCACCCTTCTCCGGGTCGGTGACAGCCATGACGGTGTACCAGGTGGAGCGGCCACCGTTAGTGATGAAGCACTTGGAGCCGTTGAGGACCCACTCATCGCCCTCACGGACCGCGCGGGTCTTCATGGAACCGGCATCCGAACCGGCCTCACGCTCAGTCAGTGCGTAGGAAGCCATTTCACCGTTGGCGATGTCCGGCAGGACCTTGCTCTTCAGCTCGTCGGAGCCCTTGAGGATCAAGCCCATGGTGCCCAGCTTGTTCACAGCCGGGATGAGAGAAGCCGAGCCACAGACACGAGCAACTTCCTCAATGACAATGCAGGCCGCAACCGAGTCCGCACCCTGGCCACCGAACTGCTCCGGCACGTGGACGGCGTTGAAGCCAGCCTCGTTGAGAGCCTTCAGGGCCTCCTCCGGGAAACGCTCATTCTCATCGACGTCCGCTGCGTACGGAGCAATCTGCTTCTCCGCCAGATCACGGATAACGGCGCGGAGCTCCTGGTGCTCCTCTGGCAGCTGGAACAGGTCGAATCCTGGGGTCAAAGCCATGTGGGTGTTCCTCCCGATTTAATGATTCCGATGTCGTGTTCGATATCGCGCTCTACGCATTTCTACGTAGCACTATCACCGCACGACGTATTTATCTTCGTTCGATACTAGTGGCTAACGCTTCGCTCTACCCGCGAAATTCGTAAAATTCTCGCGTTGCCGCTCGGCGCCCACAGAATAAACTGCGCGAGGAATTCCCGCAGCAGCGATGTCGCCCAGTACCTCAACGGCGTATAGGCCCCGACGACACACCAGGATTCCAGCCCCCGTTCGCGCATGAGCTTCGCTACCCGTGGCGCATGAAAATCACTGGTCACAACTACCGTTCCAGCGCTCAACGCACCGTCCATGCCGCGCATCAACTCGCACGCATAGTCAATGTTTTCCGACGTATTCGTCGATTGGTCCTCGGGGATCAACTCGATGTCGCCGCGCTTTACGACGTCCCCAGCGTTCGCCTCCAACCACTCCGCCATGGCATCCGCTTCGGAACTGATGGCATCTGTCACCGCTTCACTGCCGCGCCCACCGGAGCAGATGATTCGCTCGGTGCGCTCATCACACGCTGCTACTGCCCGCTGCAATCTTTTGGCCAGCAGGGCCGAGGGCCGATTGTTCTTCAATGCGCATCCCAGCACAATCACGGTGTGTGGCGGTACAGTTGGCTTTTTGGCAGCACATCGAAGGCGAACGGCCTCGAAAACTATCGCTGCGGCTCCTGGTACTGCGAGGCCGGCGAGCAGGGGCGTCGTCAAGCGATGCGATGCGCGGGCGTAATAGGCGCGGTAGCTGGCCAGCGTCCACGCGGCACCGACTGCGGGAAGAACCCACCGTGGAGGTCTGCGATTGGGCAGGCGTGGTGGGCGTAGCTCCGAACTAGCGGCGACACGTAGTCCGCCGACGAGGAGCATGGAACCGAAGCCTGCACCGAGGCACGCGAGCGTTTTTCTCATCAGAACTTCCACGTTAACTGTTCTGGGACGTTGATAGTCCAGTCGACGAGCTGTTGCGGATTGTGCTTGGCCATGTGCTGAGATTCCTGCTCGGCCCACATGTCCCAGTGTTCCTCGAAGTGGTCGTCGCGAGCCATGGCGCGGGCAAAGCGAGTCTGCGTGTCCAGCTCTACCCAGACTCCCCACGCGTTGCCGTCGCCGATGGCACGGGCAGCGGCAAGATTAGCTTCAGTGACAGCGCCGCAGCCTTCGACGATGAGAGAGCAGTCCGGTGGCGTCGGCACCCACTCAGCGAATTCGCCGGCGTACCAGTCCCAACGGCGATAACCACGCTCATCGGCCGGTAGCGCGGGGTTCAAAATGGTCTCCGCGACTGCGGCCGATGCTTTGTGCAGGCCGGACCAGCCCGGATAGACATCCTCCAAGTGGATAACTGGCCAGCCGAGGATACTGTGCAACTTTGCCGAAAAGGTGGTTTTGCCACTGCCGGAACGGCCGTCGATAAGCAGAATCATCGTGATCGAAACGCCTTTACTACGCCACGCCCAGGAAGCGGAACTCCCCGGCCCACACGGAAATACCGATTGCTGCGACGGCGATGGCGAGGCAGGCAGCCATGGTGACATAGTCACGCGCGGCCAATGTCGAGGTGTGCCACCACGTACGCTTAATCGGCGCGCCAAAACCGCGGGCTTCCATGGCGGTGGCCAGCTTGGTGCCGCGGCGCAGCGCAAACACCAGCAGAGCGAACACCTGGGAAATAGTGCGGCGGATTGCGCCGTGGTCACCCAAACCGCGTGCGCGACGGGCTCGGGTCAGCGCCTGCCAATCACTGATGAACAGACCGACGAGCCGCAGACTCGCCACCGTTGCCAGCACAAACCGGCTGGGCAGCTTGAGAACCTGCGCCAGCCCATTGCCTAGATCGGTGGGATCGATATTAGCTGTCAGCACGATAACTGGAGTACCGATAGCCAGCACACGCAACATGATCGCGAGGGCCAGGGAAATGGAATTATCCGTCACATGCGCAAGCAGAAAGGAGAAATACTCTTTGCCCTCCGGGTTGCCGTAGAGCGCCATCGAGATGCCCGAGATGGGCGCGGCGATGAGAAGCGGCAGGCTGCGTCCTAGAAAACGACGAAAACCCAAACCCGACAGTGGCACCAAGAAAAGCGTGCAGACAAGTGCCACCACTGCGGAGACCCAGTCGATGGAAATCAGCAGCGGTGTGGTGAGCAAGAATAGGCCCAGAACTCTCGCCACCGGGTTGACCGTCGCGAGGAAAGGCTGCTTGCTCTGCTCGGCGCTCTGCGTACCTTCAGCCGTACCGGCGGAACCGACTTCAGTCACGATTTCCCTCCTCCTTCGCCCTGGCCGCGCGAACCGCTATTGCTGCTCGGACCGGCCTGCTCCCCCGAACCACGCTGTCCCGGCGCCGCACGGCCTGACCGCTCCGGATGAAACGCATCCATGTCGACGACGTAGTCCCCCATTGCTTGGACCACCAACGGATCGTGGGTAATCGAAATAACAGTTCGACCGTCGTCTGCAAGTTGGCGAAGCAAAGTGAGCAGCTCGGTGAATGTCCGGCGGTCTTGGCCGAAGGTCGGTTCGTCGAGAAGCACAATATCCGGCGCTGTCGCCAGCATGGTCGCCACCGACAGACGTCGCTTCTCACCGCCGGAAAGCGAGAATGGATTCGCCTTGGTCAGGGCGGTTAGTCGCAGCCGCTCAAGTAATTCCTCGATGCGCTGATCAGTGTTGACACCGACAAGCTTGGGGCCAAGCTGCAACTCTTCCAGCACTGTGCCGGTGACGAATTGATGCTCGGGGTCCTGGAATACCGTGCCAATCCGAGTAGCCAACCTCTTCGATGGCCATTTCCACGGCGCGCTACCGCTGCCTGCCACTTGGACCGTGCCCGCCATCGGCTCAAGCAGACCGCCGAGCGTCAGCGCTAACGTGGACTTGCCGCTGCCATTGTGACCAACAATGCAGGTGGAAGCTTGAGATGGGATTGAAATTGATACACCGCGAGCAATCGGTTCAACAGTTTCGCCACCGCTGAACCAGGACTTCTTCGCGCCATAGCCGATGGCCAACTCGCGGGTTTCAATCGCGATGTCACCGCTAGGGTGCCCGTCCTGGTCGCAGGCAACGGAACGCGCGCCCGGCAGCGCGGGCGGAGCACCCGGAATCCACACCCCAGCATCCGTCAGAGCCTGCCCGTAGTCTTCCAAGACCCGATGCGGTGCACCATCGGCAATCACACCTCCGCGGCCCAGCACGATGATGCGGTCGACCACATCGACCCACGCATCCACTCGATGCTCGACCACAATCAGTGCCGCACCGGTCCTCTCCGCCGCAGTAATCGCAGCATCGCGTAGTACCGGCACACCGGCCGGGTCGATGTTGGCCGTCGGCTCGTCCAAACAAATGACCCGTGCGCCCATTGCCAGCACACCTGCCAATGCGAGGCGCTGCTTCTGCCCACCCGAAAGTCTGTGCGTGGGATGATCCAGCGGCAAATCCAGCCCCACCAAATCCAGGCTGGCGCGCACTCGGTTGCCAATCTCAGCTGGGGCAACGCCCAGGTTTTCCGCACCAAAGGCAACATCGTCGCCAACGCGAGCACTAATCGTCTGCGAGTCAGGGTCTTGCAGCACCAAGCCCACCGCGCCCCGTGCGGAAGCAGGAGTACGACCTTCAATCAGGAGCTTTCCGGTGGCTTCGCCATCGGAGTCGTCGCCAAGCACGCCAGCAATAGCGGCGAGCAGCGTCGACTTCCCCATCCCCGACGCGCCGAGCAACAGCACCTTTTCACCGCGCTCGATGTCCAGCGTGATGTCGTTCAGTACCGCAGCTTTGCGCCCCGCGTGCCGATATCCGAACCCCCGCGCGCTCACCGCAGGGACATTTCCGCTTGACGACGGCCCCCGCGTCAACGCCTCATCTGTCATCGATTTTCCTAGACGTCGTCGTGCCGCTCTCGCCCGATGGCAAAACGATCCAGCGCTCCAGTTGCCGCCAGTGCCTTAGCCAGGAAGTAAGCCAGCAGACCGGCGAGGACGGCACCCGACAGCGCCGTGGAGATCAGGTAGATGACGTTGAATTCGAAAGTCTTGGCCAGGTTGCCGGTGAAAAGCTCAAAAGTCCACGCGCCGACACCTGCCATGAGACCCGAGATAACCACGGTGACCAGGTTGTAGCTCTTATACGCCAAAATGAGGAACACCAGCTCCGCGCCGAGCCCCTGCGCCAAACCTGAGTACAGGGTGGAGATACCCCACTGGTTACCGATCAGTGCTGAAACCGTCGCTGCGATTACCTCGACGAAGATAGCGGCACCCGGCTTGCGAATGATGTACGCGCCGAGCGGACCGCCGAGGAACCACATACCAGCGACCAAACCGCCAAGACCAGGAGTAAGCGCGTTGACTGCTTCATAGCCCGCACCGCCGATGATGTTCCAGATAACAAAAATCAGGCCAACGGCCACGCCGATAACAGCTGCAATGATGATGTCAATATTTCGCCACGAGAAGTTAGTGCGCGCTGCACTCGCCGATTGCGTCATCCCACTTGCTCCTATTTTTCTTTAACTCGAGCGGCATTGCTCAAACATTATTGATGTATTCATTAGCGGCGTATGAAGCCTGTGTCGACACGCCCTAAGCACTAACTTTTGCCTACCCTACCGCGCCCAGCAGATGGCCTAGATAACATAAGGAACCATGACTAAAGCCGAGCGGTCATCTACAGGAGATACCCCAACTGCCCAAACCCCTCATACGCCGACAGTGGGCGATCAGGGGACAGTCGCGGATTCCGCAGTGAAAACTGCCGAGGCCCCTGGTGCTGACAACACCGCTGAGCAGGAAAGTTCTCGCCCATACTACATGCCCACATTGACGTGGGGCGAGAGACTTGACCTGTCTGCGAAGCAATGGTGGCCACTCATCGGAGTTGTTATTGCGATACAGCTTGTCGCTCGCATTCTGGTGCTGACTAGCCATGGTTTTTACTGGGATGACTTCATCATTGTTGGCCACCTTTACGACACCCCACTGCTGAGCAAGGACTACCTGCTTCAGGATCACGACGGGCACCTTGCACCACTGGCCTTCTTGGTGCAAGGCCTCTATCACCTCATCGCGCCGTGGAACTGGTGGCTACCGGCTATCACCATGGCCGTGATGTCGGTAGTGCTGACATACGCCACAGCTAAACTCTTTGAGCTTCTCACCGGCCGCACGCTGGTGTCTCTCTTCCTCATCACGGTCGTCGCCTGGACACCGCTGATGCTTCCGGGCGACACCTGGTGGTCGGCCGCGGCCAATTCCCAGCCGTTCCACCTAGCATTCGTGGTTTTCATGATTGTCGCCATTCGCACCACTATGCGTCGTTCCTTCGGCCCTCGCCCGTGGGAGGCCGTAGGCCTGTTCGTGCTGCTGGCCGTGGCGCTGGGATTCTTTGAGAAGTCCCTGGCTATCGCACCGATCTCCATGCTGGTTGTCGTCACTTTGGCTTACATGGAGCGCAGAAATATCCTGCAGGTTCTCCGCCGTGGCCTCGTCATCTGGATCCCATCGATGCTGCTGACCGGCGCCTGGGCACTGTGGTACTACTTCGGCCCCGCCGAAACCACCGGCTTCATTTCCGACAAGCTGCAGCCCGAACTGTTCTTCAACGGCCTCGGCCAGATTTTTGCCGGCATCATCGGCGGACCAACAAGCTGGGAACGCTGGGCTCCGGGACAGCCGTTTGCCTCCGCTTCGTCTCAGCTGATTACTCTCGGCGGCATTATCCTGTTGATTCTGTCTGCCACCCTCATCGGCCGCGATTACCGTGGCTGGGCTCCGTGGACGCTATCGGTGGCGTACATGTTCACCACCTTGTTCGCCATCACCCTGTTCCGCTCGGGAGAGAACACCTCTGGCGTGCTGGCGCACACTTTGCACTACTACTCTGATGTCGCGCTCGTGATCGTAATCTGCGTCGCGATCTCCCTGGCTGGACTCCCACCGAAGGACGAGGCGCCAGCGCTGCTACCGGCTCGTACGCACATTCTGATTTGGTCGCTGGGCATCGCGCTGGCTGTCACCTCCACGATTTCCGTGGTCACTTACCGCAATGCCTGGTCTGATGACATCGCAATGGAGTGGATCGGCAACACCAAGGTGTCGCTGTCTGCGCTGCGCGAGGAAGCCGATGCCGCTGGCCCCGACAAGGCGATCGACTACAATCTCATCGACCAGCCCGTCCCCTTCGAAGTTCTCGTGCCCGTCGCCGCTCCGATGAACATGTACTCGCGGGTGTTTGATGCGGTCTCCGATCGCCCGCCGTTTGAGCGCGTCACCGGTCACCCGCGCATGTTCAATACAGACGGTTCGCTTATCGACGCCAAGGTCTCCGAGGTCACCCGTGTCACTGATGGCCCTGTCGAGCAGTGCGGCCATCGCATCACAGTTGGCGAGGACGGCACTGCGTCGGAGGACATCAAGTTGGAGAACATCATCAAGCTCGGTGACTGGGTGCTTGAGTTCCCGGCCACCGCCTCCGAGGACATGGATGTGCGCCTATCACTCCCCAATCCTTTCGAGACCGAAGAGCAAACCCGCGGTGGTTCCACGGTCGTGAAGATGAACAATGACCTGCGGCCGCGCTATGTGTACCTCAACGGTGGCGGAAATACTCTCCATGTCGATGTGGAAAAGGCCACTCCGGGGGCAACGCTATGCATCGGCGCGGGGGCGATTGGCCCCTTGGTTCCCGCAAGCCGTTAAGAATCCTCTAAGATATTGCTTTAAGATAATGTGAGAAAAGTTTATTAGCCCCTTGTAGCTATTGTTTTTCCGACAGAGGAGCCACATCCATGCGTAACCGCATCGCCGGCGCTATCGCCGCATCCGCCATTGCCGCAGCAGCCCTGGTCGCTTGCTCTCCCCCGAATCAGGTTGACTCGGACGTGAAGGTCGGTGACCAGGCCAACCCGTCGGAGACCTTCGAGCAGAAGGCCACCACTCCGGCATCCTCCGACGAGATGACTCCTGTTGAGACCGCAGAGATGTAGTCACTGCATCTGCGAAAACCGGGTTAGCTAGCAAACATAAACGCAGCCGCTACCCCTTGTGCCCACTCATCGATGGGGCGCGAAAGAATTACCGCCCGGACATTGTGTCCGGGCGGTTTTGTTCTCCAGGGCAGCCTAGAGCCGCCAAGAGAGCTTAGGAAAACTCAAATTCCACGTGGTCACCATCACGGATCACCGCGCTGGTTGCGCCGTTTTCCAGGTTCAGCTCGACAACGAGCGAGGGCATCTCGCCGGAAGCTCCAGCCTCACCCGAGCCTCCGGCAGCATCGTCCACAAGCGCCGCGTCGGTCGCGGTCACGCGGTAGCGAAGAAAACCATTGCGCAATTCATCAGTCTCCACGCGAGCGGAGTGCAACCATGGGAACCGGCGTCGCACCGCAACGAGCTGCTGGTAAGCGCGGTAGAGGTCCTCACCAAGCGTAGAGAGTTCCTCCGGGCTATCCGGGAACACTGGACGGATCTGGTCGTCACCGCCGATGCGTTCCTCTTTGAGGCCGGTGTAGCCCTGTTCGTCGCCGTAGTAGACCAGCGGCACACCGGCCACGGTAAACAGCACCGTCGCCGCCAGCACGGCCTTGTCGGCCCCTACCTGCGTCGCAATGCGTGAAACATCGTGGTTGCCCACAAACGTCACCGGCACAAAAGACTCCGCGAAGGTGTTATGGCGCTTCAGAGTCCAGTCCAGCTCGAAGAAGTTTTCCTCCTTCAGCGCAGACCAGGTCGCTTTCCACAGCTCGTACTCCGTCACCGAGTCCATGCCGGACACCGACACAATCTCCGCATAGTCACCGTGGATGACCTCGCCGTAGATAAAGGCGTGCGGGTGCTCAGCACGCACTCGCGGCAAAACCTTGTGCCAGAACTGTGGGTCCACTGCGTAGGCCGCATCCAGTCGCCAGCCATCGATCCCCCGCGCCAGCCAGTAATTCATCACGTTGACGACAAAATCAACAGTCGCGTCACTGGTGTGATCGAATTCGACCAAGCTCTCATGGCCCTCAAACACCGGCGCGGTCATGTTGCCATCTGAGTGCGTAAACGCAAAGAGCTGCGCTTCTTCAGAGTCAGGGTTTTCCTTCGCGGTCTTCAGCGCGGGCGCCTCTGACCCGATGTGGTTGAAGACGCCGTCGAAAAGCACTTTGATGCCGCGCTCATGGGCAGCTTCGATGACAGCCTTCATGTCCTCTTCGGTACCCAGGCGCGAGTCAATGCGGTAGTAGTCCTCGGTATCGTAGCCATGGCTAGTCGACTCGAATACTGGAGCCAGCTGCAGGACGTTGAGCCCAAGCTCCTGGACGTACGGAAGCCAGTCAATCAGTTTGCGAATTCGATTGCCCGGCGCGGCGCCTCGATCCTTCTCACGGATGGGCGCTCCCACAAACCCCAGTGGATAGACGTGCCATCCAATCGCCCACTTCGACCACTCAGGTGCGGCAGCGAGCGTCTTATTAGGGGCGTTGGGGGTCGTGGACATTGTCCTATGCATCCTCTCTAGGTGCCTGAGGCTGATTGGAATTATCTGATGCCGCCGCCTCAGGACTCGGTGAGGTCTCCCCCGCCGATTCGCTTGACGACGCCCGCGCCTGGCCCGCATGCGACTGTGGCGTGCCAAGGCCTGCCTTCCGCGGCCGTGGAGGCACGGAACCTGCTGCGGGCATGGTCGGAGATGTGGCAGGGCGCTCCGGCGGATGATTCTTCGACGGGTTCAGTGCGTCGAGCGCGATTTGGATTTCCGTGCGCATGCCATTGACCATGGCTCTCTCCACAATTTTAAACTTGGAATTGTGGAGAAAGAAGGGATTACCCGCTTCCGGGCCACCGGTGCCGAGGAACATGTAACAGCCCGGCGCTTCACGAGAAAAATAGGAGAAGTCATCCGAAGGAGCCCACGGATCGGCGGCGAACATCTTGGAGTTGCCAACTGCCTTCGTCGCCGCATGCCAGGCACGATTGACTGCAATGTCGGCGTTGACCACCATCGGGTACGGAATCTGCCAGTCGAAAGTCGCCTGTGCGCCGTGAGCTTGGCAGACGCCGTTGACGACGGCCTCGATACGCTGGCAGACAATCTCCCAGTCGGCCTCATCCACCGAGCGGATGGACACTTCCAGGTTGGCCGTATCCGGGATCACATTGCCGGCCTCACCTGAATGCAGTGAGCCGACGTTGACGATATTCATGTGCTTCGGATCCACATCGCGGGAGACAATCGTGTTCAGCATGAGAGTCACCTCGCTGGCGATGAGCACCGGGTCAATCGACAGCTGCGGGTTCGAGGAGTGTCCGCCACGGCCACGAATTGCGATGGAGACGATGCCCGACATGGTTGTCACTCGCCCAGCGCAGATCCCCACATGCCCCACCGGATGCGGCGCGACGTGGAAGGCGTAGACCTCATCCAAGTCATCGGCGGCACCCTTGTCGACCAGCTCACGAGCACCGCCCGGCAGCATTTCTTCGGCGTGCTGGAAGATGCACAGCACCTTGCCGTGCAGTTGATCGCGCATTCCAGAGAGCACCTTCGCCGTGCCCAGCAGCATCGCCGTGTGAACATCATGCCCACAGGCGTGCATCACACCTGGCGTGCGCGAGGCGTACGGCAGTCCCGTTTCCTCCTGAATCGGCAGGGCGTCAATATCCGCGCGGTAGCCAATCACACGGCCAGTGCTGGGGTCGCCCGCTGTTCCCTCGATGACGCCAATTACGGACGTCGGGGTCAACCGGTACGTCGGGATGTCCCACTGATTGAGCAAATCCTCAATCATGTCCGAGGTCCTGTACTCCCGGAAGCTCAGCTCCGGATTCTGGTGCAGTTGGCGACGCCATGCCACCGCCTCTTCGATAGGTACTTCAAGGCGGTGCGACGGCAGGGTGTCGTTAGCATCAGTCATGGTTCATAGCATGACAGAAAATAGGCTCCACGACGAGCAGCTACGGAAATTCCCTCACCCATTTTCGCTTCACGACGGCCACAGCGCCCCAACATCTCCACTGCTAGAGACGACTTCAGCGCTGCCAGCGAGCTGCTAGTGTCCGGCACCCCAGAAATCCACGGTGAGTTCGGCCAACCACCATGGATCAATCGTGCCGCACATCTCACGCGCCGAGTGCATGGAGACCATCGCAGCTCCGATATCGATGGTGTCGATACCCAGTCGCGTTGCAGTGATCGGGCCGATAGTGGAGCCGCATGGCTTGTGGTTCGCAGATACAAAATACTGCACCGGCACTTCCTGGCCAATGCGCTTGGAGGTTTCCGCTGCGATTCGGACAACCTCGGCCTGACCAACCGCCGTGGTGGCGTAGCGCTGGTTGGCATTGATCTTTACCACTGGGCCAGCATTGAGTTCCGGCTGGTGCCCCGGCTCGTGTTCGCCTGCATAGTTCGGGTGCACACCGTGTGCGCCGTCGGCCGAGAGACAGATGGAACCGCGGTAGAGCTGCTGGGTGCGTTCCAGGTCAGCGCCTGTAGCCGCTGCGATGCGGGACAGAACGTCGGCAAGCAGTGGCCCTGCAGCGCCCGTAGTGGAGGCGGACCCAACTTCCTCGTGATCGAAAGCGACCATGACGGGGATGGTGGTTGACGTGCTCCAGTTTTGACGGAGCAAGGCCTCGAAGGCGACCAGGGAGGAGTGGACGCTGAGCAGGTTGTCGAGTCGACCTGAAGCCAGGAACTCATCGTGAGCACCGAAGGTGCGCGGCTGCTGGGTGTCGAAAGAAATGAGGTCCCAGGCGACGATGTCGTCGATAGACAGTCCCGCAGCATCGGCGATGACCTGGTGCACATCGGTGCCGAAGGTATCCAGTCCGATGATTGGTGCAGTGTGATTCTGCTTGTGGAGCTTCAACCCCTCTTCGTTAACCGCACGATTGAGGTGGATAGCCAACTGCGGGATGCGCGCGACCGGGCCAGTGCGAGCAAGGTGCTCATTGCCGCTTTTATCAATTACCCGACCGGCGAACTCAATTTCGCGATCGGTCCAGCTTCCCAACAACGCACCGCCATAGACCTCTACAGCGACCTGCGCATAGCCTGCGGCGGAGGTGCGCGCGTTGGGCTTCACACGAAAACCGGGCGAATCCGTGTGGGAACCCACAATACGGAAACCGGTGAAATCGGCAGCCGGCGTCTCCGGGACGATCCAAGCAACGGCAGCGCCATCGCGACGCAGGACGTAGGCACCGGGCTCGCTTGGCCACTGCTCGTGCTCGTCGACGACCGTGGCACCGGCTGCACTCAGACGGTCAACGACCTGTTGTGCCGCATGAAATGAGCTTGGCGACGCAGCCACAAAATCAATTAAATCCTCAACGTGACTGAGCGCTGCCGCCGGAACGCTGCGCGATGCCACGTCCGAGGTATCCGCCGAATCCGGGGACTCAGGGGTGGGTGCCGAAGAAATAGCCATAACCAAACTCCTACTTCACATTTGATTCCGGATTTCATTGTATTGGAGTCCACAACTGACCGTGACCGAGCATTAAGCCGGGCCATAGTGTGATGCAGCTTTCATGTTGGGAACGGTATCCACTTAGTCACTTTTGCCCGTTTTAACTCGATATCGGGCATATTCAGACATATAGTGGCAACCGCATCAAAGAAAACCATTTGAATACAGAACCTCTCAAACCGGAGTCCCGACCGGATTCCGACCACAGAAAGGGTTTATACCGTGAGCCTTGAAAACCTGTTCCCCCGTTCTTTCACTACCAAGCGCGCCTTTTTCTCTCAGCCGCTGCGCGAAGCTCTTACCCGCGACACCAGCAGCGACGCTAACGCCGTCCACTTCGGCCACCAGGTTAAGCGCGCCCGGAACGAGATTTACAGCGACATGTCTGCCCGTGACATCGTCTCTATGCTGAGCCGCTAAATCTAGCGCTTCCTCAAGTCGAATAAGACCATTGGCTCTGGCTGGGGAAATTTCAATGTCTCCGCGGCAGCTAATTCACTGCCCAAACCAGCTCCACCCTCGCCTGCATCACCATCGCCGTACCGATGTACCGCAAACGCGTGGCAGCCACCAATAACTAGCATCAAGGCCAGCGTCAAGAGCATCGCAGTAATCCCCGAGTACACAAATCCGCCAGTATACGGCGTAGCAGCAATCGGGTTTGTCACAGGGAACGTCAGCAGGACCACTAGCAACGCAATACCGATATACGGCCACTGTCTGGTCAATCGGGTTCGCGCCATGGCGGCAAAACCGAACATAAACGTGACCAGCATCAACATGTAGTGGGTCCAAAGAATCGATGAGAATGTGGCTGCAATAAGCCACGCGCCCGTGATCAGAAATTCAAACCGGTAGACCGGGTTCAACCACGCAACTGCCGTGACCATCAACACCACGCCAAGCGCAATACACAGTGGAATCGTTTTCACGTGACTCGGATAATCACGAACCACTGTTACTAATAACTCAGGATTGCCCAGGTCTGTGGCTAAAGTCGACGCCAACGACTGATTCGCACCACCGACCAAGACCGACGCACCAATGTCGTCGATTCGGTCAATCCAGTCCGAAATAACCGGCATGTCAATGCGGATAAACATCCAGATTGCCAGTACCGCCGTGGTGGCCAGCGACCAAAAGGCTGCGCGCCGTCGATAAGCGAAAAAGAGCATCACGGCGATGAGCGCATACGGAGTCAATTTAATGGATGCGACGATGCCGAGGACGATGCCCGCGAGCCAAGGACGAGTGCGCGAGGCGGCAAGCCCATAGGCGACGCCCGCGACAATCAGCGGTGTCGTCTGACCAATCCAGAACGAATTAAGAGTGGTCGGCAGGGCGAATACGCATGCGGTAACCAGCGCTGCGATACCCCAGGGCATGGTCGACCGAAACCACAGGTGGTAGGAAGCTGCGACCAGGACCACGACGGCCATTCCGGAAAGAAACAGCAACCAAGCAACCGAGGTTTCAAAGCTCATGACGTGGGATATCGCTCCCAGAGCCTTTGCAAACAAAGGGTTTTGCACAAAGGGATGCGTAAATGGCGCAGACACTTCCTGCGCCAGACGTGGCCAGACCTCTCCACTCATGGCGGTGAAATCGATTGGATCGGCATCATAGAGATGGGACTCAAGTCCCCTGTCCATAAGTAGCCCGCCCACCCAGAGCGACGCCCAATCGTCCGGCTGGGTGCGGCCATTCCAGGCCAGCAGCGAGGCAAGACCACCGAGCAGCGAGACCAGCATAAGAGGCCAGCTCATCACAGGCGATTGCGTCAGCGCAGGGGCCTGATTGGGTTTGCGAACCCATATTTTTCGCGAGGCCCGCGACGGAGACTCCGCAACAGCACGTTGCGACTCCGCAACCTGTGACGATGCCCCATCCTGTGACACCGGTCCTTCTGCCCGACTATGCCGTCCCACGTTCCTCCTCATCGCTGGTAAGCGCCTCTATCTAATGTAGTGATTCCAATACGGCAGTGGTTACAACCCCACAAGAACCCGCAAGGTATGACGGCTTACTTTGAACGAAGTGCCAGGTGGACAACAATTGGCGGCCATGATGACCGGAGGGACTACCGGAACTGCGAGATAGTGCCGATGGTCGTGATCAGCTGATCGCCATCACTGTTGACAACAGCGGCTATGGGCATACGCTCCATCTCATCCGGACCGACATCGTAGCCCTGCGAGACCTCTGCCGTAATAATCTTTCCAGTCGGGCCGTCCTCAATGCGCGGATTACGAACGACCACATGAACCAGACTGAACTTCGCGGTGAAGTGAACTTCTCCGCGGTAGCTCTCCCCTTCGGCATCGCTGTTGTCATTGTCGCGGGTGAATGAGACAACACCGTCCTCAGGCTCTAGAGCACCGTTCTTAGCAGTGACTCCGCCACCCAGTGCGCCGAATACCTTCTCCAGCGCAGATACAGAAATTACTAAATCCTCGCTGGAGGGAGCCGGGGCATTCTTGCCCGGAGCATCCGAATAATTCAACGGAATATAGATTTCCTCGGCCTCATTAATAGAGCCGGCTGCCGGATAGACGTAAATACCCCAGTTATCACCAGCTGGGGTCTCTGGCGGGTCAACAACAATGCGGGCTTCAAAACTGCCGTCATCTGTCATCGGGGTAGCCTGACGAGCGATAGAACGCCGCATATCGACGCCCTGGTTCGGTATCGCCTCGAGAGTTCCAGCCGGCGTGACCCAGGCAATGTTGTCGTGCGGATGTTTCCGCGACGAGGACGGAGCACCTTCACTCGGCTTCCACGAGTCCGGGAACGCACTGTAGAGAACGTAAACACCATTGGGCACACCCGGAGGAATTGGCAGCGGGTAACCACCACGGTTGGCCGACGGATTGAAACCACTGCCGCGAACAATAAGAACATCGCCGCGATGAACCGTGGCACCTTCAGCTGGTGTGCCGTCCTCAAAAGTAACGGTAACTTCCGGAGATTCGGCATACTGCGAATCCTGCGGCTGGAAGTTCTCCGCTGGATTAATCACATTGGGAAAATTGTCCGGCACGATTGGCTTCGCAGTGTCAGCCATTGCCGGAGACACAAACGCCGAAAGGACCATGGCGCCGGACAGCGAAACCGCAGTAGCAGCTCTGCGCGCACTCCGCCCCACCGGTCGACGCACGTCTTCTCCAACCGTGGATGATTCAGAGCTGAATGAACGGCGAGTGTTGCGAGTGTTGCGAGCACCTGCGAGATGGCGGTGGGAATTATCGAAAGTCAGGAATCTCAGGCTGTGCATATAAGCAATGTACATCCCACTAGTTAGGGTTCCCTAATCCCTTAATTAAGGCGTGCCTTACCCACCCCCATTTGAGGCTCAACACTGAGGCCGGCAGAAATAGGTGAGATCAAAAGAAAACCGCGGCCAAGCCCAATAGAGCTAGACCGCGGCTTACTTCAGCATCTTCTAAGACAACCAACTACTCCGCGGTAATCGGCAGGTAGACGCGGCTGCCCTGATCAGCGAACTCCTGGGACTTCTCAGCCATGCCGGCCTCGATCGCTTCAACGGAGTCCAGGCCGTGTTCCTTCGCGTAGTCCTGTACGTCCTTGGAAATACGCATGGAGCAGAACTTCGGACCACACATGGAACAGAAATGCGCGGTCTTTGCCGGCTCTGCAGGCAGGGTCTCATCGTGGTAATCCAGCGCAGTGTCCGGATCCAGAGCCAGTGCAAACTGGTCATGCCAACGGAATTCGAAGCGGGCCTTCGACAACGCGTCGTCACGCTCCTGAGCGCGTGGCAGGCCCTTTGCCAGGTCAGCGGCGTGCGCAGAAATCTTGTAAGTAATCACGCCGACCTTGACGTCGTCGCGGTTCGGCAGACCCAGGTGCTCCTTCGGCGTGACGTAGCAAAGCATGGCGGTGCCAGCCTGCGCAATGATGGCCGCACCGATAGCCGAGGTGATGTGGTCATAGCCCGGCGCGATATCGGTTGCCAGCGGGCCGAGGGTGTAGAACGGAGCTTCCTCACACCACTCCTCTTCCCACTTCACGTTGTCGGCGATCTTGTGCATCGGAACGTGGCCTGGACCTTCGATCATGACCTGGCAGCCGCGGGACTTGGCAATCTTGGTCAGCTCACCGAGGGTGCGCAGCTCAGCCAGCTGAGCCTCATCGTTAGCGTCGGCAATGGAGCCCGGACGCAGGCCGTCACCGAGGGAGAACGTGACATCGTACTGCGCCAGAATGTCGCACAGCTCAGCGAAGCGCGTGTAGAGGAAGCTCTCCTGGTGATGCGCGAGGCACCATGCGGCCATGATTGAGCCACCGCGGGAAACAATGCCCGTCACGCGATTGGCGGCCAGCGGCACGTAGCGCAGCAGCACACCCGCGTGAACGGTCATGTAATCCACGCCCTGTTCACACTGCTCAATGATGGTTTCGCGGTAGATTTCCCAGGTCAGCTTGGCCGGGTCACCCTTGACCTTCTCCAGCGCCTGGTAAATCGGCACCGTACCAACCGGCACCGGGGAGTTACGCAGAATCCACTCACGGGTTTCGTGAATGTCCTTACCAGTGGACAGGTCCATGATCGTGTCCGCGCCCCAACGGGTTGCCCACACCATCTTCTCCACCTCTTCAGAGATGGACGAAGTCACGGCCGAGTTGCCGATATTTGCGTTGATCTTGGTGGCAAAACGCTTGCCGATAATCATCGGCTCAGTCTCCGGGTGCTTGTGGTTCGCCGGAATCACGGCACGACCCGCAGCGACCTCTTCGCGCACAACTTCCGGATCCACATCTTCACGAGCAGCAATGAAAGCCATCTCCGGAGTGACAATTCCCGCGCGCGCCCAAGCCAGCTGGGTCTTGACCTTCGGAGCCTCCTCAGAACCCGCAACCGCTGGCACCGCCGGAGCCTTCGGCCACGAGTCACGAGTCTTAGCCAAACCCTCCTTCAGGTTCAGCTCCGGGTTTTCCTCGGTGTAGATACCCGAGGTGTCGTACGCATCGAAGTGAGTACCGTCCGTCAGATTGATCCGACGAACTGGAATCCGCAGGTTCGCCTCACCGAAATCGTTGCTGAACGCAACCTCGTCGTAATGCTTGTTGCTGCGGTAAATCGGGCCAGTTGTAACCTCGCCCTCTTTCGGCGGAGCGGATACAGATACACGTGCGGCCATGAAGCAACACATCCCTTTCCTACGCTGGTATTACCCAGATTCAGGTTCGTCCGGTCGACGCTCGATCCCTAGCGTCCTCTCAGTGCCGGAATTTCGGTTGGCACTCCCGTGGTTTTGTAATGCGCCTCATAGTCTAACCAATCGTTCGGATTACTTCGGTCATTACACCCACGTTTGCCGCCAACGCTTAACGACGGCACGGAGAACACACTCTAAAGGTGCAGGTTGCGGCTGTGCAGAGGCGTGGTTCTGCGCATCGACCGCGTTGTCCACACCCCTAGAAAGTTATCCACAGTCGCTCTATTTTTCGGCTTCTCAGCAAGCGCGAGTGTGATCGCAGTGTTATATCTTTCTCACACAAATTCTTTGGGGAGGGAAAATTGAAAAAGGCGACTACTGCCGCCCTAGTGTCAGCACTTCTATGGGGAGTAACGGGGACTAGTTGCGCATCGACCGAGGCATCCGGCGAGGACGTTCAACCTGTCGGCGACAATGCGACAACCATCACTACTGACTCGGGCGTGACGTTACCTGCGGGTGTGCTTCCACCCAACAATCCGCCGAAGCCCGGTGATGCTCCACTTGGTCCCGATGGGCACTACAACTACGACGCACCCGAATTCGTCCTGACCAATCCGTGTGACGACCCTGAGATTATGGGGCGCTTAGACAGGCTGGGGTTCCGGGAGCAGACGTACATGGAGGGCCGAATCGAAGGTAATAAACAGATCGGCTGCGTTATCGAATCCGACGCTTCCGGCCTGCTGAGCATCTGGCATGCTGCGGTCGCTCATTCACAACTCGAACGCTACAGTGCCGAGCCTTTGGCTCATCACAAAGGGATTTTCAATTGGGTGACATTCACTCAAACAGAACCGCTAGGAAGTTCCGCCTGTATTGCTTCTGTCGAAACAGAGCAAGGGGCCCTCGGATTCGTTATCGACACAACCGGACAAGATAGCCCTGACCCACAGCACCAACTGTGTGCTCCCGTAAATGAGCTGTTAATTGATTACTTGGGGGAAGAATCATGATGCATGCCGTAATTCCAACAATCGACTCTGCAATCCAGAAGTTCAGTATTACGAATGTTCTAGCAAGCGGTTCCAGATTTATGCAGCCCAACTTGGCCGGCTACTCACAGGTTCCGTCACTCCAGCTGGTGGCGACAGAACACAGTCTCGCAATTTCCGGCAGTACGGGAAGCTCTGCCGCCGTCGGATTGTCTCTGGGCAAACAGCTCACGTGGGCGCAAACAAATCTCGCTGACTTCCGTCGCGTGATTACTGAGCACGAATCCACCATGAATCGGATCCTTCGAAGCATTAACCCGTTCAATGGTGACGGTGCTTCCATTGCCGAAGTAGCGCGAACAAGCGGTGTATTTCAGCGTCGGCCAATGTTTGAAGCTGGAAGTCTCACTTTCGCGCCAGTCACACTTTCTGCGGAACTCGGTCTTGATGCGAAGTCCCTACTATCCATGTTTTCCTCGACAAACGACGGTGCCGTAGCCGAGGCAATCGCCTACTGGAACAACTTCGCCGAAACTATGACCACGTTGGCCAGCAATCTAACCTCCATCTCATCCGGCTTGGTGTCGAGCAACAGCGGTGCTGTCTTCTCTGCTGCTGACTCAACAATGAAAGGTCTGGCCGCACGCGCAACCAGCATCGCCACCGCATCTGAGGTCATGGCCGGACACCTTGCCGTTTTGCCGTCCGTTAAGGCAATGGCCGTCAATGCACTATCTGCGATTGAGGCCGAGTCCAAGGCACTCCCAAACCCTGGCGCGCAAAAGGCTTTTGAACAGGCCGAGGTAGCAGCCTTTCTCTCTGGCCCGTATACCGCACAGCTACAGACCGCTATTCCTCGAATTCCTAACCTGGTTTCTGCCGATGCCGGAAGTGGTGTGACTGCCGAGGTTTCCGTTGGGGCCACAGTCGCCGGGCGTTCTGGAACTAGTCAGTTCGGTCTTTCGCCTGCGGGGATGACTGGAAGCATGCAGGCCGCCAGCGCACCAGTTGGCGCCACCTCAACTGTTCCGGATTCTCCAACACCACAATCCACAGCCGCGAGTGCTCCCGCTCCTTCGCAGGCTCAACCGAGCACTTCGACTTTGTCGAACCCTACTAATCCGTCTGCTACCCCTGTGCACCCCGCATCACCTAGCAGCCCAACGAGCTCCACAATCTCGCCAACTTCCCCGACCGGTACATCAGGCATGGCTCAATCGAACGCGGCGAATCCAGCCATGGTCGCTCCTTCGGGCGCGAGCGCCCCACTTCAACGCACATCACCGCAAGCATCTTCACCTTACGGAGTTCACGGCAACCGACCGGCTGGCTCCCTCGGTGCAGGACGCACTCCGGGGCTCACACCAGCGGGCAATATCCCGCCCCTGCCGTCTTCTGGAAACGCAAGCTCCCGCCCACCAGCCTCGGGAGTTCTGACTTCGAGCCCCAGTCGTATGCCAGCACCAACAGCGGGTCGCGGGATGGGAACCGGCTTGGGTGTCGGGGTAACTGGTTCTGCCTTGCCAAACACCTCGAATAGCACTGCACAGCGCGGAAGTGGATTGATGAATTCCCTAATCAGTGCGCGCAACAGTGCTACTACCGGAGCTACGGGTGCTGCTGGCGGAATCGCGGGTACCGCTGCTGGAAACCGTGGTGCAGGGACTTTCGCGGCCACCACTGCGGGCAACCGTGGCGGACTGCTCCAAAAGGACTCCGCACCGTCGGCACGCAAACTGACAAATGTGGCCACCATCAGGGATAACGATGCCGGCGCTTTCGAGCAGAACGAATACCAGAAGGAGCTTTTCGGGGATGCGCCAATCACTATCCCGGCGGTGATAGGCCACAACGTCCGAGCGTAAAGCTCCGAGCGTAAAGTCAGCGCGTCCAAGCTGATCTTTACCCGCTCGGGCGCCACGGGGGATCGAACGGCGTCCGTGAATTCGTACCTCAACAACGCCTTCAACTTAGACACTTTTTCACCGGCCCTTTGGTCGGGATTGGCGTACTTTTGTTGAAGTTCTAGGCCTAAATCGTCGCTCTCCAAAAGTTGTAACTAAACCGAACGTTCGTTACAGTTACTGGAATGACAAGTACCGACCACACCGCTTACACGGGGGCTAATCCGCCCACTCCAGTCACCCACAGGTGGGCCTTCCTCGCTATCATCAGCGCCGGCCTACTACTCATCGGCATAGATAACTCGGTGCTCTACACTGCCCTGCCAGTTCTGCGCGAGCAGCTCCACACAACCGAGCTGGAGGGCCTGTGGATCATCAACGCCTACCCACTGGTGATCTCCGCACTCCTCCTCGGCACTGGCACTCTGGGCGACCGCATCGGTCACCGCAAGATGTTTCTTGTGGGCCTGACGATTTTTGGCTTATCTTCCCTGGCCGCGGCCTTTGCGCCGCACGCCTGGGCCCTGGTCATCGCTCGAGGCTGCCTGGGACTGGGCGCCGCGACCATGATGCCGGCCACTCTCGCACTGCTACGTGAGACCTTCCACCACCCTCGTGAACTTGCCACGGCTATTGGCATTTGGTCAGCCACGGCAACACTGGGTGCCGCTGCTGGCCCCGTCGTCGGCGGTTTCCTGTTGGAGCACTTTTGGTGGGGCTCAATCTTCCTTATCAACATCCCTGTCGTAGTTTTCGCAATCATTGGCACGCTGATTTTCGCTCCACCAAATCAGCCCAACCCAGCCAAGCGCTGGGACTTTCTCACCAGCCTCTACGCGATGCTGGCCATGCTGGGCCTGGTTTCGCTTATCAAGGAACTCGCCGGCCATCGCTCCTCCACCGTCATCGTCGCAGCTATCGCCTGTGGGCTAGTGGGCGCGGCACTGTTTCAGCGTCGTCAGGCACGTCTTACCGAACCCCTCATCGACTTTTCGGTCTTCCGTTCGCCGATGTTTTCCGGTGGCGTGCTGGCAGCAGCGCTTGCCATGTTTGTCCTGGCAGGCGCCGAATTGATGACGACGCAGCGCTTCCAGATTTCCGTCGGATACACACCACTCGACGCGGGCTTGCTAGTTGCCACCGCGGCACTGGCGTCCTTGCCAGTTGGTGTCATCGGCGGCATGGTGCTCCATCGAGTGGGTTTCCGCACACTCATCACCGGCGGCTTCCTCCTCAACGCCGTCGGACTGGCAGGCATGTACTACGGCGTTTCCTCGGGCAATTTCTCGCTCATGATCGCGGGATTGATACTGCTCGGCGCGGGCGCAGGTTCTGTGATGTCGGTGTCGTCGACTGCGATAATCGGCTCAGCGCCGAGGTCAAAGGCAGGTATGGCGGCGGCGATGGAATCCGTGTCCTACGAATTCGGCACACTGATTACCGTCGCAATCACAGGCAGTCTCCTGCCTATGTTCTACACCCTGTTTACGCCTGTCGACGCCAGCATCTCACTCACCGATGCACTTCACACGCCAGCGCTTAACGACGGCGCCCGCGCCGGCCTCGACAGTTCCTACCTGGCCATTTTGATTATCCTGGCTGTCGTTGCTGTCATTGCAGCGATTGCGACTGCGGTGGCATTCCGCGGCAACCCGAAGGAGACTGAATATGCGCACGAGTAAGCGCACTGCCATCCTCGACACAATCGTTGAGATTATCGAGACAAGCGGTTTTTCCGAGGTCACCTACGAAAATGTTGCAACTCAATGCGGAATGAGTAAATCAGGATTGATTTACCACTTCCCCTCCCGCGAAGACATGATCCGCAGCGTCCATGAGCACATGGCGCAGTTATGGGAGGAGGAGCTTATCGAAGCCGCAGGTGGGCCCGCAGAGGAGGTATCCCCCGCCAACCGCCTACGCGCAAACCTCCAGGTCTCGCTGGATACGGCAACGAGGGCCGAGCTACTCATGTCCATCGACTCTGCCGCCGACCCGGAGCTACGCGAGATTTGGACGCGCCTTTTGCGCCGGTGGAATCCGCCGGTAGAACGGATTGCCACCGACCAGGATGCCTGCATGGCCTACGTTGTCCAAATGATTTCCGATGGACTCTGGGCTAACGACTACCTCAATGGCAATCAGCTCACGAAAGCGCAGCGCAAGGCAATCGCCGAGGCTGCGGCAAAGCTGATTCCAGAGTCGATGGAGTAGCCAGCTCTAGACGCCCTTGCGCTGAACGTCCTTGAGCTCGGAGTCAGTGGCCAGGCCATAGTTGGCACCCTCATAGACAGCCTTTGCTCGACTCGTTCCGTCGAGCACATACTCGCTAAAGGACAGCACCATCGAGCCGAGCACATTCTTGGACGGATCATCCAGGTAGGTGCCGTGGTAGGAACCGGTGACTACCGCTTCCCAGGCGGGCCCTGCAGCATCGCGGTAACCACGTCGATCGGCATCAAAAGGAACGATGTCCTCGTGCTCAGCAATGGCCACCAGGCTCGGAATCTCCGGAGGGGTGGAGATCAGTCCAGCGTCGGAAGGCCCTGGGTTGATAGCAACCAGACCACGGGTGACCATATCGATGCCCGCAGCCTGGAAGGCCTTATCCATCCTATTGTTCAGGAAGATTGCGGAGCCGCCACCTGCAGAGTGCCCGACCAGCATCGTCCGGGAGAAATCGATCTTGCCTGCAAGTGGCGTGGACTCGTCCTCATTGGCCGCTGCGGCAACTGAAGCTGCCAGCACCATCTGCGGCGCGAACCAGTTGGTGAAGTTGTAGCCAAGAGCCACGACATAACCGTGGCTTGCATAGAGTCGCGCTTGCGCGTCGTACATACCTGGCTCAGTACCAATGCCAGGGCTCAGAACCATCAGCGGCGCGGACTCCAAGGAGTCGATATCCGCCGGGTAAATGAGCTGCGCGCCAACTGGGGAGGCGTTGGCCGATTCCGGCAACACGTCATAGCAGCCGGTGGTGCCGTGGAGACCGTGGAGGTCCCGCAGTACGCGGTTGTAGATGGTGTAGACGACACCGTCACATGGCATTGCTTCACGGGTTGCGGCAACTGGGTGGGAGCCCATCGCTCCGAACTCCTTGCGCAGGTGCCCCGCCTCTGGGGCGAACGGCTCGGTGATACGGCCACTTTCACCACCGGAGATGACACGGTTCACGCCACCCATGACATCCACCAGACCACCGCCAATTTTGTCCACGGTTTCCGAGTTCTGGTAGTCAACAGTGCTTTCACGTGCAGTGATGTCCGGCAGCTGACCAATGCGCGGTGCCGCCTGCGCTGGCACCTGCCCGCCGAGAACTACACCAGCTGCGAGCGAAAGAGCAACCACCTTCGAGAACTTACGCCCCCGCCCTTGACGGGATGCCGACACGGTCTTTCCGGCCGCCCTTAGTGAACCAATCATCGTTTTCCTTAACTCTTGCCAAGAACCTAGGAATACGAATTTACCTAATACGTAAATACATACGTAAAGAAAGAAATAGCCTCCCCCATCTTTCACCCCTCAAACAATCATTCAGAGCGCTGAAAATGTTCACTCTCGCCCAAAATTAACACGACCACCCCCATTTCCTACCCCCTTTCCACGAGTGCACAAATTCAGAAAACCCACCTCACCACCGTTACCCACATATTTTTATTACCTTTTTCCACAAACGCCTCCGCTGCCTCCCTACCAGCGCATACCTTATTGACACCAAGGACAAAGTGGCCACGCCCACACTCACTGTTAACCGACAACCGAGTGCGCATGGCCCTTAATAAAACCCCGAACAGAAAAGAACTCCCACAATGAGAATCGGCATCCCTTTAGAACCCGATCCCCAGCAAACAATTGTGGCTGCGACCCCGGAGACCGTCGGCAAACTCGTCAAGCTTGGCTACGAGGTCGCCGTGCAGGCTGACGCCGGCCTGGCTGCTAAGTTCACCGACGCGGACTACGAATCCGCCGGTGCCACCATTGTCGACGAGTCTGTCTGGCACAGCGATATCGTCGTAACGCTCGACACTCCGCCGGAGCAGTTCCGTGCACTGCTTAACGACGGTGTCATGCTGATCAGCCGACTTGCGCCAGGCCGAAACGAAGAACTGGTCGAAGAACTCGCGCAACGCAACATCACTGCCCTTGCTATGGACGCAGTTCCCCGCATTTCCAGGGCACAGTCGATGGACGTGCTGTCGTCGATGGCCAACATCGGCGGCTACCGTGCAGTAGTCGAAGCGGCTTCTGCATATGGTCGCCTCTTCACTGGTCAGGTGACTGCCGCAGGAAAGATGCCACCAGCTACCGTTTACGTCATCGGCGCTGGTGTCGGCGGACTTGCGGCGATCGGTACGGCCAACTCTATGGGCGCGGTTGTTAAGGCAACAGACCTGCGCCCTGAAGCCGGTGAACAGGTCGAATCGATGGGTGCAGAGTTCATCCCGATTCCGGCCGCCACCGAGAAGTCCGAAGATGGCTACGCCAAGGAAATGACCAATGATCAGGCTGCCGCTGCCGCGAAGCTCTACTCCGAACAGTCCGCGCAGGCTGACATTGTCATTACCACCGCGAATATCCCTGGCCGTCGCTCTCCGCGGTTGCTGACTGCTGCCGATGTTGCAGCTATGAAACCAGGCAGCGTCATCGTCGACATGGCTGCCGCCGGTGGCGGCAACTGCGAGATGACCGTTCCAGGCAAGACCATTGTCACTGACAACGGTGTGACCATCATCGGTTACACCGACCTTGCAGGACGTCTGCCCGCGCAGGCATCGTCGCTGTACGGACAGAACATTTTCAACCTGTTCAAGCTGATTACGCCGGAAAAGGATGGCTCTCCGGTTCTCAATCTCGAGGATGAGATTATCCGTGGCATCACGGTAACAAAGGCTCGCCCACAGAATGGCGCCGGCGCTACCGGAGCTGAGATTCTCTGGCCACCACCGCCAATCAAGGTCGCTGTCACCCCTGCTGCCCCACTGCAGGAGCAGCAGGCCCACCAGGCCGCATTAGAAGAGAATGCGCCGGAGAAGGTTTCCTTCATGGGATCGGGCCTGGGCTCGAAGATTGCTCTGGGCCTGACGGCACTGCTGGCAATTGTGGTTATGCTCAGCGCACCGCACAGCGTGAGCGCCAACTTCATGGTTCTCACCTTGGCTATCGTGCTTGGCTTCTACGTAATCTCCGCGGTCACGCCGCGCCTACACACACCGCTGATGTCTGAGACCAACGCGATTTCCGGCATTGTTCTGGTGGGTGCGATTCTCCAGGTGGGAAGCTCCAACCTGCTGGTTTCCGGCCTCGCGTTCGCGGCCATCGTGGTCAGCTCCATCAATATCTTCGGCGGTTTCGCCGTCACCGACCGCATGCTTGGCATGTTTGTGAAAGAGGAGGCATAAAGTCTAATGGCTAGCATTGATACTGCTTCGCTTCTGGACTGGACCTACCGCCTGTCCAACGTCGGCTACATTGTCGCCGCCGTCCTGTTCCTCGCTGCCCTCTCGGGCCTGTCCAAGCCGGAGACCGCTCGCCGCGGTAACTCCTTCGGTATCGCCGGTATGGCTGTAGCCGTCGTCATTGCCATCTTCCAGGCACTCGTGACCGCAGACACCAAGCCGGATACTCACTTCTCGCCGCTGATTACCCTGATTCTCATCGCTGTCGCTATCGGCATCGGTGGTGTCATCGGTATCAGTCGCGCACGCCGCGTTGCCATGACTGGCATGCCGCAGCTGATTGCACTGTTCAATGGTCTGGTCGGACTCGGCGCTATCTTCATCGGCTTCAACTCCTACATTTTCGCCGAAGATGTAGCCCCCGATGCCCTGAAGTTCCACTTCGGCGAGGTCTACATTGGCGTCTTCATCGGCGCTGTGACCTTCACTGGCTCCATCGTCGCAGGCCTGAAGCTGTCTGAGAAGATCAAGGGCTCGCCACTACTGCTGCCGGGCCGCAACGCTCTGAACATTGCCATTCTGGTAGTCACTCTGGTTCTCCTGGCTGTCTTCATCGCAACCGGCACCGAGGGCGGCACCATCGCATGGGCATGCATGATTGCAGTCACTGCTTTGGGCCTGTTCTTGGGCTGGCACCTGGTCATCGCCATCGGTGGCGGCGACATGCCGGTTGTCGTGTCCATCATGAACTCGTACTCCGGTTGGGCCGCCGCTTTCACCGGTCTCATGCTTGGCAACCCGCTGCTCATCATCACTGGTGCGCTAGTTGGTTCCTCCGGAGCCTACCTGTCGTACATCATGTGTGAGGCCATGAACCGCTCCTTTGCCAACGTTATTCTGGGCGGCTTTGGCTCCGAGGCTTCGTCGGGAAGCGCTGTGGAAGGCTCCCACACCGAGGTCAGCCACGAGGACACCTCCGAGATTCTGCGTGATGCAGACAAGATCCTCATCGCTCCGGGTTACGGTATGGCTGTGGCACAGGCTCAGTACGCTGTTGCTGACCTAGTCCGTAACCTGCGTGAGGCCGGCAAGGAAGTGGTCTTCGGTATCCACCCAGTCGCTGGCCGCCTGCCGGGTCACATGAACGTGCTGCTGGCTGAGGCCAAGGTTCCCTACGACATCGTGCTGGAGCTGGACGAGGTCAACGATGACTTCGCTGATGTGGATGTCACCCTGGTCATCGGTGCAAATGACACCGTCAACCCGATGGCAGAGCAGCCGGGCTCCCCGATTGCGGGTATGCCGGTGCTGAAGGTGTGGGAATCTGAGCGCGTGATTGTTCTCAAGCGTTCGATGGGTTCGGGTTACTCGGGCGTGCAGAACCCGTTGTTCTTCAACGAAAACACCGACATGCTTATCGGCGATGCGAAGGCCAGCGTCGACTCTCTGAACCGCATCCTGGCGAGTTCGAAGGTCAACGCTTAAAACTTCAGGCAAGCAACGCCGTACAAATCGGAGCCTAGGCGATTAATTCCTAGGCTTCGCCACAGGCTGCATCACGAACCATCGTGATGTGCTCAATGCCGGCTTCCATGAAGGTCTCCCCGATCTCATGGAAGCCGGCTTTTGCGTACACGGCCTTCGCCTGCGTCTGGGCATGCAGAATCAGCCCCGTATCCGGGTGGTCAGCGATGACCTGCTGCAGCAGTTTCGAGGACAACCCCCTACCCCGGCTCGCGGCATCGACGACAACGCGTCCGATGGTGCGCGGGTAGTTCGTCGAGAACTCATCGAGCGTGTCAATCACACGCAAGTACGCAATAATCTTGCGGGCGTCATTGTCGTCGCGGATGAAATAGTGCTCTGCGGTATCTTCCAGGTCGCGCCAGTCCATTTCCGGCTCTGTACAGGACTGCTCAAGATAAAACACGTCGGTACGCAACGCCGAGATGGCATAAACATCCGTCGCGCTGAGTTGAGAAAAGGAGGCGTGTTCAATCATGGTGGCTGATTTTACTGCGAAGAACGGTGTGACGCTCATAGCTGGCAAACGTAGTGGCGCACCATCGCGCAGAATGAAGCCGCAGACCTATACCGCCCGCACCCGGCGGAATTGTACCTTCGCGCCGGGCACCAATTGCCCGGCCCTCGACAATGACGGCTCCGTCAACACACCAATGACCGGATATCCACCCGTCGCCGGATGATCAGGACCGAAAATAATCGGCTGCCCCGATGCGGGCACTTGTATCGCACCGGGGACCATTCCCTCGCTTGCCAACTCATGGGTGACCTGGCGCTCAAGAGTAGTCCCATTCAGCCGAAGTCCGACGCGGTTGGCCTCTTGCGTCACGGTCCATGTCTCGTGAAAGAAATCACTGACGCTTTCCCGCGTAAACCAGTCCGCCCGAGGGCCAGGAACAACATCTAAGCGCGCAGCCTCGCTCGACCAATGAGGCGCGGGATAAATTGCGATTGACGACCCCGTCGAATACTCCGGGTCGCCGACCTGCAAGACCTGACCGGCCTGCAAAGGCGCTGGGCCGAGCTTGCCGAGCGTATCGTATGACCGCGAGCCCAGCACTTCCGCGACATCGATGCCCCCTCGAATCGCGACGTACCCGCGAAGACCTGCATCGAAGGTACCAAGCCGCACAATTGCCTTCGCCCCGACCACAATTCGACTATTCATCGAGGTCTTGATGACCTTGCCATCCTGCTCGACAGTCACCTCACCGTGGGCTCCTGCGAAGGATATGATTGCTCCCTCCGCTACTTGGAACTCCAACCCGCCGACGACGCACTCAAGCACCGCCAGGCTTTCTTCGTTGACAACCATCCGGTTAGCAGCTGCCGCAGACTCGTGGTCGAACGCACCGGAAGTACTCACGCCCAGGCTGCCTTGCCCTGCACGGCCCAAATCCTGAATCGTCGTCAATATGCCGGGTCGAATAATCTCGATAGAATTCTTCATCTCTTCCGCCCCCTTTTTCTACGCCGCACTCACCGTAGAAGTCGCTTCAAATTGCACCTCAACCCCGGGCTCAAGCAGCGCCGGATTAGGCCGATTCAAGTCCCACATCTCCACATCTGTATGTCCCAAGAGCTGCCAGCCACCGGGCGAATCGATGGGATATACACCTGCGAATTGGCCCGCAAGTCCGACGGAGCCCTTGGGAACTCGAGTGCGCGGCGTCGTAAGGCGGGGAATATCAAGCGGCTCTGGCCACCCCTGACCGCTCCCGCGCACCATGTAATAAAAGCCCGGCGCGAATCCACCGAACGCGGCCGTCCAAGGGCGTTCGCAGTGCCAATCGATTAACGCTTGAGGGCTCATCCCAAGGCTTTGTGCCAAGGACTCAAGGTCCGCGCCGTCATAGTGAACGGGAATCGTCATTGTTTTTCGCTTGTCGACGGTCTGCCTCTGCGCATTGTTGCCCCGCAGCGCGGTTTCTACTGCGCCGAGGTAACGACGAGCCGGTCCGCGAAAGCGAAGAAGGAGCGTTTGGGCTGCAGGTACCCTGTCAACGAGTCCCTCAATCTCAGCCGCAGCAGAGTGTGCACGAAGTACCTTCGCCAACGGATTGGCCGATGATGAATAGTCGATAAGCAGCGCATTTGTTCCCATAGGGCGAATCTCGGCCATGGCGGTGCTGATCCTTTCTTTCTTGCGGGGTTGAAAAACTGCGGTTGATAAGACCGGTGTGCGAGTCCGCGCTATACGTGGGCAGCGACGGTGACTCCGGCGTCGACGAGCCCTTGGCGAATCATACGGGAGAGTTCGACCGCACCAGGGGTGTCTCCGTGCAAACAAATAGAGTCAGCCTGCACGGTCAACGGTGAACCGTCGTAGGCGACGATTGGTTCCCCGCTAGCCATTGCAATGACGCGTTTGACGACGGCATCGGGTTCTACAATGACCGACCCCTCGAGTACTCGGGACACCAGAGTTCCATCGGAGTTGTAAGCGCGATCTGCAAAAGCTTCCCTAATCACAGGGAGGTCCGCGTCGAGGCTGAGCCGTTCGATGACCGACCCCGGCTGCGCCATAATGGCAAGCTCATCTCCGCAGGTGGAGCGAGCGAGCAGGAGCGCCTCCACCACTGCAGCGGCCTGATTTTCATCCACTGCGATGCGGTTGTAGAGGGCACCATGGGGCTTGACGTAGGAAACTTCGGTACCCACCGCCCGTGCACATGCCGAAAGTGCACCAATCTGGTAGACGGTTTCGGCTCGCAATTCTCGATGTGCGTAATCCATGCGACGTCGTCCAAACCCGGGGAGATCGCGGTAGGCGACGTGCGCGCCGATGCGAATTCCGCGCGCAGCAGCTGCCTCACAGGTCTCCATCATGACGCTAGCGTCACCCGCGTGATACCCGCAGGCAATATTGGCACTGGTCACAATGTTCAGCAGAGCGATATCATCACCCATCTTCCACGAGCCGAACGCTTCCCCAAGGTCAGAGTTGAGATCGATAGTGGCGCCCATAAACGTCACCGCTCCTTCCAAGTAATAATGCTGGTCTTTGTACCGTTGTTATGTTGGTTCTCATCTGAGCTGTGCGAGAAACCGGGGGGGATTAGCCGAGCATTTCAAACACACCGCCGAATGAGCGCCACGCCAAGAACCAGGCGACTGCGACACCCAAGATTCCGATAGCCGCCAACCACTTCGGGTACTTGTAACCATTCATGAGATCCGCACGGAACAGCGCGATGTAAATCAGCACAGTAACGCCAATTGGAAGAACCAAACCATTGAAGGCTCCGGCGAAAACCAACAGCGTCGCTGGAGCCGTACCGATGAGACCGAAGAGCAGCGTGGAGATTGCAATTAGGACAATGGTGATCGTGTTTTGAGTCTTGGCTCCAGCACCCGAGGAACGAGTCAGAAATGTTGCTGAGGTGTAGCTGGCACCCACAATCGACGAGATTCCCGCAGCCCACAGGACAACGCCAAAGAAGCGCATACCCCAATCTCCTGCCGCAGCTTGGAATGCCTCTGCAGCGGGGTTTCCATCCGTATTGAGGACCACGCCACCCGCAACCACTCCCAAGACAGCTAGGAAAAGGAGGAAACGCATGATGGCTGTGACGATGATGCTCGTAACAGATGAGCGAGTGGTCTGTGCGAGGTTCTCTACACCGCCGGCGCCAGCATCAAGCATGCGGTGAGCGCCAGCGTAAGTAATGTACCCGCCAACAGTGCCACCGACGAGCGTGATGATTGCCAACAAGTCAATCGTGTCGGGCATGACCGTGTTCTTCAGTGCTTCCCCTACTGGCGGGTTAGAACTGAACGCCACAATTCCAGTGACCAGAATCATCACGACACCGAGCACAACGAGTGCCTTGTCCAGCGCCATACCCGCCCGCCGGGAGAGGAAGAAGCCAATGGCGAGGATTGCAGTAACAATGCCGCCAATCTTTGCGTCCACGCCCAACATCGCGTTCGCACCAAGTCCAGCACCGCCGACGTTGCCAATATTGAAGACCACACCACCGATGACAATGAGAATTGACATTAACCAGCCCAGCCCCGGAAGCACGGCGTTGCCGAGCTCCTGCGCGCGGCGTCCAGAGACAGCAATCACTCGCCACACGTTGAGCTGAATCGCGATATCAAGAAGCACCGAGATCACAATGGCAAAGGCGAAAGCCGCGCCAAGCTTGGCCGTAAAGGTTGCGGTCTGGGTGAGGAAGCCCGGCCCGATAGCACTGGTCGCCATCAGGAATACGGCGCCGAGGAGTGCCGTTCGCCGCGCCTTATGGGCAGATGTTGAAGCGTCCATAGCGTAAGGCCTTTCCCTACAAGTCTGACGATTCCCACGTTGAAGGATCCCTACGTTGAAGATCGCCTGCACAGAGATTGTTGAACAATGTCTCGTATGTTAATTGGTGATGGCCGCCACACAAAAGTGCTTTAGTAGTCTGTATTACATGACTACCCCCGGAAGCATCCTCGACGATCAGACCCACACGTCCTCTGGGGAAAAACAACAAGACGTTTCAGTAGCGGATGTCACCGCAACTGTCCTGCGCCGAGAGATTCTCGCCGGAAAGCACTACAGTGGCGAGCAGCTCCGTGAAACCCAACTTGCTGCGCGACTGCAGGTCAGTCGCAACACCATCCGACAGGTCTACCGCAAGCTGGAATCTGAGGGGCTACTTACTCACATCCCTCATCACGGCGTGTTTATCGCTTCCTTCGACAAACAACGCATCCGCGAACTGTATGCCTTTCGCCATGTCGTCGAATGCGGAACACTGCGATCGCTAAGCAAGAGCCAGGCAAAGCTCCTCGGCGAAGAGATTCTTTCTATTTGTGGTTCACAGTCATCATTGAACCTTCCCGAACGGAATAATGCCTTTCACCTCGCCATCGTCAGAGCTTCCGGGTCCCCCGACCTGTTAGCCACCGCCGAATCAATTCAGGCCCAACTCCGTCTTTGCTTCCTCTCCTACCCCCAAAGCATCGAACTCCATGCCCGATACGCCGATCGCCACATCAGTATCGCCAAAGTTCTCATCGAGGACACCCCAAACCACGCCGCCGACCTCCTCAGCGCCTACCTCAATGAGTCGTTCAGTGCCGTCACCGCTGCCCTCCCGCTTGCCGACCGTTGATAATTAGCTGCTAGGACTACAGTGATGGACATGGCAGCAAATTCAGGCAACGCATACGCAATGATCATCAATCGCTTTGGCGACCCCGATGAGTTCACGCAGGTTTCCCGCACCCCTGCGGAGCCCGGTCCCGGCGAAATCCTGGTCAAAACCACAGCCATCGGCGCGAATCCGCTGGACTACAAGATGCGCGATGGCTCTTCCGGTCTGTGCGCAAAGTTCGCCCCTCCCGCAGTGCTCGGACGCGAAGCTGCTGGCGAAGTCGTTGCCGTCGGCGAAGGTGTGGACAGCTTCGCCCCCGGCGACCGTGTCTTCGGTATGCGCAGCTTCGACGACTTCCGCGGCACCTACGCAACGCACAACGTCTTCCCCGCCGACGGTGTGGTCCGAACGCCCGATTCGCTTGACGACGTTACCGCTGCGGGCCTTGCCCTAGTGGGAATCACGGCGACCGTGGCTGTCGAGCAGCTTGCAAAGGTAAAAAGCGGGGACACCGTACTCATCCATGGTGCCGGTGGCGGTGTTGGCCAGCTGATGACGCAGCTGGCGGTCGCCCGTGGCGCAACTGTGTTGGCCAGTGCGTCGTCACGCCATCATGAAAAACTAGTGGGCTTTGGTGCACAGCACATTGATTACACAGCGGAAGATGTATTCGAGGCTGTGCGCCGGCGGTTCCCCGAGGGCGTAGATGTTGTGCTCGATGGCGTGTACTTCGACACATTCCTCCCCTCGCTGGATGTGTTGGCATCGGATGGTCGGATTGTGGCGCTGCCTTCACTGGCCGACCTGACACCGGCGAGGGAACGTGGCATTGAAGCACACATTCCGGCTATTACGAATGACACGACTATTTATGCTGACCTGGCCGACCGCGTGGTTGCCGGTGAGATTTCACTTCCTATCGGCCTGACTAAAAACCTCACCGAGGTCGCGGAGGTCCACCGAGTATTGGAAGACGGACACGCTGACGGCAAGATTGTGATGACCGTCGACTAATTCAAGTGCGTTACTACAGCTCGCGACGAGCGTTCTGATATGTCTTCGTCAGCGAGCACCAGAGCTCGTCGGCATCAGAGATGGCTTCCACTAGTTCCCGGTTGGTCATAGTTTCGCGCTGCTCGCGCAGTCGGTTGTTTAGCTTTCGAGCACGAGATAGCTCACCGCGTAGTTCGATGAGCTCCGGCGTAGCCTCTCCGGAGGCAAATACATCTTTGTAGATGGTGCCGACCCCCATTGTGGTGTTCACGTTGTCCCAGGCAGAGAGGATTGCGGTGAGCTGGTACTCGGTGTCCATGGCAATCTGTTGCAGCTCAGCGTGATTACGCTCGGCGAGCTCGTGCGCCTCAGCGCTGCGGCGCACACCGACCCACGCCTGGTATGCGATGAGAATCGCAAGCACCAAGCCCGCAACTGGCAATGCATATTGCAGAATCCACAGCGTGACACCGAAGAGCTGAACAATCAGGCCGAAGAAGAAAAATACGACAATGACCGTCGCGCACCCGTTGTCGGAGCCTGAGCGTTTACTCATCGCGGCGTCACCTCCGCCGCAGCATTCAAAATCGCATCGGCCCCCAGGTGGCTGGCGTAGCCAAGTCCGATGGCTGCTGCCAAAAGGAGTATTGCCAGCAACGTATAGACGATTGCCTCTTTGACGGTGCTAGTGACCTCAATGCGCTGCTCTTCGTAGTCCAGCAGTGCCCGCATGTCTTTGGTCGAGGCATTCAAGCGGCGTTCGAGATTAGCCATGTGTTCCTGCTGCTCAGCAGGCGAGATAGCGATGGCATTGAGTGGCACATCAACGCTCTCGACACTGGCATATGCCTGCCGACGAGCACTCTTCACGCTGTCGAACGAAACTGACGGTGCGGGTGGCACTTTAGTTGGCCCAGTGAGATTCCGCGACACCTTATAGTAAGAGCGCGCTGCGGCCCTCGTCAGTTCGTTGTTGGAGTCGCCTTGATTGCCCATAGTGCCGAGTCTGCCACATGAATTTTCTTTGGCTCGGTATCGTCCACCTCATCGAGGATGGCAAAGACATGCATGCCTGCATATGGTGCGGCTTCGGCTCGGAGCACGGTTCCCGGGCCTACCCCTGATGTCGCCAAATAGCGCAGTAGTTCAGGGTCGGAGTCGTTAATGCGATCGACTACCACCATCGCGCCGGCTTCGATATCCGTCAGGTCGGTGCGCACTGCGCTGGCGATGGTACCGCTTGCGCTGGGAATTGGATCACCATGCGGATCGCGCTCAGGGAATCCCAGCATTGCATCAATGCGACTAATGAAATCATCCGAGACCGCATGTTCAAGCTTTTCGGCTTCCTCGTGAACCTCATCCCAGGTGTATCCCAGAGTCGAGACCAAGAAGCTTTCAATCAGCCGGTGGCGCCGCACCATGATTAGCGCAATATCCCGCCCACGGTCCGACAGGCTAATGCCCCGATACGGCTCGTGGTTGACAAGGCCACGTGCAGCTAGCTTCTTCACGGCCTCGCTGGCGGTGGGCTTCTTTTCACCCATCCGCTCAGCGACATCGCCAAGTGCCACTTTTTCACCGGTGCGCTCGTGCAAATCCCAAATGACCTTGAGGTAGTCCTGGGTCTTTGCTGGTAAATCCTCCACGTGCATTCTTTAGACTTTAGCGTTATTGCGTGTTGCCGCAATCTTGAGGGGGACATAGAAACAGCCGGCGCACACGCCAATGCAGCCGCCAACTGACAGATTCGCCGCCACCGCAATGAATAGCCCCACCAGGCCAATCGCGATACCCATCAATGGCGCCAACACGAATAGCAAACGGGTATCGTTCACTACCCCAACGAGCGCAGCTGCCGGGGCAGCTAGCAGCGCGATGGATAGAATCGTGCCGACAGCCGGAATCAGCGCCACCAGAGTCAGAACGATTAGCCCGCTGATGACCAGCTGTGCTTTTCTCCTCGAATGCGCGACTCCGAAAGACTCCGGGTCGAAGGTGAAGTAAATCAGCTGACGCCACCGAGCAAGCAGCACCAACGCCACCAGCAGCAAGAGGCCACCGGACAGCGCAATATCAATCTTGTTCACGTTAAGTACGCTGCCGACCAGGAAACTCTCTACCTTCACCGGCAACGGGGCGAACCACTTGTTCAGGAAGTAGCCCAGTGCGAACCCAAATGTCAGCACAATTCCCGCCGCCGAGGACGTTGTTCCCACCTTTGACAGACCGAACAGTGCCCCAATCGGAATACACATCAGAAATGCTCCGATAAAGAGGAACACCGAAATCCAGGAGTGGCTCAGGCCGAGCGCTGCCGCAATAACAACGCCCACAACCGCGCCGGGAAAAGTCGCATGTGTAATCGCTTCTGCGAAGAACACTTGTTTTCCCAGCACCGCGAGCACCCCAACTACTCCAGCCAGGGCTCCTACCAGTATCAGTTCGATAATTGGCAAAATCAGGATGCTAGACACGGTCTCCTCCCAGCACGACGCGCAGCCCCAGTGCCATGAAATACAGTCCCACCGAGGTCAGCGCGACGACTGCCTGAGGCGACACCGGCCCCAAAGGCACCAGTGCCAAACCAACGATTCCGCTGAGGCAGCCCACTGCAATCGCAATCGGCACCATCACATGAACTCGGCGAGTCAGCAGTCTCGCCGCCGCTCCCGGCACGACCAGATATCCGACTACCAGCAGCACGCCCACAGCGCTTGCCGACGACACCACGACCGCAGCAATCGCCGCGTTAATGGTGAGGTCGATGCCCCACACATTGACGCCTGCGGCTTTGGCACCGAAGCGATCAAAGGCAACAAACACCTGTCGGCGCCAGGTCACTGCGATAAGAACCAAGGCGATGGCACAGACAATCAGGGCGCTGGTGAGACGGGAGTCAGTGACTTCCAGCAGTCGCCCGAACATGAGCGCTTCCAGCTGTCCTGACTGGTCACCTTTCTTCAGCGAGAGAATCACACCGATGGAAAAGAAGCTGGTCAGTACAACTGCAACTCCAGCTTCCGACATGTGCGAGCGCGATACTAAGGTCAGTGCTACTGCCACTACCACCGCACATGCTGCAGCCACCGGGATAATCATGTCGATGCCACCGAATACGGCACCGGCCACAATTCCGGGAAAAATCGAATGCACCATGGCCTCGGCATTGAACTCGAGGCCACGCAGGTTCACGATGACACCGACCAGGCCAGAGACCGCCCCGAGGGCAATCAGCAGCACTAGTGGCCTGAACATGAAAGGCGCTACCCCAAGCTCATTCGCAAGCTCAGTCCACATAGGCTGGCACCAACTTCGAGGTCGCACCAAAAGCTGGCTGCTCTGCCACGATTAATGTGTTTTCGCAGGTGTCCTCAGCAAGCACGAGATCATGGGTGGCCGCGATAATTGCCGTGCCATTTTCCTTCAGTTCGTTGAGGAGATTCAGCAGCATCGCCCGATTTTCAGTGTCGAGGCCGTTGAACGGCTCGTCGAGAAGCACGAGTTGCGGACGTGCGACGATGGCGCGCGCCAACAGGACGCGTTGCTGCTGGCCACCGGAGAGGTTGCCGAAACGTTCACTGGTGCGGTCGGCAAGCCCGACTTTGGCTAGCGCTGCGTGGATGCGTTCTTTGCGGTGTCCAAACGGTTGGAAGGGGCGCAGTTCGTGCAGCACCCCCATGGCGACGACATCGAACGCCGTGACAGGAAAAGTGCGATCGAGGTCTGCCGACTGCGGGACGTAGGACACAATCTTCGCGTTGTTGTGCATCTCACCAGAGAGAAGACGAGTCCCACCCAGGATTCCGCGCAGCACGGTCGTTTTTCCAGAGCCATTGGCGCCGATGAGTGCAAGCCCGGTACCCGGCGCGACATTGGCGGTGATGTGATTGACGATGGGTACCGCCGTGTAGCCGAATGAGGCATCGCGGAGCGTGACTATGGGCTCGGCAGACATGGGGTTGGCTAAGTGGTTACCGCTCATTTGATGCCCTCTGGCAGCGGCGCGACAGTTCCGGCCCATGCCGTCACAACCTGAGTGACGTTGTGGATGATGGAACCGATGTAGGTCTCGCCATCACTGCCAGCCGGACCAAGGGAGTCGCCGTAGAGTGCGTCCTCACCAACGATGGCCTTGACACCTGCGGCCTTGGCGATCGCCTCAATTGATTTCGAGTTGTTCGAGTTCTCCGCAAACAGCGCGGTTGCACCCGAGTCCTTCACGGTCTTTGCCGCCTCGGCGATATGCGCGGCCGTGGCATCCTGCTGCTCGTTGAAATCAGACAGCGCTGCGCCGATGAAGTTGATATTGAACTCGTGGGAGAAGTATCCAAAGGCATCGTGGCTGGTAAACAGCACAGGGTCCGACACGGTGGCGATGGACTTATTTGCCCACTCATCCAGCTGATTCAGCTTCTCCTGGTAGGCCGCAACGTGGTCGGCGATGGTGGACTTCAGCTCATTGTCGCCACGTTCCTCAGCGACCTGTTCCAGGGCGTAGCCGATGTTGGCAACCTGAATCTTGGCGTTCTTCGGCGAGGTCCATACATGCGGATCGAAGCGGAATTCCGCCTCCTCACCGGGTTCTTCCGGCGGGAATGGCCATGGGGAAACATCAATCTTTTCCACGCCTCGGTCAATGGTGTAGTTACCATTCTTCGCCTTCTCTGGCGGCAGCGGCTTGGTTTTGTCCATATCCTTGGCCGTCTTCATGGCATCTACGTCACCTGCAGTTAGAACGCCGCTGGTTACTGCCATCGTTCCGGAAAAGCCCGAGGACTCAATCGCCTGGTCCAAGAAGTGCTCCAGGTCGACTCCGTTGACGAACAAGAGATCCGCGTTACCAGTCTTGCTCAGCTGCTCATGGGTCATTTCCAACTCATGAGCCGTTGCATTCGGCGCCAACAGGCAGGTCAGATCCACTTCATCGATGTCCAGCTGCTTCACGTAATCACAAATCTGCGTCGTGGAAGCCACGACGTTGATTGGGTTCTCGCCGCTGGCTCCCTCACTGCTATCGCCACACGCTGCAAGGCCAGCGCCCGCTAGCAAAATCGAAAGACCCGCACACATGGACTTGGCTGATCGCGAAAGTTTTCCGGAAATTGTCATGTTGGTGTCCGCTCTTAATCGTTTTGTTCCTGCTTTACGACGGCTACGCTGACCGGCCGCTTCAGTAAATCGGGTCACCTTAGGGGCGGTTGGGGCGCACTTCGCCGTTCATCTATCACGTGTGAGAGTAAACCTAACGACAGCGATTTTCAACCTATTGAACTTAAGTGTTTTTGGTATGGCATTTTTCTAAGGATAAACATTGAACAAACCCTATCCACAGGCCGTCACGCCACAGCGCCAACCTTCACGCCACAACATCAGCCATGATGGAGACATGGAAGCGAAGATTTATCACAACCCCCGCTGCTCAAAGTCCCGCCAGGCTCTCGCCGTATTACGCGAAGCCGGAATCGAGCCGGAAATCATCAAGTACCTAGACACTCCTCCAACCAAGGCCGAGCTGCGCTCGCTAATCGAGGCGGCAGGCCTGAACGTCATCGATGCCGTGCGCACCAAGGAAGCAGAGTTCAAGGAACTGGAACTCTCCAAGGACTCCAGCGACGAGGAACTTCTGGACGCAATGGTTGCGCACCCACGCCTGATTGAGCGCCCGTTTGTCGTCACCAATAAGGGGGTAAGGATGGCGCGCCCCACCGAGGCTATTAACGACATTCTCTAACCAATGACATGCGTTAATCGCCTTTACGCCAACCCCCTCCACAGGCCCCCAAGACCGAGAGGTTAACAACCCATTAACAGGGGCTGAAGTCGCTGTAAACTCACCGCTGAAACGATAAAGCTCTCCGCCTGCTGCCCTAGCCACCCGCACAGGTTGCGCTAGAGGCAACGGCGGCCTTCAGCGAAAGGACTCTCATCATGAGCAGTCAGAGGCTCGGCTGGCTCAGCGCCCCCGGCCCAGCAGCTCCCCTTCCCGAGGAAAAGATTGCCCCGACCTACCGGACCTGGCGGTTCAACGTCTTCATGGGCATCTTCATCGGCTACGCGGGCTTCTACCTCATCAGAAATAACATCCCCCTGGTGTCCGCTGTGCTGGAAAAGCACGACCTACTGGGTGCAGCCGGAATTGGCATCGTAGCCAATGCGGTTCTCTTCTCCTACGGCCTATCCAAGTTCTTCATGGCCATGCTCTCCGACAGGGCCAATGCCAGGTACTTCCTCCCGCTTGGCCTAGCGCTGTCCGCGGTCGTAAACCTCTTTGTTGCGTTCGTCCCAGCGATCAGTGCCTCTGTTGCGATTTTCGCGACAGTCATGTTCATCAATGGCTGGTTCCAAGGCATGGGCTGGCCTCCTTCTGGACGCGTTGTCGTCCACTGGTTCTCGACATCCGAGCGTGGCACTTTGATGTCGATCTGGAACACTGCCCACAATGTCGGTGCCGCCGTCGGTGGTGCTCTGGCAGCCTGGGGCTTGCATTCGTTCGCCACTTCCGATGCCGACTGGACTCCCGCATTCTGGCTACCGGCGATTGTCGCGCTCGTGATTGCCGCCATCGCATTCCTGCTGATTCGAGACAACCCGCAATCCATGGGACTGCCTCCGGTAGAGGAATACCGTAACGACCCAGACAAGGTCGAAGGAACTAATGACGAGGCACAAGAACCCTGGTTCACAATCGTCAAGAACCATGTTCTTACCAATCCGGTTATCGTCATGTTGGCGCTGGCCAATGTGTTCGTCTACGCACTTCGTTACGGCGTTCTCAACTGGATTCCGATTTACCTGACAAACGAATTGCACAAGACCAACGTCACGGGCGGAATCATCGGATTCATGCTCTACGAGGGCGCAGCAATTGTGGGCACCCTGCTGTGCGGATGGGTCTCCGACAAGGTCTTCAAGGGTTGGCGCTCAGGCGCCGGCATGCTCTTCCTGATCGGCACCGGCATCACCATTTTCGCATACTGGCAGCTACCCGCTACGGCACCATTGTGGATGTTCTATGTGCTCATCTCCCTGATCGGCGCACTCATTTACGGCCCAATCATGCTCATCGGACTGCAGGCCATCGACCTCTCGCCTAAGTATGTTGCGGGAACCGCAGCTGGTTTCACTGGATTGTTCGGATACCTTCTCGGCGCAACACTCGCCTCCACTGGTGTCGGTCTCTTGATCGACTTCGCAGGCTGGAATGTCACATTCGCAACCCTCATTGGAGTTGTCGCTATTGCGTTTGTCCTCATGATCTTCGTCGGCAAGTACGAGCGCGAAGTCATGCACAAGGCAGATGAAGCCCGCACCAAGACAGCTCAATAGCCACTCAATAGCCGTCAGTCACGGTATTGCCAGTCGAATCCCGGATTCGCTCCGTGAGTCCAAAACGGTCGCAACGTCGCCAATTCATCGGTACACTCTATGCCGCAAACGAAAAAACGCGAATAGACATTAAAAATGGAAGGAGTCTTCACCATGGGACTTATGGACAAGGCCAAGGAAGCACTGAGCAACGAAGAGAACACCGACAAGGTTCTGGACAAGGCTGAGCAGCTGGGCAAGGACAAGCTCGGCGAGGACAAGGCCGACCAGATCAAGAAGGTTCGCGACATGGCAGACGAGCGCCTGGGCGACAAGAAGTAAGCTACAGAGCTTCTTCACCCCGCATTAGCACCCTGTTTTCACAAGGGAGCTGGTGCGGGGTTTTGCTGCTCTTAGGGGACCCCACAGCCCCACCGACACGCCTTTATTGACAATTATTTTCACATTGTCCATCATTAGCCACGTGAAAACTATTGTCGATAGAGCTTCTCTTCCGCGCACTCGAAAACAAAAACTTCGAGCCCGGCTCTTCGGCTTTCTACTTTTCCTGGCCGTCCCCGCCACAATCCTCTTGGCGATCTCCATAGGCCCCGCGGGAACAGGTTTCAGCAACGGCATCGTCGCGCTGCTCACCCCGCTCATCAAGACGCTTTCCGACGACCTCCCGGCTCTCAACCACCTTCTGCCAGAGATATCCCCTGCCACGCAATCACTTGTCTGGAGCATCCGGCTGCCCCGTGTCCTCCTTGCTGGACTGGTCGGTGCCTCGCTCGCTGTCGCAGGTGCAACCATGCAGGCAGTTTTTCGCAATCCGCTGGCCGAACCCGGTGTTACCGGTGTCTCCTCCGGTGCAGCAGTGGTAGCCGTCATTCTCATCGTCACTGGCGTGGCCGCGAAAGCACCGTGGGTTCTTTCGGCTGGCGCATTCATAGGCGCGTTGCTGGCTGTCATATTTGTCCAAATCGTCGCCGGTCTCAATGGCGGCAGTGGAGCCACCCTGTTGCTCGTCGGTATTGCACTCAACGCGTTCCTCGGCGCAGTCATCTCCGCCACCATCGCGAACGCGCCACACAGCGATGACGCTCAACAGGCCATGTTCTGGCTCAACGGCGATTTAACTGCTTCGAATTGGCAGGACATTGCACTGGCAGTCGGCCCCATTACCGTCGGCACGGTTATCTTGATGATGCTCATTCCCGAACTCAACCTGTTCCTCCTCGGCGAAGAACAGGCCGCTGCCACTGGTATGCGCACAGTGTGGATCCGGCAACTGCTGCTCGCCCTGGCTGCGTTAGTCACGGCAGCGGGCGTCGCTGTCACTGGCGTTATTTCCTTTGTCGGATTGGTCGTCCCGCACCTGATTCGCCTTGCCATCGGCCCCGATCACCGCAGCCTGCTGCCCATTTCTATGTGCCTCGGCGCAGTGTTTCTCATTCTCGCCGACCTCGTCGCTCGCAGTCTCTTTTCCCCAGTTGCTCTGCAAACTGGCACAGTCACCGCGTTCCTTGGCGCACCTGCGCTACTCGCGTTGATTCTTCGGCAAGGTGGCCGCCAGTCATGAGTCAGCAGACACAAAATCTCAGCGACCGCGTCACTAAGCCACACGCCGATAGCACCGCGCTGCTGCGGGCTACCGACCTCAGTGTCGGTTACCGCAATCGGACCGTCGTAAGTGGCGTGAACCTCGCTATTCGTCCTGGCGAAGTCCACGGCATCATCGGCTCCAACGGCACCGGAAAATCCTCCTTGCTCCGTGCTATGGCGGGCATCGTGACACCGAGTTCGGGGCAGGTTGAGCTCCTCGGTGCACCTTTGACGAAGCTTCGAGCCCACGAACGCGCCACCCGGTTGGCGTACCTGCCGCAGCACACACCGGCCGATGCCGCTATAGACGTTCGAACTGTCGTGGTACTCGGCAGGTACGCGCACCACCGTCGGCGTGACCGTTTCCGCAGCTCACTAAACTCCACGGATCACGATATCGTCGCTTACGCCCTCGACCGCGTTGGTGTCACCGCACTCGCCGACCGCCCTATCACGGCTCTGTCCGGCGGGCAGCGGCAATTGGTGTTCATCGCAAAACTATTGGCACAACAGGCCAAGGTCATGCTTTTCGACGAACCCACTGCGGCCTTGGACATCGGGTTTCAGCTGGAAATCCTCGAGCTCCTCGGCGAGCTTGCCGACGAGGGCCACGGTATCGGAGTCGTCCTTCATGACCTCAACCTCGCGGCCCGCAGCTGCCACCGGCTCAGTGTGATTCACAACGGCGGATTGGAAGTCACTGGTTCCGCCGAAGAAGTGCTGACACCGCCCCGAATAGATGCGATTTATCGCATCTCCAGCGCTGTTGATACCGATCCACATACCGGTTCGGTGCGAGTGACGGCGTTGGCTCGGGCTCGCCCGGCTGACTGATTGCGGCTGGCTGTTTCAGACTATCTGATTCAGACTGTCTGATTCCAGCTAGCACCAACGCAACCGAAAATTCCCCAACAATCAAAACTCAACACTCAAGGAAGTACTTTCGTGTTTTCACCAACTTCTCCTATCTCTGCCTTGAAGCGAAACTCTAAAAAGACCTTCGCTCTGCCGTTGATTGCAGCACTGCCGCTCGCAGCGGTGGTCGCTTGTTCCACTTCGGAGGAGACGGCGCAGCAGCCGTCGTCAAGCGAAACTTCGACAAACCAGCAGGCGCAGTGGCCGCGTACTGTGACCGTCGGCGACCACGACGTTACGGTGCAGAGTCAGCCGAAGCGCATCGTTGCACTGTCGACCGAGGTTGCGGATCTGGCGTTGGAGCTGGTTGGGCCGGAGCGTGTCGTAGCCGTGACGAAGAATGCTCTCGATGAGAGCTCGGGTAATCAGGTTGAGCTGGCGCGTCAGGTGCCTAACGCGATTGCCAACTCGACGAAGCCGGATCCGGAGCAGATTCTGTCCTATGAGCCGGACATGGTGTTGATGACCAGCCGCCATGATCAGGAGCAGTCGGCAAGTGAGCTGCTGGGTGCCAGCGATGTTCCGACCGCGGCGTTTGCCAGCAGTGATTTCGCCTCGCCGAAGGCGCTGGCAGAGTCGGTGACCAAACTCGGCAAGTTGCTCGGAGCCGAAGATAAGGCGGCTGAAATGGTTGCCAAGATTGAATCGGAAACCGAAGAGATTCTCTCGGAAATTGATTCCACAACTAAGCCAAAGACGCTGGTCCTGTTTGCCCGCGGTGGTCAGAAGATGATTATGGGCATGCAGTCGGCGACGACGAATCTCGTTGAGCTGGCCGGTGGCGAGCCGATCTCGCCAAAGGGCAAGCGTCCGGGTGCCGTTCCCGCTGATCCGGAGACAATTGTGCAGCTGAATCCGGATGTCGTTTTGATCCAGGATTTCCACGGCCAGGGCAAGGCTCCATTCCAGGAATTGCTGGATAATCCGGCGCTTGCCGACGTCGCTGCGGTCAAGAATGATCGAGTGCAACTAATTGATGCGAAGACGACCTCTGGCACCGCCGGAATGCACATGCCCGATGGACTGCGTGAGATCGCTGACGCACTGGCTAAATAGAAGATAGGTTTTCACGTCGCTATGTGGATTCATGAAGCACTGACTTCCCCACCCCGCGGAATGCACTGGGTTTTGTTATCCAGCTGGGGGCGCAGCTTTTTCTTCGCTCTCAGTGCCGTGTCTCTTGGACACGCGCTCGATGCTCTCAGCAGTTTGTACGGCGGTGTCGCAGACACCAGTGGCGGCAACTGGTTTGGGCAGTGGGGACTTCATGAATCCCTGTCCGCTGCAATTGTGGCGGTCATTCTGGGAAGCCTCTGTGCTTATGTCACCGAGGCATTGCCACCACGGCTTGCTGGCGAGCAGGAAAAGCTGTGGCGCTCACATGTGGTTGGCAGTGTGCTGAAGCCGGAGTTTTCCGCTCCTGAACAAGCCCCGAAGCACGCGCATGGAAGAGGGCACGGTGGCGGGAAATCCGGTCACTCACACCGAAGCGCGTCCAACACTGGCGAAGGCCTACTCTTCGATGCCGCGACCACAAGCGTCGAACAGACCGCGAACTACCGAGCGACATTTCTCGCTCCCACGTTGGCCTCGTTTAGTGCTCCACTGATCATTTTGGCAATCTGGGCTTTGTGGGTGGATACGAAAACCGCCTTGTGGCTGGCACTATTTTTCATTTTCACGCCGTTGATCATTATTGGCGCTGGAAAGATTCTGCGGAAATCCAATGCGACGTATCGCCGAAAGCAAGCGAAGGCCACGCATGCCTACTTGGAGATGCTCGAAGGGCTGGGAACATTCAAAGTTCTTGGAGCAATTGATCGAGTCATGGCACGTTTTGCCAGCCAAACTCGCACTGCGATGTCTGAGCTCACCGCCCTGCTCGCCCGCAATCAGCTGATGATCATTGTCAACGACGCGGTTTTTGGCATTGCAATGTCGACTGCAGCAATCGGCCTTGTCCTGCTGCGTTTGCAGGCAGATGCGATCAGCGTTGGCACAGCTCTCGCAGGCGTTTTCCTATCCGTTCTGCTCTATGAGCCCGTGAATCGCGTCGGCCGCACTTTCTATATCGGACTCGGCGGTCGCACGCATCGAAATGGAATTGTGGAGGTATTCGGCGAGCCTGCCGCTGAAGCGTTCACAGCCGGAACAGCGCATTCCACCAAAGCCACCGCACCGCACGCACCGGAGATTTCCCTCCGCGATCTGAGCGTTGACATCGGCGAAAAGCGCATTCTCTCCGATATCAACCTGACAATTCCAGCCGGCAGCAGAGTCGGCATCGTTGGCCCCAGCGGTTCTGGAAAGAGCACACTCCTGCGTGTACTCGCAGGCCTCCAGCCGCATTCCGGGGAAGTCTGCCTTGACGGCGACGCGCTTTCGACCCCGGAGTTGCTCGCCAACTCGCTGCTCATCTCCCAGCAGCCAGCCATCTTCGGCACCACCGTCGCGGACAATCTTCGCATCGCATGCCCGGACGCAACGGCCGTCGATATGCGAAAAGCACTTCGCGACGTGCACTTACTCACTGAAATCGAGCAGCGCCCTGGTGGTCTCGATTCGGAGGTCGGCGATCAGGGCAATTGGCTCTCAGGCGGGCAACGACGCCGCCTGGCCATTGCGCGTGGTCTGCTCGGCGCCGCTCCGATTGTGCTTCTCGACGAGCCGACAGCGGACATCGATCGTCGGACGGAAGGTCTCATCAAGGAGTCCTTGACCCGCCTTGCTGAAGGACGAACGAGCATCATGGTCGCTCACCGCATGGAAGCGCTATCGGACGTTGATCTGGTCATTGTCGTCGCCGAAGGCCGGATCGTGGCTGCGGGCAAACCCGACCAACTGAGCACAAGCAATGAGTATTACGCACGAGCGCTGACCGAGGAGAGCTGACATGAACAACATCATCTGGTTGCTGCGCTTTTCCGCACAGGCTCGCGGAGCGCTCAGTGCATCTATCCTCGCACGCGTGGCTGGGCACATTCTGGGTGCATTGATGCTGGCTGTGCCCGCCTGGGCAATTGCCACAATTGCGCTGTCGAAGTGGGACGCAACCGACTCGTCGCAAAGCTTGAGCATGCAGTGGACGTGGGCGGTCATTGGCGTGATTGCAGGCCTGGCGCTGTTGAAAGCGATTCTGCGGTATGTCGAGCAGTACCTCGGGCATCTGGCGGCGTTTCGGCTGCTCGGCGAGCTGCGGTTGTGGATCGTCGAGCGTCTTATCCCGCAGGCACCCGCGGTAACCGATGGGCTGGGTACCGCCGGAATCCACACGATTGCGATTCGTGATGTTGACCGTGTGGAAGTCTTCTTCGCGCACACAATTGCGCCCGCGGTGACGGCCGTACTGATTCCGCTGATGGCGGTCGTGACAGCGGCATTGACTGCCGGAGCCCTGCCTGCGATTGCTCTGACACTGACCTTCGCGGTTGGCTTTGTGATTGCACTCGCGGGCTCTAAGAAGGCGACGACGGAGGCTTCCGCAACGAACTCCACACGCACGGACATTGCGCAGTACATTGCCGATACGCTACGACTTCGGGAGGAAATCCTCATCTACGGCGCAGCCGAGCAGCGGCTGCGGGGATTGCGTGAGCTCGATGAACAGCTTGCTCAGAAAATGCGTACAGGCGGCAAGCGGGCGGGCCTCCGTTCTGGTGCAACGGGACTTCGGATTTGGGGTGGCAGCATTGCCGTCTTTTGTGCTGGTATCCCGGCGCTTTCAGCCGACTACCGTATGCTCCCTGCTGTTTTGGTGACGACGTCCCTGGTGGCGGGAACTGCTTCATCAATGGATTCGATCGAGCGCCTAGCATCTTCTCTGCCAGCAGGACTCAATGCAGTCACTCGGATCAGGGAGCTGGCCGCGCAGCCGCCGACTGTGGAAGAACCGAAGACACCAGATGCGGAGACGTCCCTGTCCGAATCCACCAGCTCAGTCCCTGCCCTCGAACTGCGCGATGTCAGCTACCGCTACCCTGGCGCTGATCACCCCGCGCTGAGCGATATCAGTCTGCGCATTGCCACAGGGCAGTTCATCGGTGTGGTCGGACCAACCGGCTCGGGAAAGTCCACACTCTCCCGGTTAATCCAACGGCATGTCGATCCGGATGCGGGAGAGGTCATCATCAATGGCCACAATGCCCGTGACCTCGGCTCAACCAATGTCTGCCGAGCTGTTGTTGTCGCAGATCAGAATCCCTTTCTCATGGAGGCCACCGTCGCTGAGAATTTGTGTCTCGGCGCGCCTGATGGCTGCGAGGTTCCCGAATCACTGATGCACTGGGCGCTCGAACTCGCCGCCATCAACCCTGCTGAGATGCCGCTGGACAGGCCCATTGGCCGCCGCGCGCAGCGGCTCAGCGGTGGTCAGCGTCAACGTCTGGCGCTGGCCCGCACCTACTTACGCGCGGTACTAGCCGACGGCACTAAGCCCAATGACCTCGCTGCACACCTCGCCGGAAAAATTGTTATTTTCGACGAAGCCACCAGCCACCAGGATCCACTGACGCAGGCTCGTATCGTGGACAATGCCCGCGCATGTGGAGCGACCTGCATCTTTATTGCGCACCGACTTCAGACACTGGCCGAGGCCGATGACATCCTGGTCATCGAAAACGGCCAGCTCATCGAACGCGGCACGTATGACAACCTCCTGAACGCAGACGGCGCATTTGCTCGACTTGCGCGCGCCGAGGTCTAGGCTCCTTCTAACTCTCCGCGCAGGTCTTCCGCAGCACCACCACGGTGTCGACAACGTTCTTGCCATCGATTTGCTTGACGACGTCACGCTGCGCCACCACCGCTTCGAGACTCTGCGGCTCGTGCGCAAAGAAATCAGTGACCTCATCCGCGCTGTAGAGCAGCTCGGGGTCTTCCGGGCCGTGGACTTCGTTGTCCGGATGGTGTGAGACTGAGACAAAGTAGCCACCCGGAGTGAGAGCCTCAGCGACGGCTCGCCAGAGGTTCTCCCTGTCCCTGCGCGGCAGGTGAATAAATGCGGCGACTACCAGCTCAAAGCTTCCTGCTTCCGGCTGCCAGTCTGTTAAGTCTTGCTGGACCAGGTTCGCAGAGAGCCCTTCAGCTGCCAACGCGGCTCCAGTGTGTTCGAGCCCGACGCTGGAGAAATCCATGCCGGTGACATCCCAGCCCTGGCTGGCTAACCACACCGTGTGACGGCCACGGCCACAGCCTAGGTCGAGCGCACGTGAGGGGTCGGAGAAACCTTTCCGGATTACCTCAACATGCTGCGCGATTGTCGGATTCGGTTCGCCGCCAAAGAAAGAGGGCGAACCGTCATTTGCGGCCTCGCGATCTGCGGTGAATTTCCCATCCCAGAACTCTGCTGTCGACATGCTCACCAGGATAGACGGCACCGAGAGGCAATGCTGGACTACATGAGGTTCTGCGGAGGTTTGAAGTTCTACGGGGAGAGAATCTCCACCGGCAAACTGGCATCCTAGTGATCCTCGACGAGCTCGCGGAGCCGCGCGAAGATGGCCGCGCCGTCGTGGCGAATACCGTCATGATGGAACGCATTGGTCACATGTGGTCGCAGGTCGCGGTAGCAGTTGGCTGTCTCCATGGAGTACTCGAACGGCACGAAAATATCGTCGAGGTAAACCGCGGCTGCCGAGGTTGGGGCGTCGGCAAGCAAGCGTGCGGAATCATACGGCGAGCTTTCCCAGGTGTGCTGCGCAAATGCTTCCGCCTTTTCCTTGAAAGGAACGAGCGCGGGGTCCTCGTCGAATTGCCAGGGGAAAACGTGCTCACCGGTGAGATAAAACGGCTCGTCTCCTGCAGGATTGGCTTTTTCTTCAAAACCTGGGATTTCCTCGCGAATACGGTGAGCTGCCCAATTAGTTGTGGGCTGGTACCCGACGCCACCATAAATGGATTCATGAATCGCGGCGTATAGCGGACCGTCGGCGAAACTCACGCGGGTCCCTACATCGGCCAGAAAATCGGTGCGCAATTGCTTTTCGCCATTGCGAATGTGGAATGGCTCTTCCAACAAATACGCCAGATTGTGGAATCCATCTCCGCGGCCTAATTCAATTCCGATGGTGCGGAATCGGCGAGAACTCAGTCGCTCACCGGTGGGGAGAGTTTCTGCAGATTGCTCGAGGTGCGCGCAGATTTCTCGAATTCGGTTTTCGGCCCACGGATACTCGCGATAAAAACGCTCGTGACGGGTGCGCAGCTTCGCATACGTCGTGCGATAAAGGTCGTCAGCACCACGGTCCAGAACAGGTAAACCGCCTGTGAGATAAGCGTGCTCCACGAATTCCGGATAGCGGCTGAGATACGAAGTAATACAAAACCCGCCAAAGGACTGGCCATACAGTGACCATTTGGCAATGCCCAAATGCTTTCGCAATGCTTCCGCGTCTTCGACGATGTATTCCTGACGCAATTGTGCAAGCCGCTCGGCTGGAATATCCGCAATATTGGCCGCATCAATTCGATGCGAGCGCCCAGTGCCGCGCTGATCCAGCAGGATGACGCGGAATTCCTTCAGCGCCTCACCGATTACTCCGCTGGCACCTACCGGACGCGGTGCCGGAAATCCCGGGCCGCCCTGCAAATAGACAATTGCCGGCGCATCCTCATTTCCTGGCGCATAGATTTCCCTGGCGAAAAGCTCAAATGTCGCGGCATTCGCAGCTTCGGTAAAAGGATCCCAGGGCACCTCAACGGTGTGTTCCTTAATAATGTGCCCAAAATGCCTGCTTGCAGTACTCGTCGATGCCATGTCTCTACCGCTCCTCTAATCCCGCTGCTCGTATTTCTTCATCAGCTTTGCGACGAGTAAATCGGTCGCCTCATCGTCAGCAAGAATTTGATCCAACATCTCCCGGTATTCCCGCTGCCGCAGTGCCGTATCTTCTCCATAGCCATCATAGGAATCACCGGATAGGTCCACACCGAAATCGGATTCGTCGCTGTCATCCTGCACTGTCTCCTGCTGTGCCGTCGGCATGTGCAGATCCGCTGGAAAGTCCGCATTGAACTCCTCCAGGAATTCCTCCGCGCTGGCCTCAGCGTCGGAACGAGACACTCCCCTATCAACCTCAGCCTGAATGCGACGCTGCAGCGCCTTTTCCATCTGACGGTGACGCCAGCTGCGGAGGCGTGCGGGCTCGAAACGTCGACCAACCTCGCGACTCTTGCCCTCTGCTCGACGTGCGAGGACCGCAATCTGCGCCGCGGTGTCGTTCAGTGGCGCCCACTCCGAGTGTGCCGACACTCGCCAATTACCCCAGTACCCCAGCAGCGAAAGCAGGATGCTGACGATAGGACCAATGACCATGGACACGGCCATAAACCCCAAATGGTGGCCTCCGATGACAATGACCGCGCAAGCCACGGCCGGGATGACCGTGGGCTGGTTGCCGCCGAAAACAGCGGGTACCCGCCCGGTCACAATGTCGCGGATCATGGAACCACCAGTGGCGGTGAAAACGCCCATCATGATGCACGGCAGAATGGGTAAGCCATACGTGACACCTTTGACCGTTCCCGTAGCGGCCCAGAGCCCCGAAACCACGGCGTCACCGTGGACCTGGACATATTCCCAGGTCTTTCCTTTGAAATAGAAAAATCGCGCGATAAGCGCACCAGTAAACGCCAGGATTAGGTACTCCGGCTGGCTCATTGCGGCGACGGTGCCCTGGTTAATCAGAACGTCGCGAATCATGCCGCCGCCCAATGCGGAGAACAGCGCAATAAAGAAGAACCCGATAATGTCGTAGCCTCGTTGCCGGGCGATGGTGCCGCCAATGATGCCCATGAGCAGGACACCACTGACATCGGACCACCGGTACATCGACTCGATGAGCGGATCTACTTCTGCGACGTTCATGATGTTCAAGCTTAGACGCTGCTATTTTTCAAGCATCAACGAAAGGTCGGGATACCCATGGAAAACGCTGACACCTTTGCTTCGGCACGTCCCAGCGACAGGCTCATGCGCGGCATCGCTACCGCTTCCCGCGCGCACGATGGGCACTACCGAAAGGGCTCTGGCGTTCCCTATATCAGCCATCCGATGTCGGTGATGTTGATTGCGGCAAGCATGACTAACGACGAAGACGTACTGTTGGCAGCCCTTTTCCATGACATCTTGGAAGATGTACCGAAAAACTACTCCCGCGAGCAGATGGAAAATGAGTTTGGTCCTCACGTGGTTGAAATCGTCGAGGGCGTCACCAAGGACTCTTCCCTGCCTTCCTGGCAAGAGCGTGCCGATGCTTACCTGGAGCAGTTGTCCCGTGGCAGCGAAGAATCCGTCATCGTGGCCGCCGCGGACAAGTTCCACAATCTCAGCCAGACTCTGGAGGATTTAGACCGCGATGGCCACGCTCTGTGGGAACGCTTTCGTTCAACTCCGAGCCAGCAACTGTGGTGGTACACAAGCGTCCGCAACGTGATTGCCGAACGACTGCCCGACATGCCTTTGCTAGCGGACCTGAGCGTTCTTATTGAGCGCCTCGATTCCTGGGTACAAGAGGCGTAACCTGCGAGTCAACAATTAAACCGACAATTAATCCAGGAATACACGACAGGAGAATAATAGTGACTTCCGTTAATGCTTCGTCCACAGCCGAACTGCCCACCACCACTCAGCAATGGGTTTTAGCGTCTCGTCCGTCTGGCCTGCCAACTGACGAGAATTTCCGCCTCGAGACCGTCGATTTGCCAGAGCTTAACGACGGCGACATTTTGGTAGCCAACTCGGTCGCTACCGTCGATCCCTACATGCGCGGCCGTATGAATGATGTCAAGTCGTACGTCCCGCCTTTCCAGCTCGACCAGCCAATGACTGGCGGCGCTGTGGGCACTGTCCTCGCGTCCAAGTCGGATAAGTTCAAGGTTGGCGACGCTGTCCGCCACTCTTACGGCTGGCAGACCAATGCTGTTATTGCCGATTCCGAGGCAACACCGGTTGACCTCAACGTTGCTCCAGCTGCAGCCTATCTGGGAATTCTTGGACTTACTGGCCTTACTGCTTACGTTGGGCTGAGTGCCGTCGGAGAGATGAAGGAAGGCGACATCGTCTTTATCTCTGGCGCTGCTGGCGCAGTTGGCTCGGCTGCTGGTCAGTTCGCCAAGCAGATGGGCGCATCCCGTGTCATTGGCTCCGCCGGCTCGGACGAGAAGGTTAAGCGCCTGCTCGAACTCGGCTTCGATGCCGCTTTTAACTACAACGACGGCCCGGTTGCAGAGCAGCTAGCAAAGGCGGCACCAGAGGGCATTGACTTCTACTTCGACAACGTTGGTGGAGACCACCTGGAGGCAGCCATCGGCGCGATGCGCACCTTTGGCCGTGTCGCTATGTGTGGCGCAATCTCCCAGTACAACAACACCGGAGCTCCGACCGGACCACGCAACCTAGCTCTGGCCATTGGCAAGTGCATTACGTTGCGCGGCTTCGTATTGGGCAAGTACCTGCACCTGGCAGGTGAATTCCAGGAGCGAATGGCTCCGCTGGTCGTCAGCGGTAAGGTCGCTTACGATGTCACCACTCGCCACGGTATCGAGAACATGCCAGCTGCATTCCTCGAGCTGTTTAGCGGAGGCAATACCGGCAAGATGGTCGTAGAGTTCTAAAGACCTGCCTTGCGCGGAACCGAGACTTCCTTCAGCCTGCTGGACATCGCGACACCAACCAATCCCATCAGCGCCAGGAAGATCAAAGCTGCCGCGGGACCGAAGCTAGCGATAACACCTGACAACGCACCGACGATGAGCAGGACAACGCCCATGATGGTGTTGGCCGCTCCGACGTACTCGGTGCGCTTGTCTCCTTCTGCCATGTCAACGACATAGGTCGACCGAGCCACGCGAACACCGGCGTGGACGACCGACATTGCGAAGAAGCCGAGTGGGAATATCCAGGCATTGGTGCTGGTGGAAAGCCAGTGTGAACTGGCGACCAGCAGGAAAAGCACAATCGAACCGACCAGCGAAGAGTAGGTCAGGACCTTCTTTGAGGATTTATCCGACCAGATTCCGGCGACTTTTCCACCAATCAGAGAAGCGAAACCCGCAGCGAGCATGAAGATGCCGACGTTTGCGTTCACTCCCCCGCCGCTACCGTCTGAAGCTTCCAGATCAGCACCCACCTGCGCACTCAAGGTCACGATGAACGACGTAGATAGCGCTGTGACCAGCAACAAGCTTCGAACGATTACAAAGTCGCGGAAGTTTTTATCCTCTGCAAAGAGCCGCCAGGTGTCCTGCCACCAGGTTTTATTCGGCTCTTCCTTGTCACCTTCATTGGTGGGCTCGACAATTCCGCGGAAAATCAAAACCGCTGCCACCCACGACAGTGCCGCAACAAAGATGAGCCCTGCCACGATTGGTTTGGTGACGTTGTCGCGGATGATCCACAACACCGCACCAACGATAATTGCGGCGACACCACCCAACATCGCAGCTCGGCCGCTGATCTGCCCGCGCTGCCCCTTCGGAATCGTACGGCCCTGGACATCCTTCGAGGCCATTGAGCACAGTGCTCGGGCCGTCGCAAAGCCTGCAAGCGCGAGGATGACTGCGACACCAAGCGCCACACCTTCGAGGAACAACGTCGCCAGACCAATCAGCGCTGCCGCGACCGCTTGCCCCAACGCCCCGGCAATCCAGACGGTGGTGCGGCGAGACCGAGATTTCACCCACGGTGTCAGCGCTGCCTGCGGAAGCATCGAACCAGACTCACGCACCGGCACAAGCATGGCGATGAAGAAGCCCGGCGCTCCAGCCGAATGAAGTAACCATGGCAACAGCGTCTTTGCCGCAACGATTTGATCGCCGATATTCTGCAAACCGTGCGCCCAAACGTAGCGCTTGGCGTTGGCGCTGGCGTGTTTTTGCACCGACTCTGGGTTCTCCCCTGCGGGTTTGTCAGCTTCCGAGCTATCCGTCATACCTTTTACGCTACCTGTCCGCAGCAACGGCGCTACCGCACGTGGCTGTCTGCCCAGGCCAGTCAAAGACCGAATCGCGCTTGTCCCCTCAGCCACTACACTCGCGGGAAGAACATCTAACATCTTCAACGAAAGTAGAAATATGCCCGCTGACCTTTATCGGCGTCTCTCCAACCTCGATGGCAAGAGCTACGGTGCATACAAATCTTTGCGTGGCTCCCACGACCTCCCGGATCTGGACGCGACGCTGTTTATCGACAAGGTCCAATCCGACCCCTATGCCCCGGCATCACGGGCACGCGTCCATATTCCGCTGTCCGTACTGGACTATCGCGGCGCCTCCCGGTCACAACCCGGCAGGTTCAGCACGGCGGAGCTCGATTTGCTGAACCGCCGCCTCGTGCGCGCTTTGAAGAAGTATGGTCGCGGGCTGTTCATTGATTCCCCAGGTCAGCAGGTCTTGCGCCGAGCAGCTGTCGCTGAGCTCCGTGCGGATGCGCACGACGTCGATAAGCATGACGATGCCCTCCAGATCAGCCTAGAAATCCAACTGCCCGCCCGCGGCCGACGCATTCTCGGGCGTGAGGCGGCGCGCTTGATCTGTGAGGATTTGTTGGACGCGCTTGACGACGCCATCGTGAACGCACCCATCGATGTGCTCGAGGCAGCCGCGGAATTGGAGTATGACCAGCTCTTTTTGCGCCGTGCAGTGGCGGACGCGGACCTGATTGGGTTTGTGGCAGACAGTGCGGTGTTGCCTCGTCAGGCGGGCAATAGCCAGCTTCCGAAGCCCGGCGCGACTGCGTTTACCTCGCCGGAATCGCTGCAGCACAGTTTTCAGCTGCCGTCGGGCAAAACCGTGCACGGCATGGGTATTCCGCGGGGCGTGACGTTGATTGTTGGTGGCGGTTATCACGGCAAGTCCACGTTGTTGTCTTCCCTGGTCACGGGTGTTTATAACCATGTCGCTGGCGATGGCCGCGAGTTTGTAGTCGCCGACGAGACTGCGGTTGCGCTGCGTGCCGAGGACGGCCGAGCCATCACTGGTGTGGATATCTCGCCGTTTATCAACGGCCTTCCCTCCGGTGATGACACGACTCGATTTTCCACCGCGAATGCATCGGGGTCGACGTCCCAAGCTGCGGGCCTGATGGAGGCGCTAGGTTCCGGTGCGCGCGTGCTGCTCATCGACGAGGACACTTCCGCAACCAACTTCATGATTCGCGATGAGCGCATGCGCCGCCTCATCCCCGATGACCGCGAGCCGATTACTCGACTGGTCGCACGGGTCCGCGAGCTCTGGGAAAACCACGGAATCTCCACGGTCATCGTCGCTGGCGGCTCTGGGGCTTTCATCGATGTCGCGGACACCGTGATTGCTATGGATGCGTACACGCCTTACGACGTCACCGAGCGCGCCCGTGAACTGCGCGAATCGGCTACTCCGGCTGAGCCTTCGCCTGCTTTTGCGCAGATCGGTGAGCGTTTTCTGCAGGCTGACTTCCCCGCCGGCGAGAGCCGCGGACGTGGCGGTCACGGTGGCCGTGATGGACACGGTGGTCGCGGTGGTCGCGGTGGTCGTGGCCGAGGCTCGAAACCACCTAAGCCACCGCGTGCGCGTGGTCTCGAGCTGATTCAGGTGGGCAAGGACGATCTTGACTTGCGCGCTGTCGGCCAATTGATGGATTCCTCCCAAACAGAAGCCATTGCCCGGATTCTGGGGGCCGTCGTCAAGCAGCTCGATGGGCGTACTGACCTCACCGAGCTGATCCAGCGCGAATACGACAACTTTTGTCATTCGCTCTTCGATGCGACAGCTGCGTCCACCAACTCTGGTCATCTCGCGGAACCGCGTTTCCAGGAGGTTGCGGCGGCAATCAACAGGCTTCGGCTCTTGCGGTAGCGGATTCCAGAACAGCACCCCCTACGGCTGCCGAAGCAAACTTCCTCAACTGATTTCGGCGTCAGGTCTTGACCTTGACGCGGCGTCAAACAGAAAGATGATTCCCGTGAGCAACAACGACAACGAGTACACCATCGGTGAAACGGCCGAACTCCTGGGCGTTACCACGCGCACGCTGCGACATTGGGACGCCATCGGACTACTCAGCCCGCAGTATCGCACGTGGTCCGATTACCGCCTCTACACCGACGAGGACATCGACACCGCGCTGGAGATTCTGGTCTACCGCGCCGCTGGTGTGCCGTTGAAGACTATCGAGGAGTTCATCCACGGCGATTCCTCCCCGAGAAGTCGAAAAGATCGTTTGCTCGCACAGCGAACTGTTCTCACCGAAAAGATCGCTGACCTGCACCACATGGTGCAGTCTTTGGACAAACTGATTGAGGAAGGACACACGATGGAAGCAAAGACGAAGGCAGAGCTTTTGGGCCGTGACTGGCAGAAACTCGAAGCCGAAGCTGAGGAGCGCTGGGGCGACACTACTGAGTGGGAGCAGTCTCAGCAGGCTCAGGAAAAGATGAAGGACAGCGACTGGGCCGAGCTTGAAGCAGAGGCTAAGGATTTTGCCGATGCGCTTGCCGACGCCGCCGAGCGCCACGTCGAGCCAGGCTCCACCGAGGCGGCCGAGCTAGTTGACCGTCACTTAGCCACTATTACCCGCTTCTACGAGGCTGGCCGAGAAAAGCAGATTCTGCTGGCTCGCATGTACGTCGCTGATTCCCGGTTTGATCGGTACTACCGCGGCAATGCTGGCTACCTGCTGGAGCTGATTGAAGCTCAGGCTCGTAAGGAAGGCATTGACCCGGCTACTGCCGAGTGGCGGTAAATACAGGGAAGCAGCCGTTCAGCCCGGCCTTCCCATCCGGGACTGAATCGGCATAGAATTGCTTCATGAAATTCATCGAAGCCGCAGACTTCACCGCTGATCGCCCGTGGGGCGCACTGGATGTGGTCACTATGACTGGAGCCACAAGCGTCCGGCTCCACTGGAGCGATCAGCCATACAAGTGGCACATCAATGATGGCGAAGAGGTCTTTGTGGTTGTCGACGGAGCCGTCGATATGCACTACCGCGATGCGGGACAGGAATGCGTACGCACATTAACGCCTGGCACTATCTGTTTCGCAGAAGCCGGCGACGAACATGTCGCGCACCCGCAAGGCGAGGCGCGCATGCTTGTCATTGAAAAAGAAGGCTCAGTCTAGCCCACAGCAACAGCAGCCGACAGTGCACACTTCGGCATCCCCATAACTCCGTCATACCCCCGACTCGGGAAGGAATTAACCATGAAATTCTCTCGCTCTATCGCCGCTGTCGCCATCGGTGCCGCTACTGTGCTGGGCGCTGTTGCTGCCTCTCCAGCTGTCGCACAGGCTATTGGTTGCCCCTTTGCACCAGTGCACAAGTATGAAGAACACCGTTTCTCCGGTTCTTCGACTTCAGCAGATGCTTTCAAGGTTTGGTTTAACGGTGGCGTCTACATTGAACCAATCGTCGAAACGCTGGATTTGGTTGAGCTTCAGGTTAACGACACCCAGGTCGCTCACGCTGGCGACATTATCTACAAGGATGAAGACGGCAACTTCTGGGTGAAGTAGCCTACGCAGGAAAAACAGGGCTCAATTACAGGTCTCACCCCGTGGCAGATTAACCTCATCTGAATAGGGCTATAGCGCTTAGCGTTGTGGAGTCACTGGTACTCTGTCTCGCACCTTTTGCAATTTCTGCCACGAGCCCTCGTTTTCAGGAGTGTTCCACCATGGAAATCATCATCGTCGATTCTGAGGCCGAAGTCGCGAGCATCGCTTCGGACTACCTCGCTCACTACGCCAACAAAGGTGGAAACCTCGGTGTAGCGACAGGATCGACTCCGCTTGCGACGTATCGGGAACTGATTCGTCACCATCGGGCTGGTGAAGTCACTTTTAAGGACTGCAGCTTCTTCGCACTCGACGAGTATGTGGGCCTGCCCATCGAGCATGAGCAGAGCTACTACCACGTGATTCACAATGAGTTTTCCGATCACGTGGATGTCGACCCGGCGCGTGTCCATATTCCAGATGGCCTCGCGGACGATATCGGCGCGGCCTGCGAGGATTACGAGCGAAAGATCATCGAGGCCGGCGGCATTGACATTCAGTTGCTGGGCATCGGCACCAATGGGCATGTTGGTTTTAACGAGCCCGCCAGCTCTTTTGGCTCTCTGACTCGCATTAAGACGCTGCACCCGCAGACCGTGCTGGATAACGCCCGGTTCTTCGACTCTGCAGAAGACGTGCCATACCACGTGGTCACCCAGGGGCTTGGCACCATTTCACGTGCGGGGCATCTCCTGCTGCTGGCCACAGGTTTTGCAAAGGCGCACGCTATTGCCGCTTCCATCGAGGGCCCACTGAGCGCGTCAATGCCCGCGTCCGTATTGCAGCTGCACCCACGGGCCACGGTTGTGATTGACCAGGCTGCAGCCAGTGAGCTGAAGAACAAGGAATACTACGAGTTCACCTACGCTCATAAGCCGCAGTGGCAAAAGGATATGTGGAAGTAAGGCCCCGGTCCTTCCCTGCTTTTCCGCGACCTCACTACTCCCCCAGCCGCACACGGCTAGCCAGCGCTAGTCGTCGTCATCATCCATCTCCAGCTCGGGGTCTTCGGCACGCGCCTGCTCGTAGACTTCCTTCGCGGCCGTCAGGTTGATGACGCCGATGACAAGTCCCACGACGATGTCCGGCCATGCGCTGAACCAGAAGACGGTGACTACTCCGGCGGCGAGAATGAGCAGGTTCGCCAGGACGTCGTTACGCGCCGCCAACCACGCACCCCGCATGAGCGCGCTGTCGGCCTTGCGCAGGTTCATCAGCAGAATCGCGCAGACCAGGTTGATGACCATCGCAATGATTGCCGTTGCCGACAGCGTTAGCGGCTCTGGTGGCTCACCGCTGATCATCTTCCAGATGGCAGTGCCGAACGCCGCGATCGCCGGAATCAGAATCAGCCCGGCAAGGCCGAAGCTCGCTTTACGACGGCTCGCCAGCGACCAACCCAATGCGGTGAGAACCAGCAGGTTGATGAGGAAGTCTTCAAGAAAGTCCGCAGCGTCAGCAAACAGGGCTGCGGAGCCAATAATTGAGGCAACAATTAATTCAATGAAGAATCCGAGGAGATTCAAGCCCGCTACCCACGCGACAATCGTGCGGGCGCGGTGATCCAACGTCGATGAGGTAAACACGGGGAATATCGTAACGCCGGACGAGAGTAGCATCGAAACCTATGACCCCCGCACAGAAGTTCCACTCAGAAATGAAGGTTCCCGGCGGCAAGTTGGTTGTCGCCGATTGCGAAACCACAGGTGACACGGTTTCGTCGATAAGCATTTCGGGCGATTTTTTCCTCGAACCCGATGAGGCCTACGACATTATTAATGAGGCTCTCCTCGGTGCACCTGCCGAGGACAATACAGAGCGCTTGCAGGCTCGCCTCGATGCGGCACTAAAGGATTTTGAGGATCTATCCGGCCGCGAGGTGCGACTGCATGGTTTTGATACCCACGTTATTGCGCAGGTCGTTCGCCGCGCACTGACGCAGGCTGTCGACTTCACCGATTTGGAGTGGGAGATCCTGCAGCCGGGTGTCCTGCCGACGGCGATGAATGTTGCCCTCGACGAAGTCCTTCTTGACCAAGTCAATTCCGGTCAGCGTGGCCCGACTCTGCGGTTCTGGGATTGGGACGACCGTGCCACCGTGATTGGCTCCTACCAGTCCTACGTCAACGAACTCGAACCCGAGGGCGTCGAAAAACACGATGTGCAAGTGGTGCGTCGTCTTTCCGGCGGCGGTGCGATGTTCATGGAGGGCGGCAACTGCGTCACCTACTCGCTCTATGTGCCGGAAAAGCTGGTCGCTGGCCTTAGCTACGTCGAATCCTACGAATTCCTCGACCGCTGGGTCATCGCTGCACTCGCACAGCTCGGCGTCAATGCGTGGTATGTCCCCATCAATGACATCACCTCCGATGGCGGTAAGATTGGCGGAGCCGCGCAGAAGCGCCGTGGTTCGACGGTGCTCCACCACGTCACCATGAGCTACGACATCGACGCTGACAAGATGATGGAAGTCCTGCGCATTGGCAAGGCCAAAATTGCCGACAAGGGCCTGCGCAGCGCGAAGAAGCGCGTCGATCCGCTCCGCCGCCAGACGGGTGCCAGCCGCGCGGAAGTCATCGACACAATGAAGCAGACATTCATCAACCGCTACGGTGCTGCCGAGACATCGCTTTCCGACGAGGACTTCGCTGCGGCGCAACATCTTATTGACACCAAATACGGCACGGAGGGCTGGACTCACCGAGTTCCCTAGCGTCCACGTGATTTATCTACATGGAGAAAATCTTCGGGAAAGAGGGTTAACTGGATAAAAAGTAACCCACGGAGACTCGGCGTGGACGACGCGAAACAACATCGCCCGAAGAAGAAACTAAGCCCTCTTGACGAAACCCTGGATAGAGCCCGTGCACTGCGCACTAAACGCGCAATCGGTCTCTACCCTGCCAATATGCACCCAGGACTGGTGCCTGGATTCAGTGTCGAAGAGCTGAAATACAAGTTCGGACTGGACAAGCTGGTTTTCGGCGTCAACGCGGTGTTGATTATCGCCTTTGTCATTTGGGGTATCACCAGCCCAGAAACAGTCTCCTCGGTTTCTTCGGCCGCGCTGTCCTGGGGTCTGGAGAACTTCGGCTGGCTCTTCAATGTCACCATGGTTATCTGTGTCATTGTGATGTTGGGCATTGCTATGTCCCGCTACGGCAATATCAAATTGGGCAAGGATGACGAGGAACCGGAATACTCCCGTTTTTCCTGGGTAGCCATGATGTTCGCCGCAGGTATCGGTGTCGGTATTTACTTCTTCGGCCCATCTGAACCGTTGGCGTTCTACCACTCACCGCCGCCGCTGACGGTGGAGGCACACACTGAGGAAGCACTGCACCGAGCGGTCGCCCAGGCAAACTTCCACTGGGGTTTCTCACCGTGGGCGCTGTATGCACTGGTCGGTGGCGCACTTGCCTACTCGACGTACCGCCGTGGCCGTGCCAGCTTGATTTCTTCGCTTTTCACGCCGATTTTGAAACGCACTGATGGGCCCATTGGTCGCACCATTGACATTTTGGCGATTGTGGCGACGCTGTTCGGTACTGCTGCCTCGCTGGGTATTGCCACGCTACAGATTGGCGAGGGCATTTCAACGCTCGCCGGTTTTACTCCTTCAATGGCAGTACTTCTTGTCGTCATTGTGGTCTTAAGCGTCGGCTTTATTATTTCGGCGGTCTCTGGCGTGTCGAAGGGCATTCGTATTCTGTCGAATACCAACATCATGCTGACCTTCTTGTCACTCTTCTTTGTCTTTGTCGCAGGACCGACCCTGTTCCTGATCAACCTTCTGCCATCGAGCATTTTGAGCTACCTGGATAACTTCCTGGATATGTCCTCCCGCTCGTTGTCGTGGGGCCAGGAAACTCTGGACTTCCAGGCTGCGTGGACAATGTTCTACTGGGCTTGGTGGATTGCCTGGGCTCCCTTTGTGGGCATGTTTATTGCCCGCATTTCCCGTGGCCGCACGATTCGTGAGTTCATTTTGGTGACCATCATCGTGCCGTCCTTTGTGCTGATGCTCGCATTTTCTATTTTCGGCGGCACCGCTATCGACTTCGCCCGCAACAACGTCCCCGGCTTTGACGGCTCTGCCTCTTCTCAGCAGGTGCTCTACAACCTGATTGGCGAGCTGCCGTTTAGCGGTGTCGTCTCTGCCCTGGTGATTGTGATTCTGGCAATCTTCTTCATTACCTCTGCCGACTCGGCATCGGTGGTGATGGGCACGATGGCCTCCAAGGGCGATCCGGAGCCGAATAAACTGGTCGTGGTTTTCTTCGGCGTTCTCATGATGGGTATTGCCGTGGTCATGCTTCTCACCGGCGGCGAAGATGCCCTGTCTGGCCTACAGTCACTGACAATCTTGACGGCCATGCCATTCGTGGTAATCATCATCGCGCTGCTCATATCCTTCGTCAAAGACCTCAGCACCGACCCGCAGGCAATCCGCACCACCTTCGCCAAGACTGCGGTCCGCAACGCCGTCAAACGCGGCCTGGAAGAATACGGCGATGACTTCGAACTGTCTGTTGAGCGCACTGACAAGGATCAGGGGGTCGGCTCCTCCGCAGGAGTCGAGTCCGGCATGGAACAGCTAACCGAGTGGTATCACCAAACCAACGAGATGGCTGAGACGACTGATACCCACGACGAGGGAGAAAAATCGTCAAACGGTAAGACGTCAAAACACACGTCTACCCATTAGTGAGTGCACTATCTAATTAGTTCCCTACGGCAACCAGCTTCTCCGCCAACTGTGCCACATCATTCGGGTGGTACTCCGCAGGCCGGTTTCGCTTCGGCGAGCAGGAATCAATAACATCCCGCCACCGCTGTGGAATAGCAGAGGCACCAAAGACGCCACCGAGAAAAGCACCAACAATCGCCGCGTTGGTGTCGGTGTCGCCACCACGGCCAATGACTCGGACCAACGATTCCTCAAAGGTTGTGGTTTTGTCTTCTACCCGCCGCAGTTCTTTATGCAGTGCCCACAACGCAAAGCGCAACCAGCCCTGATGCACAGAGAAATCCGGCTCGCCCCTGTCCAACACCGCACCGCTGGCCTGCCAATCGGCCTCCCACTGCGCGCTCTGGGAGGCCAGCCACTCCATCAGTGCCCCCACGCCAATGCCGCGGCGCGGCTGGTGGAGGCCGCCGCTGATGACGTCGGCAAGCGCGGATGCGTAACGTGAATTGGCGTCGACGCACACCGGGTGTGGGTGCGTGATGGCGGCATCCTTGCGTGCGAGTTCGCCAGCGCGTGCGGGGTTGCGCCAGTATGCGATAGCCAGCGGTGAGATGCGCATGAGCGCGCCGTTGGCCTGGGAATTCGGGTTCGGCGCGCGTCGTAACAGCGCCGCCGTCGTAGCCTCCCCGATATCGAAAGCATCGGAATTCGCCCAGCGCACATAGGACTCACGAACGTCGGCGGCATCGTAGCCTTCGCAGCGCACCAGTGAGCGTGCCAGTGCCAGGGCCATTTCGGAGTCATCGGTGGGCTGACCGGCGGCGATATTGTGGGTGCCGCCATCGGCAAGTTCGCGGACACCGTGGGGATAGCGCTTCGCGATGTCCTCGGCACTGCAAAATTCCACCAGCGCTCCGAGATTATCGCCGATGACCTGGCCATAGAGCACGCCGCGGGCACGGTCGAGGACGCGGGCGAAGGCATCGGAATTGTGAATCACGGAGTGTCTCCTACAGAGCTTGAATGGTGTCGGCGGCTTGAATGGCATCGGCGAATTCACCGAGAACCGGCAACAACGCCACTACAGCCCCCGCGAGAGATTCCAACGCAGAACCGCAGGCCGATCATGGTAGCGACCAAGCACGGACAGGGATGCGGTATTCAATGGGAAGGACTGGCCCAGTTCAATGGGCAGTTCCAACCAGGCTGTGGTGAGCGCACGCAGCGAGTGACCGTGGGCGAACAGAATCGCCTTGTCTTCACCCGATTCACGAACCCTTTTGACTACACGTTCAACGCGCTCGCGGACTTCTTCCGCGGTTTCGCCATTGGGCACACCGTGAGTCCAAATCTGCCAGTCGGGAACAGTCTTTTGCACTTCCTTCGAGGTAATGCCCTCGTAGTCGCCATAGAACCATTCCGCAAGATCCTCTTCGACCTTGAAGTCGTGGAATCCTGCCAATCGAGCGGTCTCCTGTGCACGCTGACGGGGTGATGCCAGCACTAACCCAAAGTCCTTCGGATCCAGCCAGCCGTTGAGGGCCTTGGCTTCTTCGCGACCGTTGTCAGTCAGAGGAAGATCGGTTACCGATGTGTGCTGCCCAGTGCGCGACCACTCAGTTTCGCCGTGCCGTACGAGATATAAGTCAGTCATAGTTCCAGCTTAGGCTTATTTGAAAGTGCGGTTAGCCGCGGCAGCCCTGCTAGCCCATCACGGGGTCATGGATGCAACTAGGAACGCTGCTTAAGTGCCTCCACTGCCCGGTCGGCAAGCTCCTCGCCAGCACCGTCGTAGAGGTAGACCGCCATGTCGGCACCAACGTTGAGAAGCTGACTCTTAAACCTCTGCACCTTAGTGGTGGTAGCAACCACGGCTTCGGTGTCCTGCTTACGGATGTTCTGAATCATCGCGTAGGTCTCAGCGTGCTCAGACAGCGCCAACACGTACAGCGCTGGTTTCTTCTCCAACTCGATGTGGTGCCAGAGCTCTGGGTCTGTCACATCGCCCGGGATGACCTGGTAGCCCTGCTCGCGCAGTTCTTCGATGCGATCCTCGTCGAAGTCGACACCGAAGACGTTCATGCCGTACTCGTTGACTAACCTGCCGTAGACACCGACGCCGACCCGCCCCATACCCATGATGAGAGCATCGGCGTTATCAATAATGACCGTTGCCTCTTCTGGGACCAGGCGGTCCTCTGGGGTTTCTGGGACGAACTTCTGCAGGAAGCTGACAATCTTGTCCTCGTGCGGGACCATCAGCGAGCTGGCAATGAAGCTACCCGCCACGGCGACTGCCATAATCGAGGTCCACTCATCGGGCAGAATGTCCTGTTGCGTCGCCGCCGCCATCACAATGAGGCCGAACTCCGAGTAGTTGCTCAGCGTCAGGCCTGCCAACGCGCTAGTGCGCAGCGACAGTCCGGTGCGCTTGAGAATCCAAATGAAGATAGTGGCCTTGAACACCAGGAACAGGACCATAATCGCGGCGATGACGTAGCCGCCAGCACTTGGCAGACCACCGAGACCAATCTGGATGAAGAACGCGACCAGCAGCAGCTCACGGATACTAATCAGAGCTTTCGAGAGACGATCAGAGATTGGGTGCGAAGACAGCAGAATACCGGCGACCAGGGACCCCAGCGAGCCGGACAGCCCTGCCAGCTCGAAGGCCGAGTACGAGGCCACGGCAATACCAATACCGGTGAGAACCAGCAGCTCGGTGCGGAACATGCGGTTGGGAAGACGCGCCGCCAGTGGGCGAATAAAGAACAACAGCGGCAGCGCCAGCGCCCACAGCTCCGGGGTCTTACCCGACGAAACCACCAGCACACCGACCGCAATGATGTCCTGCAGAATCAGCACACCGATCGCGATGCGGCCGATAGCCGAAGCGCCTCGGTTCTGCTCCTCCAGGTGGCTCATCACAAACACTGTCGAGGAAAACGAGGTTGCGATGCCGATGTAAATCAGTGAGGTCACCGACAGCCCCGTGAGCTCACGCAGCGGCAGGAAACTCGCGACACCGAACAGCACGGCAAAAACTACCGTGTTCAAAAACGCGTGCCCCAGCCCCGAAAAGACCACTCGCGGCGCCACGATATCCTTCGGATTCAGCTTCAGACCAATAGTGAACAGCAAGGTGGTAACACCGAGCTCGGCCAGCGAATCAATAAACGGGATTTCCTCAAGCCCCATTGCATGAACGGCAAAACCGGCCCCAAGAAAACCAATCAGCGGCGGCAGCCGAAGCAACGAAGCACCGAGTCCGCCGATAATCGAAAACAGTATTGCTGTTAGGTAGACAGATTCCACTCATTAAAAATACGGCTGGCACCGCGGTTTTACGTAGGGCTTGCCATTAACAGTTTTATAGCTACCCAATTGGGGGTTAGCGCCGATACGGGACCTCGCCCAACGTAATCGGCTGCGGGTGGTCTGCAACCCACGCGACTGCCGCTTCAGTCAACGCATCAATGTCCGCCTCCCCGGCTTTGCGCTGCTTCACGACGGTCATCGCTTCCTCGGCAGCCCCAACCGTCTCCAGCCAGAAGTCGGTCATCTGGACAAAGTCTTCGTCCCAGTTGACGTAGCCCATCTCCAAGGCTTCGTACCCGAGCCGACCGACGATGCGAATAACTTCGCCCTGCACAGTCGCGGCTGCGCCACCACCAGGTACAAGGTAATTCCAGAGGTATTTAAACTGGCCATTGGTCGACTTATCTGCGGAGACAATGATGTCGCTGTGACCGTCGTGAGGCGTAATTACCTCCGGACGGTCCGCACCGATGCGTTCATAAAGGCGATCCATGGCCGGCTGGTATACCTCACGCGCCTTATCTGACATGCGGTTATAGCGGCGACCGAACTTGGTGAACTCTTCGCGGACTTCGTCGTCGATCACCGAACCAGCGTCCAGGAGCACATCGATGCTTTCTAAGACTCGCCGGACTGCATCGGTATCGGCGGTAGCGATTGCCTCTTTGAATGCTGTTCGACCGTGGCCGAGGCGACACTCGCTATGCAGATCAGCGCCATTTTCCAACAGCAACGCAATCGCCTTAGGCTGATGACTCTTCGCTGCCATGAAAAGCGGAGGATACTTACCGGCTTCGATGTCCGCACCGCATTCGAGCAGGACTGTCATCCTGTCGACGTCGCCCCGGTTGGCATGCTCTGCCAGCGCGGTCTTACTGAAGCGGTTCTCGGTGTTGACGTCGATCCCCTGGTCAATCAGCCAACGCATGAGTTCTGGCGGGGTGCCACGGAGCGCTAGTGCAGTGTCCTTGCTGTATCCGAAAACCGCGTCGAGAGCGCAAGTGTCATAGACCGCTTTCAGCGCATCCATGTCACCGGCTTCGAGCAGTTCTTCGAAATCTTCGACCAGTTTCTTCCGCTTCCGTGGCATGCAGTTTCCCCTTTACTTACCGCCCTCGTCAGTGGACAGCGCAGCCACGAATGCCTCCTGCGGCACCGAGACCGAACCGATGTTCTTCATGCGCTTCTTACCGGCCTTCTGCTTCTCCAGCAACTTGCGCTTACGGGAGATGTCACCGCCGTAGCACTTAGCAAGGACGTCCTTGCGCAGTGCACGGATGTTCTCGCGGGCGATAATCTTCGAACCGATTGCAGCCTGAACCGGGACCTCGAACTGCTGGCGAGGGATTAGCTCACGCAGCTTCTTGGTCATCTTGTTGCCGTACCACTGCGCGTTGTCGCGGTGGACGATAGCGGAGAACGCATCGACGGCCTCGCCCTGCAAGAGGATGTCCACCTTGACCAGATCCGCAATCTGCTCACCGGCGTCTTCGTAGTTCAGCGAAGCATATCCCCTGGTGCGGGACTTCAGCATGTCGAAGAAGTCGAAGATGATCTCACCCAGTGGCATCTTGTAGCGCAACTCCACGCGGTCCTCCGACAGGTAGTCCATGCCACCCATCTCGCCGCGCTTCTGCTGGCACAGTTCCATGGTAGGACCAACGAACTCGCTTGGCACGACGATGGTGCACTTAACCATCGGCTCGTAAATCTCGCGGAGCTTCCCCTCCGGCCAGTCACTCGGATTGTGAACAGTGACCTCGGTGCCATCCTCAGTGACCACGCGGTAGACAACGTTCGGGGCCGTCGAAATGAGATCCAGGTCGAACTCGCGCTCCAGTCGGGCGCGGGTGATCTCCATGTGCAGCAGGCCCAGGAAGCCCCCGCGGAAACCGAATCCGAGGGCCACCGAAGTCTCAGGTTCGAATGTCAACGAAGCGTCGTTAAGCTGGAGCTTTTCCAGCGCATCACGCAGGTCAGGATAGTCTTGCTGAGAGATTGGGAACAGCCCGGAGTAGACCATCGGCTTGGGCTCTGCGTAGCCCTCCAGCGGCTCCTCGGCCGGTGTGGCGTTCAGCGTGACGGTGTCACCGACCTTGGATTGGCGGACGTCCTTCACGCCGGTGATGAGGTAACCGACCTCGCCGACGCCGAGGCCCTTACACTTCTTCGGCTGCGGCGAGACGATGCCGATTTCCAACAGCTCGTGCTTAGTTCCGGTGGACATCATCTGAATGACTTCACGCGGCTTGAGCTGCCCATCAACAACACGAATGTAGGTGACCACACCACGGTAGGTGTCGTAGACCGAGTCAAAAATCAGCGCACGAGCAGGTGCTTCCGGATCGCCGACCGGTGCCGGGACGAGCTCACAGACACGGTCGAGCATTTCCGCAACGCCCTCACCGGTCTTGCCCGACACACGCATGACATCCTCCGGCTCACAGCCGATGATGTGCGCGATTTCCTCCGCGTACTTATCCGGATCCGCGGCCGGCAGGTCAATCTTGTTCAGAACCGGAATGATCTCCAGGTCGTTTTCCATGGCCAGGTACAGGTTGGCCAGCGTCTGCGCTTCGATGCCCTGAGCAGCGTCGACAAGCAGGATCGCGCCTTCACACGCCTCTAGCGCACGCGAGACTTCGTAGGTGAAGTCAACGTGACCAGGCGTATCAATCAGATGCAGGACAATCTCTTCGCCCGCGTGCTCGCCGGTGCGCGGAACCCACGGCAGGCGCACGTTCTGAGCCTTAATGGTGATGCCGCGCTCGCGCTCAATATCCATGTTGTCGAGGTACTGATCGCGCATATCGCGTGCTTCAACAACGCCCGAGAGCTGCAGAATTCGGTCCGCCAGGGTGGACTTACCGTGGTCAATGTGCGCAATAATGCAGAAATTTCGAATCCGTGAGGGGTCCGTAAAAGTCTGCTCCGCAAAATTCTTGGTCACGTTGGGTCTACTCCGAAAAATAAAGACGTTATGGGCATTGGGGCGCGGCGTTGGCCGACCCATATGCGCCGGCCTCGAAAACCGACCAGCCGGGCTTAAATACAATCACGCACAATCTTACCTATCGATTCCCTCCGCACTAAACCTCTAGACTTAGATTCCATGAGCTCCACTTCGTCCACCGATCAAAATGAACGCGAAAGCTGGCCACGCCGCCTGCGTAATCGCATCAGCGCGCGTCTTTTCGCCGGTACCGAGTGGTTCCGTGGCCCCGACACACTCGATGAGGCGCTGTTAAAGCTCAACATGCAGCTAGGCCTCGCCCAGGACACCTCGCTTTCCGACGAGTCCAAGGAGGCCCTACTTCGACTGCGAGATTCGGTGACCATCGCGCGCCCAACCGCGGAGCTGGCCCGCACAATCGTCTACAGCCCCGACATGGATGGCCAGGCCGACCCCGGCGAAGTGGTGTGGATTCCGCTGCAGCTCGAAGGTGAAAATGCCGCTTTGCGTGAGCGCGCTGTGGTCGTGGTTGGTCGCCACGACCAGTATCTTCTGGGCATGCTGATTTCCACACGCACCGAGCACAGTGAGCACCCGGAGTGGCTGTTTATCGGTAGTGGGTTCTGGAATGAAGACCCCAAGCCATCGTGGGTTCGCATGGACCGTATCTTGCTCATTCCAGAATCGGGTATTCGCCGCGCAGGTGCGATGATGCCCCGTAGGCGCTTTGAGCTCATCGCCGCCCGACTTCGCGGGGATTACGGCTGGAATTAGGCAGTAGCTGGAGTTAGGCAGCGCTGTTTGCTAGAATTCTGCAAGTTGTTTACCGTTGCGTTCCTTTGCGGCGAGCGCGGGCAGGACCTTGGGTTCGCGTTTTCATCGTCGTATAAGCGCAGTGCGTGGCTTCGATTATGCTGGTTAATTAGTTTGACCAGCAGGGGTTGGAGCCAAAATTTGCACTGTGATCAGGACTTTTCTTGGTGGCGGGCGGTAACAATTCCAACTACTACGGATACAAGAGGTATTCACGATGGCAAACATCAAGTCCCAGATCAAGCGCAACAAGACCAACGAGAAGGCTCGCCTGCGTAACCAGGCTATCCGCTCCGCAGTCCGCACTGAGATCCGCAAGTTCCAGGCTGCTGTTGAGGCTGGCGACAAGGCTGCTGCTGAGGCTCAGCTGCGCGTTGCTTCCCGCAAGCTGGACAAGGCTGTCACCAAGGGCGTCTTCCACCGCAACACTGCGGCTAACAAGAAGTCCGGTATGGCTAAGGCTTTCAACAAGCTGGAGGGCTAATTCCCTTTTGGCGCTGTGCCGTTCTTGTGGCGCTTGTGCCGTGAAATTAACCGCTTCCTGCTATTTTCCGATTTCATTTCGGATGTGGCGGGAGGCGGTTTTTATTATTTAACCCCAACGCGAGTTAGTGGCTGCGTTTATGGCTGGCGGCGGTGGGGCGATGCGAGTTACTGACTACGTTTATGACAAAAATGGCCTGAAAAATGGCTTGAAAGTGTCATAAACTCACACAGTTTCACATTTGCAGCCCGGAAATTTTAACGCCTATGGGACGAATGGGCCAGCTCCGCGATACGAAGCACCGACTGTTCCAGCGATAGTTGCGGCGTCGATGAGGCTCCCTTGGTGTCCGCATCCAGTTGTGCCGCGACAACCACAGCGCGAGCAACCGCCGGGGTTGACCAGGCAGATGCCAACCGCTGAGTTTTTTCCAACTTCCACGGCGGCATGCCATAGCGGTGGGCATCTCTACGCGCATTGACACCACGTGCACCGTGGAGCCGCGCTACATCACCGACCATTCCCGTGATTGCAGCCGACAGCAGTGCCGGTGCCATGCCCAGCTGCAAGGCGCGGCGCATCTTGGCCAACGCTTCCCCACCGCGACCGCGCAGTGCGAGCTCGGCAATCTCAAAGCCCGAGACCTCCGCCGAAGCACCGTAGTAGGTGCGCACTGCTTCCGAGGTGACCTTGCCCGCTGTATCCGCACACAGCTGGGAAATGGCGGTCGCCAGTTCGCGGAGGTCTGAACCGACCGCATCCAGGACGGTATCGATGACGTCGCGACGCACCTTAACCCCGTGTGAGGCGAACTCTTCACCAACGAAACCGGGCAAGTCGTTTCTCTTGAGCGGTTGTGCCTCGAAGAAGCGGACTCCCACTTTGCGCAGGTCAGCGACCATTTTTTTCTGACGTCCCTCACCGCTGTGAAGGAGAATCAACGTGATGCCCGGCGCGGGATCCTTAACCGAATCCATCAACAGCTTGGCAGGCTCTTTGCCGGCGTCTTGGCAGTCGGTGACAACCACGATCCGGTCATCCCCAAACAATGAGGGGCTGAAGAGCTCCACCGCGTCAACAGTGGTCATGTCCCCTGCACGGATAGTGGTCACAGGCACCGAGCGTCCACCCGGATCGGACTCCGTTGCTGCCTGCGCGCGGACGGCAGCGACAATGGCGAGGCGGGCGCGGTCTTTCAGCAGCTCCTCTTTGCCCACAATCAAATTCACGGGTGCGACGGCGCTCAATCCCGACCTCTTTTCCGCGTTGATTCCTGCGACTGTTGTTTCTAGCCTACGGGACAGCCCGGATTTCACCTTCCTCGCCAGACTTCACCATTGGAATACAGGGCTTGTGGGCCATCTCGCTGCGGGCACACCACGGGAATGTGGTCGGGTGTCATTACGATTTCTCGCACGTGCGGACCACACTCGCGGGCGATAAACCACTGGGGTGAGCGGCCTGATTGGGACGGTTGGCCGCTCACGGCTTCCGCGACATACGACGGGGATTCCACCACCACGGTTTCTGTCGTAGGGCTATCTGCGCCAGTATCCAGTACCTGGGCATGCCATGTCATTTGCTCCGTGAGGCCGAGGGCAATTCGGCACTGCCGGCTGAGCGAGGTCGGTGCAGGGTAACCAACCGATGCCACATGGTTGGCGGGTTCTCCGACAGCCTCCGCGTGAATGAGAACAATCTGGGTCTTCTCCGCGCAGGCCGCAACCTTCCACCCCTGTGGGGCACGCGCAATGTCGAGGCCGAACACCCAAATAGCGGCATAACTACCGGCTGCCAAGACAGCAGCGAAGGCCCCAGCGCGGAGCGCAAGACGGGGCCACGCCCAGAGCGTCGTCAAGCATGTGAGTGCGAGCGTGCAGGAGACGACCAACGTGACCGTCCCAGTGGCGGGCGCGACGATTCCCGCAGCGAGGCGTGCGACCTGATGAATCCACCATGCGCACGGCGCGGCGCACCAGAGCAGCGCACTGACCAGCCAATTGAGATGCAGTGCGGCGGCAACGGCAGCGAGCGAACCAGCGATAGTAACCGGTGCGACGGCGGGCGCGGCGAGGAGATTGGCGAGCAGTGAGACGTGACTAATTTCGCCGATGAGAAGCGCCAATACGGGCATGGTGACCACGTGTGCGGCAATCGATACGGCGACGGCGCGGACTACTGGGGCGGGCCAGGTACCCATAACGGTGGTGGCGGACAGGCGTCTGGCAAGGGGCTCGGCAAGAAGGACTAACCCAGCGGTGGCTGTGACCGACAGGGCGAAGCCCACTGATACCGATAGGTCTGGTGCCAGGAGAATCAACCCAATAATGCCAGCCGATAGCGCCGCGATGGCTTGGCCAGCTCGTCCTACGAGAATCGCCAACAGCCCAATGCAACCGGTGACCACTGCGCGTAGCACTGACGGTTCTGTGCCCACAATTGCCACGAAGCCGTACAGGGCAAGTGCGGCGACTGCGACCCGCACCCGCGGCCCAGCCCACGAGAACACGGTTACAACAGCCCCGATAACAAGCGCAACGTTCGCTCCAGAGACTGCTGATAGATGTGAAAGCCCAGAGGCAGTCATCATGTCGCCGTCGTTGAGGCTAAAGCCGCGCTCATCGCCGATGGCCATGGCGGGAATCAGGCGGTCGGGACCAACGGGAAGATTCTGCGCCGAGTCAAAGAGCTGCTGGCGCACCTGAGCTGCCAGCCCCTGCGGTGGCGCGATGACCTCAATATCGCCGCGCAGATTCAGCTGGATACCACTAATGCAGGGTTTGCTGGCCACACGTATACCGGCTGTGGATTCAACTACGGCGTCTCTCGTGACCGCCAACAGTTGCTCGTCTCCGAAAACCGACACCTGCCCCGGAAGGCCCTCGATGCGGGCCTTCGCGCTGGCCCCGAACTCGGTAGCTTTCGGCTCGGTGACGAGGCGCAATTGCACTTTCGACATCCCGCCAATGTCGTCATAGAGCTCGTGGGCTCGGGCTTGCGCTATGCGGATTCGCGTGGCCACCGCAACACTGGCCACCGCCACAGCTGGCACCACGATAGTGACGATTGCTCGCCAGCCGGAGGTCACCGCACCTCTTCCCCATCGCCACGACCAACGCTGCCACGCCCACGGCAACACCACCGCAGTCACGATTGCGCTTGGTGCCACAACTATCGCCCATTCTGGGCGCATGATCACTGCCACCGCAGTCGCCCACGCCAACACCGCTGCTGGCACTAGCCGCACGTCGAGCCCAGCACGAGCGCGCAGGTCAGACGGTGGCGGCATCGCGCAGAGCCTCTACCTTAGCCGGGCCGATTCCCGGTACCTCCTCAAGTGCGTCGATGCTCGCAAAAGGCCCGTTCTTTTCACGAAAGTCAATGATTTTGGTCGCTGTTGCGGGTCCAATTCCGGGCAGTTCCTCCAGCTGCGTAGCAGTGGCGGTGTTGATGTTGATCTTTCCGTCAGAGCCACCCGAGCCAGCCCCGCCTGCAGCACCGCCGCCAAAACCGCCAGAAACATCGGAACCGCCCTCCGCCGTTCCTGCTGGCAGCGCCTCTGTCCCGACCACAATCTGTTGACCATCAACCAACGGTGCCGCCAGGTTCACGCTGGCAGGATTAGCCTCCGGCAGAAGCCCACCCGCACGCTCAATTGCCTCCACCACCCGCGCTCCCGCTGGCACCTCCACCACGCCAGGATTCACGACCAACCCCACCACCGACACAATCAACGGCCCCGCCTGTGCCTGAGCGTTAGCCTCCTGCCCCGGACCGCCCGGCGTCTCCGCTGAGGTCTCGGGCGTCTCCGGTGTCGTCCCCGCGACAGCCGCGTCCTGCACCGCAGGCATCTCCACCTGTGGCGTCGACGGCCACACCACCGCAGCGATTACGCCCAAGGTCAACACTGCAATCACAAGGCACGCAGCCATCGCCACCCGCGGCGTCACCACCGCCCGGCGCGTGGAAAAGTCCACCGCCATGCGCTTGTCTTGATCAATCGGTTCCAGATAGTCCGCTAGCCGATTCCGCAAATTCGTCACGATGCGCACACTAGCGCCCCGCACGACGCCCCACCTTGACGAAAGCACTCATCAAGGCGTCATCTGTGGATAAAAAATGACCTGCGGAGGTTATCCACAGGCCACATCATCTTCGCAGTTCAGCAACTACTTCTTCTTCTCGTCGCCGTCATCATCACGCTTGTCGCTTGACGACGACTCCCGCGATTTCTCCCCTTCAGTGCCAAATACAGCTCCCTCAGGATCGGACTTATCGCGCAACGCCAAATCAGAGATAGCTTTCGCCAGACGCTCAGCCTTGTCCAGGGCTGCTTGGCGATTCTCACTCCACGTTGGCAATTTCGAAACAGCCGTGGTGAAAAGCGGAATTCCCTGTTCATTAGTCACGACTGTGCGATGGATTCGTTTATTGCGGTTGCGACTGGCAGCCGGATTCTCAACTACTTTCACCTCAGCCTGGTCGGTGATTGGCTCACCTGGGTCTGTGGTGCCAGCGTTTTCAGCCGAACCATCCGTGCCAGCAGAGTCACCGGAATTGCCTAAGTCGCCGGAATCGTCTTCCACCGCGTCCGCAGCCTCAGCATCAACAGCAGGCGCGTCACTCTCCTCCACACTATGGAGCAGCGCTGTCACACCCATCTCTGTTTCAAAATCCATGGCATCCGAATCAATCGAGCCACCGGAGACCATGCCAACTGCATAGGCTCCCTGTCCGACATGAGCGGTAAGAGACTCCGGCAAATCGAGGATTCTAAACCGGGTATCGTCGGGTAGCTCTTCGGCAAGCATGGCCTGGAGCTCGTGAACGTCGTCAAGCGCGTCGGAATGATGCAGCAATACCGCAGGCGGACGGTTCGCCGATGACGCGGACCGCACCATCTTCGTGGCGAAATCCACCATGCGCTGCTTGACCTTCGCCTCTGTCCGGCACTTTGCGACGAGTGCCAGTGAGCCATCTTTAATGCCGACGATGGGCTTGATAGCGAGAGCCGTAGAGAGCATTGCTTGGCCTGCGGAGATGCGACCTCCACGACGTAGCGAATCAAGCTTTGGTACGAACAACCAGAGTCGATAGCGCTGCAGCACATCACGAGCTACATCGGCAACCTCATCACGACTGGCCCCGGCACGCGCGGCCTTAGCTGCCGCGATGGCAGCGGCACCGACTCCGGCTCCGACGGTGTCGGTATCGATGACGGTCACACGGTCCAGCGCACCAGCAGCGGTGACAGCGTTAGACCAGGTAGCGGACATTCCCTTGCCAAGATGCAGGGCGACAACGCCAGCGTCAGAACCATCCTTGTTGGAGCGTTCCAGCGCACGCGCATATGCGGCGCACAGCTTCAGTGGACTGACTGCCGACGTGGTGACGGCGTCTTCATTGATGTCATGGCCGATGGGAACCACGGTGATGTCGAGCTTGCGGGCAACCTCGGGCATCAGGCACGCGGTGTCATCGACAACAATGCGAACGCGACCGTCACCGGGCATGGCGGCCTCCTGAAGAATCAGAAACCTGCAACTCCCGCTGACGGACCTTCGCGTTAAAAGCATTCAGGTACCAGGAGGTTTCACCATTGACGCGCGTGCGCTGCTCCATTTCGACCCACGCAGTGTTGCCCAGGCCGTTGAACGTGCTGAAGTAGTCGCGCGGCATCTGCAGCAGGGCTGCGGTAGCGGCAGCAATGGCACCACCGTGGGATACGAGCACAAAGGTATCCGACTCCCAATCGGGGTTGGCCGCTAGCTCAGCAATGACCGCCAGCATTCGGTTGGAAACCTCAAAGCGGGTCTCGCCGCCCTTGGGCGCCCAGTTGAGATTATGGCGCCAGTGGTCACGCATACCGGGAAACGCGGAGTCAATCTCGTCGTAGGTGCGCTCTTGCCATTCACCGAGGTTGGTCTCACGCAGGCGCTTATCAAAACTCAACTCTGCACCGGTGGCCTCAGCTAGCGCACGGGCGGTGTCGGCTGCCCGGGTCAGGTCAGAGGACACGATTTTTGTGATTCGCGGTTCAGCCTCCGCCAGGTACTGCGCCGCAGTACGGGCTTGCTCGCGACCAACGTCGGAAAGCTGCGTGTCCAGCTGTCCCTGAATGCGGCCGGTAGCGTTATACGATGTCTGCCCGTGCCGCAGCATAATCAGGCGACGTCGAGCGGCAACATGTGCCTCGCGTGAGCCCGCCACAATTAAAACTCGTCCGTGTCCGGGTTTTCGGCAGCCAGCGGAATCTCGTCGATAGAACGAGCATTGCGGGCGGAATCTTCGCCGTCCTCGTTGCTCGGCTGCTCGATGCCCTCGACCTCGATGCGCGGGCAATCGCGCCACAGTCGATCCAGGCCGTAGAAGTCGCGTTCTTCACTGCGGAAGACATGCACGACAATGTCGCCGTAATCCAGCAGCGCCCAACGTCCCTCACGGACACCTTCGCGGCGAACCGGCTTTGCGCCGAGGTCACGCAGATCGTCCTCAATTTCGTCGACGATTGCGGCAACCAGACGCTCATTGTCAGCACTGACCAGGACGAATGCGTCCGTAATCACCACCGGGCCAGAGACATCGAGAACAACGACGTCCTCACCCTTTTTGCTATCGGCGGCCTTCGCCGCGGCGGTCGCCAGCTCAATGGCGCGTGGTTGTGCAGTCACGAAAGACTTCAGCTCCTTGTGATTTAAAAGTCGTGAAAAACAGCGTTTGTACTTGTAACTTACCGTCTCAGCGGGATTTTGCTAACTTTCAGTCCGCGGTATCGGACTTCGCATCCTCCGGCGCGGCATCCACCGGCGCCGCATCCTCGGAGGTCGAGTTCACCGATGCGGGGCCCACAGAACCAACCGTGCCCTCAGCAGACTGGTACAGACCCCGCTTAGCGATGTACTGCACCACGCCATCCGGCACCAAGTACCAAACAGGGCGTCCTGCCTCCGCACGCTTTCGACAATCGGTAGAAGAAATAGCCATGGCGGGAATCTCGATGAGGTGCAACCGTGAAGCGTCGATTCCTTCCAGGTCCTCTGCCCGCAGGTGAACCCCTGGACGAGTGACACCGACGAACGTTGCTGCGTCGAACATCTCCTCCCAGTCCCGCCACGTCATAATCTTCTGCAGCGCATCGGCACCGGTAATGAAGAACAGATCCGCGTTGGGATAGATGACCTTCAAATCCCGCAGCGTATCGACGGTATAGGTCGCACCCGGCCGATCAATATCAACCCGCGAGACCGAAAACTGCGGGTTCGACGCAGTGGCAATGACCGTCATCAGGTAGCGGTCTTCGCTGTGAGAGACCTTCCGGCCGCGTTTTTGCCACGGTTCACCCGTGGGCACGAAAAGCACAAAGTCGAGGTCAAAACGGTCTGCCACTTCGCTCGCGGCAACCAGGTGACCATTGTGAATGGGGTCAAAAGTGCCACCCATTACGCCAATGCGCTGCCGGGGCGCTTCCGCCGACTTCGCTGTCAACGCGGCGTGTACTCGCGACCGCACACTTTTCTTGCGCTTAATCATGACTGGCACTTTACCCGGGCACTACGGACGAGTCTGTCCACGACCAGCCAGAACCCACTTGCTGCTGGTCAACTCCGGCAGCCCCATGGGCCCACGGGCGTGCAGCTTCTGGGTGGAAATACCAATCTCTGCGCCGAAACCGTACTGCTCACCATCAGTGAACGCAGTGGAGGCATTGACGCTGACAGCGGCAGCATCAACACGGTCGACGAACTCCTGGCACACGCCCCAGTCACGTGCAGAGATAGCTTCCGTGTGGCCCGAGGAGTACTCAGTGATGTGATCCGTCGCGGCCACCACACCGTCGACAATGCGTGCGGCAATGTCTAGCGAGAGGTACTCATCCGACCAGTCTTCCGCCGTCGCAGGAATGACCTCACCGGTCCATCCAGAGGCCGCCAGATTATCGACATCGCCGTGGACCGCAACGCCCGCGTCGGCAAGCGCGTCCAAAATGCGGACCTGATCCTGCGCGGACAGCGCCGCGTCAATGAGAACCGTTTCAGTGGCGTTACAGACGCTCGGACGGCGGGTCTTGCCGTTAATCATCAGCGCAATCGCCTCGTCGATATCGGCGGAAGCATCGATGTAGATGTGGCAGTTACCGGTACCGGTCTCAATGGTCGGCACCGTTGCCTTCGTCACGACGGCCTCAATCAGACCGGCACCGCCGCGCGGAATCACTACGTCAACCAGGCCGCGGGCAGTGATGAGATCCTGCACGGAATCGTGGGTCTCACACGGCAGCAGCTGAACAAGGTCCTCCGGTGCATCGTGGTTGGCCAGCACCTCACGCAAAACCTCGACCAGCTGCGTGTTGGAGTGGACGGCCGACTTGGAGCCACGCAGCAAGGCCACGTTGCCCGACTTCAGCGCCAGACCAAAGGCATCGACAGTAACGTTCGGGCGAGCCTCGTAGACCATGCCCATCACGCCCAGCGGAACGCTGACCTGGGAAAGCTTAATGCCGTTAGGAAGAGTGCTGCCCCGCAGCACCTCGCCTACCGGATCCGGCAGGGCCGCAACCTGACGAAGCCCACCGGCAATACCCTCAACACGAGCGGCGTCAAGGCGCAGGCGATCCAGCAGGGAGTCACTAAAACCACGGGCCTTACCGGCCTCGATGTCCTTGGCATTGGCCACCAGGATCTCTTCAGTACGGGCGACCAGCGCGTCTGCTGCGGCCAGCAGGAGCTCGTTCTTGCGTGCCGACGTAAAGCGAGCCAGCTCTCCCGCGACAGCCTTGGCACGCTGTGCCTTATCTAAAACCTCGGCGCGCTCAGCAGCACGCTCCGGACTAAGAGCCGAATCCTCGGCAATGCCCTGTTGATTGGTGTTAGCAGTTTCGTTCGTTTGAGCAGTCATGCCTACCAGCATAACTAGAGTGAGACATCATTTGAGGGAATTAGCTCAGCAACCCAAGGAAAGATGTAATTCATCAACAGCAGGAACACGATGACGGCAATCACGATGGTGATGATCGCTTTCACCCACCACGGACCCGGCAGGGATCGCCAAAAAGCTGCGTACATCTAGTTGACCTCCTTGGTCTCAACACCGGCGAGAACCGCGTGAATAATGAGCCGATGAGTGTTGTCCCACTGCGGATGGCAGGTAGTCAGCGTAAGTAGAGTCGCGTCACCGACCGGATTGAGGACATCGGCGCGGTCTGGAGTGACAATGTGCTGGCCGGGAATCTCGGGGACGTTAGTTCCTTCTGGCACGCAGTCGAAGCTTTCCCCTGCGCCAGCCATACCGTCGACCGGCAATACCTTGTAGCGGTAAATAGCATCACGGGTCTCTACAGTGATGTCATCGCACGTCTGCAGGCGGTCAATGTTGTCAAAGGGAGCTCCGTGGCCGTCACGATGGGCGGCATAAGAACTGTTGCCCACCTGCCCCGGAAGGGCTGTGCTCGGATAATGGCCGGGGCCACCGCGCAAAACTTCCTGAGAGACACCTTCGAATACGACCAAATCGCTAAAACCGGCCTTAGGAGCGGAAATCATCGCCACCGCAGAGCCAGGCACCCAGGAGCCCTCAACAGCTGGCTCCGTGCCTTCTGGCGCCTGAGCTGGGGCCGATGCCGGTGCGGACCATGCCTGCTGCAGCTCATCACGAGCCTGTTGCTGAGCTTTCCCGGTTTCAAGACCAGACCAGTACAGCAGATAAAAGGCGAAGAGCGCCACCAGCACTCCAGCGGTCAAGAGCAACTCGCCGATGACGCCAATAATTTTCGATAACACACTTAGGATTATGCCCGAAAGTTCCTCATCCAGGCAGTCCGCGCTCAGGCACTCCTCCCCCAGCCAGTCCGCACTCAGCTAGTCCCCACTCAGCCGGTCTTTGCCGAGGCACCTCTGTCCGGGCGCGCCCAGGTGCGCGTCTTTAAGCGCTGCAGCTCTCAGCGCAACGCTCTCCTAAGCGCGGGAGGCGAAATCCGACAGGTAGTCGGCATGGACGACAGGCTTCTGCATGTCATTCGGCAATTCCTCGGTGTGGTAGCCGATCATGCCCAGCAGCTCCTCAGAGTCATAGTTGACCTCGCCGCGTCCGATGACCTCACCGCTCGGGCCAATCAGGTCGACGATGTCACCAGCGGAGAACTCACCGTCAACCGAGGTGATACCGACCGGGAGCAGCGACTTGCGCATGCGGGTCACAGCGTCGACCGCGCCGGCATCCAGGCGAAGCAGGCCCGAGCTATCCGCTGCGTAGAGCATCCAGAACTTCCAGGCGCTCAAGCGGTTGTCCTTCGCGGCGAAAGCGGTTCCCACGTCTGCCTGGTCAAGTGCTCGCTCAATGTTGGACGCCGAAGTCAGCAGCACCGGCACCCCAGCACGCGAAGCCAGGCGTGCGGCAGACACCTTAGAGGCCATTCCACCGGTGCCCAGTGCCCCACCGTCACCGGCGATAACACCACGCAAGTCGTTACCGCTGCGCACCTCTGGCACAAAGGTTGCACCTGGATCGGCCGGGTTACGGTCGTAGAGGCCGTCGACGTCGGAAAGCAGAATCAGTGCATCGCAGTACGCCAGGTGACTGACCAGGGCGGCCAGGCGGTCGTTGTCGCCGAAGCGGAACTCCGAGGTCGCGACCGTGTCATTTTCGTTGACAATTGGCACTGCACCCAGCTGGCGCAGGCGGTCGATAGTGCGCTGGGCGTTGCGGGCACGCGAACGCACACCTGCATCGTCCGAGGTCAAAAGCACCTGTGCAGAAGTGCGGCCATAGCGCAGGAAGGAGCGTCCCCACTCCTGTGCCAGGCGCACCTGCCCCACAGCTGCAGCCGCCTGCTTGGTCGCCAAATCAGTGGGACGCGAAGTCAGCCCCAGCGGCCCCATTCCGGATGCCACCGCGCCGGAGGACACGACAATGACATCGCTAAAGCCCATACGCTTTTCCAGGGCATCGGCAATGAAGTCGATGCGTTCGGGATCGGTACGACCGTCAGATCCGGTCAACGAGGAAGAACCAATCTTCACCACGACGCGCTTCGCGGTCCGAATTGCCTCACGAGTCTCGGAATCGAAACCGCCTTTGGTTCCCGGAGATAAATTCTCAGTCGCCTTTTCAATCTCAGCGACGGTGGACTCAGGATTGTTGTGAAGCAGCTCGTCGACCTCCTCACGGGAAATCGGCGCGTCCGATTCAGACTTCGGCGCGGTAGCTACCGGGGCATCTAATGCATCTGCTCCAGTGACGTCAACATCGTTGGCAACGGTGTCGGAAGGGATAACTGACTCACTCATTTCACTAATGGAAAACATGACGGTCTAATGTAATTCTGACTATATAATTGTTTAAACAATCAGTGACAAAATGCAAGTTTGAAGTCTTCGCTTGCCGACGACGCTGGCGCCCGCGACTATGAGTACCGGTCGCGAATAGCCTCTTCGCCATCTCCGAAATCGTACTCGTCAATCAGACCACGGCGGGCCTGCGATGCACGCTTACGCTGCTCAGCGCTAGTGCGCTCGTTGACGTAGAGACGATCGTCGGTACCACGGCCACTCGGCACGAAGTCATCGGTGCCCGCGACCTGCTGCGGGTACCACTCGAAGGTGAGATAGGAAATCGTCACCGGGCAGCCAACCGTTGCCCCAGCCTTTGCCAGGGCATCTTCTACACCAAGCTTGGCCAGGCGGTCAGCCAAGTAGCCGACTGCCTCGTCGTTTTCGAAGTCCGTCTGGTTAATCCAGCGTTCCGGCTTACGGCCACGCACAATGAACCCATCTGGGGTATTCGGATCGCGCTCGATGGTGAAGTCCGCGCCTTCGCGCTTCTTGCCACGCACACCTTCCGGACGGATGACCGCACGGGGCTCCTGCTCTGTTGGCAACGGATGCGCCTTGCGGTAGGCGGCAATCTGATCCTTCAGGCCGTAGGTCAGCTCCTTGAGTCCCTCGTGCGTCACCGTAGAGATCTCATAAATCGGCCAGCCGAACTTCTCCAACTCCTCGCGCTGCATGTCAATCATCTCGCGAGCATCGGGCAGGTCAATCTTGTTCAGCACGATGACGCGCGGACGCTCTGCGAGGTCCCCAAGCCCCACGTCGGCCTTCAGCACCGACTGGTAGTTGGCGAGTTCCGCCTCCAACGCCTTGATGTCAGAGACCGGATCGCGGTCGCCCTCCAGCGCAGCAGCGTCAACCACATGAACCAGCACAGCGCAGCGCTCAATGTGACGCAGGAAGTCCAACCCAAGACCACGGCCTTCAGATGCCCCCGGGATAAGACCCGGCACATCTGCGATGGTGAAGGACTCGTAGCCAACGTTGACTACACCCAGGTTCGGCTGCAGCGTGGTAAATGGGTAGTCACCAATCTTCGGCTTAGCAGCGCTCATGGTGCTGACCAGCGAGGACTTTCCGGCTGACGGGAAGCCCACCAGTCCAACGTCTGCCATGGATTTGAGCTCCAAGACAAGGTCCTTGGCCTCACCCGGCTCACCGAGGAGAGCGAAGCCCGGCGCACGGCGGTTCTTGTTCGCCAGCGCTGCGTTGCCCAGGCCACCGTAACCGCCTTCAGCGGCGATGAAGCGGTCCCCCTTACCGGTCATGTCCACCAGCACTTCCCCATCCTCGGTCATGACAACCGTGCCCTCCGGCACTCCGAGAACCAGGTCCTCGCCGCGAGCACCATTGCGGTGATCGCCCGCGCCCGGCTTACCGTTGGCAGCCTTGATATGGGGGTGGAAGTGGAAGTCCATCAGAGTGTGAATCTGCGGGTCGACGACCAGCACAATGTCGCCACCGTGGCCACCGTTGCCGCCATCGGGCCCGCCGAGTGGCTTGAACTTTTCACGCAGCACCGAGTTACAGCCGTGACCACCGTCGCCGGCCTGCAAATGCAGTACGACACGATCTACAAAACGAGACATATAATCACACACACTTCCGAGCGGAGAGCCATCTTCTAGTGCCTGGAGTAATGCCCTAATTTAAGCGAGCCGACGGGCAGAAGTCTAGGCGGTAACAAAACGCTGCCTCGCAACCTAAAAGCGCGAAACAGTAATAAACAACAAAAGAGCCGATTACCTTTCGCAGTGGGAAAGGAATCGGCTCTTCTGCAAGGCAGTTAAACCTGCCTCAAATTCAACGTTGCAGTAATCCTATGTGGACAACCGAGGGTTGTTCTTAGGAGTTATTCTCAACGATGCTGACAATGCGGCGGTTACGGCGGGTACCGAACTCGACTGCGCCTGCCTTCAGAGCGAAGAGAGTGTCGTCGCCGCCACGGCCAACGTTCTCACCCGGGTGGAACGAGGTACCGCGCTGACGAACGAGAATCTCGCCTGCCTTAACCTGCTGGCCGCCGAAGCGCTTCACGCCGAGGCGCTTAGCTTCGGAGTCGCGGCCGTTGCTGGTGCTGGATGCACCCTTCTTAGTAGCCATGATTTTCTCCTAGGGAAAAGCTAATTGGAATTTCGGCGGTTTACTTGGAGACGCCGGTAATCTTCAGAACAGTGAGCGGCTGACGGTGGCCGTAGCGGCGCTTGTAGCCAGTCTTGTTCTTGTAGTGCATGCCGCGGATCTTCGGGCCCTTAGCGGCCTCGACGATCTCTGCGTTAACGGTAACGTTGGCAAGCTTGTCGGCATCCGCAATGACATCTGCGCCATCGACGAGCAGAACCGGGGTGAGAGCCACGGACGAACCCGGCTCACCCTCGATCTTCTCGACCTTGACGAGGTCACCTTCGGCAACCTTGTACTGCTTGCCGCCGGTCTTGACGATCGCGTACATAGGAGGGCTACCCCTTTATCTGAGAAACTCGACTCAAGGAATCTTTGTAATTCCTTGACTGGACAATGGAATTGCGATTAGTTGCGTGTGCAGAACACTTCAGGGACATACCCGAAAGCCAAATCCGAGTAGATTTCCCCGCTCTGGCCGTTTCCTTACCACCAGCGCCTCAAGCACCAGTGGGCATGACCAGATACGCCTACTAATCAGCGACTGGTCAAGAGTAGCGAAAAATCCCCCTAAATTACAAACTGCCCGAGTAAGACCCTGTCCCCCATTGGTTTTCACGGTCTTCCCGGGCAGTTTCCGAAGCCACTTTCCACCCCCTGCTTTAGGGAACGGAAAACAGCCTTCTATCTGGTCTTACTCCAGGTTTCCAATACCTAGTTCTGGCCACTTCGGCGCACCGCACGACGCACGCGGCGACGACGATTGGCCGGTTTCGTCTCCGGCGCCGCAGCACCGCGATTAGCCTGCTTCTGCTCTGGCTTAGTAGCGCGGTTTGAAGCGCCCTGTCGCTGCTTCGGCGCAGTCGCTCCGGCATCGCTTTGCGACGAGACCCTGCGCACCGCCCGACGGCGATTACGGCGAGCTCCCGTGCCCTGGACCGCTACGACCTCAACCCGTGACTTGCCCGAGCGGCGTCCACCGCCACTGCGGTTGGCGCTGCGGTTGGTGCTGCGGTTGCTGTCATCGCGGTTGTCTTTCGCACGATCTCCACCCTTGCTGCCTTCAGCGTCGGCCTTTGGCTTAGTGGACTCGAAGTCCTCGCGACGCGGTGCGCGATCCGAGCGGGAGTTACCGCGCGTCGGACGACGACGGCGTGGAGAACGCTCGAACGCCTCCTTCGCCTCCTCATAGGTCTGGGACTCCTCGGCCACAGCCTTACCGGTCTTGTTAGCGTTGCCGCTCTTGCCATCCTTGGCTGGCTCCCTCACGTCTGTGGTGGAAGCTGCCTGAGACTCAGCCTGAGGCGCAGTGGTTTCATCCACAGCAGTACGACGCACAGCGCGACGACGGCGACGTCGAGCGCTAGCGCTGCTGGAGCGTTCAGCCTCACCACGGCCTCCACCGGAGCCACCGTTATCGGTGCGCTCGGCACGCTCAGCACGGGTCGGGCGCTCCGAACGCTTGCGACGATCACCATATTCTTCGTCGCGGTCATCGGCGTCGCGTGCAGCCGAATCAACGGCAACATGCTCCGCTACCCTGCGACGCGTAGCCCGACGGCGGCGGCGCTGCCCCTCCTGCGGCATGTAACGGTCATCCGACGGCTCCTCTGGGTCCTTCTCACGGGCTTCCGCAACAGCTGCGGCAGCCAGAGCAGCCAGGTCATCGGAGTTCTCCGATTGCTCAGTACGCTCGCGGCGCTCCTGACGGCCACGGTCGTTCTGTCGCTGCTCATCGTTTCGGCCCTGGCTCTTACGAACCCGGCGACGACGCGGCGGCTTCGGCTCATCGTTCTCAGAAGAGACAATGACAGCTTCGACAGCAGCTGCGACACGCTTGTCGGCTGCGTCCTTATCGTGCTGGTTGGTCTCCGTGTCGTCGTCACGCGTTGCCTTGGAAGAGCCTGCCTGGTCGCCCTGATCGCGGTGCATGGCCAGCGCGGCCGGGTGGTTGGCCGGATTGTGCTCCGAGCGCGACTTGTTGCGGCGCTTGGACTTACCCTGCTCGTCGTTGCGACGGCCATTCTTGTGGCCACGGCCCTGATTGTCCTGCTCAACCGGATCGATGTGGATAATCAGACCGCGGCCATTGCAGCAGCTACACGGCGTGGAGAAGGTCTCCAACAGGCCTGTGCCCAGACGCTTGCGCGTCATCTGGACGAGGCCGAGCGAGGTGACCTCGGAGACCTCGTGACGCGAGCGGTCGCGGCCCAGGGCCTCCTTCAGACGGCGCAGCACCAAATCCTGGTTTTCCGGCAGCACCATGTCGATAAAATCGACGACAATCATGCCGCCCAGATCCCGCAGACGCATCTGGCGGACGATTTCCTCAGCGGCCTCCAGGTTGTTGCGAGTGACCGTCTCTTCCAGGTTTCCGCCAGCGCCGGTGAACTTACCGGTGTTGACGTCGATGACCGTCATGGCCTCGGTGCGGTCGATGACCAGCGTGCCGCCCGAAGGCAGCCAGACCTTGCGGTCGAGTGCCTTGGCCAGCTGCTCATCGATGCGGAAGTGCTCGAAGACATCAGCGCCGCCGTGCTCCTTGGCGAAGTAGCGCTGCAGTCGCGGCTCCAGCTCCGGCGCCAGGTCGCCGATGTAGTCCGTCACTGTGTTCCACGGGCGATCGCCCTCCACCACGAGACGCGAGAAGTCCTCGTTGAAGACGTCGCGGACGACCTTGACCAGCATGTCTGGCTCTTCGTACAGCGCAATCGGCTTTGCTCCACGCTTCGCCTTCGCCGCCTCGGAGGCTTCCCAGATCTCCTGCCACTGCGTCTCCAAGCGCTTAATGTCGGCCTCGATGGCCTCCTTGGACACACCCTCGGCGGCGGTACGGATAATCGTGCCCGAGCCCTCCGGCGTAACCTCGCTCAGAATCGACTTCAGGCGCTTGCGCTCCGGCTCCGGCAGCTTGCGGGAAATACCCGCGCTACGGCCGCCCGGCACGTACACCAGGAATCGACCAGCCATCGAAATGTGGGTGGTCAGACGCGCACCCTTGTGACCAATCGGGTCCTTGGACACCTGGACCAGAATCTGGTCGCCGGCCTTCAGCGCATGTTCAATCTTGCGCGAACGCGACTTCGTGCCCAGCAGCTTCCAGTTCAGGTCACCTACGTAAATGACACCGTTGCGGTCGGTTCCGATATCGATGAACGCCGCTTCCATGCTGGGCAGGACGTTCTGCACGCGACCGAGGTAGATATTGCCGATCTGCGTGGTCTGCGTGTCAGAGGTAACGAAGTGCTCGACCAACAGGTCGTCTTCCAGCACACCCACCTCAGTGACAATGCCCGCGTGGTCATGGCGCTTGCGCTCACGCACCACCATCGTGCGCTCCACCGACTCACGACGAGCCAGGAATTCCGCCTCCGAGATTACGTGGCGCTTGCGCGATTCCTCACGACGCTCGATACGGCGACGTCGCTGCGCCTCCAGGCGAGTCGATCCCTTAATCGCCTGCGGCTCCTCGACCTCTTCGCGGGTTTCCTCTTCCTCGCGCTCTGTGTTTTCGGTGGTCTTCTCCGCCTGTTGCGCGTCATCATTACGACGCCCACGTCCACGACGGCGACGACGCGGGCGCGGCTGACGCTCCGTTTCGCTTGACGACGAGCCGTCCTGCCCCTCCCCCGCGTTGTCATCGGTGCCCTGGTTGGAGGCCCCGTTGTCAGCTGAAGCTGCATCCTCGGTGGCCGAATTCTTGGCCGTAGCCGGGACAGCCTGCGGCGCCAGGAAGATAGGCGCAAACGCGGTCTGCTCTTCCGCAACCGGCGGCTCCGGGACTACCGGCGGCTCGATGTCCTGCAGGGCTTCGCTCTGAGTTGCCTGCGTATCCTGCGGCTCTTGCGTTTTCTGCGGCTCTTGCGCTTCCTGAGTTTCCTCTGCCACTGGAGCGCTGGTCGTGCGGACCGCACGGCGAACTCGGCGACCACGACGTGTGGTCACTGCAGCGCTCTTTGCAGCAGGTGCTTCGGCGGAAGCTTCCTCAGCGGAGGTTTTCTCAGCGGTCTCGGCTACGGTGTCGGCAGCCTTCTTATCGGAAGCATTCTTATCTGCAGCCTTCTTCGACGACGACTGAACTACAGCCTCAACAGCTTCCTCGACGACCGAGTTCGAGTCCTTCGGCTCGTCCTTCGCTGCGGTTTCTTCCGGAGCTCCAGCGGTCTTCTTCACAGCCCGCTTACGCGTTGCTCGCTTCTTAGTCGTGCTCTGCTTCTCTTCAGTCTGCTTCTTTTCGCTCTGCTTTGCCGAGGATTTCTTAGCAGAGGCCTTCTTGGTGTCCTTCTTCTCGGTCGCTTCCTCGGCAGGCGCTGCATCCGACTTAGCTTCGCTCTGAGCTGCCTTCTGGTCGGTCTTTTTTTCTGCCTTCGGCGCAGCCTTCTTTGTGGCCTTCTTCGCAGCCGACTTCTTGCTGCTCTTCTTCGCAGCTGGCTTTTTCTCGGACTTAGCTGCGGTTTGCTCGTCCGACTTCTCATCCGCCGCGTTCGACTTACCTGCCGACTGCTTTTCCTTCGCGGCCGGCTCTTCGCCGGTTGGCTTGGTCGCAGCAGATCCGTCGTTAAGCGAGGCATCCTCTGGATGATCGCCGATGAAATTCAGCACCGCGTCGAGCTGATTTTGATTAATGGTGGACGAAGCGGACTTTACGACAATCCCCGCGTGCCCCAGTGCTTCGATGGTTTCCTTCGAGGTCAACCCCAAGCTCTTGGCCAGGTGGTGGACTCGGGTTTTCAGAGCCGCTGACTCACGATCAAATTCGCGTGCCTTAGCGACAACATCCTGGCTGAAATTTGCCACTGTATTTGTTTCTCCTTGACACCCCACCACGCAAAACCCGACAACAGGAGGCGCACTCTTTGTCATTCCATGTGCGCCTACATCCGTTGTGGCCTTGGAAACCAGGCGGAGCAACGATGTTGCGACAGCCACTTCATTTGCACCATATGCGCAGATAGAGGGCCGAAAACGATGAACAATTATGAAAGTCTTATTGGCAGGCCTTCCGGCTGACTCAGGGATTCAGCGATCACATGCGGAATGTTTCATCCACCGGAGCGAACTCCCGGGCACTACTGCTGCTGTCCATTGTCGCACATATCGAGCAGGTGGCGCGCACCGACATTGGCGGCGGCGGGGCAATCCGAGTTACTGACTGCGTTTATGACAGAAATGGCCTGAAAAATTGCCGGAAAGTGTCATAAACTCCTACAGTTTCACATTTG
>NZ_KV806700.1:103705-313941 GCF_001811805.1 Corynebacterium sp. HMSC064E08
CATAAACTCCTACAGTTTCACATTTGCAGCCCGTGCCCGCATTCACACGTGCAGCCCGCTGAAGGGCCGCCCCACGGTCGTCGACAAGCAAAAAGCGCCGAACCGGCAAACAATTGCTTGCTCAGTTCGGCGCCAGTTCAACGCTCACGGGTCAATGCTGAACCGTCAACGTTTAGAGGTTCGGGAACCAAATACCAATCTCGCGCTCAGCGGACTCCGGAGAATCGGAACCGTGAACAACGTTGTTAGCAACCTCAAGTGCGAAGTCACCGCGGATGGAGCCCGGGGTTGCGGCCTCAACCGGGTTGGTGCCGCCAGCGAGCTGACGCCAAGCAGCGATTGCGTTCGGGCCCTCGATAACACCAGCGACCAGCGGTGCAGAGGTGATGAAATCAACCAGCTCACCAAAGAACGGCTTATCGACGTGCTCTGCGTAGTGCTCCTTCGCAGTTGCCTCGTCAGCAACACGGAGGTCAAGCGCGACCAGCTTCAGGCCCTTGCGCTCGATGCGGGAGATAACTTCGCCGACCAGACCGCGGGAAACGCCGTCCGGCTTGATCAGAATAAGAGTACGTTCAGTCATGGTGAGCATCATACTATGACAAACCCCGCTGCACCGGAGTGGTGGTGCAGCGGGGTGAAAGTCGCGACTACGAGCGCGGGAGACTTACGAGTGCTGGGTGGTCAACAGACCGCGCTCCATACGCTGGATGAGGTTCTTCCGCAGGTGCAGAATGTAGGCCCACACCAGGGCGAAGAAGATACCCACCACGCCCATGGACACATGCGTGAAGATAGCCAGCACACCAAAGACCTGCAGCACAATGTTGGCCTTCAGGGCCCAGGACTGATTCTGCAGGAAGGCCATCGCAATCAGAGCCAGGCCCAGGATGGTGATGTACGTAACCGAAAAGGTCTGGTTGATCTGGCCGTCGGGAATGCGCGTGACCACAGTCAGACCAAGCAGCACCGAAATAGCCTGCATAATCAGCGTGCCGGACATAACACCACGCAGACCCTTCAGCGGGTCCTTAGCCGGATCGTGTCCCGCACCGAGCGGGCCATACTTGCCGCCCTCACTCAGGTCACGCCCCTCGCGGTAGGCGCGCAGGGCCTCGCGGTCGGCAGCGGTGTAATCCTCCGCGCCATTGCCCTGTGACTGGCTCGCCTGAGATTCGCTCATTGCGGGTCCTTTCCAAATAGTGTCCGGGCTTCGCCCGCGGTGACAACAGATCCAGTGACGATCACACCGGAACCAGAGACAATACCGTCTCCGGTATCGGTTTCCTCAGCCAGCGCTACAGCTAGCTCAACGGCGGACGGCAGAGTCGGTACGCGATGCACGCGCTCCTCGCCGAAAATCTCCTCCGCGAGGTCAGCCAGGTCGTCGTAGTGCAGCGCACGCGGCGAGGTGTTCTGGGTAATAACCACTTCTTCGAAGTAGGGCTCCAGCTCCACCAGCAGCCCACGAGCATCCTTCTCCCCCAGCACCGACAGCACACCGATGACACGGCGGAAGTCGAACTCAGCGGAGAGGGCCGTGCGTAGCGCACGGGCACCGTGCGGATTGTGGGCGGCATCGATGAACACCGTCGGGGTCGAGCGCACGCGCTCCAGGCGGCCGGGCGATGCGACCGTCGCAAAGCCTTCGCGAACCGCATCAATGTTGAGCGGACGCCCCGGACCTGCGCCGAAGAACGCCTCCACCGCAGCCAGTGCTGTGGCTGCGTTACGGGCCTGATGCGGACCGTGCAGCGGCAGATGGATGTCGTCATACTCGCCGGCCAGGCCCTTGAGCGTCAGGTTCTGCCCGCCGACCGCCAGCTGATGACTGACGACGCCGTACTCAACTCCAGCGCGGGCGACGGAGGCATCCATTTCCACGGCACGGCGCAAAACGACGTCCATTGCTTCCGGTTCCTGCTCGCCGACAATGGCGACATTGTCCGGTGGCGTGAGCAAGTCGTCCTTATTCCACCGCGACTTGATGATGCCGGCCTTCTCAGCAGCGATTTCAGCCAGGGTATCGCCGAGGTACTCCGTGTGATCGAGACCAATTGGGCAGATGACTGCCACGTCGGCCTCCACCACGTTGGTCGCATCCCATGTGCCACCCATGCCGACTTCCACCACGGCGACATCAACAGGAGCGTCGGCGAAGGCAGCGTAGGCCATGGCCGTGAGAACCTCGAACTTACTCATCTGCGGGCCGCCCTTTTCGGCGGACTTGGCGTCAACCATTTCCACGTAGGGCTGAATCTCGCGCCAGATGCGCACGTAATCGCGTGGATGAATGGGCTGGCCATCGATGGCGATGCGCTCGGTAACCAGCTGCAGATGCGGACTGGTAGTGCGGCCGGTGCGACGACCGAGAGCGCGCACCAGCGACTCAATCATGCGCACAGTGGAAGTCTTGCCATTCGTGCCGGCAACGTGAATGACCGGAGTGGCACGCTCGGGATGGCCGAGGATGTCCATCAACATCTCGATCCGCTCGAGCGACGGGTCAATCTTGGTCTCCGGCCAGCGCTGATCCAGCTCGGCTTCCACCTCTGCGAGTTCGCGCAGCTCCTCTGCGGTGGCCTCCAGCGGAGCCGGCTCGTTGACTGGGCGATCCACATCCACCGGCAAGCTCAGGCCTTCCTCGGACACGGAGACCTCACCGAGGCGCATGTCATCGGGCATGCGGTCATCAGCCATCACACCGGCGATTTCGCGAGGTTCGAGGTCCTCGACAATCTGGGAGTCAGCCGGATCGAATTCGAACTCAGACGCTGCGGTGGACTCTTCTCGCATCGCAGACTCTTCCTGCGTCACCGAATCGTCGCCGCCGCCAAGATTCAAACGAATCTCGCCTGCGGCCTCATCACGTGGTTCAGCATCCCGTGGATCGGTCATGCCTGCGGAAGTCCCTCCAAACGAGCCTTAATACGGTCAATCTCCTCCAGTGCGAACTGGTGGCGAGTCTTAATCTTCTCCACGACCTGCTCCGGAGCCTTGGACAGGAAGGCCTCGTTGCCGAGCTTCTTCTCGGTGCCGGCCAGTTCCTTCTCTGCCTTGGCCAGGTCCTTTTCCAGGCGCTTGCGTTCAGCGGCCACGTCGACGGTGCCGGAGGTATCCAGCTCGATCAGGACAGTGGCCTGAGACAGGCGCACCTCAATGGAAGCGGTAGCGGTGAATCCATCCTCCGGCGCCTCAGCACGAGCCAGCGAACGAATCATCTCTTCCTGAGCAGTCAGATCAGCATCCGCCAGGTTCATGCGTGCCGGCACGCGCTGCGACGGCTTCACACCCTGGTCATTGCGGAAACGACGCAGCTCGGTGACCAACTTCTGGGCATCGGCAATACGACGTGCGGCAACCTCGTCGACAGCAGCGCCGTCGGTGGTCATGGTGGCATCCGGCCAGGCGGAAATAACCAGAGAATCCTCGAAGCCCTCCGCGCCGTCGGTAAGCGCCTTCCACAGCGTCTCCGTGACGAACGGCATGGACGGGTGCAGCAGACGCAGCAGCGTATCCAGCACGCGGCCGAGAACCAGACGAGTGGAGGCGGCGCGGGCGGCCTGCTCCTCGGTCATGGTCTCGCCGTCGTTCAGGCGCGGGAAGTCAACCTTGGTCATCTCCAGGTACCAGTCACAGACCTCGTCCCATGCGAAGTGGTAGAGGGCCTCGTTGGCCTTGGAGAACTCGTACTTATCCAGCGCAGCGTCAACCTCGGCGCGGACCTGTTCCAGGCGGTCCAGGATCCAGCGGTCGGTGTCGGTGAGCTGGTCGCGGTCCGGCAGCTCGCCCACGTGGGCCCCGTTCATCAGCGCAAAGCGGGTGGCGTTGAACAGCTTGGTGGCGAAGTTACGGGAGCTCTGAGCGGCGTCATTACCGACCGGCAGGTCAGAGCCTGGGTTAGCGCCACGCGCCAGCGTGAAGCGAAGTGCGTCCGCACCGTAGTCACGGACCCAGTCCAGCGGGTCAATGCCATTGCCGAGGGACTTCGACATCTTGCGACCCTGCTCATCGCGGACCAGACCGTGCAGGAAGACATCCTTAAACGGCACCTGCGGACGACCGTCGCGCCCCTTACCCAGCGGTGAATCAGCCAGGGTGGCAGCAAAGGTCGAGAACATCATCATGCGCGCGACCCAGAAGAACAGAATGTCATAGCCGGTAACCAGTACGGATGTCGGGTAGAACTTCTCCAGCTCTGGGGTGGCTTCCGGCCAACCCATCGTGGAAAACGGCCACAGCGCAGACGAGAACCAGGTATCCAGCACGTCCGGATCCTGCGTCCAGCCCTCGCCCGTCGGAACCTCATCATCCGGGCCGACACAGACGACCTCGCCATTCGGGCCGTACCAAATCGGGATGCGGTGGCCCCACCACAGCTGGCGGGAAATACACCAGTCGTGCATGTCATCGACCCAATCGAACCAGCGCGGCTCCTGCGAAGCTGGGTGAATAACCGTGTCGCCCTCGCGAACAGCATCGCCGGACATCTTGGCCAGCTCATCGACCTTAACGAACCACTGCAGGCTCAGCAGCGGCTCAATCGGCTCACCCGAGCGCTCCGAGTGGCCGACCGAGTGAACGTACGGGCGGACCTCCTTGACAATGCGCCCCTGCTCACGCAGCGCCTCCGTCAGCGCAGTACGGGCTTCCGCACGATCCATGCCGTCGAAACGCGTGCCAGTGTTGAAGATACGGCCAGTGGTGTCAATGACCTCCGGCATATCCAGGTCGTGGCGCTGGCCCATGGCGAAGTCATTCGGATCGTGTGCCGGCGTGATCTTCACCGCACCGGTACCGAACTCGCGGTCCACATAGTCATCGGCGATGACCTGAATCTTCAGGTCCTCGCGGAACGGGTGGTCCAAAACCTTGCCCACCAGGTGCGTGTAGCGCTCATCCTCCGGGTGCACGGCAATTGCCACGTCGCCCAGCATCGTCTCCACACGAGTCGTCGCCACAACAATGGAGTCTTCCCCATCGCCGTAGCGGAAGGAGACGAGCTCGCCTTCAGCGTCCTCGTACTTGACCTCAATATCCGAGATTGCAGTCTGCAGCACCGGAGACCAGTTAACCATGCGCTTGGCGCGGTAAATCAGGCCGCGGTCAAACAGTTCCTTAAAAATCGTCTGAACCGCACGGGACAGGCCCTCGTCCAGAGTGAAGCGCTCACGGGACCAATCCAGGGAGTCACCAATCTGGCGCATCTGGTTGCCGATACGTCCGCCGTAATCGTGCTTCCACTCCCAGACCTTCTCCACGAACTCCTCGCGGCCATAATCGAAGCGGTCCTTACCTTCGGACTCCTTCAGCATCGCCTCGACCTTGGTCTGCGTTGCGATACCCGCGTGGTCCATACCCGGCAGCCACAGCACCTCGTAGCCCTGCATGCGCTTACGGCGCACCAGCGCATCCATCAAAGTGTGGTCCAATGCGTGGCCCATGTGCAGCTGACCCGTCACATTCGGCGGGGGCAGCACAATAGAGTAAGCCGGCTTGGAGCTAGACGGATCAGCCTCGAAATAGCCAGCGTCTACCCAGCCCTGGTACAGGTCCGACTCCACGTCAGCCGGGTTCCACGACTTGGGCAACTTATCTGCTCTGTTTAGGTCCACGTTGTTCTCAGTCACGCGTCACATCTTAGCGCCTTGCCCGGATTTGTTTTTCCAGGGGCTTTACGACGACCCTTGCGCCCCAACCCATATCTGCTATCGGCGACTTACGCACCGCCGAATTCAAGCTTTACTCACGCCCCGAGCCAATCTGCGATTACCGCAGTAAATGAAAAGGTGCCCTCTTGTGAAACCATCACAAGAGGGCACCTTTAAACAGGCGTTAAGCGACCCTTAGACCAGCAGGTCCTTAACTGCGTCGCGCTCTTCGCGCAGTGCCTTGACGTTGCGCTCGATGCCAGCGCGCTGCACCTCGGAGAGATCCAGGCCCTCAACGCGAACCCACTCGCCGTCCTTGGCGTAGCACGGAACACCAGCAACCAGGCCCTCGTCGATGCCGTAGGAGCCATCGGACGGAAGTGCGACAGAGACCCACTCGCCCTCTGGGGTACCCGTCACCCAGTCACGCATGTGGTCAACTGCGGCAGCTGCAGCGGAAGCTGCGGAGGAAGAACCGCGGACCTCGATGATTTCTGCGCCACGCTTGGCGACACGCGGGATGAAGTCCTGCTCGACCCATGAAGCGTCAACCTTGTCGGAGACCTTCTCGCCTGCAATGGTGGCGTAGGTGATGTCCGGGAACTGGTCTGCGGAGTGGTTACCCCAGACGATCATGTTCTTGATCTCAGTGGTCGGAACACCAATCTTTTGCGACAGCTGGGACAGGGAACGGTTGTGGTCCAGGCGCATCATGGCAGTGAAGCGCTCTGCCGGGATGTCCTTAGCGTGGGAAGCGGCAATCATGGTGTTGGTGTTAGCCGGGTTGCCGACAACCAGAACCTTGATGTCGTCTGCTGCGTGATCGTTCAGTGCGGCACCCTGCGGACCGAAGATCTTGCCGTTGGCGCCCAGCAGTGCGGAGCGCTCCTCGCCCTTGCCACGCGGCTTCGCACCGACCAGGAATGCGGCGTTGGCGCCGTCGAATGCCTTTGCCGGATCATCGGTGATGTTGATGCCAGTCAGAAGCGGGAAGGCGGAGTCAAACAGCTCCATGGCGACGCCTTCGGTGGCGTGCAGCGCCGGAGTAATCTCCAGCAGGTTCAACTCAACCGGGGTCTCAGGGCCGAAAACCGAACCGCTGGCAATGCGGAAGAGCAGGGAGTAAGCGATCTGTCCGGCGGCGCCGGTAACTGCAACCTTTACGGGAGTCTTGTTCACTACAGGCCTTTCTCGAGAGAGAATCAATTCGCTGCCCACTCTAATGCGACTGCAGAATTGGCGCAGACGGGGGCGATGCGCTCAGGCCATTTCTGAAAAACGGATAGCATTAGGCATGACTTACGGTCGTGTACTCATTTCACTAGAAAGAAGTCCGCGACTGACCAATTTCACCCCCGTTAGATAGCCAAAACCCCTTAGTCTCTCTCTAGTCCAAGCAAAGGATTTTCATGAAGTCTCCAGGCTCCTCTGATGCAATCCCCCATGCAGTCTTGGTGGCAGCACTTCAAGAATTCACCGCAAAGGGGTATGCAGATGCCCGTTTGGATGCCATTGCTGCCGCCTCTGGTGTCTCCAAGCGCATGCTTCACTACCACTGTGGTGACAAGATGGGACTCTACAGGGCGACGTGGGTACATGTGCTGGAGACCGTAAGGCCTGACGACGACGCCCTGCGTCCACACTCCAATGTGCCGGTGGAAGCCCTGCAGCATGTAGTCGGCGTTATCTACGACTATTTCTCGGCGAACCCGCTCGCCGTGCGGTTCATCATTCAGGAAAACCTACACCCAGTCCTGCCGCTTGAAGGCGTGACTGGGCTTGGTGGCCAGAGCCCAATTGTTTTGGAGTTTGACCGCATCTTGTTGCTCGGCCGCGATTACGGTGCATTCCGCACTGACATTTCCGCACTTGATCTTTATATTCTCGTGCTGTCGCTGGCCACCTTCCCCACCCTGCACCAACGGACTTTTGAAAACCTCTACGGCATTGAAATGCAGTCGACGGTGCTGTCGGACAAGCTGCGTGAGTTCGCACAGGACACCGTGACCAGCCTGTTGACATCCTCACCTCGCAACGAACCGGGCAGCTCGTACACTTCCCTGCTGGCCTCCCATGGCGCCAACTCGTCCGCGCTTGGCGCAGAGGTCTACGGCGATCAGCCCAACCCAGAGACTCAAGACTTGACTACTGACGATGCCCCGGATTACCGCGACATCTACGGCATGGACGACTAGGGCTCCATACAGACATCAAAAACCCGGTTAGAGCGGCTACTCTAACCGGGTTTTTAGCTACCTTTACGCAGTCTTCTTATCCTCGCTGCGTTCAACGAGTTCCGGCGCTGCACCGTCCGTGATGCATTCCTTGTGGACAATGACCTCCGCGACGTCGTCACGCTCTGGTACCTCGAACATCACGGGAACCAGGATCTCTTCCATGATGCCGCGCAAACCACGGGCGCCGGTATTGCGGCTAATCGCCTTGGCAGCAATGGCGCGCAGTGCCTCATCGTCGATGGTAAGGCGCACACCGTCCATGTCGAACAGGTGCTGGTACTGGCGAACCAGGGAGTTCTTCGGCTCGGTGAGTACACGAACCAGCGCGTCCTCATCGAGGTTGGTGACCGATGCGATAACGGGAAGGCGGCCAATGAACTCAGGAATCAGGCCGAATCGAACGAGATCCTCCGGCAGTACGTCGCGGAATGGATCCTTCATGTCCTCGTCGTTAGCCGAGGTGACATCTGCTCCGAAGCCCAGGCCCTTCTTGCCGACTCGCTCCTGAACGACCTTTTCCAGACCGGCAAACGCACCAGCGACGATGAACAGGACGTTGGAAGTGTCGAACTGAATGAACTCCTGGTTCGGCAGCTTGCGCCCACCCTGCGGCGGCACGGCGGCTACGGTTCCCTCGAGAATCTTCAGCAGCGCCTGCTGCACACCTTCACCGGAGACATCGCGAGTGATGGAAGTGTTCTCGGACTTGCGCGAAATCTTGTCAATCTCATCGACGTAAATGATGCCGCGCTGTGCCTTCTCGACGTCGAAATCAGTAGCCTGCAGCAGCTTCAGCAGGATGTTCTCCACGTCCTCACCGACATAGCCGGCCTCGGTCAGGCTGGTGGCGTCAGCGATTGCGAACGGCACATCCAGCTTGCGAGCCAGCGTCTGTGCCAGGTAGGTCTTGCCACAGCCTGTCGGCCCCAGCAAGAGAATGTTCGACTTCTGTAGCTCGACGTCGTTGTCCGACTTGGTCTCTGCAGCACGAAGGCGCTTGTAGTGGTTGTAGACCGCGACGGCTAGGGTGCGCTTTGCCATGTCCTGGCCGATGACGTATTCATCGAGGAAGTCGCGAATTTCCATCGGACGCGGCAGGCGGTCGTCGTTGCCAGTTGCCTCGCCGCCGGTGTTGAGCTCCTCTTCAATAATCTCGTTGCAGAGCTCGATGCACTCATTACAGATGTACACACCAGGTCCGGCAATCAGCTTTTTGACCTGCTTCTGACTCTTTCCACAGAAAGAGCACTTCAGCAAATCCGCACTTTCTTGCATACGCGCCATGAGGCTCCCGCCGCCGCCTTTCCGCTTCGTTGCCAATAATTGCTTCAGACCAGCCTACCGTGAGTGGGCGCAATTACCGGCTTCCACGCCAGGGCGAGGCGAATTTCACGCAATCTCGCTCGGCGCTTTACGACGGCCAGTGCGCAGCACTCCAGAGAGACCATGCCCCCTTTTAAGCGTTGTGCTTGCGGTACTCGAAGACCTGGTCGATGATGCCGTACTCGACGGCCTCTTCGGCGGTCAGGATCTTGTCACGATCGGTGTCCTTGCGGATCTGCTCTGCAGTGCGACCGGAGTGGCGAGCCAGAGTCTCCTCCATCAGCTTGCGCATGCGCTCGATCTCGTTCGCCTGAATCTCCAGGTCGGAAACCTGGCCCTGGATACCCTGGGTGGCCGGCTGGTGAATGAGCACGCGCGCATTCGGCAGAGCTGCACGCTTACCCGGTGCACCCGCAGCGAGCAGGACGGCTGCCGCGGAAGCAGCCTGGCCCAGGCACACCGTCTGCACGTCGGGACGCACGTACTGCATCGTGTCGTAGATGGCCATCAGCGACGTGAAGGAGCCACCTGGGGAGTTGATGTACATCGTGATGTCACGATCCGGGTCCAGCCCCTCGAGCACCAGCAGCTGCGCCATGATGTCGTTAGCGGCGGTGTCGTCGACCTGGGAGCCGAGGAAGATAATGCGCTCTTCGAAGAGCTTGTTGTATGGGTTGGATTCCTTAGCACCAAAGCTGGAGTGCTCCACGAAAGAAGGAAGCACGTAGCGCGACTGCGGCATCTGCATATTGTTCATCTCCATGTTGATTAAATCGCCTCTAATTATTCGCTACTGTCCGCTTTTAGCGTGCGGTGTCCTTGAGGGCGGTTACGACGTGGTCAACCAGGCCGTATTCCTTAGCCTCAGCCGCGGTGAACCAGCGGTCGCGGTCTGAGTCTTCCTCAATGCGCTCGACCGGCTGACCGGTGTGCTGCGCAATCAGGCGAGCCATCTCCTTCTTGGTGGCAGCGAACTGCTCAGCCTGAATGGTGATGTCGGATGCGGTACCGCCAATACCTGCAGATGGCTGGTGCATCATAATGCGGGCGTGCGGCAGCGCGTAACGCTTGCCCTTAGCACCTGCGGCGAGCAGGAACTGGCCCATGGAAGCTGCCAAGCCCATGCCGTAGGTAGCCACGTCGCACGGAACGAACTGCATGGTGTCGTAAATGGCCATGCCGGCGGTGACGGAGCCGCCCGGGGAGTTGATGTACAGCGAGATATCCGCCTCCGGGTCCTCGGCTGCCAGGAGCAGCATCTGACCGCAGAGCTTGTTGGCAATCTCGTCGTCGACCTGCTCACCCAGCCAAATAATGCGCTCCTTGAGCAGCTTGTCGAAAACCGTGTTCGTCGACATCTGGGCGTTATCGCTCATCTGTGTACTCCTTTTTCGTACGTGTGCGAGTTTTGTCGTTCATTAGAGGGTAACGAAAAGGGCCGCCCCTTTGTTTCGGGAACGGCCCTTGTTCGCTATAAGCGTTGCGGCATGAGGAACGCGCCGCGCTAATTGCGGGGCTTACTCAGCGGAGGTGTCCTCAGCCTTGTCGGACTCAGCCTTCTCAGCCTCCGGCTCGACCTCACCGAAGTACTCGTTCAGGTCGATTTCGTTGCCCTCGGTGTCCTTGGCGGAAGCCTTCAGGATCGAGGTAGCCAGAGCCTTGCCGCGGCGAACGTCTGCGAACAGGTTGCCGAGCTGTCCGGACTGCTGAATCTGCTGGATGAACTGGTTCGGGTCCATGCCGTAGGACTGAGCAGTGAACAGGATGTGGTCGGTGAGCTCCTGCTGGGAAACGTCCGGCTGGATCTCCTCAGCCAGTGCATCCAGGAACAACTGGGTGCGAACAGCTTCCTCAGCGGACTTCTTGGAGTCCTCGTCGAACTGCTCACGGGTGGTGCCCTGTGCCTCCAGCATGGAGTTCAGAACCTTCTCGTCGCCGCCGAACTGACCCAGCAGCTGCTGCAGCTGGCCCTCGACCTGCTCCTTGACAACACCCTCCGGCAGAGCGATGGTGGTCTGCTCCATAGCGGCAGCCAGAACCTTGTCGCGAACCTGCTGAGCCTGCTCACCCTTCTTGGTGTTCTCAACCTGGCGAGCCAAGTCTTCCTTCAGCTCGTCGATGGTGTCGAACTCGGAAGCCATCTGAGCGAAGTCGTCGTCAGCTTCCGGCAGCTCGCGGACCTTGACGGACTGAACGGTAACGGTGACCTGAGCGTCCTCGCCCTCGTGCTCGCCAGCAACCAGCTTGGTGGTGAACTCCTTGGACTCGCCCTGGGACAGGCCGACAACAGCGTCATCCAGGCCGTCAATCAGGTCATCGGAGCCGACCTGGTAGGACAGGCCCTCGGTGGAGGCCTCTTCCAGCTCTTCGCCGTCGATGGTGGCGGACAGGTCGATGGAGACGAAGTCGTCCTTCTCAACTGCACGCTCGACGCCGGTCAGGGTGCCGAAACGAGCGAGCAGGTTCTGCAGCTCAGCCTCAACAGCTTCGTCGTCGGCGACCAGCGGGTCAACCTCAACTGCGATGTCCTCGAACTTCGGCAGCTCAATCTCCGGACGGACGTCGACCTCAGCGGTGAACTCAACGAGCTCGCCGTCTTCCAGCTTCGTGATGTCGACCTCAGGCTGACCGATAACCTTCAGGTCCTCCTCGCGAACGACCTCGTCGTAGCGGGACGGGACCATGTCGTTGAGCACCTGCTCCAGGATCGGGCCGCGGCCGAAGCGGGCCTCAATCAGCTTTGCCGGTGCCTTGCCCTTACGGAAGCCCGGAATCTGGACCTGCTGAGCCAGTGCCTTGTAGGCGTTGTCGAACTCTGGCTTCAGCTCGTCAAACGGGACCTCGACGGTAATCTTCACTCGGGTCTCATTGAGCTTCTCAACGGAAGACTTCACTGGTGCACTCTCCTGCAACTCGATGATTAATTCATAGACCACGGGAGTGCCCGTGATACTGGTCGGGGTAGCGGGATTTGAACCCACGGCCTTCCGCTCCCAAAGCGGACGCGCTACCAAGCTGCGCCATACCCCGTATGCGTCATTCGAAACCTAGCAGAAACCCCTTTGGAGCATCTGCACCGGGGCCCTCATAGGCGCGAAATCGCGTTTCCACAACGGACCCGTATAGATTTACCTGACGATTAATGAAATCACAAAACCACGCGTTCAACCAGGCTAATGCTCTGTCTGAAAACGCTTTACGACGCCATCGAGAGCCAACCTGCCAACTACTACCGGTTTCATGAAAACCATGCATATCACAGGGCGTTTGCATCACCTCGGCACTGCTTTTGGCGGCTTCGTTTACTGCAAACACTCCATTCGTCGGCCGACTCCCCAAAGAAGCCTCTCAAACGACTGCCCCTTTGTTGAGTCGTGTGACAGTGTAATCAACGGCTATACGCCTGTTTCACATACCCCACGTTGCTTTAGCTTCATTTTCTGTTTTTCCCGGCCACAGCCACTTTTCTTTAAAGCCTTCGAGAAAAACCTGGCATCGATTTTTGTATGTGCGCGTTAACGGGTTAATATGCCTTGTACCAAGACACGGTCTGGTGGAGACGATTGAGCGTCTAAGCCGGATTTCTGTCTATGGGGATGTCGTATAGTGGCTAATACCTCAGCCTTCCAAGCTGAAGACGCGGGTTCGATTCCCGTCATCCCCTCCACGTAACCGGGAGCGTTGCTCCCGGTTTTTGTTTTTCCGAGCCGATGTCCGGGGCCAGAAATTCTTCTGCCCTCTGTTCAGGATCCAGTGCCGCGGGTACTCTGGGCACCATGAAGCCCACCATTATCGATGCCGATACTGGACACGAACTATGGACCGCGGTCGAATGCGCTGCTTTTTCCGGCACCGCACGTGGCACTTTCACCAGCTACGCTGGCCGCAAGAAGGCTCCTGAGCCCGTCGCGAAGCTTCATGGGTTGACCCTGTGGGATTCCGAAGAAGTTCGCGCATGGCACGCTAATCGAAAGAGCCGCACCAAGCGCACCGACTCCGCCGAGTCATAGATACCTACCCATACCCAATCTTTTCCTGGTTCCCGAGCTGCCTCTGTCGCACAGAGATGTTAGCTCGGGAACTTTTTGCGCTCTACGTGCGTTATTTCAAGTAATTACTAGCAATACTCGCAATTTCCTTTTGGAGGCCTAGCCCATGGGGGCTTTAATCCTGATCGCTATCACCGTCGGCGGTGCGATTATCATCGCGTCGATGGCTCAAAACCGCTCTAACAGGGCTTTTGATGCCCGCCAGAACAATCAATTGGAAGACGCCGTCGCAGACGCCCGCCGTTGGATTGAGCGGCTGGGCTCACAGGTGCTGAATCTCGCTGGCACCGATTCGGCTTCCACGCAGGCTCTTGCCGACGCATCCGAGCGTTACAACGCCGCTTCCTCGCAGATTTCTACTGCTCGGACCCCGGCACAGGCCCGAATGGCGCGCGAATCGGCGCTGGAGGGCCTGCACTACATCAATGCTGCTCGCGAAATTATGGGCCTGCCGGCGGGGCCGACACTGCCACCGCTGGAGGGGCAGAAGGCCGCTGGTTCTGTGACCGAAACTCGCACCATTGAGCACGAAGGCCACTCGGTTACCGCCTCGCCATACGCCACCCCGGAAACTCCGAACTACTACCCCGGCGGCCGTGTCGCTGGCCGTCCGGTTCCAGCCGGTTGGTACTCCGAGCCCTGGTGGAAGTCCGCGCTCCGCACCGGTGTCTGGACCGCTGGCTCGATGCTGCTGTTCTCTACTCTCTTCCACGGTATGGCCGGTGTTGCCTACGGCGCTGATGAGTTCGCCAGCGGCATGGGCACCGGTGCTGACGACTTCGGCGGCACCGAGGACTTTGGTTCCGATGACTTTGGTTCCGATGACTTCGGTGGCGATGACCTTGACGGCGGCGACTTCGGTGGCGGCGCTGCCGATGCTGGTGACGCAGGCGACGGCGGTGGCTTCTTCGACGGCCTCTTCGGCGGCGACGGTGGCAACGACGGTGGCGGGTTCTTCGACGGCGGATTCGACGGCTTCGATATTTAGGAAAAGCCCGGCGCCGCTATTTCGCTCGATTCGCAAAAGGATCGACAGTGCCGTCTGTCTGGGGCCGATACTCAATTTTTCTGACGGCAAGTCTCCCAGCTTCCTCGCCAAGGATGCTGCTAATTAAAGCAACAGCCATATCCATACCTGCTGCAACTCCTGATGAGCTCCACCGATTACCGTCTTCAACCCATCGGGCTTCTTTCACCCACGTCACTTCGTTTCCGAACGAGGTAGCCCAATTAAAAGCCAACTTATTACTAGTTGCTCGCTTTCCTTCAAGTAGCCCAGCCGCAGCTAGCAGTGCCGACCCCGTGCAGACCGATGCCACTAACCGCGCCCGGGACCCGATGTGCTTAAGCCAGTCCAAAAACTCTGCATCCTCAACTAGTGTTCTGCTCCCTGCTCCACCGGGCACCAGGAGAATATCGACTGCCTCGAGTTCAGCGGTGCAGCGCGTGGCGATAACCTCCGCCCCCTGAGCGCTGGTTATCGGACCGGCAATGTTGGCGACATATTCGACCTCAATCTCTGGGACATGGCCAAAAAGGCCAACCGGTCCAAATACGTCCAAGAGCTCGAACCCGGGGAATAGCACAACAGTTACTCGGCGATGCGCTTCTTGATTTGTCATACGACAATTCCTACTCCGTCTACACATGAAAAAGGGCCTGGTCCCAGAGTTTTCTGGAACCAGACCCCTTTTTTATTCCTATCAACAGATAGCGAACAGCAACCCCTTTAAGCTTCTGGCAGCTCCGGGGCAACGCCAGTCTTTTCGTACTCTGCCAGAATGTCGATGCGGCGCTGGTGACGCTCCTCCTCGCTCCACGGCTGGGAGACGAAAGCATCGACGATGGCCAGAGCCTCCTCCTCAGAGTGCATACGACCGCCGAGGCCAATCAGCTGAGCATTGTTGTGCTCGCGGGCGAGCTTTGCGGTCTCCACCGACCAAGCCAGCGCACAACGAGCGCCCTTGACCTTGTTAGCGGCAATCTGCTCGCCGTTGCCGGAACCGCCGAGCACGATGCCCAGGCTGCCCGGATCAGCGACGGTACGGGACGCCGCCTCAATGCAGAATGCTGGGTAGTCATCTGCAGGGTCGTAGGTGTGAGCGCCGCAGTCAACGACGTCGTGGCCAGCCTTCTCCAGGTGGGCCTTAATCAGGTTCTTCATCTCAAAACCGGCGTGGTCTGCACCAAGGTAAATACGCATGGCAGCAAGTTTAGCGGTTCCCACGGATTCCACGGCGTCTGCACCCGTTTTGGGTATTGCTTGACGACGTCTCCTGCGCAGCCGAATAGGGTGAAAAGTGACTGTATTTGCGTTTCAGCACGTCTTCGAAACCGGAAATTGGGTGCTTTTACCGTGTCTCCTGCGCCGCAAGCTCACTTCCAAGTCGATCCGGATTCCCATGGCTCCCATGGGAATCATCACGCACCGGTGGTGCGAACGGTTCGGCATGACATCAACAAGAAACCATTTATCGTCATTTGGGAGGTCACGCGGGCTTGTGGCTTAGTCTGCAAGCACTGCCGTGCAGATGCGCAGCACGAGCCGCATCCTCACCAGCTTTCAACCACCGAGGGCAAGATGCTGCTGGAGACCTTGGCGTCGTATAGCAAACCGAAGCCGCTTGTGGTGCTCACCGGCGGTGATCCTTTTGAGCGTGATGACCTGGAAGAATTGGTGCGGTTCGGCACGGAGCAGGGGCTGAATATGTCGCTGTCGCCGTCGGTGACGCCGCGGTTGACGCCGGAGCGGATCAGGTCGTTGCGAGAGGCCGGCGGTAAGGCGATGTCGATGTCGCTCGATGGCGCGACTGCCCAGACCCATGACAAGTTCCGCGGGTTTTCGGGCACTTTTGAAAAGACGCTCGAAATGGCTCCGCACATCAACGAGGCCGGTTACCGGCTGCAGATCAACTCGACCCTGACCAAGGGAAATATTCATGAGGCGCCAGCGCTGCTGAAGACCGTCATGGAGATGCAGGCCAAGATGTGGTACGTCTTTTTCCTCGTTCCCACTGGCCGTGGTGCGGATTTGGGCGCATTGTCACCGGAGGAACGCGAGGATGTTCTGCACTGGTTGTCTGATGTCTCCAACCGAATTGCCATTAAGACGACGGAGGCGCCGCAGTATCGGCGCGTCGTCATGCAGCAGGAGGCAGCAAAAGAGAAAGGGCTGCCACCCTATGAGGGCGGCGAGCTCTACCGCTACTTAACCGAGGAAACGACAAAGCTGCTCGGCACTGTGCCGGAGAAGCCACGTCGCCCGCGCTCCCCCATGGCCGTCAATTCCGGGTCAGGTTTTGCCTTCATTGACCACATCGGCGACGTCTACCCCAATGGTTTCCTGCCGCTTCACTGCGGAAATGTGAAGGCCACGCCATTCCAGGAAATCTATTCGAACTCGCCGGCGTTCAAGGCCCTTCGCGATCCGGACAATTGGCATGGAAAGTGCAGCGTCTGTGAATACCACAGCGTATGCGGTGGGTCCCGGTCGACCGCGTACGCGTTGACCGGGGATTACACGGCATCCGATCCGACATGCATCTACATCCCGCCACGGTGGGCTGCCATGAGCGAAGAAGAACGGCAGGCCTCTACCGGGCAGAATGCTGGAGCCGGAGCGGGTCAACTCTCCTAACTGCGCGCCCCAGCCGCTAAAGCTTTCTTAGTCGAAGCGCGGGCTCTCAGTGCGGGAGCGCTTAATTTCGAAGAAGTACGGGTAGCTGGCGACGGCAACCGCGCCATCAAAAATCTTGCCCGCTTCTTCACCGCGTGGGATGCGGGTCAGCACCGGGCCGAAGAAGGCAACGTCGTTGAGCTTGACCACCGGAGTGCCGACGTCGTTGCCGACCTCCTTCATGGCCTCTGCGTGGTTTTCACGCATGAGCTCATCAAACTCCGTAGTCAGGGCCTGGGCCAGGCGCTCTTCCGGCAGACCAACCTCTGCGAGGGCTTCCTTAATCAGCTCGTCGAATGCGTGCTCCGGCTCGTCGACATGCGCGTGGCGATCGATGCGGTTTTCGTTGTGGACCTTCGTGCCCAGCGCGGTGTAAAGCTTGTCGACGGCCTCCTGGCCATCCTGGGAGAACACGGCGTTGAACAGGCGTGCCGGGGTCCAGTTGCACTGCATCATGAACTTGTAATCTTCCGGCAGTTCATCGCGGCCTTCATTGAGCACCGACAGGCTCATCGGCTTCCACTCGATCTCGATGTCGCGGACCTTTTCGACTTCCTTAATCCAGCGCGACGTCACCCAGCAAAACGGGCAGGAAACGTCGAAGTAAAAAGTGACCTTGTCTCGATTGCTCATGTGAAAGTCCTCCTAAAGCATTGATTGACTTATCAACGACTATAGGGCGGAATTTTTCGGTTCGCATTCATGAATTCGGATGGGTCCGAAGTTCTATCGGGCCCGGTGCTAACTGACTCCCCCCCATCGGACGCCGTCCAGATTGCTTACCTAGCCGTTCCAGGGCAAGCCCGTAGCCTCCAGGGAATCAGCGGCAGCTTCCAGGTAGGCAGGCCAATCTGCGTAGTCCAGGAACTCCGAGCCCACCTCATGGTCCATGGAGACCATCTTCCCCGAGCGCATGTCCAGGCAGTAGTTGTTTCCGCCGAAGTCCATGACCAGAGGAATCCATGCCTCGTGATACCACTTGCCATCCGAGTCGGCGCTGTCCATGCCTTCGGCTTCAAAATCATCGAACTCGCCGTCTGCCTGCAGCTGAGTCCACAGCTTGTAGTCGTTCAGAATCGACTTAGGCGGCGCAATCCAGCCACCGTCCCACGGCTCACCGTCCACAGACGCGTGCCGCAGCCACGAAGCTCGCACGTAGTCTGGCAGCTTTACTCCGAGGTCAGCCTCAAGCTGATCCAGTTCCGCTTCTGTCGCCGGGGCCTCCAGAGCATCGTCGCCAAGCTTTGCTTCAATGCGACCCCACGCCGCGTTGACCCGTTCAACCTTGCTTGCATCATCACTGAGTTTGTACATGAAACGAAGTGTATTCACGATCGGCTTTGCTAGCATGCCAAAGAAGCCAAATCTCGCCCAATCGACCGCCAATCGACCGCCCCAAACGGCTAGGAACGAGCTAGGAAGTCGAGGTCACCTCACCCACCCCGCTACTGCCCGATTCCCAATCCGGGGTCGTGGTTACACTTGTCGCATGACTTCCACGAACCTAACCAGGACCGAGGCCGCCGACCGTGCGGCCATGCTCGAGGTGTCCCACTACGACATCTCGCTCGACCTTACGACCGCACCTGTCGGTGGGCCGCACAGCGCACCAACATTCGCTTCCAAGACCACAATTTCTCTGAAAGCGAAGCGCGCTAGTTCCACCTTTATTGACCTGCGTGATGCGGTTGTCAAGAGTGTGACCATCGACGGCGTCGACGCCACGGAGGCCGCTCGCTATGACAGCGAGACCGGCATTAACGTGGACCTGACCGAAGGTGACCACACCGTCGTTATCGATGCGGACTGTCGTTACACCAATAACGGCCAGGGCATTCACCGCTTCCAGGATCCCGCCGATGGCGAAACCTACCTGTACTCACAGTTTGAAACTGCCGATGCCAAACGCGTGTTCGCCTGCTTTGACCAGCCGGATTTGAAGGCGACGTACTCCATCCACGTCGTGGCGCCGAAGGGCTGGAAGGTTATTTCCAACTCGGTAGCCAAGACCGGCACCACCACCGATGTCCACGGCAATGAGGCCGACACCTTCGACTTCTCAGTGGATGTTCCGCTGTCGACGTATCTCGTCGCAGTCTGTGCAGGCCCGTGGCACGAAGTCACTGACTCGTGGACCGGCACTGTCGCACCGCACGCGGAAACCCCTGCCGAGCACCAGCCGGACGGCGAGCTGACCATTCCGCTAGGGATCTACTGCCGCCAGTCCATCGCCGAGTACCTCGATGCCGACACTCTGTTCAAGGAGACCAAGGAAGGCTTCGACTTCTACGCCAAGCACTTCGGCGAGCCCTACCCGTTCGGCAAGTACGACCAGATTTTCTGCCCGGAATACAACATGGGTGCGATGGAAAACGCCGGCTGCGTGACCATCCGCGACGAGTACGTCTTCCGCTCCAAGCCCACTCATTACCTCTACGAGCGTCGCAATGACACCATCCTGCACGAGATGGCTCACATGTGGTTCGGTGATTTGGTCACCATGCAGTGGTGGGATGATCTCTGGCTCAACGAGTCCTTCGCTACCTGGTCGGCTGCCGCCGCACAGGTTGAAGTTTCCGATTACAGCCACGCCTGGACCACCTTCGCCAACGTAGAGAAGGCCTGGGCCTACAAGCAGGATCAGCTGCCGTCGACGCACCCGATTGCCGCCGATGCCAGCGACATTGACACCGTCGAGCAGAACTTCGACGGCATCACCTACGCCAAGGGCGCATCCACCCTCAAGCAGCTGGCCGCCTACGTTGGTCAGGATGCCTTCCTCGCCGGTGCCCGCCTTCACTTTGCCCGCCACCGCTTTGGCAACGCCACCTTCGCGGACCTGTTGGAGGCGCTCTCCGAGGCCTCGGGGCGCGATTTGTCTGGCTGGGCCGATCAGTGGCTGACCACCACCGGCATCACCACCCTGGCGCCAGAGTTCCATCAAGAGGACGGCAAGTACACCTCCTTCGCAGTCACGCAGGAAGGCGCCGAGCCGGGTGCCGGTGAACTCCGTGATCACCGAATCGCCGTGGGCATCTACAACCTGCGCGGCACCGGCGCGGACGCTGTACTTGAGCGCACCAAGCGCGTCGAAATCGACGTCCGCGGTGCCCGCACCGAAGTCCCAGAACTAGTCGACACGCCAGTTGGCGACGTCGTGCTGGTTAACGACGACGACCTCTCCTACAGCATGATTCGCCTGGACGAGGGCTCACTTGCCACCGTCATTGACAACATCGGCGCTTTCACCGATTCGATGGCACGCACACTGTGCTGGTCCGCCACCTGGCAGATGGTTCGCGCAGGCCAGATGCGCGCTCGTGACTTCGTCAACCTCGTGCTCCGCGGCATCCCGGGCGAGGACAAGCTCTCCGTCCTGGAGCGCGTCATCGCTCAGGCGGTCAGCGCTGTCAACGTCTACGCCGATCCACAGTGGGCCGACTCCACCGGACGCAATCTGCTGGCACAGGGCCTATTGGACTACGCGAAGAAGGAAACCGACGCCGACCGCGCCCTGGTTTTCGTTAACGCTCTGGCTACCGTGGGCTCGTCGAATAGCGATGTCGTGGACGCACTGCGCGCCATCTACGCCGGCGACGCCGACAAGGCTGGCTTCCCCGCTGTCACTGTCGACACCGACATGCAGTGGCGCGCCCTGAAGGCTCTAGTTTCCGCTGGTCTCGAAGGCGAGGAGGCCATCGCAGAGCTTGAAAAGACCGACAATTCAGCACTCGGCGCACAGGCCGCCATCGCCTGCCGCGCCTCCGTGCCGACGCTCGCCAACAAGGCCCGCGTCTGGGCTGAGGCGACTGTCTCCGGCGACGACGTCCCATCGAACCTTGTCATTCGCCACCTGCTGGCCGGCTTCAACGCGCCGGGCTCGGGTGCGGTGCTCGCGCAGGCGCTTGACGACGACTCCCGTGTCACCATCAACGCGGAGCAGTCGGCGACCTCGCTGTCGGAGCACTTCTTCGCTATTGCCAACAGCTGGTGGAAGCAGTTCTCCTCCGAGACGGCCCAGACTCTCCTCGAGGGCTTCTACCCCACTTGGGAGATCAGCGAGTCGGCAATTGCGGCCGCTCAGCGCCTGCTCGACAGCGACGAGACTGCATCGCCGGTCAAGCGCATCATCTCTGAGCAGCAGTTCCTGGTGAAGCTCGCTCTTCGCGCCCGCGAGTTCGACGCGAAGTAACAATTGTTTTTGGCCGGAGCTTTGGCCGTTATCGTTTTCGTGGCATCAAGTCGATAGACTTGGTGCCATGACAACTTCTCAGACGCTCTTTGACTCCGTCGGCGGCGAGGATGTCTTCAATCGCATCGTCCATGGTTTTTACACGCGCATGCGTTCCGATGACCTCATCGGCCCGATGTACCCCAGCGATGACTGGGAGGGCGCCGAGGATCGACTCCGCATGTTCCTCGTCCAGTACTGGGGCGGGCCGCGTACCTACAGCGAACAGCGTGGTCATCCGCGCCTGCGCATGCGCCACATGCCGTTTTCCATCGGCGAGGCCGAACGCGACCGCTGGCTGGAAATCATGAGCGCCTCACTCGCAGACATTTCCGATGACGAGCTCCCCCGCCCCCAGCGCGAAGCCATGTGGAACCACATGGTGCAGGTTGCTGACATGCTCATCAACCGCTTCGACGCGCAGTAGGAATTAGGCCCTGCGCCGCTAGTTCAGCAGCGGCAGCACGCCAAAGGACTCGAGCGTAAAGATCGAGCCAAACCGCCCATCCAGCCGGTGCCACCGTCCCTTTGTGGACACGCGCACCGGCTCTTTTTCATCCGGTTGCTCCGGGATGAAGCCCATCGTGCACAGCGCAAACACGTCCCGCATGGTCACGTCCACCACGCTTTTCGACGTCTCCTGCGACTGCCCTTCCCCTGTATCAACAGTGGCTTCACCGGTACCGCCGCTGACAGTGAGAACCTTTTGGTCCAGCAGAGACGGTGGCATGCCCATCGGGCCGGAAGATTCGACGGCGACCGCGCGCCCTTGCTTCTCGAGAGTCCGGAAAGCAGTGGCTGGAACATAGTCGACAACCTGCCATCCTTCCGGCACTGGCAGGAATCCCGGCCAGGAGGACGCCGACTGCGCATGCACGCGGTATGGCAACGCGGTGAGCGAGGTTCCTTTCTCCTCTTCGTCCTCAGCAGTTTTTGCCTGCGCAAAGGCACGCACTGCGATGTCTTTAATCTCCGCGGCGGTGACGATGATGTCGTCGGGAAGCGCGTGCAGCGCAATCGTGCGCATGGCGAGCGGGCCGATTGGGGTCTTCACCCATACCTGCGACATTGCGGGCGCAGCGTTAAGTGCCGACGAGGAACTGATACCAGCGGCGGCGGTCTTACGTGCTCGGATGCGTAGCAACGTGCTCTCGTCGAGGGCGTAGGCCTTATGGGCCAGGACGCCCAGGTTCTTCAGGGCATCGGGAGTGCCGAAGGTCAGCTCGGCAGCGGGATGAGAAGTGGTCACGGCGAATTACTTGTCCTGGTCTTCCTTGTTGTCTTCGATTGCGGGAGCTGCAAAACGCTCCAGTTCACGGCGGGCAGACGGGGAGAGCTCGACTGCCTTCGCAGTCTTGAGATCAAACATCACCATCACGGTTTCGAGCACAGCAACGATGTGATCATGCTGGTCGGAGATTGTCTGGCGGAGTGTGAAAGAGGTGCGACCGAAGTTGATAATCTCGGTCTCAACCACAACTTCCTGGGTGTCCGGCAAAATAGCGCGGACGTAGTCAATCTCCAGGCGGCGCACCACTGCCGCAGGCATCCCTGCCCCGCCGCCGAGACCGCGCATCACAAAGTCCAGACGAGCCTGCTGGGCGTATTCCAGGAAAGCGGTGTTGTTAGCGTGGCCATACTGATCGAAATCAGACCAGCGGATAGCGACGTTGGTACGAAATGGTGCTGATTCAGTCATACCCAGAACTATAGGCGTTTTCTGGAGCTACGATCCTGCGAAAAACGCGAAAGCCCGGGACCTGTGCACTGGTGCGAGCCAGTCCACAAGGTTCCGGACTTTGCCGTTGGCAAAAATCAGATTCGCGAGAAAACAGATTAGCGAGTCAGGCGACGATGAGTGACGCGCGACGGGCGTGCAGCCTCCTCGCCGTAACGCTCAATCTTGTTCTTCTCGTAGCCCTCGAAGTTGCCCTCGAACCAGAACCACTTGCCCTCTTCGAAGTTGCCTTCCCATGCGAGGATGTGGGTACAGGTGCGGTCCAGGAACCAACGGTCGTGGGAAATGACCACGGCACAGCCCGGGAAGTTCTGCAGTGCGTTTTCCAGCGAAGACAGGGTTTCGACGTCAAGGTCGTTAGTCGGCTCATCCAGGAGGATCAGGTTACCGCCCTGCTTCAGGGTCAGCGCGAGGTTCAGACGGTTGCGCTCACCACCGGAAAGAACCTTCGACGGCTTCTGCTGGTCCGCACCCTTGAAACCGAATGCAGACAGGTACGCACGAGACGGCATCTCGTTCTGGCCGACCACGATGTAGTCGAGCCCATCAGAGACAACCTCCCAGACGGTCTTTTCCGGATCGATGTTTTCACGACCCTGGTCAACGTAGCTGAGCTGAACAGTCTGACCGACCTTGACCTCACCGGAATCCGGCTGCTCCAGACCCACGATGGTCTTGAACAGGGTGGACTTACCCACACCGTTCGGACCAATCACACCGACGATGCCGTTACGCGGCAGGGTGAACGACAGGTCCTTAATCAGGACGCGGCCATCAAAGCCCTTCTCCAGGTCCTTGACCTCAACAACCTGGTTACCCAAGCGCGGCGGGGTCGGAATCTGGATTTCTTCGAAGTCGAGCTTCTTGTACTGCTCGGCTTCCTCCACCATCTGCTCGTAGCGCTCCAGACGGGCCTTGTTCTTGGCCTGGCGAGCCTTCTGACCCGAGCGGACCCACGCCAGCTCGTCCTTCAGGCGCTTCTGCAGCTTGGCGTCCTTCTTACCTGCAACCTCGAGGCGCTCAGCCTTCTTCTCCAGGTAAGTCGAGTAATTGCCCTCGTACGGGTAGAGCTTGCCGCGGTCGACCTCACAGATCCAGCCAGCGACGTGATCCAGGAAGTAACGGTCGTGGGTCACGGCCAGGACGGCACCCGGGTACTTAGCCAGGTGCTGCTCGAGCCACAGCACGGACTCGGCGTCCAGGTGGTTAGTCGGCTCGTCGAGAAGCAGCAGGTCCGGCTCGGAGAGCAGCAGCTTCGCCAGTGCTACACGACGACGCTCACCACCGGAGAGGTGAGTAACCGGCTCGTCCGCCGGCGGGCAGCGAAGCGCATCCATTGCCTGCTCAATCTTGGAATCCAGCTCCCAAGCATCAGCGGCGTCGAGCTCCTCCTGGAGCTTGCCCATTTCTTCCATGAGCTCGTCGGTGTAATTGGTGGCCATCTCCTCGGCGATGGCTTCAAAACGAGCCTTCTTCTCGAAGATGTCGCCGAGGCCCTCCTCGACGTTGCCGCGAACGGTCTTCTCCTCATTCAGCGGAGGCTCCTGCAGGAGGATGCCGACAGTGGCGCCCGGCTCCAGGAAAGCTTCACCGTTACTCGGCTGATCCAGGCCAGCCATAATCTTCAGAATCGACGACTTACCTGCGCCGTTCGGACCGACCACGCCGATCTTTGCGCCCGGGTAAAACGCCATGGTGACGTTGTCGAGAATAACCTTATCGCCGTGCGCCTTGCGCACGTTTTTCATCTGGTAGATGAACTCACCCATGGTGGAATTTCGTCCCCTCGTAGAAAGGAAATAAGCAATCCCTGTAGAGGTTACGCATAGGAACCAAAAGGCACAATCTACATGGGCGTACCCGCAATCCTTTCCCACCAAAATCTCTGCCAGGCTGCTAGCAAAACTAGCTGCGAGATAACGCTGCCGAATCGTATGCGTTCCCTCCCCTTTCTCAGCAGCGTCACCTCACGTGCAGCAATTACCCCTCCCCTCTTTCCGCTCTTTCAGCGGCTCCCCCTCATTCCGCTCTACAACGATGTACTGGCTCCTGGGTTAGAACGGCGCACTGACTCCTGCATCAGCCATTTCTCGCTGCTCCGAACTAGCTGCACCTGTGTTCCCCGCCTCACCAGCGCCGCCCGTACTAGCAGTGAAGGTGCGCACGGCCCCGGCCTGAGACACAACTGTCTCAGTAACCGAAGCTTCCGAATCCCCAGTCGATGACTCACCAAGACCAGTCGGCGACTCATGCGGCTTCTCAGTCATAGTCTTCACCGTTGCCAGGTGACGGCGCAGATTCGGACCTACCGCCTTAGCAATGATCTTCTGGCGCTGATGCTTCGTACCATCATCGCCCTCCCAGCGATCCGTACGAACGTGACCGTGGACAATGACGGCTTGGCCCTTCCACACCGTGTTATTCACGTTCTCGGCGAGCTTGCCCCAACATTCAACATCAAAATATGACGTCTCCGACTGCTCCCAACCATTCTCCCCCTTCCATGACTTGCTGGATGCCACAGAAAACTTGCAGACCTTTGCCCCAGAATTGGTATTTCGATTTTCCACATGATGGACCACATTGCCCACCACGGTAATAACTGCCTCAGACATCGGGCTCCTCCCCCAAAGAAAGCGTTTACCTACTGCGGCCGAATAATTCGAAGGTGTCTCATTCGTGCCGTGCCAATTACTTTTCCGGCTTCGAGAAACAAATGAAAGAGGTACATAAAAAGCCTGTGGATAAGTTTGTCGAAAAGACAACTATCCACAGGCTACGTATGAAGTTGAGGGGCGAAGTCGCGGCAATCCTCGTCGTCAAGCATGCAAAATCAGCTTAACGACGCTACCTTCCGCGCCTCTTCGAGGCATCAATCGGATTATCCATGTGCACCGGATGCTGCGCGTCAACCTCCGAGGTGTAGTAATCGCGCTCATCCTCGCCGCCAACACCGACCTGCTGGCTCATGCGAGCGAGCATTTCGTTGTAAGCGGCCAACTCCTCATCATTGTTGCGGTCTGCGACGCGGTCGTAGCGGGCTGCATCCTTTTCATCGGAACGCCGCCACTGTACAAACAGCGCAACGGTGACGATGTAGAGCGGAACCTCACCGGCAGCCCACGCGACGGCACCACCAACGTTCTGATCTTCCAGGAGATTCACTGCCCAAGGGAGATCCAGGCTGGCGTAATAGGCCTCGGCAAGCACCTGCTGCGACTGCATCAGCGAAATACCGAACCAAGCGTGAAACGGCAACGACCCCATCAGCGTGACCAGCTTGACCGACGGCTCAATCTGCTGTGGTGCAGCATCGACACCGATAATGACCCAGTAGAAGATGTAACCGGAGATCAAGAAGTGGATGTTCATGAACACGTGGCCCGCGTGCTCATCAGCCAGGAAGTCGTAAATCGGTGTCATGTAGAGCAGGTAAAAGCCCGCGACGAACTGCACCGTTGCCACAACCGGGTGCGTGAGGAAACGCGACACCGGGTTGTTGATGAAGACCACCAGCCACTCACGAATACCAGGCAGACCATCGCGGCCGGCCGGCTTCAGCGCACGCAGCGCGAGCGTAACTGGGCCGCCCAGGACCAGCATGACCGGAATGCCCATGGAGTAAAGCATGTGGGCGATCATGTGAACCGAGAACAGAGCCGGCATGTACACGCCCAGCGCGCTGCACGAAGTAAACAGCAGCGTGGCACAGCCGGCGAGCCACCACAGGGTGTTGGACAGCGGCCAGGTACCGCCGCGCTTCTTCAGCAAGTAGAGCCAGTACAAGTAAATCCACGCGGCAATGATGGCGGCAGAGCCGAAGAAGATGTCAAAGCGCCACTGCGTGAACATGGCCTCCCAACCGAATGGGATCTCCAGGTTGTAACCTAGCTTGACCTGCATCTGCGTAATCGACGGCAGTCCCTCACCACCGGCCTGCTCAGAGAAATTCGGTGGCGGCGGAGTACGGCCCAGAGCTACGGCAACGCCGATTGTCAGCGCCATGATGATGACCTCGACAATGGCCAGACGCCAGAATGGACGATTCGACTGAGCGCGCTCAATCTCCGGAATGGTGATCTTGCGGTGCACATAGCCGCATAGGCCCAGCAAGATAGTGAGAACGGCCTTGACCAGCACCATGATGCCGTAGTTGTTGCTGACCAGGTCAGACCAGTCAATGTTGATGGCTGCGTTAATGAAGCCGGAGGCAGACATGGCGATGAAAGCCACCAACGCCACGAAAGAATAGCGCTTCACTACCTCTGGCATCCATTCACCGCGACGACGCGCGTGGCCAACCAGCGCCATCAAACCGCCGACCCAAAACACAGTGAAGGTCAAGTGCCAGATGTAGGAGTTAGTGCCGTAGTCATGGGCACCACCGGAGGCATTGTGGCTTACAACAGCCAGCGGCATCATCGACACCAAGCTGATGGCGAAGAACACCGGCTGCCAAATCCACTTACGAGTCAGCGATGAACCAAGCGCCACAATGCCCGCAAAAATAGCTACCCACAGCCACGCCAAGCCCTCCTTGGTCTGCTCCAAGGACACAGCCCAGTTGCTCAGCTGAATCGTCGTCGACAGCGGCTGGCCCGACACATCGGAGAGCACCAGCGGAATCTCCATCAGCGCCATGAGGCCCCAGCCGAGCATGGCCCACATACCCGTGCGGGATGCCGTGTAGCCGTCGAGGCCCAAAGTGCCGTCGGCACGCTGCTTCGTACCGAAAGCGGCGAGCATAAACGAACCGACACCGAGGCAAGCGAGCAGCTCACCGGCCGCCTTCGCGAACGGGAACCCGAAGGTGGTGATTGTGCCGGGATCGGGAATACCCAACGTGGCGCGCGAATCCATGTTGAACGCCATCGAGAGCAAACCAGCTAGAACGCCGCCGATAAGCACAAAAACAACGTACCAACCAGCAGATTTACGGACTTTCTTATCCTTGCTAACAGGCGGAGAGGTCTCGGCCTTGGTCGTGGCAGTCATAGCCCTAAGCTTAGCGACCAAAGTCCCTAGAACAGAACCGGTTGTGATTGGCTACATTAGAGACGCTACAATGCTTTTCTTAGCTAGCCTCCATAGCTCAGTGGACAGAGCAGTCGGCTTCTACCCGATTGGTCGAGGGTTCGAATCCTTCTGGGGGCGCGTTTTATACCCTCGTCGTGAACTGGTGTTTTTCGAGTTCAGGCGGGGGTTTACCCTATCTGACTACCCCGCTAATGTAGGCTCAGATTGGCTCTTGTTGGTTTAAATGCAGCGGAAATGCAGCGGATTTTGGGCATGAAAAAACGCCCCGCCGGTCAGCTGTTCGGAAATCCCGAACAACTCAAACCAACGAAGCAACGGCTCTTGGTTAGTTCTCGGTCGGTGGATTCCAGGCATTCGGCAACGCATGCAAAATCCCCCACACTTGGCGCCGCAAACCGGCTCTACAGCCGAGCCCGTGAACTGGCTCACGCACCCCGCTCTGGTAATCCGCATTTCGACACCAGAGCAGAACATTCCGCAGCCCAGACAACTACCGGGCTACTCATCTCTCATACCAAGTACGCTGCAGCGGAAGCAATCTACGAACCAGCCACTGGGGCCATAGCCCGGGAATTTGATGTCGCCACTCAGCTACTGCCAGTGTGGCGGGAATTGCTCGAGAGGACACGGACATGCGGTGGGCGATGTATCGGGGGTGTTTTACAGTAGGTTTTGAGGTCAAATTTACCCCCGTCGAGTGGTCAAAGATTGAAAACCATTCACCTTAACGCAGAATAAGGGCAGTCATAAAGAACGCCAAGAAAGGAATCATGCGATGGCCGCCCACACCGCCAAACGAGTCCTCATCATCGCAGCCTGTGTTGCAATTCCGTTCGCCGCTGCCTGCGGATCAAACAACGCCCCCTCCCCATCAAGCAGCAACATGTCGACCAGCTCGACATCAACGTCCTCGCCGTCAAGCACCACGTCCACTGAATCCACCACTGATTCTCCGTCTGAATCATCAAGCCCAAAGAACAGCCCCAACCCCACCCTAGAGCACACCACCGAACCTACCTCTTCACCCCGTGGAGGTGAGTCCACGTCCGCACGCACAACAGGGTATACCGAAGCCCCAGGCCAGGCAGAACCATCTGAAATGAACAAAACCGTGGCATCCTGCGGCGACCCCGCTTTGCATGAGACCGGGACAACATTCTTCACCGACGGTTCAAGCGGCTGGACGCAGCAGTGCGCCTCCCAGATGATGGCGCAGCAGCCGGCGGCGACACCAGAACCAGCTCCAGCTCCCGCCGCGCCGGCCCCTGAACAGCAGGAATCCTACGTAACCCCAGGCGCTTACTGTTCAGGAGGAGGAACAGGAGTCAGTAAGAACGGCACACCTATGACCTGCTCCGCTGGCCCGGACGGCCAAGCCCGCTGGCGCTCTCAATAAACAAAGGAAACGCAATGACTTTCGAAGACCGCACTACGCAAGCCGCCGCAAGGAAGCCGTTCTATAAGCGCTGGTGGTTCATCGCCGCGTCTTTTCTGCTTGTACTCTTCTTAGCATTACTAATCTTCACCCCAGCTCAAGAAAGTGCTCCGACAGACTCAGGTGACGTTGCTGAAGAGATCACCCTGCACCCAATTGGAGAACCAATCGAAGCACCTGGAGTCACCCTCACTGTCGAATCAGTCACACGTTCAGACAGTATCGAGCTCTACGCTGACGGATACAAACGCGGCTACATGCCAAATGAAACTCTCAACGCTGACAAAGGTGAATACGCCATCGTCAAAACTGACGTGAAGAACACCGGACAGTCCCCAATGGATCTCACATGCGGATTTGCCGTTCGAGCACTACTAATCAACACCGAAAATCAGGTTTACGACCCCATCGACAGTCTCTACCGCATTATCGATAACCCGGAATGCAATGACAGCCTAAACCCGGGGTTCGAGACACAAATGACTTGGGTGTACCAGATTCCATCGGACACCGAGCTTGGAGTATTTGGATTCACAAACCCAGATGTTAGCTATGACGATCTCGAGTTCGTCGATATTCGAGAATCGGAGTAAGCGAACTCGGAAAATAGGGCATTCACGCCGACTCATTTTCTTCACCGTCTGCCGAGCCACCAAAGAAAGGCAATAACCATGAGCATTGACCAAGCAGTCCAGAGTCTCGCCGCCAAGGTTCGAGAACTAAAGCCAATTATCGAAACGGAAGAAGCCACAAAAACGGCCTTTATCATCCCCTTCATAAGCACCGTCCTCGGCTACGACGTCACAGACCCCCGTGAGGTTATCCCGGAATATACCGCGGACGTGGGCGTAAAAAAGGGAGAAAAAGTAGACTTCGCCATCAAATCAGGTGATGACTTCCGATTCCTTATCGAATGCAAGAAAATCGGAGAACCGCTCCGACTAGATCACGCGAATCAGCTTGTCCGATACTTCAATGTCACAGATACCGAGTTTGCGATTCTTACCAACGGTGAAGTGTACGAATTCTATGCACAGCTAGACGCAGCGAATCGAATGGACGAAAAGCCATTCATGACAATCGACCTCGCTAACATCGATGCGCGTGTCTTCCCGCACCTCGAGATGTGCACAAAGACTCGCTTCGATTCTGAAACGATTGCGGCAAGCGCTGAGCAACTCAAATACATTTCTGAAATTCGCAAGGTTCTGGCATCACAGTTCAAGGAACCAGATGCTGATTGGGTTAGGCTCATCGCATCTCGAGTGACATCGCGCCGCATGACAGCGCAAAACCTTGAGATTTTCACCAAACTTGTCTCGACAGCTCAATCTCAGTTTCTTAAAGATGAGGCGAATCGTCGGTTGCGTTCGGCCCAGGATTTTGATGAAGTCCCAGGTGCGACACCGGCACCGTCGGCTGCTACCGCCTCCCCTGCCGAACCGGAGGAAACTGATGATTCCGGAATCGTGACAACGGAAGAAGAGTTGCAGGCATTTGGAATTATCCGCGCAATTTGCTGCAGCGAAGTCTCTGTTTCTGATGTGACCATGCGTGACGCGAAATCATATTGCGCAATTTTGTACCGCGATAACAACCGGAATCCGATTGCTCGTTTGTACTTCGACCGGCGCGTTCCACGTATCGGTATCTTCGATGCGTCGCGCACTGAACAAGTATTTGACCTCGGTGCGGTTGATGAGATTTACGAGCATGCGCAGCTTCTTCGCGAGCGCTGTATAGCGCTTCGCGATCAGTAACGCCAATGGCGCAGCAGACATAAAAATAATGATAGGGGCGCTCGACCCGACACCAATTCAGGGAACGCCCCAGGATGCCGCTGCATGTGGAGCCGTACTGGGGTGGGTGGCGGATTGGCCGGATTAAACGCTCTGATGTGCAAGCCTGGCTGGCCGAGTTCAGCGCTGGCGCGTCGACGGTAAGGAAGGCGCACGCTTGTCTCGCGCAGGTTCTCGATGTCGCTGTTGGTGACGAGGTGCTGGCTTCCAACCCGGCGCGCGGTGTGCGTCTACCCCGCAAACCGAAGGCGAAAAAGGTGTACTTGACCGCCGAGCAGGTCAAGACCCTAGCCAAGGATTCTAAGCGCCCTGAGCTCATCTGGCTGCTCGCTATCACCGGGCTGCGGTGGGGCGAAGCCGCAGCGCTACGAGTCCGTGACGTTAACGTTCTGCGCGGCCGTGTACACGTGGAACGGAACGCTGTCACCGTCGGCAGCAGAGTCATTATCGGCACGCCGAAAACACACGAGCAGCGCACGGTGGCAGTGCCGAAGAAGGTCATGCGGATGCTCGAGCCACTGCTGAAGGATAAGCTGCCGGATGCGCTGTTGTGGCCGGCAGGCAATGGTGGGCCACTTCCGACACCTTCGAAGCCGGATTGGTACTACGGGAACCTTGAACGCGTAATGAAGGCGAATAAGGGGTTTCCGTATGTGACGCCGCATGGTCTGCGGCATGTGGCGGCAGGATTGATGGTGGGATCTGGTGCGTCGGTGAAGGTTGTGCAGTCGCAGTTGGGGCATGCGAGTGCGGTAATGACTCTTGATACCTACGCGGATTTGTTTGATGGTGATTTGGATGCGGTGGCGGACGTGATGGATGAGCAGCTGCGTGGCGTGATTTAATGCAGCGGAAATGCAGCGGTTTCCCGGTTTTTGCATGCGTTTCTGCTGTTCATAGCGTCTTCATGGGTGGGTTCGAATCCTTCTGGGGGCGCAAAAATAACCCGCCTGAACTGGTTTTATACCAGCATCAGGCGGGTTTTTACTTCTTAGTTCTTCTTGTTATCCGCAGGATCCGGGCGCAAGTAGCGGTCAACCATGTCGACGACCTCTTCGACAGATTCCTTGTCTAGCGTCGCGTCCTTGCCATCCGGGCGCCACACCAGCACCATCGTCTGAATCAGACGGTAAATGTTGCGCGCCAGCAGATATGGATCGTGCTCGCGAATAGTGCCGTCTTCCTGCCCGTGACGGACACCGGGGAGAATGAATTTCTCCACAATTTCCAGCTGTGTATCGCTCATCTCTCCAGTGAGCGCTTCTAAGACACGGTCGGGATCTGTCTTGACCAGGCCAGGGAAAAAGTCACTTTCGATGATGCGTTGAACGACGATTCGAATACGCAGCAACATGCGAGCGCGCGAATCGCCAGGGACATAGCGGAGCCCCTCAAGCATGTGCAGGATTTCGCGGTTGGTCACTTCCCCCAGAAGCTCACCAATGTCAGCGTATCGACGATATACAGTCGGACGCGAAACTCCTGCCTTGCGAGCAATTTCTGCAATCGAAGTCCTACGCAAGCCCACAGTCATTACGCTTTCGCGCGCAGCGGCAATGATGACATCATCGACGGATGGTTTCTGTGCCGCGGTGGTGCTTTGAGCAGCGTCGCCAACACGCCTCGTCTCATCCATGTAACTATTTCTCCCGTTGGAATCCGAACTCAGAAGTAATTTTATCAGGCAAATAGGTCGATTTAGTTCATGCCCCGTTGCCCAATTCTAAGATCTTTCGTTCCAGTTAATTTCGTTTCCCCCACAATTCGCTCCACAAACCACACGGCAATCCACACGCCCGACCACAGCACAATCCACATCGCTAAGCTGGGCGTAGTCAGCGTGTGCCCACAGCCCAGTCCGGGCACAAAATGAGGCGCACTGCCGAATCATGCCGAATCTCAGCGAAAGGTGAAATCATGGCTCAGCCCGATCCCGATCTCAAGCTCTCCCCTGAGCTCGACCGCATCGTGTGGATTGACTGTGAGATGACGGGCCTCGAACCCGAGCGCCACGTCATTGTCGAAATCGCGGCTCTCGTCACCGATGCCAACCTCAACGTCCTCGGGGAAGGCGTGGACATTGTCGTGCACGCGTCCGAGACCGAATTGGCGCAGATGGACGATTTCGTCACCAAGATGCATGCGAAGTCCGGCCTGGATCAGGAAATTCGCGACAGCAAGACTAATGTCGCCGACGCCGAACAGGCTGTTTTGGACTACATCCGTCAGTGGGTTCCTGAGCCCCGCACCGCTCCGCTGGCAGGCAACTCGATTGCCTCCGACCGCAAGTTCATTCACCGCTACATGCCAGAGCTCGACCAGTACCTGCACTACCGCATGATTGATGTCTCTTCCTTCAAGGAACTGGCCCGCCGCTGGTACCCCCAGGTTCTCAAGGGCGCTCCAGAAAAGGGTCTCGCTCACCGAGCTCTTGCAGATATCAAGGAGTCGATCCGCGAGCTGGACTACTACCGCCGCGCCATGCTTCTGCCCCACCCCGGCCCCGAAGGCGACGCTATTTCTGCCGCAAGCAAGGAATCGACGGAAAAGTACGGTGAGATTCGCGGCTAGCTCGCTTTACGACGACCCAAACCCCACCCTTTCCCAAATTCATCCGGGTTGACCTGCTGTTTTTGTTTCCAGCCCACTGTGGGCTACCATATAGTTCGCTGCAGAGATGAGCTGAGAAAACAGCTCCTTTAATGCGGTAATGGTGACTGTAGTTCAGTTGGTAGAGCACCAGGTTGTGATCCTGGGTGTCGCGGGTTCGAGTCCCGTCAGTCACCCCAAGTAGAACCCTCGGCCAGGTTTTTCCGGGCCGAGGGTTTTGTGTTTCCGCCCGGCGCGTCGCCGGGGTGGGCCTTTTTGCTGCTAAGTCCCCCCCCCATAGTCACTACCGAGTAGCCACCAAGCCTGCATCCGCGGACTGCAGCTTGCCGTCAACCATCTCCACGATTCGGTCGGCACCGTGGAGCTGCCCCAGGTCGTGGGTGATGTACAGGGTGGCCACACCCATCTTCCGCGTCACATCCATAATCAGTCGCGTCACTGCCCCTGCACTCTTCTGATCCAAAGCCGCGGTCGGTTCGTCGACTAGCAGCACTTCCGGCTCATTCATCAGTGCGCGCGCAACATTGACGCGTGCCTGCTGACCACCGGAAAGCTGGCTCACGCGACGTTCTCCCAGCCCAGCCAGTCCGACTGCCTCGAGCAATTCATCTGCGCGCTTCTCCGCTTCACGACGGCCACCCGCGGGCCACCCGAAAACACGGCCCAATCGCCGCATTGCGATGAGCTGCTGCTTGACCGTCAGCGCTGGCAGAAGATTCGGCTGCTGGAAAACGATGCCGATGTGTTCGCGACGAATCTTGGCAGCATCCGCGCCGCGAGCGCTCAGATCAATGGCCTTCCTTTCCGCACTCTCGTCCGCGCCTGCACCGTTCGCGTCCTGCTTGTTGGAGTACAGCGTGACATGTCCGGTATCGGCACTCTTCAAACAACCTGCGATGGTCAACAGAGTCGACTTGCCGGAACCCGATGGTCCGACCAGTCCCACTACCTCGCCTGCCCGGATCTTCAGCGAGATGTCATCCAAAATGGTGCGTTTGTTGTCGCCATCTTGGACGGTCAGCGAGATGTTCTTCAGAGCGAGTGCCACGGGAGCCTGGTTGTCGATATAGGTAGTCATTTTGTCCTCAATTCCTCAATTCCTCAGTTGCAGGTTGTGCATGATTAACACGATGTGAGTGTTCTATGGGAAGCCGCCGTGCTAGGCCGTGCTAACGAGCCACTACGCATTCGCCAATGCGGTGGTCGGATCGACGCGGAATACCGGCACCAGTGCCAGCAGCGCACCAACTACGCCGGTCACGGCCAGAATGAGCCCCGGCACGACGGTCGTGGAAGCATCGACCACAATTGGCATGACGTCGCCGCTCTGCAGAGCCCAGCCCGCCGCTGCAGTCACCGCAACACCGCCGCCGACTCCGATTGCCAGCACGGCCAGGACCTGCGCCAGAGAGTCAGCCACCAGCACGGAGCGGGACGCACCGAGCGCCGAGGAAATGGCCACACCACGCAGTCGTTGAACAGTCCACACTGTGAAGAACGCGCCTACCACCAGCGCAGAAATCACATACAGCATCGAGGTCATCGCGTTCAGCGAGGTCTGCTCGCCCTGATAGGAAGCCGACAGGTTATTGCGCTCGCCGTCGCGCAGAATTGTTCCTTCCGGGACATTCGGCAGCTGCGTCGCAGACTCGTCGACAACCATCGCCGCCGGCACCATCTGCCCCGGTGTCAGGTCTTCCATCACGCCGCGCCCGGCATAAATGACCGCTTGGTGATCCAGCCACTTATCCCCCGCCACGCGCGCAACGGTGGTCTCGTGCTCGCCCATCGCGCCAGACAGGGTCAGCGAGTCACCTTCCGCAATGGCGGTTTCACTGACGCCGTCGGTGACGGCCACCTGGTCGTCGTTAAGCGAAAAGTCGGAGATGACGGTGACGGGCGTTTCATCGACGCGCGCACGACTGACGTAGACATCGCGGACATTTGCGCCGTTGTCGCTCGCCCACGTCTGGACGCTCTTTCGCGCCGTCTCTCCGATGCTTGACGACGACAACGACGTAGCCCCCTCGGAGACGACGACGGCGTCGTTTTTGCCGTAGACCTCGTCAAGTGCGGAGACGGACTGGGCGGACAGGCCGGCGGCCAAAGCCGAGAGGAACGTGACCATCACAGCAATCATCCCGACGGTGATGGTGATCAGTGCGGCACGGCCTGGAGCGGCTCGAAGTTCTTTCATTGACTGGTACATACTCATTATGGTCGTGGATTCAAAGGCGGATTTAATCGCCATGGAGGTTGAACTTCGTCTCCAACTTTCGGTTGATGTTGACAATTCCGGCTCGTCAGCGGTGTTTTGGCAGGCGGAACTGCCCTAAGCTCGAGAGCGTGGATACTCCTGAGACCCTGAACCGCAGCTGGCAATTACTGCGGTTTGCCCTGGATGTTTTGGTGCTGGTGCTGCTGGCGGTATGCGTGGTTCCGGATCCGCAGTGGCGAATCATCACCTATGCGGCGTGTTTTCTAGCGGTGTACATCGCAGGTTCGGTCGGGCCGATTGGTCGGGCTCGGCATGGCAACGTAGCCAACGAGGTCGCGCTGACTAAGCCGCGTGGCCTGCTATTGGGCTGGCTTGTGATTCTGCTGCTGTTCTGGGCGGCGTTGGCGTTTGCAACGCTGGATGCCTCGTTCCTGGTTTTCCCACTGTTTTTCGTAATTCTGCAGGTAACCGGCGGTCTTACGGCCGTCATCATGGTAGCAGCGACAACGGCGACGGCAATTGGCGCCATCGCTATCCATACTCCGCTAACATTTGGTGGTGTCCTCGGCCCCATTCTGGGTGGGACGTTTGTACTCACGGTGGGGCTGGGGTTCCGGCTCCTGCAGAAGGAGACTATCGAAAAGACCAAGGCGCTGGAAGAGCTCTCAGCTGCCCGCGCCCACTCGGAAGCACTGTCCCGTCGTGCCGGTGAGCTGGACGAACGCGCACGCCTCGCAGCCGATATTCATGACACCGTGGCGCAGGGGCTTTCCTCCATCCAGCTGTTGCTGCATTCGGTGGAGTCCCGCATGAAAAGTGCTCCCACTCAGCATGACCAGACCTCGGTGGATTCGCTACAACTCGCCCGCAAGGTTGCGGCCGACAATCTCGCCGAGACCCGGCGCATCATCGCAGCGCTTCAGCCAGCTCCCCTCGAAGGCGCAGACCTATCCGGTGCGTTGGAGAAAGTCTGCTCCTCCACGGTGCTGGGCGATGCTGTCAGCTTCTGCGTCGACGGCACACCCACGCGGCTGCCGGCCACCGTCGAAGCAACCATTATCAGGGTGGCCCAGGCGAGCTTGGCGAACGTCGTCAAGCATGCACACGCCACGCGTTGCCGTGTCACCCTGACCTACCAGCCCGACGAGGTTCTGCTCGACTGCGTCGACAACGGCATCGGCTTCGACCCCACCGCACCAACTAACGACGACAGCGTGGGGATCGCCAACGCGCGCCGACGTGTGGAGAAGCTCGGCGGCACCTTCACCATCGAGTCGGAACCGGGGCGTGGCTGCGGTGTCAGCGTCAGCATCCCGCACGAGCTCGCCTCTTAAAGTCCCGCGCCTGGTATGCAGGTAGGAAACGACCATTCACATCACCCGAGGAGTTAGCCAGGTGACCAAGCCCATCGGAGTCCTCATCGCCGACGATCACCCCATCGTCCGCGCTGGTCTTCGCGCAGTCGTTGAATCGGCGCCGGATATCGTCGTGGTTGGCGAGGCGGCCAGCGGTGACGAGGCGGTCGAGAAGGTGCGCGCATCGCTTGACGACGACTCTTGCGACCACATCGATCTGGTACTCATGGACCTTCGCTTTGGTGAGGCCCCTGGCACTGCTACCCGCGCAGGCGGAGTTGATGCCACCGCAGCCATCCGCGCACTGGCCGGGCGCGGCGCAAAGGCCCCAGAAGTGTTGGTGGTGACCAATTATTCTTCGGACTCGGATGTGCTCGGCGCTGTCACCGCAGGCGCAGTTGGTTATCTGCTGAAGGATGCCGCTCCGGAGGAGCTCATCGATGGTATCCGTCGTGCCGTTCGCGGCGAGACCGTGCTGAACACACAAGTGGCCGGTCGTTTGATGGGTCGGATGCGCAACCCCAATACAGCACTAACCCCGCGCGAACTCGAAGTGCTCGAGTTGGTCGCGCGGGGTATGTCGAATAGAAAAATTGCAGAACAGCTGGTGCTCACCGAAGCGACTGTGAAATCGCATCTGGTACATATTTTCACCAAGCTAGACGTCAGCTCCCGCACCGCGGCTGTTGCTCGGGCGCAGGAGCTGGGAATGTTGGGTGATTAGGAAACGGACTAACCCGTGTGATTTAAGTGATGGCCTCACTAAGAGGACATGAGCTACCAGGAGCTGGTCTCGTCGGCGTTGCCCTTCTTCCAGGTCTCCCACGGAATGTTCCAGTCACCGAGTCCATCAACACCGGAGAGCGTCTCACCAATCGTATTCTTCACAATCACGATGTCACCGCGCTTAGTGTTGTCCAGGAACCACTTAGCGTTGGCATCAGTGACGTTGATGCAGCCGTGAGACTGGTTGACGCTGCCCTGTGCCCACGTTGACCACGGTGCACCGTGGACGTAGATGCCGGAGTAGGACATCTGCGTTGCGTAGTTAACCGGCGTAACGTAACCACCGTTTTCCAGAGACAGGCCGTAGGTACGGGAGTCCATCACCATGGTCTCGTTGCGATCACCGATGATGTACTGGCCATTCGGAGTCGGGTGAACGTTCGACCCCATAGAGATAGGCATGGAGTTTACGACTTCACCGTTCTTCTTAATGACCATGGTCTTCGTCGCATCATCAGCGATAGCGATGACTTCATCACCGATGGTGAAGCTGGTTTCGGCGGACTCCGCACCGTACATATCGTCACCAAGATCCGTGCCGTAAATATCGGACTTCACGGTAACCTTGGTCCCCGGCTTCCAGTACTCCTTTGGACGCCAGCGCACCTCACTGTTATTCAGCCAGTAGAAAGCGCCTTCCACCTTAGGCTCGGTGGTCACCTTAATTGCTTCCTCAGCAGCCTTGCGGTCCGAAATACTCGCGCTGAACTTCACAGCAATAGTCTGACCGACACCCACGGTGGAACCATCCAGCGGGGACAGGTAACCATTTACCTGAGAAGTCGGCTCGACGGTGGTGAAAGAAGTAGCCAGCTTTTCTGTGCCCGAGGTGGCGTTAATCTCATAGGTCTTTGAGTAGCCCAGGGGTTCTGCAGTGGTCCACTTGGTACCACTGGAGTCGAGCTTGCCCTTGACCTCTTTGCCCTCAGGGTTGGTCATAACAACCTTGTCCAGGCGATGTCCCTCTTCCACCTGAACCGAAATCGGGTCAACCACCGAAACATCGGTGGCGTCGTCCTTCACACTGGCGACAAGACCAACGTCTGGCTTCTCCGTCTCTTGCTGCTCGGCATTATCTCCGCCGACGGTACAAGCAGCTAGCGAGATGGCGGTCGCAAATGTCACCACCGCCATCGACAGGCGCTTAAAAGATTGCCGCATGATCGTGCTTCACTCCAACAGTGCAATTATTAAGTAGTAAGTCCCGGGGACACACTGCGACACACAGCGGAGTCCTGCTACAGCCCCTGGTGCGCCCTCGAAAAAGGTCAGACTACCCTGCAGCGACACTAGCCACCGATAAAACGCTCGCCCTAACTGAAAAGCCTTATTGACTGCCCAATCGCAGTCATCAACCCCTCACAGGGCGCAGCACGCAAAGTAGCCCAACGGTTCCTACAGTTAACCCTCTGGAAAATTGCTGTGCAACCCCAAAAAACCGGGGCACTTCAACCGACCTGGGAAAACAGCGCCCCCTTGAAGCTGCGTTACCGAAAAGTAATCAGTTCGCTATTCAAAAGTGCCACCGGACGCTTCCGGACGTTACTGAACACTGTCGAACGTAACTCCGACATCTATGCACACTCCCAACGTTGATGGCATTGATACAGGCCCTACCCCACTTTGAGGATTTCCAAACTTTTTTTGAACTTTTTTCAAACGGTTGCGCAAAACCTTTCAAAAACATGCAAAAACACCGACCAAAAAACAGGGTCTGACCAGCCGATTTTACAAACAATCAGAAACCTGGTTATATATCTTCTCGTTGCCGGCGAGGAGCTCACACAGAGAGCACCAAGCAGGAAACAGTAAGCGCCATTAGCTCAACTGGCAGAGCAGCTGACTCTTAATCAGCGGGTTCGGGGTTCGAGTCCCTGATGGCGCACAATACAGACCGGGAAGGTAGAAATACCCTCCCGGTCTTTTTGTTGCATAACAAGCGTAGGCGCCAACTTGCAACCCTCGCTCGCACCCCACGCCTGACTCAAACAAGGGTTAGATACGCAAAAGCGCACGACCCCAGGCAACCACCCGAAGCGCGTGCGCTAATTACCGAAAAACTATTTAGCAGCAGTCTCAATCATCTCGCGAATGCGGTCAATTTCCTTGCTGCGATTGCGGTTGCGACGAATGCCCATTGCGATGCCACCAACAACAAGTGCGGCAACGACGCCCAGTGCTGCCTGCACCTTCGGCTCATTCAGAGCATCGAAAACACGGGTCTTTGCGTCATCCGCAACGTTCTTCGGATTCGTTCGCACGGTTAGCTCATCCAGAGTACGGGCGAGCTGGTTACGGTTACGCTCAATATCGCGCTGGATATCTTCAATGCTGCGAGCCACGTAAACTCCCTAAAAAGTTGAATATCTAAAGTGATTGTTCGCCTAAAAGACTAACACTTCCACTACAGCAACGTGGGCGAGCACGGGGAAAAACTCAACGCATTACTTCAGAGTCGCCACGCACCGCTCCAGAGTCGATACGATGAAGCCATGACTACTTCTTCCTCCAGCGACAAAGAATACGGCCAGAACAACATCCGTCTGGAAGCTGGCGACCCTGCCCCAGCGTTTACTCTTTTCAACGACGCCGAAGAGCAGGTTTCTCTGTCGGACTACGCGGGCAAGCCCGTGCTGATTTACTTCTACCCGCGGGCCAACACCCCAGGTTGCACCACTGAGGCATGCGACTTCCGCGATGAATCCGCTGCCCTGAATGATGCAGGCATTCCTGTCGTAGGTATTTCTCCGGACAAGCCGGCGAAACTCGCAAAGTTCCGTGAGGACCACGGCTTAAACTTCACCCTTCTGTCCGATCCGGACAAGGAAACCATGACCGCGTTCGGCGCTTTCGGCGAGAAGAAGAACTACGGCAAGATTGTCCAGGGCGTCATCCGCTCGACTTTCCTGGTCAATGCCGATGGAGAAATTGAAAAGGCCTGGTACAACGTTCGCGCCAAGGGGCACGTCCAGCGCGTACTGCGTGACTTGGGTGTGGAATCACAGGCTTCCGAAAGCTAACTAGCCGCAAGGCCTACTCTGACCCTGGCCCCAAACTCTCCTCCCACATCATCCCGATTAGACGGTTTCGTAGTAGTGACTCAATCCCAGGACGCACCGAATATTCTTCGTCCCCGTCGCACTCCGGCTCAGCAACGCAGCCGAGAGCGGTACGCACGCATGCTCAGCTCGGCACGCACAGTGCTCATCGAGCACGGGTTTGAGTCTTTCACTTTCGACGAAGTCGCTCGCATCGCCGATATTCCCATTGGCACGCTCTACCAATTCTTCGCAAACAAGTATGTGATGATCTGCGAGCTCGACCGCCAGGACACTGAGGCCGTCATCGAGGAGGTCTCACGCTTCGGCGAAACAGTCCCCACCTTGAAATGGCCGGAGTTTCTCTCGGAGTTCATCGATCACCTGGCAAAACTCTGGCGCGAGGACGTTTCTAGAAGAGCCGTATGGCTGGCTGTTCAATCAACGCCCGCCACACGCGCAACCGCAGAAGATACGAAGTCACGCCTGGTCACCGAGATTTCAAAGGTGCTGCGCCCGCTGGTGCCGTCGTCAAGCGATGCGGAACTGAACTTCATCTCCGACCTCATGATTAACGCCACGTACGCCCTGCTGAATTATGCGGTGGACCATCCGGGAAGCGATGCTGAGCGGGAAGCTCATTACGAGCTGACGGTGCAGGAAATCAAACGCATGACAATCTCTTATCTCATGAGCGTCGCGGAGGCCGCAGACTAGAGAGCACCCCTCGCCCACCTCGGCAGGGGCATTTATTGCCCTTATCAATACGCGGAGGGTAGGCTTGCCTTAGTTTACGCTTTACTCTGGTCAGCGCGGTGGGGTTCCCTGTTTTTCGCCGCGCCTGCGCCGGAACTCCCAAACAGAATCAGAGGTTCACATGTCCACGACGCAGGGCGCTTTCCGACGGAGCCTGCTTCCCCGCTCTATTGTTTTAGCTTCGGCAATCGTAGTGAGTACGGGATTTTTACCCGCAGTCCCCGCATCGGCACAGTCACTGCCATCGATTGGACAGCTCGGCGGTTCGCTCCCCGGCATCGGCGACCTTCTCGGCGGCAGCACCGATCAGTCTGAGCGCCAGCTCTCCGTGACCCCTGCCACCGATCTGTCCGACGGCGCCACCGTGACCATCAAGGGAGTCGGCTACCCCGCTAACGCAAATATTTACCTGGCCCAGACAATCGAGAAGCCAAAGTCGGGCTACCCTTCGACCTACGGCGAAGCGGCCAAGGTCACGGTTGGCGCGGACGGAAGTTTTACGCAGGAGATGAAGGTCGCGACCAGCTTTGGCGATGTCGACTGCACCTCTACCCAGTGCTACGTAGCCTCCTTTACTGCGTTCCCTAATCTTTCTGACCGCAGCAATGACCAGTGGGTCCCCATCACCTTCAAGGCGGGTGCTACTTCCCAGGCTGCTCAATCGCAGGGTTCCACCGGCGCGGCGCCGAGCGGTGGCCAGAGCGCTGGTTCGGGCTCCCAGTCACAGTCGGGCTCGCAGTCACCGTCGCAGTCACGGGGTAACGCATCGGTGAGCCTGTCCAAGACCTCAGACTTGAACCCGAGCGGCGACACCATTCGAGTCGAAGGCAAGGGTTTCAAGACCTCTGGACCGGGCATCTACGTCGGTATCGCGCAAAATGACCAGATGGATGTGACCAACGCCGATTCCTTCGGCCCGGATACCAAGTTTGTGTCTACCTCTCGCGGCAACCTGAAGTCCGACGGCAGCTTCAGCGTGGATCTTCCGGTCAGCGCGAAGTTCGGCACGGCAGACTGCATGCAGAACGCTTGCTCGGTCTACACCATTGCTGCTCACGGTTCTTCTGACCGCAGCCAGGACACGGCGACCGCGGTATCGTTTGCCGGCGGAGCTGCCAAGCAGGACGCTACCCTGCCCTCCGGCGGTGGCTCCTCACAGTCCGCAGGCAGCGCAAGCTCCGGCACCAGTGGCAGCACAGGGTCTAGTGGAACGAGTAGCACCAGCGCCTCCAGCGGCTCCAACGGCAGCAGCTCCTCGACCGGCACCCCGTCGGTAAGCCTGTCCACCACGGAACTGAATCCATCGGGCAGCACCCCAATTACCGTCTCCGGCACCGGATTCAAGACCAGTGGCAACGGCATCTACGTCGCAGTGGCTGAGAAGAACAAGTTCTCCACCACCAACGCTGATGCTTTCTCCGCCGCTGAGTTTGTCCGCACCTCCCAGATGTCCTCCGACGGCAGCTTCTCCACAACGCTCAATGTCGAGGCCGTCACATCGGCCGCCAACTGCGTCGAAAATGACTGCGCACTCTACACCTTTGCTGCTCACGGTTCCTCCGACCGCAGCCAGGACACGGCCACGGACCTCAGCGTCGGCGGCTCCGCCAAGGAACGCGAAGAAGCTGTGAAGACCGGTGCCTCCAAGACCGGAGAGTCCAAGGCCAGCGGCTCATCCAAGGCATCTGGCAAGGCTTCCGCAAAGTCCAACGCTTCCGGCAATGGCCTCGACGAAGTTGATGTGCAGACTCAGCAGGCCGCGACCAACTCCCCGCTCCAAACCGCCGCAGTCGCCGGAACCGGCGCAATCCTGGGCGCGCTAATCTTCGGTGCCGGCATCTTGGTCGGTCGCCGTCAGAAGTCCGTCGATTAGCACGGCGCCGGGCTAGTCCAAGCGTACGACGGCGATTGCGTAGTCGCCGTCGTGCGAGATGCTTAACGACGGCCCCAGCTGCCACTCCTGATCGTGGAAATGGCGGCTCACAGCCCCGTGGAGACTGATGCTCACGCGACCGTAGGCATCCGGCTGCACCTCTATTTCCCGCCAGTCCAGCTGATCGCGCGCAATCGGCGGTTGGCTGCCGAAGAGAGTCTGCGACCAGGCCTTGATGAAGGCTTCCTTCGCAGCCCAGCGGCCCGCTAAGTGACGCGCCAGAGCGCCGCCGACTGCTCCGCGGCGCCTAGCTACCAGTAGCTCCGCAGGTGTGAAAACAGCCTGCGCGAACTGACTTCCTGGCATATTCAGCTGCTCTTCGAAGCCCGGAATATAGACGAGGTCTACGCCAATCATGGCTGGAGGACACCATCGATCAGACGGGCGCCGTCGGAAAGCAGAACTGCCTTTTCCAATGCAGCGGGTGAACCGAACCGACCACCGTCCGCCAGGTTTCGCTCGCGTGGACGCTCGTAGAGAGCTTCCCCACCGTAAATAGCCTCATCAATGCTACGCAGACCAGCCGCTTCGCGGTTGTGCGCCGCGGACCGCCAACGCTCCGCAGCCTCAGCGCCATCGTGCTGCACTATCGCTTGGTAGAAAGCTTCCGGATGGACGACTGCCACCAGTGCCGAGACATGTCCGAACCCGAGCGAGGTAACAAAGCCAGCCTTCAGCGGCAACGTATTGCCGAAATTGACTGCCTTCGTTGGCCATACCAGACGCGAATGCGCAGCCAATGCGGGATCGACGCAGTCCAGCGATCGATTACCTGGCACAATGCCGCTGCGCAATACCTGGGTCAGACCAATGATCTGGAACGCTGCAGCACCACCCTTAGCGTGTCCCGTCAGCGATTTCTGAGAGACCACCAACAGCGGGTTAGAGCGCTCGCGACCGAGTTCATCTGCAATGCGTTCATGCAGTTCGGACTCATTTGGGTCGTTGGCATTGGTCGAGGTGTCGTGCTTGGACAACACCGCGACCTGATCCGCAGTGACATCGAGTACTGCAAGTGCGCGAGCCAATCGAGACTTCTCGCCGCCCTGAGCGGCCGCTAGCGCACCCAAACCCGGCGCCGGAATGGACGTGTGCGCGCCGTCGGCGAAGGACTGGGCGTATGCGACGACACCGAGCACGGGGAGCCCCATGTCACGAGCGATGTCTCCGCGAGCCAACAGCACCGTGCCACCGCCTTGCGATTCCACAAAGCCTCCGCGTCGACGATCGTTCGGCCTGGAGAAGTACTCATGGTCGATGCCTTTGTCTTCCATGGTGGCGGAGTCAGCTGTGGCGGCCATGTCGCCGAAACCTGTAATTCCCTCTGTGGATAGGTCATCGAAGCCACCTGCGACAACGAAATCTGCCTTACCCAGGGCAATCTTGTCGACGCCCTCCTCCACCGACACCGCTGCCGTCGCACAGGCTGCGACAGGGTGAATCATCTGCCCGTAGCCACCGACATAAGACTGCATAACGTGGGCGGCAATAACATTTGGCAATGCCTCCTGCAGGACGTCATTGGCTCGCGGTTGCCCCAGCAGGCCGTCGATGTAGAGACTGCGCAGCGACTCCATCGCACCAATACCTGTGCCCTGGGTCGACGACACTCGCGCCGGGTTGACCGCTTCCAGCAGTTGCGCTGGGCTGAAGCCCGATGACAAGAAGGCATCGACAGTACAGACAATGTTCCACAAGCTCACGCGGTCCAGATTGTCCATCATGTCTGCCGGAATACCGTATCGTGCCGGGTCAAAGCCCTGCGGAATTTGACCGCCAACATAGCGGCTCATCGCCATTCGGCGCGGAACCTGCACTGGTGTGCCAGCGGCTCGTGTCACAAGCCACTGCCCTGTCTCGGCATCGAAGCTCGCAGTGGTGTTGTCCGGGTTGGAACTGACAAAAGTCTCCGCTGCCGCGCGGTCACGCACAGCAAAGCTCAACGCACGATCCAGGTAGACCGTGGTCAGCTCAGTCATCGTATTATCAACCAAATCGCCATCATCGGCGTAACGACGCACACCAACTCGCGCCAGCACTTCATCGCGGTAACGCGAAGCAATGTCGCTTTCTGCCAACGGTTGCCCGTCGGCGTCGCGCCAGCCACCCTCATAGGAAATCAACCCCATTGACCAGGCTAATTCCACAATTCCTGCTGCAGAAATATCATCGACTTCAGCCTCAAAGCGCGTCCGGGAAGAACCGTACGGCCCAAGCTCACCGGCGCCCACGATGACCACCATGTCCTCCAGAGCCGCTGCGATGTCACCAAAGGTCGGTGTTGTCTGCGCAATTGGTCGGCGAGGGCTTGGCAGGCCGCTCAAAACACGGCTTGACGACGGCTCCTGCGAGCTCGCCCCGCTAGAGATCTCAGAGTTTTGAGCTGCTGGGGCAGCCGCCTGTGCAGCCTCCTGCGCCATTTGCGCAATGTTGAGGTCGACGTCACCCAATCCGCCGGTGAGATCGGCCTGAATCGGGCGGGTTTGTGCCTTCTTCCGAGCCTCCGAGCTCGCGAGCTCAATGAGTTCAGCTGCCATTTCTTCGGTGGAGAAGGTGCGTACTCCCTTTGCTTCCACTGCAGCAACCAATGGGTCGTTTCCACCCATCAGGTTGGTGCCTCGAACCCAACCAATCTGTGCATGAGCCAGAGTGGTGCGGGTGCGCCAAGCGTCCTCCACATTCCAGCGCGCCACCACTGCATCGAGTGCGGCCTTGGCTTCACCATAGGCACCATCACCGCCGAAGCGACCACGGTTCGGTGAACCCGGCAGCACCACATGCAAACGATGGTCCAGATTATTGTCCCCGCCAAGTGCTGACATCCCTGCGATGAGTCGTTCCACCGACCACAGAAGCAGACGCATTTGGGTCTCGGACGCAGGACCGGCGTCGGCAAGCGAACCCGAAACCGTAGGCGCCGCGAACGGGAATAGCAACGTCGGTGACAGTGCAGGCTTGGTCACAACCACTTCCGCACCAATCGTCGTAGTCTGCTCGGTTCCGATCCAGTCGATAAGGGAATCCAGGTCCTGGAAGCTGGACAGGTTCGCCGGTACCACCCACAGCTTCGCCTCGCCCTGCGCATGCATGCGGTAGAGCTGCTTGTAGAAGCTCAGGCGCTCATGTCCCAGGCGTGAGGTAGTGACAACAACGGTTGCTCCCTGAGACAGCAACTGTGCAGTCACAGCGGAGCCAATCGAATTTGGCGATGCACCGGTAACAACTGCGATGTCGGCATTCATCGATAGTTCGTCCACATTCGTGATGGACTCATCCGCCAGCTGTCGGTAGATACTCGCCAACTGTGTTCGCCCTGCCGCGTCTGCCTTGGCAGCCCACCACTGTGCCTGCTCGACTGCGGTTTCGTGGATACTGCCCGGCGCGGTGTCAGCCACGTCTTCATCAGCGGCTGCCCAGAGGCGTGCTAGGTCATCGCGGGAGGTGGCCCAGCGGTCGTCGAGCAGCACTGCCTTGGTGGGCGTAAACGTCGGGGTGACCAGCTTCGGCCAGTCCGCACCGAGTTCAGCAGTGACGAGATTTACCAGGTTGCTGTCGGCGTCTTCGGCATCGAAGTCAATGGCACCGGTAATCTCGTGGCCGAGTTGCTCCAGAATCGTGCGTGCAGCGGTGGCAAGAATTCCTCGTTGACCAGTCAGTTTATCTGCAAACTCAGTGAGTGCAGCCGAGTCGACCATCCCAGCACTACTGTCGCTTGCCGACGGCTTAGCGACAGATACACCTCGCTGCGAGGCGACCGCGAGGATTGCTTCATCGATCAGCTGGTTGAGTTCAGCAGTACTGGTTGGGGCGGCCGGTGCCAGATGCGCAAGATCACCGCCGCGCAGGGATGCGCCCTCGCGAGTACCGAGCATCATCTCGGCGCTAACTGCGGTTGCCCACCCCTTGCCGAGCTGCCATTCATCGACCACATAGTCATCGATGTAATTCGCGCCTGCACCGGCAGGACCGGTAATCCGGCGAATACCGTCGGCAATGGCTTCGGAGAGAATCGGACCGAATGCCGAATACCCACTGGCCAAGCTATCAATCTTGTCCTTTAGATCAGCCAGTTCCGCATCTGCGGCCCCTTCGATTGAACCGAGGTCGAATTCCACTCCGAGATCGAGCAGCAGTTGATTGCGTCGAGATGAGACTCCATCGACCAGAGTCTCAATGGAGTCGGCGGCGCCGAGCTGGTCGGGGCGCACCTTCGTCCATTGGCAAATAAGAACTTCCAGCGCTTCTGCCGGGCTGACTGCGATATCAGCAACTTCGGCAGCCGGAGTGGCAGCACTCGTGATCGTGGTTGCCTGTTCGGTCGCCGCGGATTGGTCTGCGGATACCGCCGGCGCCGCTGATCCTGCTTCTCCCGATGCTCCTGCTGCTCCAGATAGGGTCTGCGCCGCGTCCTGCTCTGGTGTCACCTCCGACTCGGGCTCAGTCTTTTCCGGCTGAATTTGGTCGCGCATAAACGCTGCATCAGCATCACGCTCGAGATTGAGCACTCGAATGTCACGGCTTCGGTGGCGGGGCAACTGGCAGGTACGGGCAGCCAGGTTTGCCAGTGTGGGCGCTGTACCTACACCGACTTCAATAATGCGGCTGACACCGAGATCCTCAAGCAACAGATCCTGAGTTTCGACCCACCTCACCGGTGAGCAGAATTGCCAGGCCAGCAACTCGACCAGCAACATGCGGGCCAGGCGCGCCGGGTTTTCAGCAGCAGTATCAAAGTCGGCAAGGATGTTTTCCAGAATGTCTGAGTCGACGACTGCAGCCATCTGGCGGACGAACTTCTCGGTCAGCTCAAAAGAGGTCGCGGTGAGATTCGGGATATAGCGTCCCACCAGGCGTTCTGGAGCGATTTCCGCTGGCAGCAGCCGCTCCAGGTGTTTACGGAAGGAATCCACACCGTCGCGTAGGACACTGGAGTGGAATGGCACATCAATACCTGGGATACGCACGTATCCCTTGCCGTCCGAGCTGCGGCGCTCGCACTGTTCAGCCAGTGCCGCAAGGCCCGCGACGGTGCCGGCGACGGCGTACTGCTTGCCTGCCAGGTTGAGATTTACGACTTCGAGGAACTCACCGGTTTCCTGCGACAACCGATTAACAAACTCAGTGACCTCGTCCTCGCGTACGCCGATCTTGTCCGGACGCAGGGCGCACAAACCATAGTTGGACCTCCCCTGCTCATCACGTTCGACCAGTTCATGCATGGTCAAACCGCGGCGGTAGACAACCTCCAACACGGCATCTGCGTCAAGCGCACCAGCGAAAGCCGCCAGCGCGTTGTACTCACCGACAGAGTGTCCCGCAAAGTGAGCTGTTTCATCCAGCAGCCCTGCTTCACGGAGCTCCGCAACCTGCGCCAGCCCCAACGTCGCCATCGCAACCTGGGTGAACTGAGTCAGATTCAGGACACCTTCTGGGTGGAAATAGCGCACACCATCCACAACCACCTCTACCGGGTTGTCCCGAACAATAGCCAGTACGGAAAAGCCAAGCTTCTCTCGGGTCATCGCATCCGCCTGGTCCCACACGCGGCGGGCCGCTACGCTGCGAGTCCGGGCAGACAGCCCCATCCCCTGTGATTGAATCCCCTGGCCAGGGAAGACATATGCAGTCGTCGGTGCGGCAATTACAGCAGTGGCAGTCAGTACCAGCTCGCCCTCTACTGTGGCCGTGACTTCACGGACTTCACCGGCGCCTGGACGGTCATCAAAACCACGGCGTTCGACAGAGAATTTCACTTCCTGACCAGGTAGAACCGGACTCAGCATAGTCGCAGTGAACTCAATCACCCGATTGCCAATGCCGGCATCCGACGTGGCAACAGCCGCATGCTCGGCCATCGCCGACAGCCACATTCCATGGACAATAACCCCTGGTAGACCAGCTAGCGCTGCTGCCCGGGAATCGACGTGGATAGGATTGCGATCGCCCGTGACACAGCTAAATGGCTCCATCGCCTTAGGCGCTTCCACGGTCAAGGCACCGCGGAAACTCCGTGGCGTATCCGTGACCGTTGGAAATGGCACAGTATTGGTCCGCGCTGTCTCGCCGCCGTTTCGGCCACGAATGGCAAAGCGTTCACTCAAGGTGGCGAGCAGCGTATCGCCATCACGAACCTCCGCGCGCACCACAACTAGTCGCCCTAAGTCCGTATCAACGGCCTCGTCGACACGCGCACTAATCCGCAACGTTGTGGTTTCCTGCGGCAGAGCTCCAATCATACGAATGTGATGCTCAAGGTGAACAAGCGCGAGCATGCCCTCAACAACATCAATGCCGGTCTCAGTACGCGCCTGCGCGACTGCCGCAAAAATCGCTGGCCAAGCATGCCCGACCAACGCGTCCGGCACCGTCGCCTGTGACTCATCGCCGGCAGCTGCAATAGTGACCGCATCGTAGTCAGCCATCGCCATCGGATCCCACACGGATTCCCACTCCGCGACCCCATCGACGATGTTTGCAAGCTCACCGCCAGCCGCGATTCGCGTCAGCTCCCGCATCGCGGCTGCCGCATCCTCATGCTTGACGACGGGCACTGCGCCCACCGCTGCACTCTGGCACAGGCGAATTCGCAGTTGCGTATTCTCCCCCGCAGCATCGGGCAGCGGAACGGTCAGCTGTGCCCAGACGAGCTCCTCCCCGCCCTCATCATTGCTGCCATCAGCTCCAATGGTCTCCAAAATGGCACCAGTACCTGGGTGCTCCAGGCGTTGTGAACGAGAGACATCACTTGCGTCAGATACACATACCCACTCATGTTCCGCGCCAAGTGCCAGCGCCGGATTCGGCTGCTGTCGACCAGCCCACCAAATCACAGGTGCTGCGAGCATCCGGCTGAGGGCGTCAACAGGTGCCTCCGGCAGGTAGCCGGTATCCGTCAATGCCTGTGCAGTAGCTTTTTCAAACCGACCCAGAATTTCCGCTACTGGCTCATTCGCGCGGGTAATGCCCGAAACAGCCTGCGGCCCTGGGATGATGCAGACTTGATCCGCATCGTAGCGAGAGTCATGCGCCTGCCATAGGGAGTCCGATCGCCACCAGCGACGAACCTCATCATCGATAACCGGAACGAATGGCACAGGTTTGCCAGGTGTGCGGCAGAGCTCAGAGATAAAGAAGGTGACATCTGCTGGGTGGAGCTGGGTATCCAGATCCAGCAGGCCGGACAGTCGCGAGATTTCGTTCTGCGGCTGGGTGTGCAAGCTGTCGCCGTCGGCAAGCGCGTCAAACGTGCCCGCGTCGACTGCATTCAGTCGTGCCTCTACGCGGTCGACGAGTGCGACGAAGCGCGTCGACCACGTTGGATCGAGGAACGTCCCTTCGGGCGCACACAGTTCGAGATAGCGGTTCAGCACCTCGGCATACGTCATGGTGCTGACATCTCCGAAGTACGGCTTCGCGGTGGCGTTAATCGCCTCGATGATCTCTGCGCGTCGTTCAGTCACCTTAGTGAGGTCACCTGCGACTTCGTCAAGCAATCTGCCTGCGCGTGCTGCGGCGTTATCAATTTCGTGGATATCAGCACCCAACTGGCTGCGCCCCGACGCCATGCCATCCATGGCGCTACCAGCGGGAATCCAGTTGTCAGTGCCGACGGTGTCGACCAACATTTGTTTCACGGACTCGGAGGCGGTCGACTCCTTTGCTGCCATCGCAGCTGTGCCGATGATGACAGCATCTACCGGCATCGGCGCCAATCCGCACCGTGTCGACCACGTGCCCATCAGATAATCACGGGCCTGCTCTGGCTTGCCGATACCGCCGCCAACAGCAAGCACCACATCTCGCTTGCGGATCTTTGCGTAGGTGTTAATTAGCAGGTCATCGAGGTCTTCCCAGGAATGGTGGCCGCCGGCACGCCCACCTTCAACCTGCATGATGATTGGATACGGTGTGCCCTGCTGCGCCAAGGTGTCTGCAATTTCGAGCACCGACTCGATTTGTGCGATTGTGCCCGGTTTGAAGGAGATATGCGGAATCCCGCCCTCACGCAGCTGCTTTACTAGCTCAACTGCCTCGTCCACCTCGGGGATTCCCGCGGAGATGGTGACGCCATCAATCGGTCGCCCCGCTGCCACTGCGCGCGGGAGCAAACGGCGGCTTCCAATGTGCAAACCCCACAGGTACGGATCCAAAAACATGGTGTTGAACTGTGCACTGCGGCCCTCCTCGAGCAGATCGGAGAGTCGCGCCACATTAGCCTCGAAGATTTCCGGCGTGACTTGGCCGCCACCGGCCAGCTCCGCCCAGAACCCCGCATTCGCAGCAGCCGCCACAATTTCAGGGTCAACGGTTGTCGGGGTCATACCGCCGAGCAGAATTGGCGAGCGCCCGGTCAACTTGGTGAACTTCGTCTCGACACGGGGCTTGTCTCCAGTGACCAGACGCGGCGCAAACTCCAGCCACGATGTCGGGTGCTCAATGTCGCTCTCAGACAGGACGCCCCTCCCCGCAGCTGTCGCCGCAGGAATCACCGCCACGCCATAGCCTTCAGCGTTGCGTTCTGTCAGCTTGACGACGCCTGTGTTCGGCCCCAGATCCAAAATGGTGGTTGCTCCTTGGTCGATGAGCCCCCGTACCTCGGCGCTCCAGTCACTGGGGTCAACCAAGATTGCACGCGCAAGCCGGTCCGCCGTTTCCGCATCTAGCCCAATGCGCTCAGCTCGCTCCACTACCCATGCCACAGCAGGTACCAGCGCTGGGTGATGGAATGCGCCACTAACTGGCAGAACTGTACATTCGACTCTCCGACCCTTCGGCTGCTGCGTTGTGAGCTGCTCTGCCAGCTGGTCTAGTTCATCCTGCTTGCCGATAACTACGCTGGTAGTCTGCGTATTCTTCAGACCGATGACACAGCCCTGGGGGAGGAAAGGCTCCAACTCCTCGACCGTCAGGCCAGAGATACTCATCATCGGCGCGTGCCCAAATCCGGCTACTCGGCTTCCGCGCGCACACGCCACACCGATGAGGCGAGCTAGCGCCAGAAGCTCTGCTGCCTTCTCTGGGCGAGCGACAATCTCAGCGGCAAGAACACCTTGCGAATGACCGGTTACCGCTACCGCTTCGGTGATATTAATTCCCTGCTTTTCCAGCAACTCGACAATGCCCAACTGTGCCAAGACGATGCCCGGGACGCTGACCGCAGGGTTGGTTGTATCTCCGGTAAATGGCTCGTCTGTAACGAGTGAGATTGCCCAGCCAAAGGGGTCGAAACCTGCGGGAAGCTGGCCGATGAGATCGTCGTCAAGCGGTGTGAGCAGTTCCTCAGCGCGAGTGAAAACTTCCCGTAGTTTCTTTGAGTTGCCACTGGCCATGACGCTGGAGAGAGTGTCCAGCCATGGTTGCGATTGACCGGCGAAAGTGACTGCAAAAGTGCCCAGGTCTGGAGCAGTTACGACGTTGGTCTGCAAAGTGGCGAGTTTTTCGTATTTCACGTGGCTGAGGTCCTTGTCTTGTGGAGTACGAAATGAAAACATCTTTTGTTTCCAAATCCTTGCCAGGACACTATGCCATAAATCATGAGGAATCCATCATGTTTTTCTCGCGCAGTTTCGCGGCGCCATCAACGCGAAGATAATTTGCAGCCCCAAAACGAGAGGCTGAACACGGCTGCGAAATCAGCGAGTACAACGCTTCGAAAGCGCAAGAACTTCGCAGGTAGGAAACAGTGTTCCCCTGTCGAAAAGTTGCTTGCGCTTCACCACCCTGGCAGCGCCGGCGGTGGAAAATAAAACGCGGAAGACCGAGCCAATTTATGCCCAATCGGTGATGAACATCACACCCGGAATGCGTGTCAATGGGCGCCGAGAACGCTCAATCTTTCCTCGATTAATCGCCTAGCATATCCAGAATTGTGGACTCCGCTTCTTCTAAGCGCCGCTCTGACTCTTCAAGATCCTGCTGCGACTTACCATCGCGCTCGACCTTGCCGTCGAAGATTGCGCAGGGATCATCGTTGACCACAGTGTCGTCGGGAACTATGCCACGACGCGCCATGTACTCATCCAGATGCATCGAGATGCTCATGTTGCCTCCCTGCTTCCACCTTACGATTCAAGATACGATTCGATCAGCGGCATTGTATCGACAGATTCGATTGCCCTACGCAGTGGAATGAGCGAACAAAGGTTTCCCAGAATGGTACTCACGCGCGCTGTGCGGCTGCCCCGTCTTGCGTTCCCCTTATCGATGCGAAAACTGTCGCAGGTCTACGACCGGTCTGGCGGCCAGGGTTTTCCATCGGGGAAATACCGGTCAAATTTCCAGCCCAGACGGAAGGGGAGCACGAACTTTGGCGGGCAGTTGTTGGCCTCCCACATTGTCTTGGGTTTTGCCGCGTGTTCAGCCACCTTGCGGTCGGTGTACACCCCGTGACAGATAGGGTCCCAGAAACCTGGCTCGTCAATCTTATGGGCAGGTGTGCCGCTAAACACCCCGTAGAGGAGCTGGTCGCGGCTTTCAACCTCAACTTCGAAATCTTCCCAGGTACCAATCATGTCGCCGGGTTGTGCGCGCCACCAGTTGTCAATCGCGAGGGCGGTTTCTTCAGACTCGACGAACCCGCCGAGAGGTTCAGTGTTATCTGGGTAGCGGGGATAAACGACGCAGACAACAATTTTCATAGTCATGGTTCTACACCGTGCACGGGAGATTAGCGACCTTGGAATAGCTTCGGGCGGGAAATGGGCCAGATTTTGGGCACGCAGCGTAATGAGGGCGAAAAATCTGGCGGGCTGGAGAACGAAAACACCCCGTGACCTGCATAGTCACGGGGTATTTATGTGTGCGCCTGGGGAGACTTGAACTCCCACGCCCTAAGGCACTGGAACCTAAATCCAGCGCGTCTGCCAATTCCGCCACAGGCGCCCGTCGCGAATCCGTGACAGTTACGTACAGTCTCCGTAAGCATGGACTACTGATAAGCCACCTACAGGCGCAACGAACCATCACAGCTCATTTGGACTGTACACACTTTAACGGGTTTGCCGCAGATTTCCTAATGTCCTAGCTGAATTCCTAATGTCCCATCGCCTGCCTTATCCAGCGAGCGCGCTAGCTTGGCAGGTCACGGACTAGCTATGGTGGTTATGTGTCCACTTCACAGCATTCCAATACCACTGACAAGCCAGCGAAGATTCCCACTCGTACCCGCGTGGTGCAACTAATCTTCTTGGCTCTTGCAGTCGGCGCCACTCTTGCACTCGCCTACTGGCAGCTCAGCAGGTGGAACACAACCAGCTCATTCCAAAACCTGGGCTACGCACTGCAGTGGCCAGCTTTCGGCCTGTTCTTTATTTGGGCCTACCGCAAGTATATGGAGTACGAACGCGAACGCCTGAGCGGCAATAGCGAGGCCGCATTTGAGGCTAAAGACGATGTCATGACGGAAATTCCAGACGAATTCCTGCCGACCAACCCGGATGGCTCGCGAAAGGTGCAGCGTGTGGATGAGACACAATCGACGGATTCTGGCACCAACGCCTAGGCGATAACTGCTTATTCGAGAAAAGGACTTTTAGTGACCAACATCAATCCAGATCGTCAAGAGCGCGTAAGGAAGGCACTGACGTACTTCTCCGTCACCGCCTACTTCACGGGTGTGATGCTGCTCTTGCTGTGTGCCGAGATGATTTACAAGTACCTCATCCTCGACAACTCCGCCGACGCGCCGCGGTGGTTCTTCTACACCGCCCAGATTCACGGCTTCGGCTACATGGCATTCCTCATTGCCACCGTAAACCTGGGTACCAAGGCCCGCTGGGAACCAGCAAAGTGGATTATCACCGCGCTCGGTGGCGTGGTCCCGTTCCTCTCCTTCTTCGTCGAGAAGAAGCGTCGTGAGGAAGTCGAGACCGCTTTCCAGCTGAAGTAGCGGGCTCTCGGCAGCCCGAGGGCTACCCCTTAGCCTCAACCTCAGCCAGAATTTTCAGCGCCGGAGTCAAGGCACGCAGTGCACGCCCCCTGTGGCTAAAAGCGTCCTTGTCTTCGGCGCTCATTTGTGCCGCAGACAAGGCCCCCTCAGCTTCGTTGCCCTCCCCAACTGCGGGCGCGAACACCGGATCGTAGCCGAACCCATTGTCCCCAACAGGCTCGCGCAGAATGGAGCCAGGCCAGCGACCCTCCACAACCAGCAGCAGGTTACCGGCTTCATCGAGGACGGCTGGGAAACCGCCGTCGGCAAGCGCGGACGGCACCTCCTTGACACCGGGGACGACCAACGCGCAGGCGGTACGGAAGGACGCCGTACGACGCTCATCTGGGCAGTCCCCCATCTGGGCGAGCAGCAGCTCGTAGTTAGCGACATCGTCGCCGTGAGTGCCGGACCAGCGCGCCGAGAGCACACCCGGCATGCCGTTTAGCTCATCGACGCTGAGCCCCGAATCGTCTGCCAAGCACGCGTAGCCGGTGTGTGTCGCACCATCGAAAGCCTTGATGTAGGCGTTGTCCGCAAAAGTGCGACCGGTTTCGGGGCGCTCTGGGTACTCCGGGACGTCGCTAAGCGAAAGAAGTTCCACCGAATCAATACCCGCCGCACGCAGGATGCGATCGAGCTCGACTAGTTTTTTAGAATTTCGGGTAGCGACGAGGAGCTTCACGGCAGTTCACCCGGGTACGGCGCACGCAGAACTTCCTGCTGCAAGGCGATGACCTCACGCAGACCCTTTTCCGCCGAGTCGAGCATGTCATTCAGCTGATCGCGGTCGAAGGTACCTTCCTCGCCAGTGCCCTGGATTTCGACGAACTTGCCCTCTGCGGTCATCACCACGTTGAGGTCGACCTCAGCACGAGAGTCCTCCTCGTAAGGCAAATCCAGGCAGACACGGCCATCAATAATGCCAACCGAAACAGCTGCGACTGGTGCCTTCAGCGGGGTGCCCGGAACTGCGCCCGCTGCATGCAGGTAGGTCAGGGCATCAGCCAGCGCGACGTACGCACCGGTGATGGAAGCGGTTCGGGTACCACCATCCGCCTGCAGAACATCACAGTCGATGTTGATGGTGTTCTCACCGAGTTCCTTCAAGTCGATAGCAGCTCGCAAGGAGCGACCGATCAGACGGGAAATCTCGTGAGTGCGACCCTTGACCTTGCCGCGCATTGACTCGCGGGGCATGCGCTCGTGGGTAGAGGCCGGCAGCATGGAGTACTCAGCGGTCAACCAGCCCTCGCCGGAGTCACGCTTGAATCGTGGCACCGACTGTTCGACGGAAGCGGTGCACATTACACGCGTATTACCGAAAGTAACCAGCACAGAACCGGCCGGATTGTCGGTGAAGCCGCGAGTGATGGTCACCTTGCGCATTTCATCAACCGCGCGTCCATCGGCACGGCGAAAATCGGAATTAGCTGTAGTCATGCCAACTACCCTACCGCCCGGCGCGAAAGCGGTGCGACAGCTGTACGGAAACCCGGTAGTCGCTGAGACTAGCCGCCTAGATCCATGCCCAGGTAGGCCAATTCAACGTCACCGGCAAAGGTACTCTTCGCAGCACGTAGTGCTTCTTCACCGTCGGCGTATGGCGGAATGTGAGTCAGCACCAACTTCTTAACCCCCGCCAGCGTCGCTGCCTTTCCGGCCTCGTAGCCCGTCAGGTGCATATCCGGTGGGGTGCCCTCTTCGTTGCTGCACCATGTGGCTTCACAGATGAAGATATCCGCATCCCGCGCCAGCTCCACCAATTCATCGGTCCACGCAGTATCTCCGGTGTACGCAATGGTCAGACCATCTGCTTCAATGCGATATCCAACAGCTGGCACCGGGTGGACCATGTTATACGGCGTGACGACGGCGCCTCCGTCCGCTTCGCCCCCACCGACTAACAGTGGCTCACCGGGGTTACTCACAACCTGATCAAAAGTGTCTTCCAGGTTGGCATCTTCTTCACTTCCCAGTGCTTTGCACATGGTGCCTATCCGGTCGTGAATGTCTCCGGGGCCAACCAGGAGATTCCGGGAACTCGCCGGGGCTGTCGGGTGGAAGCGACGCCAGACGAGCAGCCCTGGAATGTCTGCAGTGTGGTCTGGGTGCACATGAGTTAGTAACAAATCACAAGCTGCAGGATCAGAGATCTTCTGCAATTCGGCGAGGACACCGGGACCCAAATCAATGACAAAGGTTCGACCGTTATCCAGCTCAATGAGGTAGCCAGATGCTGGCGCCGATGGGCCACCCATGCTGCCTGTACATCCCAGAACCTTCAATCGCATACTTCAAGCTTGCCATGTAATTGATCAAAAACGAGCAAAAAACCAATGGAGTGTCTGGATTTAATAAGAAAGGTCACATTTGGGAATGCATAGTGACCTGGCTAATACCCGGCCCAAGGAAGCGCTTTGCCAGGGATGCAAAAACTTGCGGATCTCCAGTGGATTCGAATGTGCGCACAGGGTTCGGATTACTCTCCGGGTCAGCGAGCATGTCGGTCTTTGTGAGGATGCGCAGAACATCCTTCGACGTCTCCTCCGCCGACGACACTAGGGCGACGTCCTCCCCCATAGCCAGCTGAATCACACCAGACAGCAGCGGATAATGGGTGCAGCCCAGAACGAGGGTGTCTACACCATCGGCCTGCAATGGCGCGAGGTAGCCCTCCGCAAGTCCCAGAATCTGGCGACCAGAGGTGATTCCTCGCTCGACAAAGTCCACGAATCGCGGGCAGTCGACCGCAGAGACATCCACGCCAGGCACTGCATCAAAGAGATCTTGGTAGGCACGAGAGCGAATTGTGGCGGCGGTACCGATTACGCCGACTTTTCCATTCCTGGTGGTCGAGACCGCACGGCGCACAGCGGGCAGAATGACCTCGACTACTGGGACTGGGTAGCGCTCGCGGGCATCACGCAAAAATGCGGCCGAAGCCGTGTTGCAGGCAATGACAATCATCTTGCAGCCGCGTGCAACCAGTTCATCGGCAATCGCTTCCGCGTGCTGACGAACCTCGGCGATGCGCAACGGGCCGTAAGGGCCGTTGGCAGTATCGCCGATGTACATAATCGACTCGTGCGGAAGCTGATCCATGATGGCACGCGCCACTGTCAGCCCACCGACGCCGGAGTCGAAGATGCCAATCGGCGCTGTTCGGTCGGGGAAGCCGCTATCCTGCGCTGTCAGCTGATTGACTACCTGAGTTTCTGCTCCTGCTCCCACCGCTATCTGGACTCCTCATATCGTTGGTCAAACACCGAAGCTCCTATTCTAGGCCGATTCCGCCAGGAGCTGATGCCACGTACCTCGGGCTCTTAACCACGTGCACTCTTAGCCACGCGCACGACCACGCTTAAACATCACCGCAGCCCAGATGCCCGCAAGCCCGCCGAAGAGGTGCATCTGCCAACTAACAGCCATCTGTGTTGGCAGCACTCCCCAGATAAGACCCGAATACATCGATGCCAGAATTACGCCCAAAATAATCTGCATCATCCGACGATTCACGAAACCGCGTACCACCAAAAACGCCAGCCATCCGTAAATCAGACCGGACGCACCGATGTGGACGGTATTTACACCGCCGACCAGCCATGTCAGACCGCCACCAACGACCGTAATCAAGAGTGTGACCTGCCAAAATAGCCGCTTCGACGACATTGCAATCAAACCGGCGAACAACGCCCCGGGCAGAGAGTTCGCCACAATGTGCCCGTAATCTGCGTGCAGCAGCGGTGCGGTCAAAATTCCCCACAGCGTCGAGGTTTCGCGTGGGCGCACACCGAAGTTGTTCAGCGCCCCACCAAAGATGAATTCGTTGACAAGAAAGACCGTCCAGATAAGTGCCAGGTACCCAATAGCCGTACTGATGGCCGCCCCGAGCCCGCCGTCGCGATCCTGTGGAACAATCTGATTATTCCGCCGCGTCTGCACGGGACCGCCCATCGGGTACTGCGCATAGTTCTGGTAATTCTGCTGTTGTCCCGAGCTCCATTGCGGATTCATTGGCGAACTTCCTTCACTACTTGTCCAGCATCTCTGACAGCGCGGCTACTCCCGCGCGTCCCGTTGCACTCATCACGGCATCGACAATAGCCATCTGCACCGCATCGGCTGCCATCGCAGCCAACAGGGCCACCACATCCGAGCCCACAGGTTCAGCGTTTCCGCTATCCGCCGCCTCGGCCGAGCTGAGGGCAAACAGCGTGTCACCGTCCATCGGCGCATGAGCCGGCCGAATCGCTCGCGCCAACCCGTCATGACCGCACATCGCCAACCGCTTCAACTGCGCAGTTGTCACCGGCGCATTGGTTATCAACGTGCCAATCGTTGTGTTTCGCGTGCTTGCCGACGATTCCCCGTCGCCAGCCGCATCGGCGAGAATCTTGGTCCTGCCGACGAAAACCTGGTCCAGCTGGGCCAATGCCTCCTTGCTGGCACCGGCAGCCGCGGGCATTCCGTAAAGGTGTCCCTCCGGGTCAATGACCGCACCAAAGGAGTTGACCACCATTGCGGCAGCCACAAAGTACTTACCATCGGCGGAGGTCACACGCGCTTGTCCAAAACCACCCTTGATTGCCCCGGCCATAGCGCCAACACCGGCACCTATTGTGCCGGAGGGAGTGCCCTCCGGGACGTCGTCAAGCGCGTGCGACAACGCCTCGCGCCCGAGTGCAGCGGTGGGCAGCGTCGGCTCCCCCAACAACAAGTCGAAGATGACAGCACCGGGAACGATGGGCACGAGGATATCCGGACGAGTTGGGGTGACCTCAAAGCCAATGCCGCGGTCGCGCAGTTCGCGCATAGCTCCGTCGGCAGCTGCGAGGCCGTACGCGGAGCCGCCAGCCAAAACGACAGCGTGGGCGCGTTCGACGGTATTCTCCGGTGCGAGCAGGTCGGTCTCGCGGGTGCCCGGACCGCCGCCGCGGACATCGACAGCGCCGATCGCACCGCCTGGAGCGGCGATGACGGTGACTCCGGTATCCCCCTCAGCAGCATGGCCGATGGAGATGCCGTCGATGGAGTCGAGACAGCCTGCGCCGATGTCGATGCTCGTGCCCAGCGCAGCACTGCTGGCTTGGTGTCGAATGTCGGTGGGGCTGATTGCGAAGATCTCAGAATTCATTGTCGACCACGGCACCTTTCACCACAGTTCATGGCAGCTAGCCTCAGTTGATTACTGCATCTTTCGGGGTTTTGCTCGGATTCGTTACTCACCCATGAGCTGGTCCAACAGTGACTCTTGGTTGTAGGACAGCCACTGGTACATCGCGTCGGTCTGCTCAATCTGTTCGATGGAGCCATTGAGGTTCTCCATGGAAACATGCAGGTAAATACGTAGGTCATTGATACCCGCCACCCAGGCATGGGCATCACTTTCCGAAATGGATACCTGCCCCGACTCGGCGGGCTCCAGGGCGTCGATAATCGCACGCAGGGAATGGAGCTTGCTCTCTACAATCTCCGATTCATGCAGCTGGCGCATGAGGGCGTTTTCCCCCTCCACGCTCTCCTCACCCGGCTTGGTGAAGTCCGGCAACAGTCGCGCAAGCTTCGGATCGGATGGGGCCTCGGAGTGTCCGACAGGCATTCCCGTCATTTCCGCGAGCTCATCCTTCGGCGCCGACCGGGCTCGCTCCATCAGCGAGTCCGCCACAGTAGCAGCCAGATTCAGCAGCAAATCCCGCTCCGTGCCTTCAAAAGCCGTGACGTACTTGACGCCACCGCCGAGAAGGGATCGCTTGCGCTTCCAAGGACGCATGTAAATTCTCTCCCGCTGTCGAATATCGGCTTAGTCAGCCTGCTCCATTGTCGCCCACAAGCCTGCCTTGTGGAGCTTCTTCACATCGGCCTCCACCTTGTCACGTTCACCGGAAGACACGATTGCCTTGCCCTCCGTGTGAACCGTCATCATCAGCGCGTGCGCCTTCTTTCGGTCCATGCCGAAGAGCATCTGAAACACGTAGGTGACATAACTCATCGAATTAACCTGGTCATCCCACACAATGCACTGCCAGGGTCGGTTCGATTCCGTCACGACATCGGCATCCATAGTGGGCATCGGTGTTGCTGCTGGCATGCTCATAGGCACCAGGATAGTACGGAGTGGCGCGCGCTCGCCGGAACCGACTGCCCCGGCCCGCTTCAGCCGACTAGACTATTGACCGTGATTGATAAGCATTCCTCCACCGCCCTTCTCACCGATAAGTACGAGCTGACGATGCTGCAGGCATCGCTTGCCGACGGATCCGGCGAGCGCCAGGTCGCCTTCGAGGTGTTTGGCCGTCGCCTGCCGAATGAGCGCCGCTATGGCGTTGTCGCTGGTACAGCGCGTGTGTTGGATGCTATCCGCAACTTCCGCTTCACCGAGGAACAGCTGGCTTCGCTGGACTTCCTCGATGACAGGACGCTGGATTACCTGCGTAACTATTCCTTCAGTGGCCAAGTCGACGGCTACCGCGAGGGAGAGCTCTACTTCCCCGCCTCGCCCATTTTGACGGTGCGAGGCACTTTCGCCGAGTGCGTCATCTTGGAGACTGTTATTCTCTCCATTCTCAATGCGGACTCCGCCATCGCCTCGGCAGCAACCCGAATGGTCACGGCTGCCGGTGGGCGCCCGATTATTGAAATGGGTTCGCGTCGCACTCATGAAGAAGCAGCTGTGACTGCTGCCCGCGCCGCCTACCTGGCAGGTTTTAGCGCCACCTCCAACTTGGAGGCAGCGGCACGGTACAACATCCCAGCCTCCGGTACCGCTGCGCACGCGTGGACTCTGTTGCACACCAACCCAGATGGCACGACGAACGAGGCTGCGGCCTTCAAGGCTCAGATTGACACACTGGGAACCGACACCACTTTGTTGGTGGATACCTACGACATCACCGAGGGCGTCAATACGGCTATTGAGGTTGCGGGTCCGGAACTCGGCGGTGTACGTATTGACTCCGGCGACCTCGGAGTTCTCGCTCGCCAGGTGCGTCAGCAGCTGGACTCGCTGGGTGCACACAACACCAACATCGTAGTGTCCTCTGACCTCGACGAGTTCGCCATTGCGGCGCTGAGGGCAGAGCCGGTCGATGTCTACGGCGTGGGCACCTCTGTAGTCACTGGCTCCGGCGCACCGACTGCGGGCCTGGTCTACAAGATGGTCGAAGTTGATGGGGTGCCCGTCGCCAAGCGTTCTCTGGATAAGCGGAGCCATGGTGGCGTGAAGGCGGCGATTCGTACCTGTCGCCGTTCCGGTACCGCCGTGGAGGAAATCGCTTTCCCGCTCGGCTCGGAAATCCCGGATGTGGGCAACCTGCACTACCGCGATCTGACCATTCCGATGATGCGCGATGGCGAGGTCGTCGATGGTCTACCGACCTTGGAGGAGTCCCGCGACCACTTGGTTAAAGCGCTGGTCAGCCTCCCGTGGGAGGGGCTCGCACTTTCCCGTGACGAGCCGGTACTGTCCGTCCGTTTTCACGGCGTTTAGGCGGCGGGGGAACTGTGTCGGACACTCCCGAGCACGCAGATTTTGCTGAGCTATCGGACGGCTTTGAGGACTTTGACGATGTTGACGATGTTGACGAGCTAGCTTCACCGAGAGCCAGCGTCCATAACGCGGATAGCATCGAAGCTCTTCTCGATGCGGCAGTGAAGGGACTCGGCGGAACGACTCGACCGAATCAGGTCAAAATGTCCCGGTCGGTGGCCTCCGCCTTTGCGCGCGAGCGGCACCTAGCGGTACAGGCAGGTACCGGTACGGGTAAGTCGCTGGCCTACCTGGTGCCTGCCATTGTGCAAGCAATGGAGTCCGACGAGTCAGTAATCGTTTCCACGGCGACCATTGCGCTGCAACGCCAGCTGGTCGAACGCGACTTGCCGCGGCTAGTCAGTTCGCTGGAGCCACACTTGTCCCGCACGCCGACCTTCGCAATCCTCAAAGGCCGCTCGAACTACCTGTGCAAGTCCAAGGTCGGAAATGTCATCAAAGATCCTGTCATGGACGGTGATGAATCCGAGCCGACAGCTATGGGCGGCCCAACTGCTCTACTCAGCGAAGCGCAGCTCAGCCGAACCGCTGCCGAGGTCATGCGGCTACGCGAGTGGGCCAATGACACCGACACCGGCGACCGCGACAGCCTGGACAAGGGCGTTTCCAACGAAGCCTGGCGGCAGGTCTCCGTCACGGCTCGCGAATGCGTCGGTGCCATTTCCTGCCCTTTCGGCGAGGAGTGTTTCGCCGAACAAGCCCGCCGCGAGGCCTCCAACGTCGACATCGTTGTCACCAATCACGCACTGTTGGCCATCGATGCGCTCTCCGACGCCATGATTTTGCCGCAGCACGACTGCGTTGTCATTGACGAGGCTCACGAGCTCGACGGTCGAATCACCTCTGTTGCCACCGACGAGCTCTCCCCTGCCGGTATCACCATGATGGCCCGGCGCGCCCGCAAATTCGGCGCCGCAGAGCAGGTGGATGATGTCACCGATGCCACGGATCTACTCGGCGAGACCGTCGCATTGCTTGCCGACGCCTACAGCGGCGCACTCGAAGAAATTCCCGGTGAGCTTGGAGCAGCGCTAGCTTCGCTCCGCGATAGCCTGTGGCAACTACAGACCACGCTAGGCACCTCTAGTTCAGGCAGCTCTGGCGGGTCGGGCTCCGGTGGTTCGGGTTCTGACTCTGACAACACCGAGCGTCAGACCGTCCGCGCTGCCGTGGAGAATATGCACGACACAGTCGTGCGAATTCTAGAGTTCAGCAGCGACGATGTCGTATGGCTTGGCGAGAACAAGACAGTTTATGTCGCTCCCCTGTCCATCGCAGCACTGCTTCGCGAACGCCTCTTCGGCGAATCCACCGTCGTTTTGACCTCAGCAACACTTGCTCTTGGCGGCAAGTTCGATGCCATGGCCGCCGCTTGGGGGCTTCCCTCCGGTGGGTGGGATGGCTTGGACGTCGGCACGCCCTTTGACCCGCAGAAATCTGGCATCCTCTACGTCGCACGCGACCTGCCACGACCTGGACGCGACGGCGCCACACCGGAGCAGTTCGCGATCATGGAGCGCCTCATCCGCGCCGCTGGTGGGCGAACGCTCGGGCTGTTTTCTTCTCGCCGAGGCGCCGAGGCAGCGGCGGAGGAAATGCGCAAGCGCCTGCCTTACGACGTGCTGTGCCAAGGCGATGACTCTATCGGTGCTCTGGTTGATCGCTTCGCAGCTAATCCGCAGACATGCTTGTTTGGCACGCTGACGCTGTGGCAAGGCGTCGATGTTCCTGGCCCATCGCTATCGTGTGTCATCATCGATCGCATCCCGTTCCCCTGCCCCGACGACCCGCTTTTGTCCGCGCGCTCCGATGCGGCTAATGCCGCTGGCCGAAACGGTTTTATGGAGGTCTCAGCGACACATGCAGCGCTGCTGATGGCGCAGGGTTCTGGTCGTCTGCTACGCCAAGTCGATGACCGCGGGGTTGTTGCGGTACTGGATTCACGGTTGGCTACAGCACGCTATGGTTCCTGGATTGCCGCGTCGATGCCTGACTTCTGGCGGACGACCAACCTGGATATTGCGGCTGGAGCGTTGCAGCGGCTGACCCAAAGCTGATTCAGAGGGGGCTGTCTGGGCTCACGAGGTGACGCTGGATTAGGCATAGTTTCTGGAAAAAATCCCACGCTTTTCTATCCAATACATTATTGTGATGTGAAACACAGCACTGCTACAGTGCCCGAGCTAATGAAGCAGGACACTTGGCAGCCGTGCACGAGATTAGAAAGGCGATTTCCTGCATGCCCCTTTCCAGCAACCTCCCCGACATCGACATCCCGGAGACCTCACTCTTTGAGTTCCTCTTCGGAGAAATTGAGCCACGTCACCAGGACAAGCTTGCAATCGTTGACTCAGGCTCCGAGGTCACCTTCGGTGATCTGAAGGCCAGCATTGAGAAGTTTGCGGGTGCGCTGGCAGCACGTGGGATTAAGAAGGGCGACGTTGTGGCTCTCCACTGCCCCAACTCGACAACCTTCGCGGTCGCTCTTCACGGTGTCCTACGCGCGGGGGCTGTCTGCACGACGGTCGCATCGCTGGCAACTGCGGAGGACATTGAAAACCAACTCCGGATGTCTGACGCGAAGATGATGCTAACGACCTCCTCAATCGGTTGGGCTGGCGCCCACGGCGCTGAGGCTGCTGGTCTGCCGGAAGAGATGATTATCGGCCTGACGGGTCTCCACGGCATGGGCGAGCTGCTTGCCGAGGGGCACGCAGCCCCGGACGTCGACGTATCACCCGATGACGTTGCCGTGATTCCGTTTTCCTCGGGAACCACCGGTGTACCGAAGGGCGTCCAGCTCACTCACCGCAACTTGGTGGCCAACGTCGCTCAGGCGGGTGGAGCTACAGTCAACGCGCTGACCGAGGACACCCCGGCTGTCACTATCCTGCCGTTTTTCCACATCTACGGCCTGACTGCGCTGCTGAATCTGTGCCTGTGGCGCCGCACGACGCAGTACACCATGGGCAAGTTCGACCTCGTCGATTTCCTGTCCATCATCGCCGAGCACAAGGTGAAGTTCGCGTTCATCGCACCACCTGTAGCTGTGGGCCTGGCCAAGCACCCAGCTGTCGATTCCTTTGACCTGTCCAGCCTGGAGACAATCTTCTCGGGTGCCGCTTCTCTCCAACTTGACCTCGCGGAACAGGTGGAAAAGCGCCTTGACTGCGTGGTCGCACAGGGCTTCGGCATGACCGAGTCCTCGCCAGCAGCCCACATCCGCATCGGCCACGATAGTCCGCTGGACTCGATCGGTCGCGCAGTCCCCAACACTCAGTACAAGATTGTCAACCTTGACTCCGACAGCTTTGAGGAAATCCCGGTTCCCGCCGAGGGGCGCTCGGAGGCAGGTGAGCTATGGATTCATGGTCCACAGGTGATGAAGGGCTACCTCAACAACCCGAAGGCGACGGCAGAGACGCTTGTCGACGGTTGGCTGCGTACCGGCGACGTTGCGGAACTCGACGAACACGGGAATGTGTACATCGTCGACCGCTTCAAGGAACTGATTAAGTACAAGGGCTACCAGGTTCCGCCGGCCGAGCTCGAGTCCGTGCTGCTCAGCCACCCGGATATTGCCGATGCCGCCTGCAGTGGTGTCGTTCGCTCCGACGGCGAGGAGATTCCTAAGGCTTACGTCGTCCTCAAGGCGGGCGAGCAGGTGACTGAAGACGAGATTATGGACTACGTCGCCGACCGCGTCGCACCGTACAAGAAGGTGCGAGCAGTCGAGTTCATGGATGAAATCCCGAAGTCGGCGACGGGCAAGATTCTGCGCAAGGATCTCAAGGCCATGGAGGCAGCACGCGCCAAGCTTTAAGTTTGCGCCCCAGGAGTCACAGCGACAGTCACTGAGCCGGGAGCAATCTCGGTAAACCCGGCATCCTGAACCTCAACCGCGCGGAGCTCTGGCGCTGGCCACTGCTCCCGCGGTACTTCTTTCACATCCAGCGCGTAGCCACTTTGCGCCCACGCCCAGGCATCCTCAACCGACAGGGTGGCCGCATAGAGCATTGAGCCGTGTCCAACTTGCGCGGCCACCTTTCCTACGGACATATTCAGGTTCTTGTCCACCCAAATCACTGGCGGAGCAAAGGTGTCAGCGCTCTCATGGTCGCCCGGGGCACCGGGAGATGTGTTCTCCGGGTCGTCGTAAGGCAAATCGGTGCCGGAAATTTGTAGTTTGGCAATCTCCGGGTAGGTTTCGTCGACAGGTGTTGGCACTAGTGCGCGAGCTTGCGCGCCGTTGACGTCCACGGTGACGCCCGGTGCAAGCTGAGCGCGTTGCCAGCCGATATTGCGAGCGCGACGCGTGAGCTTGCGGATGCGCGCACCGTACCAAGACGCCAGACCTTGTTGATAGGCAGAAGTGTCATCGCCTGCGCGTTCGTCCAGGCAACAAGCAACAACAGCCATCGCGGCGGCGCGGAGCAGCGCAGTGCGCGAGGGGCGTTCCTTCTTCGGAACCTCAAGCACAATAGCCATTGCCCACGGCACATCCTCGCCGTGGTCTTCCCTATCGGGTTGCGGCAGGAGGTTATGGGCGATACGGAACCACTCCGGTACCGATGATGCGTCCGTGACAGCTGGTTCCTTGTGATCCTCGCGTTGCACTACGGCTCCAACGGCACGCGGCGGAAGGTGCCATCTTCGCGGTCGGCATCGTCGATTTCATCGCGGGAAATGCCCAGCATGAACAGAATCGAGTCCATGAATGGAACGTTGACGGACGTGTCAGCGATTTCCTTCAGCGCCGGCTTGGCATTGAAAGCAATACCAAGGCCTGCGACCGACAACATATCGATGTCATTGGCCCCATCGCCGACCGCAACGGTCTGATGCATCTGAAGCCCCGACTCTGCGGCGAACGTCTTGAGGCTGCGGGCCTTCTCCTGCCTATCGACGACATCGCCGACCACGCGTCCAGTCAGCTTTCCGTCCTCGACCTCGAGGGTATTCGCCTTGTAAAAGTCCAGACCGAGATCCTTTGCCAGCGGCTCCAAGATCTGGATAAAGCCACCGGAGACAGCACCACACTTGTAACCGAGGCGCTTCAGCGTGCGGATCGTGGTGCGGGCGCCTGGAGTCAGCTCGATGGAGTTAGTGACTTCCTCTAGGACACTGACCGGCAGGCCAGCCAGAGCCTTAACTCGCTCATGCAGTGACTCAGCGAAGTCCAGCTCACCGCGCATAGCGCGCTCTGTAACCGCTGCAACCTCCGCCTCGCGACCAGCATGGGCGGCCAGCATCTCAATGACCTCACCGGTAATCAAGGTCGAGTCCACATCGAAACAAATCAAGCGCTTGGAGCGGCGCTGCAAACCAGCGCGTTCAATTGCGATGTCAATGTCCTGGTCCTGTGCAAGCTCGGCCAGTGCCTTACGCAGCGGAATGCCCGCACCCGGCTTCGGGTCCGGAATAGAGACCAGCAATTCCAGGCCAGTGACTGGGTAGTCAGCAATACCGCGAATGGAATCGATGTTTGCACCGTAATCAGCAAGAGTGCGGCCGATACGGGAGATATCCTCAGCGTTGACCGGATTGCCCAACACGACAAGTGCGTGGGTGGAGCCATCGCTGCGCTCAATCGGGGCATCCAGCTGGAAACTGACAGTCATGCCGTGAGGCTTCAGTGTTTCAATAAGTCCCTCACGGAGAACACCGACCTTTTCTTCTGTGACACCAACAAGCGCACCGAGGCTCAGATTAGAGCGGAACACCGACTGTTCCACATCCAAAATTTGAACTCCGTGGGCCGCGAGCACGCGGAAGAAAGCTGCGGAGACACCCGGACGGTCTCGGCCAACAGCGGTAATAAGCACCGGAGCTAGTCCCGGTGCCAACGAAACCGATAGAGCATCGGTATCTACAGACTGACTGGGAGAGGTAATTACCTGTTCATTCACCAATCCAGTATCGCATGAAGCCCCGGCAGAGTGCTCATCGCATAGTGGGATTCCGCACTTCAGTGGGTGGCCAGTGACAGGCGCTAGCCATCGCCCTGCTCTCTTGCCCTTCTGGCGCTCCCTGCGCCCCTTGCTCTCCCTGCGCTCTCTTACTGCCTCTTCCCTAGGAAAGACTCTCAAAGACAAGACTAAGGCCCCATCACGGAGAACCGTGATGGGGCCTTAGCTTCGCGTAGTTATTAACTCAGAGTTGCATCAGCCATGTAGCCACTAGCTCTTAGAGCTGACGACCAACGTGGGCCTCTGCGCGCTGACGCTCAACCATGTGCGGGTAGTGCAGCTCGAACGCCGGGCGCTCCGAGCGGATGCGCGGCATCGAGGTGAAGTTGTGGCGCGGCGGCGGGCAAGAAGTAGCCCACTCGAGAGAGTTACCGTAACCCCACGGGTCATCAACAGTGACGACCTCGCCGTAGCGCCAGGACTTGAAGACGTTCCAGACAAACGGGATAACAGACAGACCCAGGATGAACGCACCAACGGTGGAGATCATGTTCAGGGTGGTGAAACCGTCAGTCTCGAGGTAGTCGGCGTAACGACGCGGCATACCCTCGTTACCCAGCCAGTGCTGGACCAGGAAGGTCAGGTTGAAGCCGATGAAGGTCAGCCAGAAGTGAACCTTTGCCAGCTTCTCGTCGAGCATACGACCAGTCATCTTCGGGAACCAGAAGTAAACGCCCGAGTAGGAAGCGAAGACCAGGGTACCGAACAGGGTGTAGTGGAAGTGCGCCACGACGAAGTAAGTATCAGAGACGTGGAAGTCCAGCGGTGGGGAAGCCAGCATAATACCGGTCAAACCACCGAACAGGAAGGTCACGATGAAGCCGAGAGCGAAAGTCATCGGAGCCTCGAAGGTCATGTGGCCACGCCACATGGTGCCCATCCAGTTGATGAACTTAACACCGGTCGGGACCGAAATCAGGAAGGTCATGAACGAGAAGAACGGAAGCAGAACGCCACCGGTCACGAACATGTGGTGTGCCCACACAGCCATGGACAGACCTGCAATAGACAGGGTTGCGAAGACCATACCTGCGTAGCCGAACAGCGGCTTACGGGAAAAGACCGGAACGACCTCGGTGATGATGCCCACGAACGGCAACAGCAGGACGTAGACCTCTGGGTGACCGAAGAACCAGAACAGGTGCTGCCACAGCATTGCGCCACCGTTTGCCGGGTCGTAAATGTGACCGCCCAGCTTACGGTCGTACAAAACACCAAGAGCAGCTGCAGTCAGAATCGGGAAGATCAGCAGAGCCAGGATCGAGGTAACCAGGATGTTCCAGGTGAAGATTGGCATACGGAACATGGTCATGCCTGGTGCACGGAGGCACAGGACAGTGGTGGTCATGTTAATGGCGGAAGCGATGGTACCGACACCACCAACACCGACACCGACAATCCACAGGTCAGAACCGACACCCGGAGAGTGAATCGGGTCAGACAGCGGGGAGTACATGGTCCAACCGAAGTCAGCAGCACCACCCGGGGTCAGGAAGCCCGACAGCATCAGAATGCCACCAATGGTGGTCAGCCAGAAGCCGAAAGCGTTCAGACGCGGGAAAGCCACGTCCGGAGCACCAATCTGAAGTGGCAGAATGTAGTTAGCAAAACCCCAAACAATCGGGGTACCGAACAGAAGCAGCATCACCGTGCCGTGCATGGTGAACATCTGGTTGAACTGCTCGTTAGAAAGGAACTGAAGTCCTGGGGCGAAGAGCTCAGCACGGATAAGCAGAGCCATCAGACCGCCGACAAAGAAGAACGAGAAGGACATAATGATGTACATGATGCCCAGCTTCTTGTGGTCGGTCGTGGTCAGCATTTCCCACGCCCAGCTGCCCTTACGCTCATGTCCGAACGGCTGCGGCCGTTCCGGCGCTACAACGCCATGATCTGGACGAGGCGCTACTGCAGTCATTCTTCCTCCTTACTACGCGAAGATTTCCTGTAACTCACTACAGGGATTTTAAGTTTTGTCCTTGTGAGAATAGTGCAGGCGAGTACGCGACGGCGAACCCACCTACCGCTATGTGCCAGATTCTAGTCTGAACCTTGGAAAAAGTTAAGGCTAAGGGATTTTCCGGCTCACTTCCCCACTCAGCTAAGCACACTATTAGTTTCCTGAGAATTGTCTTAACCTGGGCTAACGCCTATTTAGCAGGAACCGTCGAGGCTAGGACTACTACCCCCGTGTGTGTGCTGTCACCAGAGTGAGGCTCGATGCGGAATGTTCCCTACACCTGTGCTTTTAGAAGTCCCAGTCCTCATCCTCGGTTACTTCAGCCTTACCCATGACGTAGGAAGAGCCGGAACCCGAGAAGAAGTCGTGGTTTTCGTCAGCATTCGGCGACAGGGCCGACAGGATCGACGGCGAAACGCGAGTCTCGTCGGCCGGGAACATACCCTCATAGCCCAAGTTGTTCAGAGCCTTGTTGCCGTTGTAACGCAAGAAACGCTTGACATCCTCGGTCCAACCGAGTTCGTCGTACATCTCTTCGGTGTACTGAATCTCGTTGTCGTAGAGATCAAACATGAGGTCGAAGGTGTAATCCTTCAGCTCGTCACGTTCGGCCTGGGTCAGACGCTCCAGGTTGCGCTGGTACTTGTAACCGATGTAGTAACCGTGAACTGCCTCATCACGAATGATTAGGCGAATAATGTCCGCGGTGTTGGTCAGCTTGGCGTGGCTGGACCAGTACATCGGCAGGTAGAAGCCCGAGTAGAACAGGAAGGACTCCAGCAAAGTGGAAGCGACCTTCTTCTTCTGCGGATTATCGCCCTCGTAGTAGTCGAGGATGATCTTGGCCTTCTTCTGCAGGTACTCGTTCTCCTCGCCCCAACGGAACGCATCCTGAATCTCAGGAGTCGACGCCAGCGTCTGGAAAATCGACGAGTAGCTCTTTGCGTGCACCGATTCCATGAAGGCGATATTGGTGTACACAGCTTCCTCGTGCGGAGTCAGCGCATCCGGGATGAGCGATACTGCACCAACCGTGCCCTGGATGGTGTCCAGCATGGTCAGACCAGTGAACACGCGCATCGTGGTGCGCTGCTCCAGTGCGTTGAGCGTATTCCAGCTCTTGATGTCATTCGACAGCGGCACCTTTTCCGGCAACCAAAAGTTACCGGTCAGACGATCCCAAACCTCGAGATCCTTGTCATCAGGAATCGTGTTCCAGTCAATAGCCGCAACTGGGCATGCACGCGACTCTGGATTCTTCTCACGGTGGGCCGGAGTCGAGGGTGGGCAATCATCGAAACTCACGTGGAAACCTCTCCCTTTTTCATTGATATTGCCGTTTTTCGAACACACCTTATATATAAGGAACGTCCTTCACTCTTTACGAGTTCAAACAGCGACTGCAGCGGTGGCTATTCCAGCCTTGTCCCACTACAAAACGTCAGGCTCCCGATGAAAGGAGCCACTACCCTTAGCAGCTTACCCACACCCGCATTATTAAGCACGCGGCCTAGAAGAAATCGCCCCACTTGCCGAGTCTTGTTCCCGGTGCCCCTCCCCTAACCCCACGTCACACAAAGAACAAGGTGCTTGACGACGCAATGTCCGTCGTCAAGCACCAAGCGCAAGATGTTGCGCGAACCTAGGCGTGAACCTTCTCTCGGTTTTCCGCCGTGTCGTTGATGATGCGGTCGGAGATGACGTACACCAGCAAACCTACGACAGCCATGAGCGCGAGCAACCAAGCGATGGTAGCGGAGACCCCTTCTGCTTCAGACTGCGCGATGGAGAGGGTGCTGAAGAAGGCCGGTCGAGAATCAACAAGCATGGCCGTTAACGCGATGCCAACCGGTACGGCAATGTTGATCGTCAGATTGTAGAAACCGATTGCAACACCGGACTTGGCGGCAGGAATGTTCTGCAGTGCGGTCGCGACCAACGGCGCATACATGAGCGCGAACCCTGATGGGAACAGAATCATGGAGACGATAACCGTGGCAACACCGGCCCCCGGCAGCACTGCGGGGATGAGCAACGCCACGATGATGATGCTGATAGCCGCGACAATGGCCTGCTTCGAGGGCAGGAACTTGGCAACCTTGCCAGACATTACACCGACGATGACAGCGCAGAGGTAGCCCGGCGCGAGGATATAGGCAGCACCGTCGAGGTTGATGCCATAGAGCTCGTCGACCATATACGGCAACAGAATGGCCGAATACCCCAACTGGACCATGTAAACCACGAGCACAACAATCAGCGCGCAAACGTAGCGAACATTGGTAAAGAACGACGGGCTGACCACGGCGTTGTCATGTGTCCGGATGTGCCAGACAAAGAGCGCGACGCCCAGCGCAGCGGCAACCAGCCACCACCATTGGAACTGCTGCATGAACAGCATCACCGCAGTGGCGATGACCGCGATGAGGAACAGGCCAAAGATATCCAGGTGACTCTTCTGCTGCTGCTCCTCCGGAACTGTCTTGATCAGGAACGGAATGGCAACTATCAGAATGAGCGAAATCAGGAACATAGCCGGCCAGGAAATGTAGGTAGCCACGATTCCCGAGGTCAACGTTCCAATCAGCAGCGCGGCTTGGAAGGCCGCGGTGGAAAAGCCGAGGTAGGTTTTCTGATCTTCTGGGCTTAGGTACTTGGTGACATAGATGACGTAGAGTGTCTCAGCCGCCGCCAGGCCGGCAGTTTGAATAATGCGGGCAGTAAGCACGATTGGCCATACTCCCTGGAAGAAATAACCCAGTAGAGAGCCCACGGCGACGAAGCCGATACCGACAATCATCAATTTGCGGATACTGATGCTGTCCGCCAATGCGGCGTACACCACCGCTCCAATGCCAATCAAGATACCGGCGAGTGTCGCCTGCAGACTGGCCGTGGAGACACTGAGGTCCAGAGATTCCGCAATCGGCTTGGTCATGAACTTAAAGCCATTGTCCAAGACCAAACAGAATACAAAGGAAAACAGCAAGACCGGGACTGCGGCCTTAGGGTTTGGCGCGGCAGCCTTGGATGCTGCGCTTTCACGGGTATTCAGGTTCAAGCTGGTATTGCTGGCGGGATTGCTCATCGCACTGTACCTATTTCACACTTCAAGCCAATTGATTGCGGACCAGGACATTAGAGTCGAGCCAGCGGCAATGCCAGCTCCATCATCGTCGTGAAGGCCTTCTCACGCTCTTCCGGAGTGGTCTTTCCACCGGTGACGATGTTGTCCGACACAGTGAAGATTCCCATGGCCTCCACACCGGCCTCGGCGGCAGTGGCATAAAGGCCAGCTGATTCCATCTCCACCGCCAGCACACCCATGCGTGCCCAACGGTCGTTCACATCATCCTGGAAGTTGTAGAAAATATCGCTGGACAAGATGTTGCCGACGTGCGTAGTGATGCCCTGCTCACGGGCGCGATCGCGAACATCTTCGATCAGACGGAAAGATGCGGACGGGGCGAATGTCCCCGGCAAGTTGTACTGCGATAGAAAATTGGAGTCCGTCGACGCCGTCTGGCCGATAACCACGTCATACAGGTCCAGCTCCGGCTGCAACGCGCCGCAGGAACCGACGCGAATCAGCTTCTTGCAGCCGAAAACATGGATAAGTTCCCAGGAGTACAGCGAGATAGACGGAATGCCCATACCGGATCCCATGACGGAAACTTCCTGCCCCTGGTAGGTGCCGGTAAAGCCCAACATGTTGCGAACTTCGTTGAACTGAACGACATCATCCAAATAGGTCTCCGCAATGAACTTGGCACGCAGCGGGTCACCGGGCAACAAAATGGTTTCTGCAATCGGCGCACCCTTTGGGTTGATGTGTGGAGTGCTCTTACCAGTGGTATCGGACATGGCTTCCAGCCCCTTCCCCCACTAGCCGTGGGTGAAAATTATGCGAACATTGGTGTACCACTGCCCAGGTTAATTACCTGCATTACAACCGTCAATAGTGATATTTACATTTGTTCCCAATTGGGTGGAGCGACGAAAAAGGCGCGAGAATCTCCCGGCAAAACTCGGGGAAATTCTCGCGCCTTCAATGCGCTACAACTGAAGCACTAGATGCCTAGCCCTCAAGCACGCTTGCTTAAAGCATGCAGGATACGCAACCCTCGACCTCAGTACCCTCCAGCGCAACCTGACGCAGGCGGATGTAGTACAGAGTCTTAATACCCTTGCGCCATGCGTAAATCTGCGCACGGTTGAGGTCACGAGTGCTCACCGTGTCCTTGAAGAACAAGGTCAGTGACAGTCCCTGGTCAACATACTTGGTAGCGACCGCGTAAGTGTCAATGATCTTCTCGTAGCCGATTTCGTAGGCGTCCTGGAAGTACTCACGGTTGTCATTGTCCAAGTGCGGAGCCGGGTAGTATACGCGACCGATCTTGCCCTCCTTGCGGATCTCAATCTGAGATGCAATCGGGTGAATCGACGAGGTCGAGTTGTTGATGTAGGAAATCGAACCGGTCGGCGGCACTGCCTGCAGGTTGCGGTTGAACAGGCCGTACTCCATGACGTCGGCCTTCAGTTGCGCCCAGTCCTCAGCGTCCGGAATGTGCGCGGTGGAGTTCTCGAAGATCTCCTTGACGTGCTGAGTCTTCGGCTGGAACTCTGCCGGATCGAAGTTATCGAAGTACTTGCCGCTGGCGTAGTCGGAGTTCTCAAAGTTGACGAACTTCTGACCGCGCTCGCGAGCAATCTTGTTGGATGCGCGCAGGACTGCGTAGAGCACTGCTGCAAAGTAGGCGTTGGTGAAGTCCAGCCCCTCTTCCGAGCCGTACATAATCTTCTCGCGGCCAAGGTAGCCGTGCAGGTTCATCTGCCCCAGGCCGATCGCATGGGATCCGTCGTTACCCTTGCGAATCGATGGCACCGAGTCAATAGAAGTCTGCTCACTGACCGCAGTCAGGCCACGGATGGCAGTCTCGACAGTGCGACCAAAGTCCGGCGAGTCCATGGTCATCGCAATATTCAGCGAACCGAGGTTACAGGAAATGTCCTCACCCACGTGCTCGTAGGACAGGTCCGCATTGTAGGTCGACGGGGTGTTGACCTGCAGAATCTCCGAGCAGAGGTTCGACATGTTAATGCGGCCCTCAATCGGGTTCGCGCGGTTAACCGTGTCCTCGAACATGATGTACGGGTAGCCGGACTCAAACTGAATCTCAGCGATGGTCTGGAAGAACTGACGCGCGTTGATCTTCTGCTTACGAATACGCGGGTCCTCGACCATATCCGCGTAATTCTCGGTGATGCTAATGTCCGCGAACGGCTTACCGTAGACACGCTCGACATCGTACGGGCTGAAGAGGTACATGTCGTCGTTACGCTTGGCCAGCTCGAACGTGATGTCCGGAATGACAACGCCGAGCGACAGCGACTTGATGCGAATCTTCTCGTCCGCGTTCTCACGCTTGGTATCCAGGAAGCGCATGATGTCCGGGTGGTGCGCGTGCAGGTAGACAGCGCCTGCTCCCTGGCGAGCACCCAGCTGGTTAGCGTAGGAGAAGGAGTCCTCCAGCAGCTTCATAACCGGGATGACACCGGAAGACTGATTCTCGATGTGCTTAATCGGAGCGCCCTGTTCACGCAGGTTGCTCAGCAGCAGCGCCACACCACCGCCGCGCTTGGACAGCTGCAGCGAGGAGTTGATGGCGCGGCCAATGGACTCCATGTTGTCCTCGATACGCAGCAGGAAGCAGCTCACCGGCTCGCCGCGCTGGGCCTTACCGGAGTTGAGGAATGTAGGAGTAGCAGGCTGGAAGCGTCCGGCGATGATCTCATCAACCAGGTGCTGCGCGAGCCCCAAGTCGCCGTCGGCAAGCGTAAGAGCAACCATGCACACACGGTCTTCGTAGCGCTCCAAGTAACGCTTGCCGTCGAAAGTCTTCAGCGTGTACGAGGTGTAGTACTTGTAAGCACCCAGGAAAGTCTGAAAACGGAACTTGTGGGCGTAGGCCTGCTTGAACAGCGCCTTGACGTCCTCAAATTCGTACTTCTCCAGAACCTCAGCCTCGTAGTAATGGTTCTCTACCAGGTAATCGAGCTTCTCCCGCAAGTTATGGAAGAACACAGTGTTCTGATTGACATGCTGCAAGAAGAACTGTCGCGCAGCCATGCGGTCCTTATCGAACTGAATCTTGCCGTCTTCACCGTACAGATTCAGCAGCGCATTGAGCGCGTGGTAATCCAGCTTGTCCTCGCCCACCGGCTCCGCGACCTGCTTGCCCATTTCCGACACGTTGACTCCTTTAATATTCATTTGCCTGCGCAGGGTCTGTTCAATCACTGCCCAGAGCAATCCAATCTAGCTATTTTCCTCGCGCACCGCTTTACGACGGCTTCCGCGAGCGCACCCATTCGGTTGTCTCAGTGCCCCTTCCCTCGACACTGAGGCTAGCCAACTTAAGCGCTGGCTCTACCGTGGAAGAACTCCTCTAGCCCTTCTCTGACTCGCTGCACATCATGGTCGGTTCCCATCAGCTCGAAGCGATATAAATATGGAACCTTGCACTTGTAGGAGATGACATCCCCTGCTTTACAGAAGTCCTCACCGAAGTTGAGATTGCCGGCAGCAATCACACCTCGGATGAAAGAGCGGTTGTGCTCATTATTAAGAAATTTGATGACCTGCGGAGGAACTGGCCTTGAGTTACCGCCGCTGATGGAAGCGCCGCCACCATAAGTCGGGCAAATGAGGACGTAGGGCTCATCGACGATAAGCTCCGGCTCATTACGACGGATGGGAATGCGGGCATTTTTGATATCTAGCTTTTCAACAAACTTGTGTGTATTCCCCGTCGCCGAGGAGAAATACACCACCAGCATGAGAGCTTCACCCTTTACATCGCAAAACCCCCGCAATCTTCGTTTCCCGGGTGGTCAACGAAATCTGCGGGGAGGTGTGTGATTCTTAAGCTGCCTGGAGAGCCTTGATGCGGTCCGGGCGGAAACCCGACCAGGTCTCAGTGCCAGTGTCAACGACCGGCGCCTGGAGATGACCGAGAGCCATGACGTAATCCCGAGCCTCATCATCCATGGTGATGTCGACGATATCGTAGGCAATTCCAGCCTTATCGAGGGCGCGAGTGGTAGCGCGGCACTGGACACATGCAGGCTTGCTGTAAACGGTAACCATGACTCTCACAAACTTTCTGGCTTTGAGTAAGACCAATGAATCGGATCGACTTCGTACAAACAACGGAAGCGGCCGAGGAATCAGCGGATTGATTGAATGACTGAAAGCTCCCGGAGGTCCATGAGAAACCGAGTACGGGTGGCCGACAGATCCTTTTAGCTATCCTTGGCTCGACATCGAAAACACTACACTTGGTGCCTAGAAAACTCTAGTCATACTAGATGTAGTACTCACAACCATGGTATTCCCTGTTCGGAGATCTCTGGCGCACAAGATGTTGTACACAGACGCACCACAACCTTGTAATTTCACGCTAAAAATTCTAGAAAATCGCAGAAAAACAACTATCGGCGCATTTTGGTTAAACCAATTACTGCAAGACGGCTCGAGGCCAATCACACCAATACCAGGCGCCGCACCGCCCCTCCCCTTCCCTGTCCCTCCCCTGCCCAACTTCGGACTCAGCAGCGATCTCAAAAAATCACGGGCTGCACATGTGAACACGGGCTGCACATGTGAAACTGTGTAAGTTTATGACACTTTCAAGCCATTTTTCGAGCCATTTCTGTCATAAACGTAGTCAGTAACTTCCATCGCCCCACCGCCGCCAGCCATAAACGCAGTAACCGCCTGAACCTCCCCTCCCTAAAAACCAAAAACCGCAACCTTTAGCCACAGTAAAACTGCGACTTCAGATTGCGGTTTTGGCAATAAATGAGGAAGCTATTTGCTTCGCGCTAGCCTAAATAAGGCTTAGCCCTGGCGGGCCTTGAAGCGCGGCTCCTTCTTGTTGATCACGTAGACCTTGCCACGACGGCGCACGACCTGAGCGCCCGGCTTGTTCTTCAGCGACCGAAGGGACTTGCGGACCTTCATTCGGGCGCTCCTTTCTACTCGGCTCCGAAACGGGAATGTGCACACTGCACTCTCCCCGGACAATCACCCCAGTGACTGCCTGGCAACGCACCCTTCCTGATAATCCGAAGAAATATCAAAGAGTATGCGTTACGACACGAGTTGCCATACTACCTAATAAGCGGAATAACTCCAAAAATCCGGGGGAAACATGTCCTTTGACGGTCAACCCCAAGATTGCAACTCCCCACGTTGCAACTGCCTCCGCTTCTCTATTTGGCAGCGGCAATCATGTACTCGCGGACCTCGGCAAGTGTCTTGCCAGAAGTCTCCGGCACCGCCTTGATGGTGAATACCAGCGCAATCGCACCCGTGATGGCAAAGAAGAAGAATGACCACGCACCACCGACAGCATCCACCATCGGGAGAAATGCCTGCGCCACAAACCAGTTCGCAACCCAGAGCGCGAGCCCTGCCAGCCCCATACCCAGGCCACGGGCTTCTGTCGGGACAATCTCGGAAATCAGGAGCCAGGTCGCCACCGACACAGCCGCCTGCTGAAATACGATAAATACAGTCATCAGCAGAAGCGACATCATGGCACCCGTCGAAGAGTTACTCGACAGGCCATAGACGGGCGCCAGCACGAGCAGCGAGCTTGCACAGCCCACCAAACCGATAATCAGCATTCGCCGGCGACCAACGCGGTCAATAATGCTCATACCGATTGCACACGAGATCACCGAGGCGATACCGATGATGATGGAGGTGTAGACAGAGCTTTCCGTCGACAAGCCAACCTTGTTCATCATCGTCGGCGCGAAATACATAATCGCGTTCGCACCCGTGACCTGCTGCGTTACGCCAATCAGCATCGCAATGATGACGGTGCGTCGCACCCACGGGGTTTTCACAGCCAGACGCTCTGCTGCACGCTGATCGGCGCTTGACGACGCCTCACCAACGGCAACCTCAGCCAAGGTCGCCTCATCTCCCTGCATCTGACGCAGCACGGCCAGCGCCTTGCCCTCCTGTCCTCGACGGACGAGGTAGGCCGGTGTGTCCGGCAGAACCAGCATGCCGATGAGCAGCACGATGCCGGGGACAGCGCCGAATCCAAGCATGAGTCGCCAGTTACCGGAGGAGGCTAGGGCGGAGTTGGTGAGGAACGCCACCAGCTGACCAATCACGATCATCAGCGAGTTCAGGCTGACCAGGCGTCCACGCACATGCGGTGGTGCCATTTCGGAGATGTACATCGGTACGACGATGGAAACACCACCGATACAGACGCCGAGCAAAGTACGCGCAGCACCCAGCGAAAACGCACTAGCAGCGAAAGCGCACCAGATACTGCCGATGATGAAGCCGACCGCTCCGAGCAGGATGGTGCCACGGCGCCCCAGGGAGTCCGCTACGCGACCGCCCAGGAACGCACCGATAGCCGCACCGACCAAGAGCATGGCGGTGACAGTGGACTCCTGTCCTGGAGTCAGCTCAAAAGAGCGCTGGATATACAGCAGCGCGCCCGAGATGACACCGGTGTCGTAACCAAAGAGGAGGCCGCCCAGAGCGGCGATGATAGCCACGGCTATCGACCGAGATGTGGTGGTTTCCCGGTTCGGTCCAGTCTTATTCTGTTCGGTTGTACTCACGCTGGAAATCTTGCCACCGTCCAGGCAAAGACCCCCTATCCGAACAGCACTTACTCGATAAAGATGAGAGTTTTGGCACTCTTCTGGCAGGAAAATCATCCCTTTTCCCGTCCGGAACTAGCGGTAGAGTGAGGCTCATGACCCCAGTAGGCACACAGGATTTCCCGCATCCCCTCCAGTCGGAGATTATTAACGACCTCCACGTCCAGCCCACCATCAATGCCGCCGAGGAAATCAGCCGCCGAGTCGATTTTCTCTGCGATTATTTCCGCACCGCGCACGCCAAGGGATTCGTGCTCGGAATTTCTGGCGGCCAAGACTCCACGCTGGCCGGGCGTCTAGCGCAGTTGGCCGTCGAAAAGCTTCGCGACGGCGGTGAGGATGCCACTTTCATTGCCATTCGCCTCCCCCACGGCGTCCAGGCCGATGAGGACGACGCACAGGTGGCACTGCAATTCATTCAGCCTGACCAAAGGCTAACTATCGATATCGCACCGGCCACCGCCGCGATAACCACCCAGGTCACCGATGCCCTGGCCGGCAGCGCTATCAGCGACTTCAACAAGGGAAATATTAAGGCCCGCATGCGAATGATTGCCCAGTACGCAGTGGCGGGTGTTGACGGCGCTTTGGTCATCGGCACAGATCACGCCGCGGAGGCGGTCACCGGCTTCTACACCAAGCACGGCGACGGCGCCTGCGACCTCGTCCCGCTGCAGGGGCTGAGCAAGCGCCAGGGCGCGGCCTTACTCCGTCACCTCGGCGCACCAGCCAGTACGTGGGAGAAGGTGCCGACGGCCGACCTGGAAGAAGACCGCCCTGCGCTTCCCGACGAAGTTGCGCTCGGGGTGACCTATACCGCCATCGACGACTACCTCGAAGGCAAGACCGTCTCAGATGAGGATGCCGCGCGAATCGAGCACCTCTACTCCATTTCCCGGCACAAGCGAGCCGTCCCTCCCGGACCGGCCGATTCTTGGTGGCGCTAGGCTACTACCCCGGGCCACCGATCCAGCGTCCCGGACAGAGCAGCAACCCCCTTAAGAGAAACCTCTTAAGATCAAACCCTTAAGAGAAGGCCTCCGCGCCGGCGCCCCAAATAGCCCCAACTGCGGCCAAGCTGTCTGCCGCACCGGCTTCGGCGCTGGGTTCCAGCGCAGGTGAACCATCCTGGACGAGCTCGGCGGTCACCAAACCGTGGGCGAACGCCCACATGGCCAATCCCTTAGGCTCATCGCCGGCAACCTTAATGAATGCATCGCGAATCCAGGCATCCAACGACGAAGGCGAGACGACATTCACGAAATTAGTGCGACTCATCAGCCGGTAACCATGCGGATCGTCGAGAACTGCCTGGCGGTACGCCTGCAGCAGAGACGCCGAAGTGCATTCCTCATCAATGGCAGCATGAATACGCTTGCCCAGATTCTCGAGGCTCTCGGTCAGCAGCAGCTGAAGGAGCTCTTCTTTGCCGCTGATGTGCTTGTACAGCGATGGCGCCTTCACGTCGAGCCGCGCCGCTAGGCGGCGCATGCTGATAGCACTCCAGCCCGATTCGCGCAGCATCGCGCGCGCTTCATCTACGATCTTCTGCATACGTGGGGACTGCCTGCGCGCATCGGGCTGCGCTGGCACCCCATCGGTCGATTCTATGGTGCACGTCACATTTTCGACTGTAACGCGTTGAATCTCACTTAGGGCGCTTTTGGGTAATTTAACCCAACAATTTTTAAAAAAACAGCTAACGGCGGTGCTCAGTAACTAAAAGCTGCCTTTGCACGCTGCTATCTTTGCTTCACGACGGAGCCCCCACCGTCGTCAAGCAAAAGCGCCATATGCCGCCGCTACACTTCGTAGCGATTCGGCTCCTCCCCGAGGTGGAAATGGCGACCCGAAACATCGTTCGGGGTAATGCGCACGTAGTTGTACTTCAACGTCGGCAGCCAGGGCTTCAGCGGCAGCTCATCTGCAGCGTTAATATCCGCGCGGGAGGTGAGAACCTCTGCGTCCCCCTTAACGATGACCGACCAGGCCTTCTGAGCATCCTTGTCAACAAAGTCGGCCTCAAAAAGAACATCGCGGTTCAGAGAAACAGTAAAGAGCTTCGACCCCTCGGCAGTGCGGAAGTAAATGCTCCCCTCATGAACGACGTAGTTCAGCGGGAAAAGGTCCATATCGTCTTTACGACGAACAACCAGTCGCCCAAAAGTCTGCGTAGCCAGCAGCTCAAGGGATTCTTCGGTGGACAGTTTCTGAATAACGGAGTCGTTGTGTGCCATACCCCCAGTATTCCACCGTTCAGACAAAGTTGCTACAGCCATACGGATTACCAATCATTGAGGTAAACGGCGAGCACACTACCCCAGGGCAGATACAAGAAAACCCCCGGTCATTTCGACCGAGGGATTTCATACTGGTGGAGCTAACGGGACTCGAACCCGTGACCCCCACACTGCCAGTGTGGTGCGCTACCAGCTGCGCCATAGCCCCAGAATCAACATCGAAGTGGCTTTCACCCTCCGCTGTGGACTCCTCAAAGGCTACATGGCACTGTCATGTATCACCAAATCCGCATGTAGAACACTCTTTTACGTATTCGCCGAGTGCCCCAGAGCGGATCTGCCGAACATGGACTGAAGATGAATCGTGTGAGCGTGCACGGATCCTAGCGCAGGGCTACCTTGACCCACTGCCCCAGTCCGCCATCACCGGAAATGTTCTCCAGAATATCCTTGCCATCGACAAAGACGTGCGGTGAGGAAACCTTGCCCAAGCGCTTCTCAAGGTCATCGAAGTTGGCATTTGCGCTTGCCTTAGCCTCGGTGGTGTCGATGCCGGAACGGACTTCGCTGACAATTTCGTCAGCAACACCGAGCTGCTCCAGACGGTCAGCCAACTCATCATCGCTCCACGTGACAGAGTTCTGCTGGTCAGCCATCATCATTGTGCGGAAGTTCCAATATGCGCGAGCATCACCGGTCTCAGCAATCTTGCGGGCAACCGCGAAGACGCGAGTGGAGTGACCGTCACGCTGCTCCTTCTCCTGGCCATCCAGGAAGTTCAGCGTGCGGTATTCAGCGACAAGCTTGCCGTCGTTTAGCGCCTTGAGCTCATCATCGTGGCCCTCTTCGCTCATCTGAGCACAGTAGTGGCACGAGAAGTCCTCAAAAATCGTGGCTGTTTTAGCCCCTTCGGCGCCGTCCTTGCTCAGTCGGATGACATCGCCGTCGAGTGCGACGGAGAAGTCGACGTCCTCATCTGGCAGTCCCTCAATCGGCTGCGACCGGCCGATGTAGATAACGCCACCAATAACAACTGCAACGACAGCAAGAAGAGCAATCAGGCCGACGACGAAGCCACTGCCCTTTTCATTTGGATTCTTAATCTTCTGACTCACACCGCTTACGATAGCGGTGTTTTCTTGCCAATGACACAATTGCGCCTGAGAAAACGGAAATGGTTGTTAGGCCGCATCGCTAGGCCCCATCACCTTGCCCCATTCCCCTGGCCTATCCCCTAGGCTTCCCCTCTAGCCAGCGGACTAGGCGTAAATGGCAAACTTCTTCCACGGCCACACGTACACAAATACAGCCAAGGCCAGAAAACCGATGTCTCGGGCGATTGACTTTAGATATGAAACCGCGTCAGCGTTCTCGTCGTAGCCACCGCCACCAAAGCAACCGCAGTCAATCTGCAGGCCGCGCGCCCACGCCGAGATAATGCCGCCGATAAACACCAGCAAGAGCGCGCCAGACAGCACTGCTACCGGACGCAGGAAAAGCCCCAATACCAGTAAGAGTCCGAGGATGACTTCGAAGGCGGGCAGCGCAACCGCTACCATCGGCACCAAATCGCTCGGCAGCAGCTCATAAGCTTGCACTGCCTGACGCGATTCCAGCGGGTTCAGCAGTTTGATAAAACCCGAGTACAACCAAACTGCAGCCAGGCCGAATCGTGCCACCACGCCTACGAAATTCTTCATGCATAGAAATATTAGTACAGGCTAACTGTTTACAGCTAGCCCAACGGATACCGTTTACCCGTTCAGAACTGCCGAGACCACGTCCTGCGCCTCAGCCTGAACCTGTGCCAGGTGATCCGCGCCCTTGAAAGACTCCGCGTAGATCTTGTACTTATCCTCAGTGCCCGACGGACGCGCTGCGAACCATGCGTTTTCCGTAACCACCTTGAGGCCACCAATCGCAGCGCCGTTACCCGGCGCTTCGGTCAGTTTGGCTGTGATGGTCTCCCCTGCCAGGGTGTCGGCCTTGACCTGCTCCGGCGAGAGCTTCTTCAGGATTGCCTTTTGCTCACGGGTTGCGTCGGCATCGGTGCGGGCGTAAGCCGGGGCACCGTACTTATCGGCGAGCTCTGCGTAGAGCTGCGAAGGAGTCTTCTCTGTCACGGCCTTGATCTCGCTGGCCAGGAGGTCCAGGATGATGCCGTCCTTGTCGGTAGACCACACAGTGCCGTCGTGACGCAGGAACGATGCACCAGCGGATTCTTCACCACCGAAACCGATGGTGCCGCCGAGCAGACCCGGGACGAACCACTTGAAGCCGACTGGAACTTCCACGAGCTTGCGGCCCAAATTGGCAACGACGCGGTCAATCATCGACGAAGACACCAGCGTCTTACCGACCGCGGTCTCCTGCGACCAGCCCGGACGGTGTGCGAAGAGGTAGTCAATGGCAACGGCCAGGTAGTGGTTCGGGTTCATCAGACCCGCGTCCGGTGTCACAATTCCGTGGCGGTCCGAGTCCGCGTCATTGCCGGTGGAGATGTCGAACTTATCGCGGTTACCAATCAGGGACGCCATCGCACTCGGCGAGGAGCAGTCCATACGAATCTTGCCGTCTGTATCCAGTGTCATAAAACGCCAGGTCGCATCAACCAGTGGATTGACCACAGTCAGGTTTAGGTTATGCGCATCGCCAATTGCGCCCCAGTAATCCACCGACGCACCACCCATTGGGTCGGCGCCGATACGCACGCCAGCATCACGGATGGCGTCGAGGTTGACAACATTCGGCAGGTCCGACACGTACGCATTGAGGTAGTCGTGCTTTACGACGAGGTCTCCTGCCTTATCCACCAGCTGGCGCTTAACCCCATCCAGGCCCTTAGCCAGGTATTCATTGGCACGAGCTGCAATCCAGTCCGTCGCATCTGCATCCGCCGGACCACCGGTCGGCGGGTTGTACTTAAAACCACCATCCCGTGGCGGATTGTGGGAAGGGGTAATCACGATGCCGTCGGCACGCGCGGAGCTATTACCCGTCGGACCGCCCTCCACGTCGCGGTTGTACGTCAGAATCGCGTGGCTAACAGCCGGGGTCGGCGTGTAGCGATCCTGAGCGTCAACCATCACGGTAATGCCGTTGGCCGTGAGCACCTCGAGAGCGGAAATCATTGCCGGCTCGGACAGGCCGTGGGTATCGCGGCCAACGTACAGTGGGCCTTCAATGCCCTGGCCCTTGCGGTAATCCACGATGGCCTGAGTAGTGGCGTGAATGTGGTCTTCGTTGAAAGCGCCGTCGAGGGAGGAACCGCGGTGACCGGAAGTACCGAAGACGACCTTCTGGTCGGGGTTAGTTGGGTCCGGGTGCTTCGTGTAGTAGGCAGTGACCAGTTCCGCGACATCGATAAGGTCGGATGGCTGGGCCAATTGCCCGGCGCGCTCATGAGCCATTGTGGGTATCCTCCTGCTGAATCGGCGAACTGCGCAACCACCGATTTCACCGCCGACCAGCCGGCCGGAATTGGGAAACCGAACTTAGATGCGCTTCCTCCTCTCCAGTGTCCCCGTTTTAGGGACAGCGCGCATGGCAAGAACCACTCGGTAAGGCAAACTCGCCCCTGCAATAGGGTGCAGTAGGTAGATTGTTGCGCGCCGGCGGGAACGCCTTTTCGTGAAAGATTCCGAATTGTCGGCGCCTACCTCCCCTTTTAACCACTGTGCTAGCATTTTCACCGTGAATGAGGAATCTGTCGCTGCGAAACTGCCATCAGCAGGACGAGCGCAGGTTCTCATGGCTCTGGCCGTGGCCGGCGGTGCCGCTGTTGGCGCAGTATGTCGCTTTCTGCTCGGAGCGGCGATCGATGCAATCGTTGGCTCGGGAATTAGCGCAATCTCGACGACTGTCATCAACTTACTGGGCTGCCTTCTCTTCGGTCTGGTCAGCAGTATCGCGTTTGATAATCCCCGGCTCGCCGCTTTCTGCGGTACTGGCTTTTGTGGCGGCTTCACCACTTTCTCCGCCTTTGTCATTCTCCTATTGGCACAGGCGGACACGTCAGTCGTGCTGATTGTGAGCGTTGGGCTTATTCACCTACTGTGCTGTCCCCTCGCCTACTGGCTGGGGACCAAGTGCGCACGGGAGGTCGCGGAATGACCGGCGATCTCCTCAGTTCTTTTTCCTCCGAGCTCTCTGCCATCCTCGCTATCGCAGTTGGCGCGGCAGTAGGTGGTGCGCTGCGCTATGCGCTGGCCGAGCTTGCGGTGAAGTGGGCTGATTCCAAACTGCCCGGAACGTGGACCGCGAATATGATTGCCTGCTTCGTCGCCGGTGTCGCTGCTGTGGTGTGGTCGCGGGGAACGTCGATAAGCAATGGCATGACACCTGCCCTGGCCTATGCGACGGTAATGATTGGCTTCGCCGGCGGCCTGTCGACGTGGTCCACACTCGCCGGAGAGATCACACGCCTTAAAAACCAACACTTTTGGAGGGCATGTGGGTACGTTGCTCTCACACTGATTGGCGGAATGATTTTTGCTTTCGCCGGAATACGTTTACCCCCACTTGTGGCGAATTAGTAGCACAATAATCATTTTCTGAGAATCTAATAATCGGGTTTAGGCTTTCTACCAGTAAAGTTCCACAGCATGGAAAGCTTCAGCGATTTTGCCTCAGCGGCGGATAGTTTTATTTGGAGTCCATACCTCCTCATCCCCGCGCTGATCGGCACCGGAATCATCTTGACCATTCGCCTGGGTGCAATTCACCTGGTCAAACTCGGCCCGGCACTGCGCCTCGGACTCATCGACCGTAACGACGAAGACGCCGAGGGAGATATCACCAACTACCAGGCGCTTGCGACGGCTCTCGCGGCAACAGTCGGTGTCGGCAACATTGTCGGTGTCGCTACCGCGATCGGCCTGGGTGGACCCGGTGCGCTGTTCTGGATGTGGGTGACCGGCCTGCTTGGTATGGCATCGAAGTACTCCGAGGCATTCCTGGGTGTGAAGTACCGTCAGGTCGATGCAGCTGGCGAACAGTCCGGTGGCCCGCAGTACTACCTGCGCAAGGCCATCCCGAATGGTTTTGGTAAGACGCTCGGTATTCTCTTCGCCGTCTTTGCTGCGCTGGCAGCGTTTGGTATCGGCAACCTGACCCAGGGCAATGCCGTGGCCTCGAACCTGGAAAACAGCTTCGACATCGATCCGACGCTCTCCGGCATGATCATGTTCATCCTGGTAGGTGCGGCGCTGATGGGTGGCATTAAGTCGATTGGCCGCATCACCGCCGGCTTTGTGCCGATGATGATTGTGCTCTACATCGGTGCGGCCGTGTGGGTGCTCGTCGCCAATGTCTCGGCGCTGCCCGAGACCTTCAAGCTCATCTTCACCGATGCTTTCACCGGCACCGCGGCCGTTGGTGGGTTCGCAGGCTCCACGCTCATTCTCGCCCTGCAGATGGGTGTTGCCCGCGGCCTGTTCTCCAACGAGTCGGGCCTGGGTTCCGGTGCTATCGCCGCTGCCGCCGCATCGACCACTCACCCGGTTCGTCAGGGTCTGGTCTCCATGACTCAGACCTTCATTGACACCATCATCGTCGTGTCCTTCACCGGCCTGGTTATCATCAGCACCGGTGTTTGGCAGGATGGCAACGTCGACACTGGCGCTCTGACTGCTGAGGCATTCTCCCGCGGTCTACCTGGCCACTGGGGTGGCACAATCGTCACGCTGTCGGTTGTCTTCTTCGCATTCTCCACCATGCTGGGCTGGTCCTACTACGGTGAGCGCGCATTCGAGTCCCTGGTCGGTCGCCGCGGCACCGGTCTCTACCGTGCGGTCTTCACCTGCGTAGTCTTCGTCGGCGCTGTTACTCATCTGGAAACCGTCTGGTCCGTCGCCTCGGCTCTCAACGGCCTGATGGCGCTACCGAACCTCATCGGTCTGATTGTCCTGTCCGGGCTCATTGCGCGCGAGACAAAGGCCTACCTCAAATTTGACCCGCAGTTGCGCGCAACGGCGGCAGAGATTGATAAATGGCAGTCTCAGCAAAACTTCGAGGCCTTCAGCAAGAACTAGCTGAAACTAGCAGCTGCTCGTAGGGACTACGACAAAAACTACGAGCAGGTCTGCGCGGTCTCCGGCTTTTCGATTGCCGCAAGCGCGTCGTCAAGCACAGAGACCTTTACCAACTTCATATCGCCTCGGTCGGCAGTCACAGCCTCTGCGCAATTGCCTTCCGGCACGAAGAACATCTCGGCGCCCTCATCTCGGGCGGCCGAGATTTTGTGTGTAATGCCACCGATTTCGCCCACGTTGCCGGCAGCGTCAATAGTGCCGGTGCCAGCGAGGTGCTGCCCCTCGGTCAAATCGCCTGGACTCAGCTTGTCAATCACTCCGAGCGTCATCATGAGACCCGCAGACGGACCTCCAATGCCGCTGAGCTGGTACTCAACCTTGGTGTCGTCCGCGGATTGCGCCCCCATCCCAACGCCGAGCAGCGCGGCATTCTTCTGATGCGGGTTTTCCGCCAGTGTCACAGAAATATCGACGGCTTTCTCGGGGTCAGAGTCCTCGCCCTTAGCAGTCTTCTGCTTGTCGACGGTCGCAGACTTGACCCTCAACGTGACAGTATCGCCCGGGTTGCGTCCGGCAATAATCGCCTTGACTTGCTCAGGCTTGCTTACGGCCACCCCATCCACGGCGAGAATCACATCGTCTTCATGCAGTCGCCCATCGACGGGACTATCCGGCACTGTGTAGGCGACGGTGACTTCCATCGGCAACCCGAGATGTGCCAGCGCAGCGGAGGTGGCATTGGCCTCCGACTCGGTGAATGCAGCCTTGTTCTCCTCTTCCACCTCGTCTTGACTCTGGCCCGGAGGGAAGACCGCCTCAATGGGGACGATATCGTTGTCACGATCGAACCACAGGCCAATGACCTGCGGCAATGTCAGGTTATGTCTGACTGCGACGGTTGTCATATCCAGCGTGCCCTTAGAGCGTTCGGAGTCCGCAGCACTGCCACTGACCGAGATAATGCTCTTGCCCTCGACATCGCTGAGGACATCGAAGACCGGGCCAGGCCCCTGCGCGGCATAGGGCACTGTCAGCGTTGGCAGCGAGAGCACAGTTGCCAACGCGGCGATGGGCACAGCGCCCGCAACAAGAGTTTGGGTACGACGATTCACAAATAACACCCTACATTCTCGCTATCTGCCTACTGGACACCTGATGAATCTTGTCCGTGTCTGTTCGCTGGGCGCGAAGTTGCCAATAAAGTGGTGCTTTTAAGTACTCACGCGGGTCATTGCCCGGTACGGTGGGAGCATGAGTTCTAACGGATTTGGCTTTGGTCCGAACGACAATGATGACGATCGCGACGACGCTGGCAACAATGACTCCGGTCAGGGCGGTCAGGGCGGCCAGGGCGGTCCTTTCGGTTTCTTCGGGTTTCCCTTCGGTGGCATGGGCGGCGCCGGTGGCTTCGGTTTCGGCGGCCCCGGGCAGCCCGGCAGCGGCGCCTCCGGCAAGGGGGACCAGCCGAACTTGGGCGATATTCTCAACCAGTTCGGCGAGATGTTCTCCGGCATGGGGCAGCGATTCCAGGAGTCTAACTCTGGCCCTGTCAACTACGACGCGGCCGAGCGCGTTGCGCGGACCCGTCTTGGTAACCCGGCTCCGGTGAAGGACTCGGCCCGCGAGGCGCTGACTGATTCCTTGCGCCTGGCAGAACTGTGGCTAGATGATGTCACCTCCCTGCCGGCTGGTGTCAACCGCGTAGAAGCGTGGAATAGCCTGCAGTGGTTGGAGAACACCAAGTCGACATGGACTCGCCTTGTCGATCCCGTCGCCAGCCGCATGAGTGATGCCTCCCTCGAGGGCGTTCCAGAGGAAGCTCGCGAGATGATGGGGCCGATGCTGGGCATCATGCGCCAGATGAACTCGATGAGTTTCGGTACTCAGCTAGGAAATGCGCTGGCTGAATTGGCACAGACGAGCCTGACTGGTTCTGACCTCGGACTGCCACTACACACCACTGGTGCGGCGGTACTGCTGCCAACGCATCTCGTCGCTCTCGCGGAGGAACTCGAGGTTCCAGCGCGCGATCTGTTTATCTACGCCACTGCCCGCGAAGCTGCCCACCAACGTCTCTTCGACCGCGTGCCATGGCTGGCTGAACGCATGATTTCCTCTGTCGAGGAGTACGCTGCCGGCATCGTCATCGACTACTCCGCGATTGAAGAGGCCGCCCGCGGTCTGGATATTGAGAACATGCAGGATCCGCAGCGTATGCAGGAAGCTATGAGCGAGCTGCAGAATATGGATCTGAGCCCGAAGATTCGTTCACGTAACGAGAATGCTCGTACTCGTTTCCAGACGCTGCTAGCACTGGTCGAAGGGTGGGTGGACATGGTTGTCACCGATGCCCTCGGTGAGCGTCTACCGGGTGCCGCACAACTGGATGAAGCCTGGCGTCGTCGCCGCGCCACCGAAGGTGCTGAACAGGCACTGGAGAAGGCCACCGGCATTGACCTCGGATCCCCCAAGGTGCGTGAGGCAACCAACTTGTGGCACCGTCTGACCACCGCTGTGGGCATCGAGCGACGCGACAAGGTCTGGGATCACCCGGACTTCCTGCCCGTGGCAGAGGATTTGGATGAACCCGCGGCCTTTATTGATTCGGTTCTTGGCGGCTCGGAAAACGATGACTTCGACCCGATCGCAGAGCTTGAAGAGCAGCTGCGCAAAGAAGCCGAAAAGCGCGCGGCTGACGGCAACGACAGTGACGCCGACGAGGACAATTCTGGCGACGCCGACGACGATAAGTAGCGAGTTAGCTCTGGGTTCCCCAGCGCTGATACGCCTCTAAATAGCCCCGTGCCCGTTCGTGGTACGGGGCTTTTGCCGCCCAATACCAAAACTCTTCGGTATGACCACCGTCGACGAAAGTGTGCACCAGTTCGTGCACAATGACGTCGTCGAGGACGTACCCCGGGACGTCGGCAAGCCTGTGCGAAATGCGAATGCGCCCAGGACTATCGACACCGCCGGTGACGGATGCCCACCTGCGCGACATGTTCTTGACCCATTTGATTGACTCGAACCGCGGGCGATCTTCCAGCACCGTACGAGAGAGCAGCCGTGCGCGGCGCTCCAGCTCGGAATTATCCAGGTTGCTGCCAACTTTCTTCCGCACTCGCGCAACAATTTCATTGACCTGCTGTTTTTCCGCAGCGGCGCTGAGATCGTCCGGAACCATGACAATGATCCGGTTTCCCTCCGCGCGGGCGGACACAGTACGGCGGCGGCGCTTCGAGCGCCGAACCTCAACATCCGGGCCGTACTCAGGTCGCTTGGTGCTCATGCTTTTTAAGCGTATATGCTCTGCGCTGCGATTGCGTAAAAGCTGGCCCCGGGGTAAAAGATATTTTTATGGGGGAATACAGGGATACGTCTCGGGGGCGGGATGGTACGGCTGGCGTAATAGGTTCGGACGCACCCGCGGCACAAACACTTGCCGCGCCTGCCACGGACTACGCGCTGCGGCCGGAGGTACCGATTGTCATGCGCCCAGGCGCGCGGATTCAGTTCGGCGTGGAACCGGAGCGCAGCATGATTCTGCCGCTTTCCGACGGCACCCCGCCGGGGCCTGTCTTCTCGGCGCTTCTTGCAGCTCATAGAGGTAGCACCTTAAGCGAGGCCTTTACTGACAGTCACGACAAACTGTCACCGCAGTTCATTACCGCACTTATCTCCGACCTTCACCGAGCCGCACTGGTCCAAAAACCACCGACACGGCGGAGGATTACGCTGATTGGTCGGGACAGCTTGCGCACCGGACTTTTAAAGGAGCTTCGTCGCACGGGTTGTGGTAGTTGGACGACGGCAATGTCGCCCACCCGCAATGCGACGCTGAAAATATCTCAATCCACACCGGAAGAGATCGGGCTCGCGGTGGTCACGGGCATGGAAGTACCGAGCATGCCCTTGGTTCGCGCTCTGTTTCATCGTGGAATTGAGCATCTGCACACGCATTTCCGCGATGGGGCACTGATTCTTGGGCCACTTGTTCAACCAGGTCAAGGACCCTGCTCGATGTGTTTCGAAGCTTATCGACGAGACCGCGACCCCGTCCGGGCACTGATTGCGCTACAGCTTCGCACTTTTACGCCCGTGGCCGCACCGGAATGGCTGAACACAGCGGTGCCACTGTTGGTTGGGCAGCTGCGGCGGCCGGATCTCTCAGATCTATGTGCAACGGAGGTGCGCATAGATCTGGAAAGCCTCGATATCACTCGCACTACTGTTGCTCCCCACCCGCAGTGCCCAGTGTGTGGTCATGGAAACTCGCAGATGCAGTTCATGTAATTCGAAGTGCCTTGAGCAGAATCTGACTAGGAATTCACGAAAGAATTGACGATTCCCAAGATGCCTTCGCCGAAATGATTGAGCTTCGCTTCTCCAATTCCGGGAATCTGCAGAAGTTCCTCCGGCGTAGTCGGCTGCTGCTCACCGATGGCCAGAAGGGTCGCATCGGAGAAGATTACGAATGCGGGGACCGTCATTTCCCTCGACATTTCCAAGCGCCATGCACGCAATGCTTCCAGTAGTGCAGGATCCGCACTGACTGGGCACTCTTCACAACGCCCTGAAATCCGCTCGGCATCGGTGTGCAATGGCTTAGTACAGCCCTTGCACTGTTTGGACTGCTGACGCTTACTGCGGGAACTAGAGCTCCTTGAGCTTCGCTGTGCCTCAGCCGAGTAGTCAGAGACATCAATGTCGAGTTCATCGAGGAATCGTGTGCGGCGACGTGACCTGCGGCCGCCTTCTGTCCGCGACAATGACCAAGATAGCTCCAGATGTTCGCGGGCTCGAGTAATGCCGACATAGAACAGACGGCGCTCTTCTTCGATGGCTTCCGCCCCCTGCGCAGGAGAACGGTCGAATTTATTCAGCGCATGTTGGATAGGCAGCGAACCGTCGGTAAGCCCAACGAGGAACACCGCATCCCACTCCAGCCCCTTGGCTGCATGCAGGCTAGCCAGCGTCACGCCATCCAGCGTCGGTGGATGTTTGGCCTGCTGCCGGGTGTGCAATTGGCCGAGGAGCGCCTGGATATTGACCTCGGTGTTGGCATGAACGATGTCTTTACACAGGTCAAATAGGGCGCGTAGTGACTGCCAACGTTCCCTGGCACCAGCGCCTTCCGGCTCTTGGTCAGTCATGCCAAGACCCGCGAAAACCTGCTTGACCAAATCCAACAGATTCGTGCCCTGCAATGTCGGAACAGTCCGTGAGGAACGGGAAACTCGCACAAGTGCAGCGATGGCATCGCGGATCTCGGGACGCTGGTAGAAACCGTCCCCGCCACGAACCTGGTAGGCGACTCCTACCTCGGACAAAGCCTGCTCAAAAACTGCGGACTGTGCGTTGATGCGGTACAAAACGGCAATCTCCGATGCCGGCGTTCCTGCGTCGATAAGCCGCTTGATGCTGCGCGCGGTCGCGCGAGCTTCCATCGGCTCATCGTCGTACTGGTTAAAAGTCGGCTCCGGGCCGTCTTCACGCTGCCCAATCAGCTTCAGCCGCGAGCCGGCGATACGCCCCTGCGCACGGCCGATGACATTGTTGGCCAGCTCGACGACCTGTGGGGTCGATCGGTAGTCCCGCTGCAGGCGGACAACTGTGGCTTCCGGGTAGTCCCGAGAGAAGTTCATTAGGTACTGCGGAGTCGCCCCTGTGAAGGAGTAGATCGTCTGGTTGGCGTCCCCGACAACTGTGAGGTTGTCACGGTCTCCCAGCCAGGCGTTGAGAACTCGCTGCTGTAACGGGGTGACATCCTGGTACTCATCGACGACGAAGCACCGATACTGGTTGCGGAATTCCTCCGCCACTGCACGGGAATTCTCCATCGCACCGGCGGTGTGGATGAGCAGGTCGTCGAAGTCAAGCAATAGCCCGTCAGGAGTGGTTTTTATGTCCTCGTAAGCGTGATAGCAATCGACAATTTTTTCCGCAGACAGAGGTGCCGTGCGCCCATGCTCCCGCAGCGCGGCCTGGTACTGATCCGCACCGGCCAGAGTGGCCTTCGCCCACTCAATCTCGCCCATGACATCGCGGATCGTTTCCTTGGAGGTGTCCAGGCCCACCCGGCGTACTGCTTGGGCGACGACACGGAATTTCTTGTCATCCAACAGCTGCCAGGGCATATCACCGGCGACTTGGGGCCAGAAGTAGCGCAGCTGGCGAAGAGCTGCCGAGTGGAAAGTACGCGCCTGGACTCCAGGCGTTCCCATCTTTGCCAGGCGGTCGCGCATCTCCCCTGCTGCACGCGAGGTAAATGTCACCGCTAATACCTTCTGCGGCTGCACAAACCCCTGGTCAATGAGGTACTTGATGCGATGAGTAATTGTTCGGGTCTTACCTGTACCGGCTCCAGCAAGAATGCACACCGGCCCCATCGGAGCCGTTGCTGCCTCGCGCTGGTCTGGATCCAGCCCAGCTAGATAATCCGGCTTGTTCACATCCGCCTCTGAGTAAGTCAAAAGTTGTTAGACCCCATTTTTAAACTGGTCGAGTGCTATTCGTCATTGCTGTAGACACGGCGGACGTACAGCAGCCGGTCGCCTGGCTCCACCGACTCACACTCCGGTGAATCAATTCGGTACAGCTCACCCGAGCGCACCACGCCGAGTGCAATATCCGCGAGGTGCCGTGGGCTGGCACCGATTTCCTCTTCGGTGACCAGCCTCTCTGCAACAGAGAATCCTTCATCCGGGCTCAGGAGGTCTTCCATCATCTCAACCACCGAAGGAGTCACCGTGGCCAGCCCCAGCATTCGGCCGGCGGTTTCAGAAGAAATAACCACTTGGTCTGCACCTGACTGCGTCAACAAGTGGCGGTTTTCTGATTCACGCACCGAGGCCACAATTGAGGCACCCGGCGCCAACTCACGGACCGACAACGTGACCAGCACCGCTGTGTCATCTTTGTTCGGTGCAACGACTATAGAGCGGGCACGCTGAATACCAGCTAACTTCAGCACATCGGATTTAGTAGCCGACCCATGCACCGTCGCCAAGCCTTGATTCGAAGCGTGGTCGAGTGCTTCCTTGTCCGTATCAATAACAACGATTTCTGCCGGATCTACGCCGTCCGCGAGAAGAGCTGCAATGGCAGAACGACCCTTGGTGCCGTATCCGATAACGACGGTGTGGTTGCGCAACTGTCTCCTCCAGCGCTGAATTTGCAGGGTTTTCCGAGATTCTTGGGTCAAAACGGTCAGAGTAGTACCGACCAAGAGAGCAAGGAAGGCCACACGCAGTGGCGTAATGATCAAAATATTGAGTAATCGAGCCCTCTGTGTCACCGGCGTGATGTCACCGTAGCCCGTCGTCGACAGGCTGACAGCCGAGTAATACACCGCATCGATGAAGGTGAGAGGCTCTGTGTATCCGTTGCGGTCGTAGTAAACCACGACGGATGCAATCAGCAGCAAAAATACGGCGTAGTTCAAACGACGTATGATTAGCCGCCAAGGATTCTTCGGCGCGGACTCAGGCAGGCCAATGACTCCCAGCAGTGCATGCCCGGGAAGATCATTGAGCCCGGTTTCGTATCCCGAAGATTTCCGAATTGGATTACGCAACCGCTCCTCGCCTGCCTTTCATGAAAACTCCTCCCGGTGAAAAATAGCGCATACAAACTGCTGCTTTCACCTGGATAACTGGCCACGGCCACGCGGCAGTTACATACGTAGATGATTATCCAATCAGCTCGCGCATTTTCCTGTCTAACTCTATCCTGCTTGGCAGTAGCGCTTCATCTGGTATTAGCGTCCGTCCTGCCGAAACGTAGAAAAACCCGGCTTCAATGTCTTCGGGGGCAGTTTCCATTCCCATCTCGCGCAGCCTATCCGACCACGCCAGGCGGTAAATCGCCAGCTGTAGCGCCGCTACTTCCCTTTCCTTTCCGCGCGGCATCTGGCCTGTCTTCCAGTCAATGACGCTCCACTTCCCGTTGTCGTTAAACACCGCGTCGATTCGGCCGACGACCCGCCTCTGCCCGATGGCAATTTCAAACGGCACCTCTACATGCGTTGGCGTGCGGTCAGCCCACTCAGATGCCTCGAAGTTCGCCTTCAATTTCTCCAGTTCGCGTTCGGACGCGACTTGTTCTGTGCCGAGGAAGTCATCCAGTTGATCCCCGAAGAGATCCTCATCGTCCAGCAGACTGTGTGCACCGAAGCGATTCTCCAACCAAGCGTGGAATGCCGTACCTCGGCGCGCGAATCGGTTTGGCTTAAACGGCACCGGGCGTGCTTTCCGACGAGCAAACGCGACCGGATCCGCAATCATGGCTTGGTATTCGCTAGTGGACATGCTTGTCGGCATTGGTAGATGAATCTCCGCGGCCTTAGCTCGAAGGATTTCATCCACGAGAATGGTCGTTTCCGTTTCCCATACCTCAGACAGGTCACCTGCAATGGGGCGCTCATCCTGGTCTTCGCCCATGTAGCGCATGACGCTTTCGGCTGCTCGCTGCACACTATCTCGGCGGTTGCCCAGGGTATCGACGGGCCAGACCACCCCATCAACCGCAGTGTCGCAGTCCAAATCGACTTCAGTGTCCTCTACCTCAGGGTCCTCCCCATCTGTCCACGACACCACATAGTCACTGAATTGCGTGGCGATGGCTGCGAAGTCTGCCGACACGTCAGTGGGATTCTTCAAGCTCGGATTAGGCCGCCTGCTTGCAGTAACAATGAGCTTTTTTGCAGAGCGAGTCATGGCAACGTAGAAAAGGCGCTGCTTCTCTTCCCTTTCCACTTCTCGAAGCTCTTCCTTGTAGGCTTTGATCACCTTGTTGAGGTCGGTCTGGTTATCGGCGCCTGATATATCCAGTTCAGGGGCGTTGCTATCGACAGAATCAGCGACAGGAGCCCAATCGCCTGCTGCAAGCTGTGTTGCATCCTCTGTTGTTTCTGCACTAGCCGTTAGCGGATCCACTTGGGTAATTGCACCAGGAGGAAGTTGAACTGAATTGGTGAGCCACGATGACAAATCAACTTTGTCGAACTTGCTGGTGGTGATGCCCGGAACAGCAACCGTTTCCCACTCCAAGCCCTTTGACTTGTGCATAGTCATGATTTGGACACAGTTTTCCGGCATGTTCATAGGTGCCCGTTCCAAACCATCATCGTGTTCGACAGCGAATTCCAGATAGTTCAAAAACCCTGTCACATCGTCCGAGATATTTTGAGAATACGTCGCAGCGATATCGACAAACCTATCCAGATGTGCGGTCGTCGGCCTGGTTATCGCGGTAGCGGAACCGTACTGTCCAGCCGCTGCTTCTACGCGAATTCCAAACTCAGTAGCGATGTCCTCGACCAGTTCCGGCAGAGGCTTATTCAGCGAGAACCGACGTAGTTTTCGTAGGCTTGCACCCAACTGTGCGATGCGCACCATTGCTTCATCTGTGTAGTTCAGTGACTCGCTGCAGACCAACCGCCCATTTTTTTCCACACTGCCGCGCGCCAGCGGGGTGCCGTCGTAAAAACGAATATCTGGGTCGGCGATGGCGTGCCCCAGCCCCACCGCGGACGATGCTGCTTCGGCATCTTCCACGAGCTTGTCATACTGGCGAGCGAGCTGCGAAAGCGGTGAGGAGTCTGAAGTCTCTTCGACGTTGCCCTTCTTCCGGGCCAACTCGTCCTTTCCTGCCATTGCCAGCTGATCTACACGAGTGCGAAGTGCCTCCACGTCTGCGGCACCCAAATTGAACTGTGGGCTGAGCAGCAGACGCAGAGCATCCTGGTCTGAACTGGGCTCGACCAATATCTTCATCACCGAGGTGATATCCATGACCTCGGGCAAGTGCAGCAATCCAGCGAGTCCCACAATGATTGCAGGCACACCCCGCTCAGACAGTGCATCTAAATAGACAGCCGATTCAGCATTTGTCCGAACCAGGATGGCGGCATCGAGCTTGTTGCCAGCTGCTTCACATTCGCGTAATTGCGCCTCCATGCAATCTGCGATGTATGCAACTTCTTCCTCACCGGTTGCAGTGAAAGCAAGCTGCACCTCGCCCTGGCCTGCTTTTGGCCCCGCATCCAGTGCCTCTACCGTACGAGCCTGCCCCGCAAAAGCACGGTCGGAGACTGCGTTAGCAAGCTGCAGCACTGACTGCGGGTTTCGCCAAGAAATGGTCAGTTGCTTTTTCTCCGCTGGCTGCCCATCCGACCGCGGAAAATCATTGACAAACTGCACAAGGTTTTCGGCCGTTGCTCCTCGCCAGCCATAAATTGCCTGCATCGGATCGCCGACAGCGGTGACACAACCACCGGAGAACAGCGCACGCAGGAACAGCCGCTGTGTGTGCGACGTGTCCTGGTACTCGTCGAGCATGATGATCTTAAAGCGACGCCGCTCCTCCTCCCCGACTTCCGCGAAGTCGGTGGCTAGCCGGGCCGCACGAGCCATCTGCATACCAAAGGTGGCGACATTTTCTTCATTGCACCGAGCTCGAACCTGCTCTACCAGCGGCAAAATCTCTAATCTCTCCCGCTGCTTATCGACGATGCCCTGTAGATCGCCAATTAGCCCCTCGCGTTTACCCTTCTGCGGGGTCTGCTCAATATTGCTGATGAACGCTTCGGTTTCCTCGCGAATCGCCTGCGGGGTAGACAAGTTTGAGTCGATGTTCGACCCCAGCTCAATAATGCGACTGGCCAGCGTTGATGGCGCAATATCGACATCAATTTCGGTCACATTGCGAGCTGTTTCCCAGGCCAACTGCCACTGCGTCGCGCCATCCATAATGGTGACCCCCGGCTCCGTCGGCAGCAAAAGACCATAATTGCTCACGACTTCAGAGGCATAGGCATCGTAAGTAAGCGTGGTTGGGGCAATGACCTCGAGGCTTGCTAGCACCTCTGGTGAAGCTTGTGCACGAAATGCAGCGGAAGAAGCAAGCGCATTCAGCTGTTGGCGGATACGGACGCCGAGCTCGCGCGCTGCCTTCCTGGTGAAGGTCAAACCTAGAACTTCTTCTGGGCGGATAAAGCCGTTGGCGACCAACCACACAACACGGGCAGCCATTGTCGCTGTTTTACCAGCACCGGCACCGGCGACAACAAGCATTGGTTCCATCGGTGCACCGATTACCGCCGCTTGTTGCGGGGTGGGCGGAAAGTCCTGCCCCATCATCTCCGACAGGGTGACGGGATCAATGATGGTTCGTTCCTCCGACATGACTACCGATTCCCTTCTGCTGCCGGGCACGCCTTCGAAAGCGTGCAGAACTTGCAATGATCACCAGCGAGCGCCAAGGCACGCGGGCCAGACGTCGCACGTGCTACCTGCTCTACGCGACGCTCCCAGTCAGCCAACTTGTCTTCCGTGAGCTTTGACTGTTCGCGGCTAGTGATAATGGTCTTATTGTGTGACTTTCGCGGAAATACCAGGTATGCCCCAGATTGTTCAATGCCTTCGCCGTTGTCCACAGCGAGCCCATCTCCGCTTTCAACGAGCTTCCCCTTCGACAGCGCCAGTTGATATGTAGCTAGCTGTGCGTGTCCTTCTACTTCTTTACCGGAGGGCGCTGTCTTACCGGTTTTAATATCGACGATTTGAACTGCACCATCAGCGTCTTCAATCAACCGGTCGATTCGTCCGACAATCACGATGTCATCGTTGATGTTGACATTTACTGGGACCTCGGTTCCGATATCTTTCTTAGTCTCAATCCACCGCTGCCAATCCTCCAGCCCGGTCAACCAGGTCTCTTCCTCAGTACGCTTACGCCACTCCGGATCATCGGACAGGTCCCCAAAAACACGCCGGATCTCAGACTGAGCCTCAGGCACAGTCACTCCCTTGGCGACTGCTTCTACCGCCTGATGCAGTAGAGAGCCCAGATACATGGCCGATGTCGGTGCTGATTTATCCAACATGGCCTTCAACGGACAACTCAGGGTTGCTTCCACCTTGGAGGGATTGATCCTCATCGGCTTCTTGTCATTTACCGGCTTCGAAGTCGACGGTGCACGGAGCCCCCACCAGGTGTCTGGATGTGCGCCAGCAACCTCAACCTGCGCCAATCGCGCGAGTTGACGTGCAGCTTGTCGACGCCGCGTCTCAGTCTCCGCATCGTCCACAACGGCTGCACGCAGTTCTGCCAGCAGTGACTCCACAGAGAGCACCCGTGGCAGGCCTTCACCGGCCCATGCGACATCTTCTGCCTCTGCAACATCCGGATTGCCGGCGTTTGCTTCATTAGCCGTAGCCCCGACTCCGTTCGCAGACGACGATGCTTCCGACTGTTTCACCAGCTCCGTCACCGAATTACCGAGCTTTTCAACGAGCTCGATAATAAACGGACTGGGAACTCCAACATCGTCAGGAGAATCGACTGCGGTCAGCAGTACCCTGTCGCTCGCCCGTGATACCGCGACGTGCAGCAAACGACGTTCCTCCGCCAGCGCATCCGCCATGGAATTGATGTACTCCCGCGGCTCAATTCCGTGATCAACGAGACCGATGAACTCGTTCTGCTTCATCACCGAGCCAGTCACACCGAGGCTGGGCCACTGGCCTTCCTGGACTCCGACAACTGCTACTGCTTTCCACTGCCTGCCCAGAGCCGCATGGGCTGAGAGAATGCGCACGGCATCGCGCTCTACCCCGCTACGGTCACGTGCGCCGATGGGCAGCTCCTGCTCTTCCACAGAAGCGATAAAACCGTCAACCGTCAGTTTTGGATTCAGCTCCACACGGTCACCAGCAAAGTCGAACAGTGCCATCACAGCATCCAAATCGCGGTCAGCCGATGCGCCAGCTGTACCGCCGCGCAACGATGCCGCCACCAGATGGTCTGCCAAACCAGTGGACTGCCAAATTGCCCACAAAGTTGCTTCCACACCATCGCGCAACGCTTCACGAGCTGCGCTCAACAGATCCAGCGGCACCTGCAGCGCCTGACGTTCACGCTGCGACAGAGACTCAATAAGCTCCAGCTGTTCAGCTGTGAGTCCCTCTGCCTTCAAGATTCCGATGAGCTGAGTCATCGCGGCCCCGCCGAACAGGTCGGCCTTTCGGATTCCGCGCAGCAGACGCTCTTTGACAATCGGATCCATGTTGACCAATGGGCCGGAGAGGAACTCGTCCCACTCCACGTCATCGAGCTGGTTCATAGTTGCCCGCAACGCCACCATCAGCGCTCGCACCAATCGCTGATGACTTAGCACGATGTCCGTTGGGTCAATCTGCACAGGCACACCCGCACGCGACAACGCACGGAACAGAGAGGACTCCCCTGCACCGGACCGGACGATGACCGCCATATCCTTCCATGCCACTCCCTCGTCAATATGAAGGCGCCGGAAGTAGTCCGCGACTGTGGCTCGCTGTGCACGTTCAGAAGGATGAATAGCTATTTTTACTGCACTTTTAGCTGCGTACGAGTTTTCCGCTGCGACGGTATCGCTGTTGTTTCCAACTTCGGATTCACTAGCTTCTTGTGGCCCAGCTGAACCGACAATGCCACGGTATGCAGGAGTCTTAGGCAAGCGCTGAGAAACTGCGTTGACTAAATCCGCGATATCAGCGTTACAGCGGTAAGACTGCTGCAAGTGTATTGCCTTGCACTCGGCCTCACCAGTCCCCCGAAGATAGTCATTATTAGCACCGCGGAAGTGGAATACCGATTGATCTTCATCACCAGTAATGACGGCTACCGCCGCCTGCGACACAAACCGATCCACAAGACGCGCAGCTTCCGGGGATAAGTGTTCAGCATCATCGACCAGCACCACCGACTTTCCCCACCGAGCCAGTGCTTGCGCGTCTGCATCCAGCTCCATCAATGCCGCAGAGACAATCTCTGCAGCGTTCAGGCTGGGCTCCCACGCCAACCGCATAGTCTGCTGATACTCCGCCATAAACTTGCCAGCCGCACACCACGACTCAATGCCATAGTCCACGCCGAGCTGCTGAAGCCTCGGGGCATCAATCCCCCGCTCAGCTGCACGCAGCAGAAAGTCACGAACTGCACGGGAAAAACCGACTAATGGGAGAGCCGGGCGCAACCGCTCTGGCCAATACGCACCACCATCTTCCGCATGTCCGGCCAAAAGTTGCCGCACGACAGCATCTTGGCGTGCACCAGTGGTCAACGATGGTTCAGGCTCTCCCCGACTGACGGCGGCATCACGTACTACTGCATAGGCAAGTGAATGCACGGCACGCACCATGCCACCTTGGCCTGCCCCGACCGAACCGCCTTCCCCCAGTTCAGAGGCAAAACGCCTGTCAATATCCCGCCTCAATTCCGCAGCGGCCTCTTTTGACTGTGACACCACCAAAATGCTGTCCGCCGGAATGCCCGCCTGCATGTAGTCCACCGCGAGATCTGCCAGCAGCGAACTCTTACCAGTCCCCGGGCCGCCTAAAACGCGCACAACAGGCTGGTTTACAAGCTTGTTCTCTACCACGAGCGCCTGATTATGGGAAGGGAAAAGCGCCTCTACCGCAGTACCCAACCACTGCCGACGACGAGGAGGTTCCTCCTGGACGAACCGAACCTTCGGCATTCCATCTACGTTCATGTGCACCATTGTGGCACAACCTCCGGACCGATACTCGAACACCCATTCGAAATAAGGAGAAAAATACCCCCGCCCCAAAAACTCCCGTAAATACTGCCCGGCGTTACTTAGACACAAACGCGCGAACTAGCGAAGCCGCGCGGAACAGACCGCGATACGCACCCGGCTGCGATTCTGGACTAACAGCGTGGACAAAAAGTCGATAACACATCGCACGAACGAGCAACTGACCGAAATCCGGCAGGTGATCGAAGCGCCGCAGTAGCTCCTCATCAGCCCCCATCATGGACAGACAATCCACTGCCGCCAAGGCAGCTGTCCAACCACGGACATGCCACGCTGGCACGATATCGGTGAGAACCGGGGCGGCCGTGCCGTCGTAAAGCAGCGTGCCGACGAGGTCTGCGTGACAGACCTGCAGAAGCTCCGTTGGCACAACCATCTCTGCCCGCAGCTGGAGAAGATCACCGGAGATCGTGAGAGCCTCGGCACAATCGGCGCGGGGGACGCTATCCGCGTCGAGAAGCTGCTCGAGGATGCCGATTGGGTCAGAGTCCCAAGCTGCGCGATTACACATGACGAAGTAATCGGGCTCCTTATCAAGGAGGAACTGTGGCCGTTCAATAGTGGCAAGCGACTCTTCCACGCGACCAGCGGCCACAATGGTTTCATCGGCACGTGGCGCGAATCCCCCCGGGATGAAATGACGAGCCTGCCACCCAGCAATAACCAAGCGGCCGTCACTGGTACGCACAGATTTCGCCACTCGGACGCCATCGACATCTAGCGCACTGCGAACCTTTGCAGACCACAGCGCCTGCGCCGAATTATGTACCGGCGAAAGGACAATGGAATCGTCGTAGACCCAGCCATTGTCCCAAGCTCGCCCGGCACGATGCGGCTCGCCCTCGGCACCAAAGGCCTCTAAAACACGGTCGGGAGGAGTGGCGATCATAATCTGCTACTACCTTGCTTTCTGAGTCGGTGCGGCCGTATCGTCGTCCGCCCCAAATGGGTACGGCCAGCCGTTGACAGAACACGTCTTACCATCGACCTGATAGACCTCGCTGCTGTCGATTTTGTGCAGTTCATCGTTCGACACGCTCAGGGTCTGCTGCATCATGATTGGCGCGATACCGCCGTCCCTCGGACAGGGCTCGTGAACCGCGTACCCAAGTCCGTGACCAACCTCGTGATTAATAAGGTATTGGCGATACAATCCCAGGTCCCCCTCAAAAGGCAGGGCACCTCGAACCCACCGGGCGATACTGACGACCACGCGCCCAGGCTCACCTTCCCGCTGCCCAGACAGGTAACAGGAGGTCTCCATTCCCAAGGTGTTGCCGCACAGCTGATGTGCGGTTCCAGTCGCGGAAAGCTGCACGACAATCGTCGGATCCTGGTCGCGAGGCACTGCCTCGAAAGAAAAATCTGGATTAGCTGTCCAGCCACGTGGATCGGCCAGAATCGAGTTCACCGTCTCTGCAAAGGCGCGCTCGCCACCAATCGAAGGAACATCAATGTTGTCTTCAATTTCCACGGAATACCTGACCGCATTGTCGCGCCCCTCCCCGACACGGGGATGCGCCACAGTGACATCTTTAAAATTTCCCGAGGGTTCCGTGGCAAAGGCCGGACCGGGTGGCAACTGCCCTCCCTCGTAACCATCACCGTATCCCTCACCAGGCACCGGACCAGGGCGACCATTGCCACTCTGCGAGGCGACAGTGCCAGTGCCGGAACCTGAAGAATCATCTTCAGCAGTGAAGATGTCGAAGAGAATGATGACTGTGAGCACCACAAGTACGGGGATGGCATAGGCTCGCCATCCCCAGCTCCTTGCAATGCGTACGAGAAAGGGTTCTTGCGTCATTAGGCGAAGAAGCCAACCTTACGGTCTGCGTTGTTACCGGTACGGACGTAGGCGACTTTGTCAGCATTAATCAGGTACTCCTGACCAGCGCCGTCGCTGAGCTCAATCACACCTTCGCCAGCAGCCAGCTTCTGGGAGATCGCAGCCTTGACCTCCTCGCCACCAGCGACGTTTTCAATGTTCAGCTCACGCGTATTGTCTGCAAATCCAATAGTGATGTCCATAGGTGACATCATAACCATTCCCAAAGCGGCTAGGATTAGAGAGACCGATTAAGCCGTCGTGTCACGTGAGGTTACAAACAGCAAAGGAGTCGCCGTGGCAGAGTCCCAGTCCCCGACATTCGTCGAATTGGGGGTCGCCGCGGAAATCTGCGACGCACTCGCCGACGAAGGAATCACCCGCACATTTGCCATCCAGGAACTGACGCTGCCCTTGGCGCTCGACGGCACGGACATCATCGGCCAAGCCCGTACTGGAATGGGAAAAACTCTTGGTTTTGGTGTCCCCCTTATTGACCGCGTCTTTGATGACGCCCGCATTCCAGAACCGGATGGCACTGCCCGCGCAATCATCATCGTCCCCACCCGTGAGCTATGTGTGCAGGTCGGCGAGGATTTGGCCCGCGCTGCACACTCAACCAATCTGCGTGTGTGCACTATTTACGGTGGCCGCCCCTATGAGGAACAGATTGAACAGCTAGACCGCGGCGTGGACATCATCGTCGGTACTCCCGGCCGTCTCATCGATCTTTACCAGCGCAATAATCTAGAGCTGTCAGGCGTAAAGATTTTGGTTCTCGACGAGGCCGACGAGATGCTCGACTTGGGCTTCCTGCCGGACATCGAGAAGATTCTGGCTGCGGTGCCAGATGAACGTCAGACCATGCTCTTCTCGGCAACAATGCCGGGCCCAATTCTGACTCTCGCACGTACCTTTATGAATCGCCCGGTGCACATCCGCGCCGAATCAGGCGAGGAAGAGGCCACAGTCCACGAGACCACTAAACAGATCGTTTTCCAATCGCACCAGATGGATAAGGTCTCGGTCATTGCCCGCATCCTGCAAGCCAACGGTCGTGGTCGCACCATCATTTTTGCTCGCACGAAGCGCGGCGCCGCCTCGGTTGCTGAGCAGCTCGGCGAGCGCGGCTTCCTGGTCACCGCCGTCCACGGCGATATGGGCCAGCCTGCACGTGAGCGCTCGCTGACGGCGTTCCGCAATGGCGACGTCGACGTCCTGGTCGCAACCGATGTCGCGGCTCGCGGTATCGATATCGACGATGTCACCCACGTCATCAACCACCAGGTGCCCGATGACGAAATGACCTATGTCCACCGCATCGGCCGCACCGGCCGCGCGGGACACAGCGGTGTCGCCGTTACGCTCGTCGGCTGGGATGAAACCACAAAGTGGAAGGCTATTTCAGATGCTCTCGACCTGGACATGGCCGAGATTCCGACGTGGTTTTCCACCTCCCCCGAGCTCGCTGAAGCTCTAGACATCCCCGAGGGGATCGATGAGAAGGTCGGGCCAGCCCGCCCGGTGTTGGGTTCCAGACCACCTCGCGGGCGCGGCGGAAGAGGCCCCCGCAACAACCGCTCACAGGCTCATCATCGCAATCGCGGCCAAGGACGAAGCTCAAAGCGGGCCGGCCACTCCAATTCTCATCGTCGCAGCTAGGCCGCTGCGCGTGCCAACTCCCCGCCTCACCTCTCGCCACGACCACTCGTCGACAGGACATTCCAACCGTGCTGCAGTCACCACAAGCCAACGCTGAGCCCACCACTGCAGAGACCCGACTGCGCCGCAATCGAATCGCATCAGTAGTTCTCATCATCGCCGTAGTGCTAGTCGTCGGTTGGATATGGGTCGCTTCTCCGGCTCGTAAGGTCGATCGCACTGAATCCACGGCACCGACGAGCAGCACAGCGCAAGCCCCGGCCGCGAACGATCCGGAGGCAATGCCACATACTCTCCGGCCGGTGTGGTCCACTGAATCGTCGGCAAGCACAAGCACGCACACCATCTCCCCGGCGCCACTGGTGATGGACAACTCCCTCATCGTTGCTGAGAACAAGGGCGTGCGTGCTATCTCGCTTAACGACGGCACGGAGCGCTGGCACTATCGACGAGATATTCCGCTTTGTGCGCTCTCGGGCAGTGATGGCCAAGTTTTCGCGACTTTTCGTGGGGCAGCTGGCTGCGGTGAGACCGTTGCACTCAAGCCCGACTCGGGGCAGTATGTCGCGACCCGTAAATCGATTGCGGCTGACAGCCCTGCCGCCGTGCGCTCGAACTCATACGCGGGTGTCTACGACTCTGGATTCCTGGAGCTGTGGCGCTCTGACCTGGTCCGAGTAGTCGAGTACGGCAAGATTCCAGCGTCTCCGGAACCGAAGATGCAGCCGCATCCGGAGTGTTCGATTATCAGTGCGCTCACGCGCGTGGAGCTGCTGGCCGTCGTAAACAACTGCGATGGTCACGGGCGCCTGGTCATGCAGGCGGCAAATCCGGAGGAGTCTCGGAAACCGGAGGTCAAGAGCGATATTGACCTTGGTCCGGTAACTGCAGATATGTCACTGGTATCGATTGGCCAGGACACGGCGGCGGTACTGTCAGACAATCGCATCCGAGTTTTTCGTATGGACGGCACGATGCTGACTGAATTGGCGCTGGATGAGACTACCCTGCGCCCAGCACCGGCGGAAGCTAACTCCAACGGCGATGCCCCGCGTGCGCCTTTTACAACGGATCTTCCCCATCACATGACGTGGTGGTCGCCGCGTGGTTTACTGGGCTTCCGCCCGAGCACCCTGGCGCCGGATTTCGAGTTTCCTGAGGCCACAGGAACCCCAGCTCCATGGGGTGAGCATGTTTTCATGCCAGTCGCTGACGGAGTCGCGGTATTGAATGCCAAGACTCTCGAGATTATCGGCACACTCCCGTTGCCTGCAGCTGCGAAGTCCACTCATGCAAATAATGCGGACAAGCCGGAAGTGCCCGTGCGCCTTGCGGTTGTCGGTGACACGCTACTAGTTCAGCGCGGTGAGTCAGTCGACGCGTTCGCCATCGAAGCTTAGAAAGAGCGGGCAGCCCAATCAATCGCCTTCGGACTAAACATACAGGCCAGCGCAGCAATTGAAGCTGCCGCCGTCGGTAGAGCAAGCAGAAAAGCGCTCGAGCGGAACATGTAATAGGCCACGCCCAGCAAGCAGAGGTTGAGCATAATAATCGGCCCGCGCCCCCATCGGGCGCCACGCAGCAACATAATCGCACCAGCGAGAACAGCGCCGAAAATGAGAAGGAACCACAGCGCGGTACCCCAACCGGAAATGACCGCGGCCTCGTCGCGGTACCCCATCAAATCACGAATGAGAAGGAAGATCCCGTAGCCCAGACCGAGGGCACATTCGGCGACACCAATCCACGCACCGACCATAACAACCTGAGGTGCGGCGATCGGCCCGTCGGCTGCCGCAAGCTGGTCGGTAGTACGCGATTTGGGCGCATTGCTGCTGTTTTTCTGGTTACTCACGCCCTACATGTTAGCCCGGTGCGAACCGATGAATACACCCTGGAGGCATACCGGCTAATGCGCCCATCACAAGTCTGCTCATGCACTATTCTTGGTGCCTGTGCGTGCGTTGCTAATCTCCAATCCGAATTCGACCAGTAACACTGCTCGACGTATGCCCGGCGTTGTGCGGGCGCTTCGCTCGGTCGAGGGGATTCGCTTGACATCCATGTTTACCGCCTACCCTGGCCATGCTGCGGAAATGGTGGCGGGTAAAACGGTTCGCGATTACGACGTCATTATTTCTCTCGGCGGCGACGGAACCATTAACGAGATTGTCAATGGGCTCATGAACTCCAACCCATTCTCCGCACTGTCTGCCACTGACCTGCCTGCCATCGCGACAATTCCCACCGGCAGCGCCAACGTTTTGGCAGGTGCGTTGGGTATTCCCCGCGACCCCGTAGATGCCGCGTGGTACATCGCAAGTCTGCTGCGCTCCCGAACCCGCAGCACTATCAGCGTTGGACATGCAGCGGAGCGATGCTTCGTGGTCAATGCCGGTATCGGCATCGATGCGGAAGTCATTTCCACCATGGAACAGCTCCGACAAAACGGTACCCGCGCCAAAGCCGTGCGCTATTTGCCGGCAATTTTCACCGCATGGAATCAGTTGCGCAAAAGCCCGCCACAAATCACCGCAACTATCGACGGCACGGAGTTTGGCCGTGATCTCGCAATGGCCGTGGTGTCCAACTCCAATCCCTGGACATTCCTCGGCGACCTCCCCATCGTCACCAACCCCACTGTGTCCCTACGCAGAGGCCTGGGCTTTTATGGCTTCACTTCCCTGAGGGGAGTGACGGGACTTGTCGCCGCAGCCAATTTGGCCGGTTTCTTCACCCGACTGCGTTCCCCCTTCCACGTCGAAGCCCGCGAACGACGCGTCGACAACGCCCAGCACATCGAGCTCACCGCTACTGCCCCACTTCGTCTCCAGTTGGACGGCGAGTACATCAATCAGTGTGAGTCCCTCAACATCCGTGTTAAGCAAGGCGCTATCAATTTTGTGGCGCGTGCCGACGATTACACCGAGGACCAGTTCACCAAGAAAGTCGCTACCCGCCCCGTGGACGAGCGCTTGCTCGTTGTGGTGACCAAAAAGGTCATGGATCGCACACGCCGACTGTTCAGTACTAGCCAAAAGACCGAGGCAAACCCGGCTTAAACTGCAACTGTTTACTGACAAGCCAACAAAAATGCGCCATACACCCTCACTACTGCAATTACCAAAACTAATTTTACCCCCACAAAGGGCTAGTTTTGACCTGGCGTTTTAACCAAAACTTCACTTTTCTGTGAGGTTTGGCACTTTTATTCATTTTGCTCTTTACGAACCGTCCCAGTCGTGAAAACATGTAAATCGTCAGCGAGACAGGCACGCAGTTCACTGGTTGTGTAACCATGCAAGTCTCGCCTTTTTAGGCGCAAACTCTTTGGTGAGTCCCCACTACCTTTCACGCCGTATAGGCGATGGAACAGGTGGCCCCTCCCAAGATGCCTAATACCCCTGGGCAACCGGGAATGAACCCCAACCTTCGTTGAGATACGGCGATTTGTCGTGTCTGACGAAATCCATTTCCGGAGCTGCCTTCCCGCAAGGAAATTTAACCCTGCCCTCACCCGGGCTCGTAATGTTTTAGGAGTTTGTCATGGATTGGCGTCACAAGGCCGTTTGTCGTGAAGAGGATCCGGAGCTGTTCTTCCCGGTCGGTAACTCCGGCCCGGCTCTCGCCCAGATTGCTAAGGCCAAGGTCGTTTGCAACCGTTGCCCCGTTACTGCTCAGTGCCTGGCCTGGGCACTTGAGACCGGCCAGGATGCAGGTGTCTGGGGCGGCATGAGCGAGGATGAGCGTCGCGCACTGAAGCGCCGTCGCAACCGCGGCCGCACCCGTCGCACTCGCACCAGCACCACGGTCTAATTAAAGGACTTACCCTCGTACCGTGTAATCTATACCGGTTGATACCTGTTTAACCCGATAGAAAGAGAGCCCAGCTATGAGCAAGCGTGGCCGTAAGCGCAAGGACCGCCGTAAGAACAAGGCTAACCACGGCAAGCGTCCGAACAGCTAAGTTGCCCTTAGTTGCAGCAGTCTTAGCCATCACCGGCTAAGACATCTCACTCCACTCCAGCACAACTCGGTATTGCACCGAGGGACGGGGTGGAGTTTTTTATGCCTCCAGCGGATACCTCAACGGGTAGCAGGTCTGAAAGTGACTAGGTTTATGACACATGAATTGAATTCACCCGCGATTTTTTGTCATAAACCTAGTCACTTTCAACACCTTTTCGATGCCTCGTCGATACCGCATCCTCGCTTTCCGGATTAACCATCCGCCAGAACCTTACCAGCGAGTTTGGAGCCCAAACCCCACCGGAGTAACGTCTGAAAACAGAGCTTTTACAGCAGCTCCAGCTAGGTTGCTCGAAAGCAATGGGGCTATAGCTCAGTTGGTAGAGCGTCGCGTTCGCAATGCGAAGGTCAGGGGTTCGATTCCCCTTAGCTCCACAAATAGCTCCACAAAAATATCCCAGGCCACATCACCGTGACCTGGGATTTTCCCATTACGCATTACCGCATTACCGTATTACGCAACATCGCATTAAGCATCAAAGGAATACGCGCCAAAAGATGACGCACCAAAACCTAGCCGCCAGCAGCTACCTGCGGTACTCCACCCGCGTATAGGACACGCGAATCCGAGTGGTAATGCGCTGACGGAGGTCCTCAGGGGCAGGTTGCTGGCAGCACCGGCGTAGCAGCCGTCGTATAGCTTGCTCGGAACCGAACTCTTCCAAGCACTGAGGGCATTTGTGAATGTGTTCCTCGAGAAAGCGGCGTTCCTCCGAATCACACTCTCCATCCAAAAATGCGTGTAGGCGCGAGTGGACATCCTGACAGAAAGCATCTTCACAGGCGTGCCCGCGCTCTGGCGTCTGCTCCATATCTTGGCTCGACTCTCGGCTCATCGCGGAGAATCTCCCTTCTCTTCTTTCAAGAATCCACGTTCCACGGCTACGTTGTGCAACGCGTCTCGGAGCTGTTTTCTTCCACGGTGGAGCCGACTCATCACAGTTCCGATGGGCGTGCCCATGATTTCGGCGATTTCCTTGTAGGGCAATCCCTCGACATCGGCGTAGTAGACCACCATCCGGTAGTCCTCTTTGAGGCTCATCAAAGCGTCACGAATTTCCTCGTCAGGAAGCTTTTCCAGCGCTTCAACCTCAGCAGAGCGCAGCCCTATCGAAGTGTGCGACGCGGTTTCCGCGATCTGTGAATCCGTGATGTCATCGGTGGCGTACTCGGCAGGACGTCGCTGCGCCTTGCGGTAGTTGTTGATGTACGCATTCGTCAGAATGCGGTAGAGCCACGCTTTCAGGTTCGTGCCCGGCTTGTAGGAGCGGAAGCCCTGAAAGGCCTTGATATAGGTCTCCTGCACCAGGTCTTCGGCATCGGCGGGGTTGCGTGTCATCCGCAGCGCCGCTCCATAGAGCTGATCCAAAAGCGGCATGGCATCACGCTCAAAGCGCTGCGCAAGCTCCTCATCCGACTCATCAGTCCGGATGGCCGATGTTCCTGTCTGATCACCTGACATGCTACCTATCCTAAAACATCCGCACCCACGAGTCGGCCAGACCCCCGTCACCAGGCATTTCGTCGCGTAGCTGCACTGGTGTGCAACGATGGGAAATTATGTCGAAGAAGTCCGCCAAGAAATCCGCTGCCGCCACCCCGGCAATCGCCGTCTGTCAGAACGCCGGAATCGACTTCCACGTTCACCAATTCCCCCACGGCAGCGACAACTTCGGCGAAGAGGCCGCCTCTTGGCTACTAGAGCATCTCGGAGTCGAGCCCGAACGCATCTTCAAAACTCTCATTATCGAGCTATCCGGCAAACGCACTGGGCTGGCCATCGCCGTCGTCCCCGCCACCGGAATGCTCAACCTCAAGGCCGCCGCCGCGGCTGTCGGGGCTTCCAAGGCCATGATGGCCGACCCCCATGACGCGTCACTTGCCACCGGCTACGTTCCCGGCGGCATCTCCCCGCTTGGCGGTCGCCGCAAGCTCCCGACTGTCATTGATGAGACAGCTACTCTCGCCGACACGGTGTTCGTCTCCGGTGGTCGCCGCGGGTGGGACATCGAACTGTCACCCGCTGATCTGGTTTCGCTTTGCGATGCCACGGTCGCCGACATCGCCCGCTAATCCGGCGGCTACTCCTGCAACCTCCCCGCTGATACGGCCTTAAAACAGCTCCTCGTTGTGGCCGGGTACCGCGCCATCGGGCTCATCCAACAGGTGCGACCCTTCATTCGCAACATTACCGACGACGCGGTTGACCGGTCGGATGGTCAGCTTGTCCACCACCTCGGCGCTGGTCACGCCAACATCTCCGTTTGCTGCCCAGGCCGAGAGATCCAGCCAATCGCTGACTTCATCGTCGGCAAGCACGCGCGGCATACGATGATGCAGATCCACGAGATGTCCCACGGCGTCGGTGGTGAGAATTGTGGCGGAGACTATATCTCCCCAGCGTGCCCACAGACCCGCGACGGTGAAAAGCGGTGCGCCATCACCGAAGCTGACGAAGTAGGGCTGGCGACTTTTCCATTCATACCAACCGTTCATGGGGATTGCGCAGGGAAGGCCGTCCCGGAAAGTCGGTTTGGACTGCCAGGTTTCCGCACGGGCGTTGAAGAAAGGTGTCGTTGGCACTTCGCGGGCCCACTGCGGAATTAAACCCCAGCGCACGGTGGCTGCAATGGTTCCTGTGCGGCCGGGATGCTCGCGGGCAAGAGCAACTATTGGCATGGTCGGGCCGATGTTGTAGCGGGAGGTGGGCAACGGGCCGTCGGCACGCACGGGCGCCAAACCGGGAATTTCAGCCGTGGTGCTGAGCAGCTTTTCGGCGACTGTGAAATTGACGAAACGACCACACATACCAACTGATTGTGCCGATGTCTCCCCCTCTAGTCGAGGTATGGAGTGAAAGTGTTCCATAATTGGTTGTGTGTGTTCCCAAAATCAGAATTGGTCCGCCCCTACTGTAAGTGTCGACGGTGCCGAATCCGGTCGACAGCCTTTTAGCGCCACGGTGCAGATTGCCGGCTCGAAGTCGATTACGAACCGTGCTCTTGTCATCGCGGCGCTATCTTCGACCCCATCGGTTATCCATGGTGCTCTGCGCTCTCGCGATACCGATCTTATGATTCGCGCACTGCAGGCCCTGGGAACTGACATCAGTGCCGACTCGACATATTCGGGTTCCCCGAACCACACGCTCCGTGTCACTCCACGCATGCTCCGCGGTGGTGTCGTGGAATGTGGCCTTGCAGGTACGGTTATGCGCTTCGTGCCGCCTATCGCAGCTCTGGCACAGGGGTCGGTGTTCTTCGAAGGCGACGTAGAGGCCAAGGCTCGCCCGATGTCAGCCGTGCTGGATGCCCTGCGCAGCCTCGGTGTGAACATCGCTGGAAATGGGCTTCCTTTCACGGTCAATCCACAGGGTCCGAACCAGGGCAACCGCCTCGGTGACTCGGTCCAAGAGCAAGATCTGCCGGACATCGGCGGCGAAGTGGAAATTGACGCTTCGGCCTCAAGCCAGTTCGTCTCCGGCCTGTTGCTGTCAGCGCCGCGCTATGGCCGTGGCCTCGTACTTCGCCCGACCGGAGAGATTCCATCCCGCCCGCACATTGACATGACCCTGGACATGCTCCGTGAGGCCGGTGTGCAGGTCGACGAGACCACGGCCGACGCACCTGAGGGATCACGCACAACGTTCACCATTCACCCCACCGAAATGATGGGTCGTACTTGGCAGATCGAGCCCGACCTGTCCAACGCTGCCGCCTTCCTGGCCGCTGCAGCTGTCACTGGTGGCAGCGTCACCGTGCCCGACTGGTCAGAGCACACCACGCAGCCGGGCGACCGCATCCGCGAGATCCTCACCGCAATGGGCGCTACCGTGACGTTCAACCGTCACGAGGGTGGCCGCACCAGCCTCACCGTCGTGGGCCCAAAGCCGTCAGAGCTGCGCGGAATCACGATGGACATGTCCGAGATTGGCGAGCTGACCCCAACGGTCGCTGCCATCGCCGCCCTGGCCACCACCCGCACCGAGCTGACGGGTATTGCACACTTGCGCGGTCACGAAACCAACCGTCTTGCCGCGCTCACCACGGAAATCAACCGCCTCGGTGGTCGCGCTACGGAGCTTGACGACGGCATTGCGATTGACCCCGTTCCGCTCCACGGTGGCCTCTGGCACAGCTACGCCGACCATCGAATGGCCACCGCTGGTGCCATTGTTGGCCTGCGCACGGAGGGCGTGGAAGTCGAAAACATCGGTACCACCGCTAAGACCATGCCTGGATTCGACCTGCGCTGGCTGGAGATGCTCGGACTGGCCTCCCCCAGCCCTAGTTCGTTGGAAAAGTCAGTCGAAGCTCGACTTGATGGCATGGAGGACGGAACCGAGGCAGGGAAATAACAGTGGCGGCACGCAGGCGTGGACGGCAATGGGACGAGTCCGATGTACGCATCCGCCCCGGTAAAGGGTCGCGGCCACGGACGAAGGATCGCCCCCGCCACGCAGATGCCCACTGGGGCATGGTGGTGACCAAGGATCGTGGTCGTTGGGGTGTAGTCCTCGATAACAACCCTGATGTTGCAGTGACATGCATGCGTGCCCGCGAGCTCGGCCGCACCAATATCGTTGTCGGTGACCGTGTCGGTGTCGTCGGCGATGTCAGCGGCCGTGAGGGCACACTGGCCCGCATCGTCAAGCTGGCAGAGCGCAGCACGGTTTTGCGTCGCACCGCCGATGACAATGACCCGTATGAGCGCATCGTCGTGGCCAATGCCAGCCTGCTGCTCATTGTGTGCGCAGTCGCCGATCCTGAACCTCGCACCGGTTTTGTCGAACGCGCGCTGGTCGCGGCCTACGCCGGCGGTGTCCGCCCCGTGCTCTGTCTGACTAAATCCGATCTGGCCGACCCAGAGGAATTTGCCGGGGAGTTCTCGGCACTCGGAGTGGATGTCGTTGTCTGCGGTATCAACGATGACTTGGCTCCCTTGTCAGAGCTCATCGATGTCCCCGGACGAGTGACAGCTTTGGTTGGGCATTCCGGTGTGGGGAAATCGACCCTTGTCAACCGGATTGTTCCTGAAGCCAACCGTGAGACCGGCGAAGTTAGTGGTGTGGGTAAGGGCCGCCATACCTCCACGCAGTCGGTGGCGCTGATGCTGCCGTCGGAAAGCGAAGACAGCGCGACGTCGTGGATTATTGATACCCCGGGCATTCGTTCCTTTGGTCTGGCTCATGTGACACCGGAGACGCTGCTGGCGGCGTTTCCAGATATCCAGGCAGCGACAGATGAATGCCCACGTGGTTGCACCCATTTGGGGCCGCCCGCGGATCCAGAGTGCGCCCTCGACAAGCTGGAGGGAGTTCAGCACCGTCGAGCGATGGCCGTGCGTCGCCTGTTGAGCGCCATCAGCGACAACGAGGATTGGGAGCTGGACATTGAAAGAGACTAGCCACACCGATTCTGTGGAGACGCCCGCTGAAGCCTCGGCTGGAGCTGAGGCGGACAACGCGGGCTCCGGTCTCTACCCCGCTCCCGGCAGTTGGATTCGGCTGTGTATCTACACGCTTATCGTGGGTCTTGCGACAGGACTCGGCGCAGCCGGCCTCGCACTAATAATGCACGGCATCGAGTACGCGGTCTACGGGCAGCACGAGGGTGACGTAGCGGTCGTAACCGATGGCACCACTGGTTTACAGCGCTTTGTCGGAATTGTGTTGGCGGGGCTGATTGCAGGACCAATCTGGGCAGCTCTTCGCACAAAGGCGAAGCCTGTTGAAAGCGTTGAAGCGGGCATGCACGGCCGCCCCATGCCTGTGTGGTCAACTCTTGTCAATGTGTTTTTGCAGATGGCGACCGTCGCTGCAGGTGCATCCATGGGACGCGAGAATGCCCCGCGTGAGCTCGGTGCAATGGTGGCCTCGCAGATGTCGCATCGACTGCGCATCGATCCACTACACCGCCGTATTTTGGTCGCAGCAGCGGCCGGTGCCGGCCTGGGGGCGATTTATCACATCCCGTTGGCTGGAGCGGTTTTCTCGTTGGAGATTCTGCTGGGCTCGCTGAGTATTACCGCGGTGATGGTGGTGCTGGCGTGTTCAGCCATTGCCACGGTGACGTCGGGCATCGTGGTCGGCAGTAGCCCGCTCTACAGCCCAATTAATCTCTCGGACGGCTGGGGCAACCTCGGGGCAGCACTGCTCATCGGTGTTATCTGCGGTGCCATTGGCTACGCATTTCGCATTCTCAGCTCGCGGATGTCGGACAAAGCACCGACTGGCTGGCATTCTGCCTGGGCCATCCCCCTCGCATTCACACTGGTTGGTGTGATTTCACTGTGGGTTCCAGAAGTGTTGGGCAATGGCCGTATCGCTGCGACCACAGTTCTCATGGACCGCCCGCTGCTGGGTTTTGCAGTCATCCTGCTGATTGCGAAAGCTTTCGCGGTTCTCGTTACTTTCCGTTCTGGTGCCGTCGGTGGTCTCTTGACTCCCGGCTTTGCCCTTGGCGCGCTCAGCGGTTTCATCGTCGGCTGCTTCGTACAGCCATTGATGCCCTCAGTTCCGCTGAGCGACTTTGCGATTCTCGGCGCGGCGGCCTTCCTGTCGGCGTCCATGGCAGCCCCACTTTTCGCACTGATCGTGACCGTGGAGTTCACCGGCCAGAATTCCTCGGCTTACTTAGCACTCTTCCTCGCTGGTGCAACTGCGACGCTGACCGTGACCATGATTCGCGCCTGGCTACGGCTCCCCCACAAGCAATCAATGCCATGGAACCGCGAACCAGCAGTCGCGGCTGCGGTTCGCAAGCGGGCCGAGGGCTAACCGCGCGCAGCAGTGTGCGTCGAGCGACCGGTGTAGGCCCGGACAATTTCCCGGACACCTGGGCGAAGACGGCGGAGCATTCGCAGGCCCGTCGCTAAGCCCTTGCGTTGCGGGGAACTGGACTGGAGCTCCGCTTCAACCTGCGGATACTTCTTGAACGCCGCCTCCGAACGTACCTCTGGGGCGTTGTCCGGGTCAGCGACTAAGAAACGATCCGGCAGCGACAACTTCAGCAGCGTGCGCTGGACCTGGAAGAACTGCTTCGGGAACGACCCCGTGTTGTATGGCAGGTCGTATTCCCGGCAGATCTGCTGAACCTGCTTCGAAATCTGCGCGAGCCTGTTGGACGGCATGTCCGGGAACAGGTGGTGCTCAATCTGGTAATTCAGATTTCCTGAGAGCACCGACAGCGCCAGCCCACCGTGGAAGTTCGCCGAGCCCAGCATTTGGCGCAAATACCACTCACTCTTGTCCTCGGTGTTGTACTGCTCCTTGGTGAAAGTCTCGGCATCATCCGGAAAGTGTCCGCAGAAGATGACCGCGTAGGCCCAAAGATTACGGGCGAGGTTGGCCATCATGTTCGCAAAGGCCACCTCACGGTAACGCGGACCCGCCATCGCCGGGAAGAGAACGTAGTCCTTGAGCACCTGGCGCCCCGACTTGTTGAGCACCTCCATGAGCTGCGGTCGGGCCTCATCCCAGGATTTCTTGCCGGCGAACACGCGCCCGAGCTCGACGTCATAGAAGGCCACTGCCCATTGGAAAAGGCTGGCCAACACCACGTTTGTCACCGGCTGCAGCAGCGTCGATGGCTTCCAACGGCGGTCACGAGTCACCCGGAGAATGCCATATCCCACATCGTTGTCCATACCGAGCACGTTGGTGTACTTGTGGTGGACAAAGTTGTGGGAGTGCTTCCACCCGCTGGATGGGCAGGAATTGTCCCACTCCCAGGTGGCCGAGTGAATCTCGGGGTCATTCATCCAGTCCCACTGACCGTGCATGGTGTTGTGTCCGATTTCGAGGTTTTCCAAAATCTTTGCCAACCCCAGCGCTGAGACGCCCGCCCATTTGAAACCCCAGTGCGCGGTGTTCTTCCACGACTTCGGCAGCATCCCCAATTTGTTCAGGGCCATGCCGGCGGTCGGCACCATCAGCAGGCCTCGACCAGTCACCTCAAGGGTGCGCTGAATGCGGATGAGCGTGCGGATGTAGCGAGCATCCTTCTGTCCCAGCGAATCGCGGTGTTGCTTTTCGATTTCCGCAAACCGACGCCCAATCTCTGCGACGTCTTCTTCGCTCAAGTGCGCATACGATGCGATATCGGAAATTGCCATGGGAAGGGTCCCAACTCCTTTAGGTAGTTTCTCCTGGTTAATGCAGGTTGAGATAGATGTGGGGCGAACTTACAGTTCGATACGCGCGTGCCCCGCCGGCGCACAGACGCACGTTCGGACCCGCTCGCCCGCCACAAACGTCGCCCCGGTGCGGATGTCCCGCGCTGCGCCGTCGGAGAGTTGCTGCACGCACGTCGCACAAATTCCCATCCGACAGCCGTACGGCAGGTCAACCCCGACGCTCTCGGCCGCCTCCAGGATGGTCGTTGCACCGTCTACGTCGATATCGCCTCGGCTGCCGAAACTCACCGTGCCGCCGACCTCCCCCGCCGCCGAGCGGTCAACGGTGAAACGTTCCGTCCGCAGCCCGGGAAACTCCGGCTCAAGGTTTTTCAGCAGTTCAACCGGACCACAGGCATAGGCGCTTGCCGACGATGCCAGCGCTCCAAAGTCAGCAATGATGTCGGTAACCGCCGCAGCGTCAATCCGCGGCTGCGTCTCGGTATTCCGGGCATGCAGGCGATACTTCAACGCGCTAGTGGCGCTGTGCTGTTCCAGCTCGCGAAGTTCGGTGACAAACACAGCTTCTGTCTCGCCGCGGTAGGAGTGAATGTGCTCGACTTCCACCGAGGCATTGCGAGCTGAAAGATCACGCAGCATCGAAATCACCGGAGTGACGCCGGAGCCTGCGGTAACAAACGCAATGCGGGCTGGGAGCGGCTCCGGAAGATGGAAATCCCCAGCCGGGGCAGCCAGGCGGACGACAGTACCCGGCTTGACATTGGCGACGAGGTGTTGGGACACGTAGCCGTCGTTGAGCGCACGGATGTTGATAGTCAGCAGCCCGTCATGAGGCCGCGGCGCATTTGTCAGCGAGTAGGAACGCCACAGGTATTTCCCCTTGACCTCTACGCCAAGTCCGATGAACTGGCCTGGCTTGAAGTCTGTTGGCATCCCCCAACCCGGACGGATTATCAACTCTGCTGAAGTAGGAGATGTGGGATTGATGGCCTCAATCTGACCGCGCAGCTCGCGACTTGACCACAGCGGATTTAGCAAATGCGTGTAGTCATCGGGCAAAAGTGGCGTGGATAAATGCTTGAATACCCGGGAAACTTTGGTCTTAAGCCCCATTTTTGGCCCTCCTGACTGTCACGGACGAACACGCAATAACGCTGTTCATCAGCAGGCATGCCCCACCCGATTCATCATTACGTGTCCGTAGGTTACTTAGACGTAGACTACGGAGCGGTAAGTTATTGGTCAAGAGAAACAAATGATTTTGACACAAATAGCGAAATTGTCATTACCCCCACCCTCGTGCGAAACACCCCCTTTGACATGGAGCTTATCCACACAAAACAATCCCGCCTTTTATACCCCCGCTGAAAACACTTGTGCCATACAAAAAAAGGGGCTGGGTTCCTAAACCCAGTCCCCTTCTTTAACGCCAAGCACGCGCTACTACAGGAAGTCGACCACCATGCCGAGCTCAGCTACGTCATACCACGCCAGCGGGATCTCCAGCGCATCGCCGACAGTGAGCTCCGCATCCTCGTCACCGAGATCTGCCTTATCGACGGCATCAATCGCAGCCTCAACCTTGCTTTCCGCCTCTTCCACATCAATGTGGAGCGCTGCAACGTCGGCAAGCGAAATTGGGCCGCCGACCTTAACCACGGCATCTCCCATATCCGACTGCGGCTCCGCCTCCACATCAACGGAAATGACCACTCGACGGTGCGGGAACTTCTCTTCTGCGGCATCGAGCAGACGGAGCGACGCACGCGCAGCCTCATCAAAGGCTACGTCTGCCAGTTCCTCATCATCGCCCTCAGTAAAGAAATCGCGCAGCGCTTCAGTGACAGCAAAGCCCCAACCACCGCGGGCGTGGAAGAGCTCATCCTCCTTAAGCGCCTCAAGCATGGAGAAAGTCGCTGGGATATAGACACGCATTAGAACTCGCCCTCGAGACCCAGTAGACCGGCAATCTCGACCACTGCGCGGTCGAACTGCTGATAGAAGACTCCCACCATGCCGTTAGAGACGGCCGCATGGATGTTCTCAATCGAATCATCTACCAACACGCAGTCCCGTGCCGGCAGTTCAATAGCCGCAGCGGCTGCATTAAAAGCCTCTGCCGAAGGCTTCTCATGGCCAATTTCACCAGAGAGCACAACTGCGTCTACCAGGCCCTCATCTTCGAGCTTGCGAATCGGATCCGCCGATGGGCCACCTGGGTCATTCGACAGGACTGCCAGGCCAACACCATTTGCACGCGCCTCTACCAGCAAATTACGCCAACGTGCCTGGTCTTCATCCGTGCCGTCAAGGACACCACAGTAATCGATAATCATTCCGCGCATGGCCTGTAGTTTATCGCATGACCTGCACGTTTGCCTTTTTTCCAGTTCAGCGTGTTAATTGGCTGTTCGTTACGCCCATTTGTAGACGACCAGAACGGCCTTGACGGAAACCGATAGGACCATTAACAGCGAAACACTCAGCCCATTTCGCGACTGCGCCTTCTCCACAATCCCCCCACGCCGGCCGTGAATTCCCCTTCACAAGCTGCACACTTAAAGCACTTGTAGGACAATGGTCTTCAGCAAGGGGGAACTTGCCAATGGAGAGTTTTTAGGGGGATTAATCCATGGCACCAACGTCTCACGTACCAAAATCTCAGACACCGATGCCTTACGCGCTGTCGCACGCCGCTGAGTACCGCTCCAGTGGCAGGGAATCCATTGAACCGGCAACGGGCTTTTCGCTTCTCCACACAATTCAACTCGGCCAGTCAGCTAATGCCGCCGCCTCTCAAACCGCAAAAGTGGCACCGACCTATAGCGGATGCTCCGCTGCCACCGGGACCGCTGTCATGACGGCATTACCGCCCGCCGTGGCCACTCCTGCTGCGAAAAAGACGCCGCAAACACCGCACGTCGTCCAGCACTGTGAGCAGAATCTGAGACAGGAGCTTAGCACGATTACTCGCCGCGTCTTCGACATCATCGCGGGTCGCAGGCGAGTCAACGATTTGCGTCGCATCAATATCGACCCAATTATTCACGCTGCGATACTCACGCTGTCGAAGAACACCAGCCTCAAGGGTGTCGCGTTGCAATCCTTCCACGCCAGCGCTTCCGCGGACGGCAAGAAGGTCGAGTTCCTGGGTAGTTGCCGTGTCGGTCCGCGCGTTCGCGCGTTCACGGGCACTTTCCGCCGCGGAACAGCAAAAACGCGGCCATGGACCATGACCGCGTTTCGTGTGCTTTAGTGCTTAGCGACGGCGCTTGCGAGCCGCCTTCCGACGCTGCGCTCGGTTGCCCTCAGACTCTTGATCCACGCGCTGCTGCTCTGCACTGCCGTCCTCGCTGGGGCCGGAGTAAGTCATCTGCTGATTTTGCTCAGCAGCTTCCGTTGGCAGAGCTGGAGCCTGGTTCTCCTGCCCCTCGGCGTTTTCCACTGCAGGCATAACCTGCTTACGGATCAGGAACAACTGACGAACCGATTCTTCCTTGATGCCGTCCATCATCGCGGTGAACATGTCGTAGCCCTCACGCTGGTACTCCACCAGCGGGTCAGCCTGGGCCATGGCGCGCAAGCCAATGCCCTCCTTGAGGTAGTCCATCTCGTAGAGGTGCTCGCGCCACTTCTGGTCCATGACGTTCAGGATGGTGAAGCGCTCGATGTTGCGCATCTGGTCGTCGCCGCCAATTGCGGAGACCGCATCCTCAAGCTGGTCGTAGCTGGCCGAGATGTCCGTGTGCAGAGCCTTGGACAGCTCATCGGCCGAGAGGTCACCCGGGGTACCGAAGTCAGAGCCATCAATAAGCTCTTGCGCCGTAAACGTCGGGCTGTAGAGCTGCTCTAGGGCATTCCACAGCTCGTCGAGGTCCCAATCCTCCACGTAACCGTCAGCGGTGGCACCGTTGACATACGCATCGACGACGTCGTCCTGCATGTCACGGACCTGAGTCTTCAAATCCTCACCTTCGAGGATGCGACGGCGCTCAGCGTAGATGACCTTACGCTGCTGGTTCATAACCTCGTCATACTTCAGAACATTCTTACGGATTTCGAAGTTCTGGCTTTCCACCTGAGCCTGAACGCTCTTAATGGAGTTGGAGACAACCTTGGAGTCAATAGGAACGTCATCCGGGACATTCAGAGTGTTCATCAGCGCTTCCATGCGCTGACCGTTGAAGCGAACCATGAGATCATCGCGCATGGACAGGTAAAAGCGGGTAACGCCCGGGTCACCCTGACGACCGGTACGACCACGCAACTGATTATCAATACGGCGCGACTCATGGCGCTCAGTGCCCAGGACGTAGAGGCCACCGGCCTCACGTACCTTGTCAGCTTCTTCCTTCGACTGCTGACGAACACGCTCAATCTCAGCGTCCCACGCCTCTTCGTATTCTTCCGGAGTTTCCACCGGGTCCAGACCACGAGAGCGCAGATTCAGGTCAGCGATGATGTCCGGGTTACCGCCCAGCACGATGTCAGTACCACGACCGGCCATGTTAGTTGCCACGGTAACGCCTCCGAGCCGACCCGCCACTGCGACAATCTCAGCTTCCTTCTCGTGGTGCTTAGCGTTCAGCACAGAGTGAGGAATACCTTCGCGCTGCAGGAGCTTGGAAAGGTACTCGGATTTCTCGACTGACGTCGTGCCAACGAGAACTGGCTGGCCCTTTTCATGGCATTCGCGGATGTCCTCGACAACAGCGGCGAACTTTGCCTCCTGCGTCTTGTAAATCAGGTCGGGCAGATCCTCACGCTGCTTCGGGCGATTCGGCGGGATCGCCATGACGTTCAGCTTGTAAATCTGGTGCAGCTCAGCCGCTTCGGTCTCAGCCGTACCGGTCATACCGGACAGCTTGTCGTAGAGGCGGAAGTAGTTCTGGAGCGTGACGGTTGCCAGCGTCTGGTTCTCGTTTTTAATCTCCACCCCTTCCTTGGCCTCAATTGCCTGGTGCATGCCCTCGTTATAGCGACGGCCTGCCAGCACACGACCGGTGAACTCATCGACAATGAGGATCTCACCATTACGAATAATGTAATCCTTGTCGCGGGTGAACAGTTCCTTGGCCTTCAGGGCATTGTTCAGGTAACTGACCAGCGAAGAGTTTTCCGGAGCATACAGGTTGGCAATGCCCAGCTGATCCTCAACGAATTCAACACCCTCTTCACGAATACCGATGGTGCGCTTACGCTCATCGACTTCGTAGTGAATATCGCGCTTCATACGCGGCACGATCTTGGAGAACGCCAGGTACCAGTGCGGATCGCCATCTGCCGGACCGGAAATAATTAATGGGGTACGGGCCTCGTCAATCAGAATCGAGTCAACCTCATCGACGATGGCGAAGTGGTGCCCACGCTGCACCAAATCGTCGAGCGAATGCGCCATGTTATCGCGCAGGTAGTCAAAGCCGAACTCGTTGTTCGTGCCGTAGGTGATGTCGGCAGCATAGGCCTTGCGACGCTGGTCCGGACTGAGCTCAGAGAGAATCACGGAAGTCTCAAGCCCCAGGAAGCGGTGGACTCGACCCATCCACTCCGCGTCACGCTTAGCCAGGTAGTCATTAACCGTAACGACATGAACACCCTTGCCTGCCAACGCATTGAGGTATGCGGGCAGCACACAGGTCAGGGTCTTACCTTCACCAGTCCCCATCTCGGCAACGTTGCCGAAGTGCAGTGCCGCACCGCCCATAACCTGGACGCGGTAGTGCTTCTGCCCCAGCACGCGCCAGGATGCCTCGCGCGCCGTGGCGAAAGCATCCAGCAGCAAATCGTCTACATCGGCACCGTCAGCCAGCTGCTTCTTAAACTCCTCGGTCTTGGCACGGAGTTCATCGTCTGAAAGAGCTGCGTACTCGTCTTCCTTGGCGATGACCTGATCTGCAATATTGCCAAGCCTCTTGACAGCGCGGCCTTCACCAATGCGGAGCAACTTGCTGAGCGAAAACACTAAATTGGGACCTTTCCGGCCGATTCACGTCGAACTTTAATGTGCAACGGTTGATTATACGACGAACCCGCCTTCCCTTCTAAGAGAAGACGGGCTCATGTGAGCAATTACTTACCAATACACAGCTCTGCGCGGTATTGCGTGCTCTTTTTGGTGAAGACTTACTTCTCGTCTTCGTCTGCCAGCTCAATCAGACCGTAGTCGTATGCGTGACGACGGTAGACCACGGACGGACGAGAGGTTGCCTCGTTAACGAAGAGGTAGAAGTCGTGACCGACGAGCTCCATCTCAGACAGAGCATCTTCCACCGTCATCGGAGTTGCGGAGTGCTGCTTGGTACGCACAACCTGGCCCGGGGTCACGTCCTCAACCAGATCCTCGTACGGATCAGCCTTTTCCGGAGCCGCTGCCTCAGCCTCTGCAACCAGCGAAGCAGTTGCCTCGCCGACGGACATCGGTGCACGGTGGCCAGAACGGCTAATCTTGCGGCGAGCCTTCACCTTACGCAGGGAGCGCTCCATCTTGCCCAGAGCAGACTCCAGTGCAGCGTAGAAGCTATCTTCCTTCGCTTCCGCACGAGCCAGGTGTCCCTTGCCAGTAGCGGTGATCTGAATACGGTCAGAGCGGTCTGCACGGCGCGGATTCGGCTCGTGCTGGAGCTCCACGTGGAAGAAGGTCAAAGTCGGGTCGAGGCGCTCAATCTTCGCCAGCTTCGCCTTAACACGATCTGCGAAGTGCTCTGGAACCTCAACATTGCGCCCGGTGATGGTCACCTGAGCGTTCGGGCTGAGTACCTCGTTGTTGTCAGCAGGTGTGGACACTTGCTACCTACCTCCCGGTATGGCCACCGCCCTTCCGTGAGCGGGATTACTCACGGCGTCTACGGTGACGAGTCTTTCTGCACCCCCAGGATACAGTTCCGGGGGTAACCAATGCCACGTTCCCCTCGTTTATTTTTCGCTTGCCGACGACACCCCCTGCGTCTACGCCCGGGCGAGCACCAACACCATGTCGATGCGAATCCCCAATGACGCTGCCACCAACTCGGTTTCCGCTGCAGTGGCACCAGTGGTGGCCACATCATCAACCAGAATTACTGTCGCCTTCGCACAGCGTTGTCGCAGCTTGTCGCTAATTCCGCGCTTGAATTGCGTCAGCGGCACAATGTGGCCAGAAAGATTTCGTCTGCGTTGAGAAGCCCCCAGCTCCGCGGAATCCCGCGTGCGCCCGCCAATGCGCACCAGGGGCAATACCGAACTGGAGGGGAGCTGACTGCAAGCAAAGTCGCAGGCAATTGTTACCGGGTCCCCACCCCGTTGTCGACGGGATGACGATCTTGTCGGCGCGGGAATCAAAATGACGGGGGTAATTTCCGGGGGCATTATATGGCCATCAGAGGCCAGCCTTCGTACCGCAGCGGCGAACACGGCCCCCATGATTCGTCTAGCTTCACCACTGCCCCGTTCTTTGGCCGACAAAATGAGATGTCTCCTCGCACCCGAGTACGGACCGCAGGTCCACGCTGCTGCGCGTAACGAAGCCCGCGGTGAAAACCGCACTGGAGGTTGCTGAAGATCGTCCTTGCAATCGCGACACAGCGCCCCGGAGCAGCCGCACACCGGACAGGTTTCCGGTATCACGAGGCCGATTGCATCGCGGGTAACGTCGTAAAGCACGCGCAGAAATTCCTGCGATGACCTCCCCTGCGCCATTAATCCCCTCCCCGATTTGCGCTTATTCCACAGACACCGGAGCCATTCGACCGCGCGCACCCGGAACCTGGCGCCAGAACTGCTGCTGCCCCTCGCTGGAGATCAGCTCCATGACACCGGTGGCATCCAATGCGTAACGCTTCGACGAGGTCGCGGTAACTACAGGAATTGGCGGTGTCAGGTTGAGCTTCGGCAGAACGGAGCTAGTCGCACCGTCCGGGAAGGCACTCCACATCGGAGTGTCTCCGCTGTAACCACCCACCGTGACCGTTTGATTCGGCGACCACGTCAGCGACACCGGGGAGACGTTTTCAGGTAGCGGCAGAGCGCGCGGATGCGTCAACTTCCACGGTTTATCGTCATGCCTTTCGATGGTGGCGATATAGACTTCACCAGCGATAATCATCGCTACCTGCGTGCCTGAAGAATCGACGCGGAATTCAGAAATACCGGCGCTCGGGCGCCCCGTGCCTTCGCCGCCGTCAAGAAGGTGATTGAGCTCAGAGGTATCAACCTCCTCCTGCTGAATCCGAGATGACGTCGACTGCCGAACCAGGCGTACGACGGTTGTACCGTCCTTCACTGTCCAGACCGCCTCGGCGTCTGGAGACCATGTCGGACGGGTGAGACTCTCGCCAGTCAGCACAGGAACCGGCTGATCTTGAATTCCGCCGAGCATCAATGTGGACTCACCGAGGTCATACGAACCGGCACGACCATCCACGGCCGAGCGGAACACAGCGGCAATAAGCTCGCTGCCATTGGGGTTGACGCCCACTGCCGCGGAAAACACCGCAGTGCTGCCGCTGGCGGTCCAGCCGCGCCCCACAGGTGTAGCGTGGCCGTCAGCAATCTCGTAGATACCGCTGCGGTCGACCGTCCGCAACGGTGCGTTATCAGCCGGTAGATGATTCGGGTCGTAGAGCTGGATTGCGTCAGTGTCCTTCGTCCACGGCTCGTCGTGGCTGGCAACCAGTGGTTCGCCGTCGGCCATGAGAATCCACGGACCACGGAAATCTGCCGAATCGAGAGTCCAGATAATCTGCGCCGCGAGCATGACACGCAGTTCCTCGGAAACATCACCCAACCCGGTGATTTCGACCCTGCGACCGTCCGCGTTGGACACAGGTCCTGCTTCTACCGCAATCGAGGCATTGGGCTTGAGCACGGTAGTGACGCCCGGTCGCAGCGGTGCTGATGGTCCGTTCTTCAGCTTTGTCAACAGATTGGTCGCGCCATCGGTGACGCCACGATAGAGCCAACGACGATCTGTGACCAAATGATTACCCGCCGGGTCGAGGAAATAGACATTGCGAGGCACATTGTTTTCCAGGAATACCTGACGCTCCATGACAACACCGTCGGGCAGCGAGGAAATGCGCCACTGTCCATCCGAACCGAGCTTCATCTCCACGGTTTCCTCATAGTCACCGGACTGGGGCTCATAAGCACCATCAGTACCAAATTGACCAACGCTGCGACCTCGGGCAACGAAGGACTGTCGCGATCCTCCATCTTCCCGCTGAGCGATGAGGTTGACACCGTCGAGAATGCGGGCACTATCTTGCGGTTTCCAACTGGCCGCAAGTTCCGGGGTCATGAAGGCACGCATAGCTTGAAAATCATCAACCGGATGCGCGGCCGCGGCGAAAAAGTCGCGCAGGACAATGTCTGCATTGACATTCGGACGTGGCTGCGGAACTTCAATACGAACCTGGGGCGGCTCAAACGGACGCAGCACCTGGGGGCTGGTGTTCCGCGGAATGGTGGTACATCCTGCGGCCGTGCCCAAAATGATCACCGAGCTAAGCGCCACTGTCTTACGCAGGACGCGACGAGCCTTTGACTGTTGCTGCGCCGTCATTTAACTATCCTCCTCTCGTGCCTGTTGGGATTCGCTATCGCTAGCCCTCTGCCCCTTACCCTGATCCTGGCTCTTGGCTTGCGGTGCATTCGATTCCGATTCCAACTCCCGTGCACCAATTTCCCGCTGGTGCGGAATCTGATCGGGCAGCGGGGGAACTTCCAGTCCGAGCGGATGCTCGCCGAAGCTCGCATCGGGCTCCAGCGGCACAGTCAGACGGAAACAGCTACCGACCGTCGGCACGCCAAATGCCTCTAGTTCCCCACCGTGCAATTGTGCGTCCTCGCGTGCGATCGCCAAGCCAAGTCCCGTACCGCCGGTGCGTCGGACACGCGAGGGGTCAGCACGCCAGAAACGGTTAAACACCAGTTCCTGCTGCTCCGGCTTTAGCCCCACACCGTGGTCAACGACCGTAAACGAAACCGCGGAATCGCTCGCCCGCACGGTGACATCCACCGGATTGCCCTCACTGTGGTCAACAGCGTTGGCCATAAGATTGCGTAGCACGCGCTCGATACGACGCGAGTCGACTGTCGCCATTACCGGTTCATCGGGCAGATGGAAGCGGATGGGCGTACCGGTCTCCTTAGCCACGACCGTTACCTGCTGATAGGCAGCATCCACGCAGCGACGAACATCGACCTTTTCTGCGGATAGGTCTGCAACGCCGGCATCGTGGCGTGAGATCTCAAGCAGGTCATTGAGAAGCATCTCAAAACGCTCAAGCTCCTCATTCATCAGCTCAGCTGCGCGGCGAGTCGCCGGATCGAGGTCCTCAGCGCCGTCCGCAATAAGATCAGCGGCCATACGCACCGTGGTCAGAGGTGTCCTCAACTCATGCGAAACATCGGAGGTGAACTGTCGCTGCAGACTGCCGTATTCCTCCAGCTGTCTAATCTGCGTCGACAGCGATTCGGCCATCTTGTTAAAACTCATGGCCAGTCGCGCCATGTCATCTTCACCCTGCACGACCATGCGTTCGCGCAAGTGACCGTCGGCAAAGCGCTGGGCAATCTGGGCGGCGGAACGCACTGGTGTCGTCACCTGATTGGAGAAGAACCAAGTAATACCGCCGAGAAGCGCCATGATGATTACTGTCGCACCTGCGAGCAGACCACGAACCAACTTAATAGTCGATTCCTCTGCAGCCATAGAGGTGACCAGATAGAGCTCGAGCCCATCAACCGAAGTAGAAGTGGGACTACCGATAATTAACGCCGAGTATGTGTCGCCGCGGTTATCAGTGACTTGGCGTACCTGATACGCAATTTGCCCTTGTCGGACTACTTCATGCAATCGCTCTGGAACATCGGCCTTAATCGGCGATGAAGCCAACACCGTGCCTCGCGGCACCGGCGCCACGAGCAGTGGTTCATAACTTGTCAGTGGTGCAGCACCGGAACCGGCTGCACGGTTCACAAGAGCATCGCGTCCCACGTTGAGCAGAGCTTGCAGCTCGTTGGACGAAGAGTTCTCAATCGCCCGCTCCACCACTGCGCGAGCACGGTCAATTTCCTCGTCGGCAGCGGTAACCTTTGCGTCGATAAGCCGCTGGGTAACAATAGTCGCCAACGCGAAACCGAGTACCGCAATCACCATCGCGCTCAGTACCACCACGGAGGTCAGAATGCGCGCTTGGATAGACGTGCGCCAGAGCGTAACCGCCCAGGTCACTCCCCTATTGGTGAAGTCTCGAAGCTTCGTTATTAATCGACGCAAGAATCGGCTCCCACTAAAGCTGACTGGCCTTGTTTAGTCACCCGTCTTGTACCCGACACCGCGGACGGTCAGCACAATCTGCGGGTTTTCCGGATCCAGTTCGATCTTCGAGCGCAGACGCTGAACGTGAACGTTGACGAGTCGAGTATCCGAGGTGTGCTGATATCCCCAGACCTTTTCCAACAACTCATCACGGGAAAAGACCTGCTTCGGACGGGATGCAAGAGTGTGCAATAGGTCAAACTCCAACGGGGTCAGAGAAATCTCCTTGCCATCACGGAACACGGCGTGACCGGGCACGTCGATGGTCAAGTCGCCGACCTCGAGGGTCTCGCTCGGGCTGTCCTCTTGACGACGCAGCCGAGCGCGCACGCGCGCCACGAGCTCCTTCGGCTTAAAGGGCTTCGTGACATAGTCATCCGCACCGGATTCCAGGCCGAGGACCACATCGACTGTGTCGGTCTTCGCAGTCAACATGATGATCGGCACCGCCGATGTCTCTCGCACAGTGCGACAGACATCGACACCACTCATGCCCGGCAACATGAGATCCAGCAGAATCAAATCTGGATTCTCCCGCTCTGCTGCCTTGACAGCTTCGAGGCCATCGTCGACTACTACTGTGTCGAAGCCCTCGCGCTCCATCACCATCGTGAGCATTTCGGCGATGGCCGGATCATCATCAACAACCAGGATTTTTGAGCTCATGCGTCATATTCTAAACGTAAAGCTATCTAGTTCTGTAGTTTCCCGTTGAGGTGGCTAGCGCAGGCGTGCACTGATCCATTCCACAAGGCGGTCCGCCCCATCGTCCCCCGTAAGCATCAGCCATGGTGACTGCCACGAGCCCTCCGCGAACTTTTGGTACGCCGCTAGTGTGCGCTCCTGCAAACCCGAGTCCTTTTCGTAGGCATCCCTAGTTCGCTGCACATCAGAGGCTTCCCGCTTGCGTGCGCGGTCGGCTGCCACTCCCACCGACGTGGCCAGACAGACCTGAACGTCGGGAAGCGGAAGCTGGAAATCCTCGAATTCGGTCTTCTCAATCCACTCGACGATCGCCGGATTCTGTGTGCGAGCCAGGGAGTAGGCCGCGTTGGACGCGACGTAGCGGTCGATAATCAGAACATCGTTCTCGTGCGCTGCATCAACAATCGCTTGACGACGTTCTTTGCGGTCCAGAGCGAACAGGAGTGCCATTGCCCAAGCGGAGTCCGCGGTGTCGCCGAGCTGACCGTGCAAGGCTTGATCGGCGAAATCAGCGAAGATTGTCTGCCGGTACGCCGGAAAGGTCATCGAAGAAACGGAGTGTCCTTGACTTCGGAGTTGATTGGTAACAGCTGTGACAAGCGTGTTCTTGCCAGCACCGTCGATTCCTTCGACTGCGATAATCAAATTCTTCTCCTCGCACACATGGCTGCGGCCTAGCCTTGGCTAGAACTAGTAGCGGTAGTGCTCTGGCTTATACGGGCCCTCGACGTCAACGCCGATGTATTCGGCCTGTTCCTTGGACAGTCGGGTGAGCTCACCGCCGAGTGCCTCGACGTGAATGCGAGCGACCTTCTCATCCAGAATCTTCGGCAGACGGTGGACAGTGTTGTCGTACTTATCACCGTTGCAGTAGAGCTCAATCTGCGCGATTGTCTGGTCGGCGAAGGAGGTCGACATTACGAAGGACGGGTGTCCGGTGGCATTACCCAGGTTGAGCAGGCGCCCCTCGGAAAGCACAATCAGAGAGCGTTCCTCGCCGTCAGCATGCGGGAAGATGTACTCGGTGACCTGCGGCTTGATCTCCACACGACGGACATCATCGCGGTGGTGCAGGCTATGCATGTCGATCTCGTTGTCGAAGTGGCCGATGTTGCCCAGCAGCGCGTGGTTCTTCATCTGCTGCATGTGCTCGAAAGTGATGACGTCCTTGTTGCCTGTGGCGGTGATGACAATGTCGACATCTGCGATGACGCTCTCAGTAGCGACGACGTCGAAACCGTCCATCAATGCCTGCAATGCGTTAATCGGGTCGGCCTCGGTGACCTGAACGCGAGCGCCCTGACCCGCCAGCGCCTCCGCGCAGCCCTTTCCCACATCGCCGTAACCGCAAACCAGCACATTCTTGCCGCCAACCAGCATGTCGGTACCGCGGTTGATGCCGTCCAGAAGGCTGTGGCGGGTGCCGTACTTGTTATCGAACTTGGACTTGGTGACCGCATCGTTGACGTTCATGGCCGGGAATGGCAGCACGCCCTGCTCTGCGAAGTGGTAGAGGCGGTGGACACCAGTGGTGGTCTCCTCTGTGACACCCTTGACCGACTTTGCAATTCGGTGCCAACGGCCGGCATCCTTCTCCAGGCTGGCGCGAAGCATGTCCTTGAAGGCAATAAACTCGTCCGAATCCGACTCTTCTGCTGGCGGCACCAGGCCAGCATCCTCGAATTCCATGCCCTTAATAACAGCCATGGTGGCGTCGCCGCCGTCGTCCAGAATCATGTTGGCATCTTCATCGCCCCAGTCGAAGATGCGGTCGAGGCACCACCAGTACTCCTCCAGCGTCTCGCCCTTCCAAGCGAAAACCGGAACACCCTGCGGGTCCTCCGGAGTGCCGTCTCGCCCAACGACGACAGCCGCAGCGGCCTCATCCTGGGTGGAGAAGATGTTGCAGGAAGCCCAGCGAACCTCTGCGCCCAGCGCCGTCAAGGTCTCGATGAGCACCGCGGTTTGAACCGTCATGTGAATGGAGCCGGAAATACGGGCACCGGCCAGTGGCTGCTGCTCTGCATACTCTTCGCGCAGGGCCATCAGGCCTGGCATCTCGTGCTCGGCCAGACGAATCTGGTGACGACCGGCCTCAGCCAGGGAGAGGTCTGCAACCTTGAAATCAATGTTCTTCGAGGACATGTAACGCTTTCTCTAGATTCTTTGACGTGAGATTCTTCTTAAAGAATCACTACTGGGGACGCGAGAATTACTCTACCGCTTCGACACAGTTTTCCAGCGCCGCCTGGTCAGACTCACTGAGTTCCCCCAGAAGACTATCGAACACCTCGGAGGCGATAGCCAACGCATCCTCCTCGCTGCCGTGTGCCTCCGAGATTCCCTCCCGGATGAAGCTGTAGTCCTCCACAATGTCACCGCCGCTAAATGGCGCACCATTCCAAATTGCAATAATCACAGCCGCCGCGAGTGCGCAGGCCTTCTCATCGCTACTTTCGGAATCCACCCCAATGCGGCCAGCATCAATCAATGCACCAACGCGATCCTGTGAGTCGAGATCCTGAACCTCATCGAAGAGTTCAATGACCGAATCGCTTCCAAAAACCTCAGTCTCCCAGATGGACATGATAGGTGGCCACGCTCCTTTCGCGCTTCGAACCAATTGCCAGTTTTCGTCTTCGACGAGCGCTTTCCGAAGAGCGCTTTTCGACGAGCCCACGGTAATCTGGCCGCCGACCTAATAGCTGTCGTCTGCACGCGCCGCTAGCCGGAAAACCGCATGTGGCCTTACCGAAGTTCTACCCGACTTTTCGCCACTTTTACAGTGCGAGAGACTTATTTAATCCCCTCAACACAATTTTCACCCTAGAGAGAAGATAACGGGCATGTTAAGTTAGTTCCCAGACCTCGTAATGTAACTGTTATCTTTTTCGTTACAGGGCGACCTCACGCATGACACGAAAGGAGTACCTACCATGGTGAAGAAGGCTTTTGGAGCTCTTCTGCTCGCAGCCCTTCCCCTGAGCGTTTCGCTCGTTGGCTGCTCCGATAGCAATGCTGCCGAGGGGGCGAACCCGGAAAACGCCGGCTCTCAGTCGAAAATGGAGACCTCTGCTCCGCTGCCTCCAGTTCCTAGTGATGCCGAGCTGCAGCAGAGCACTGAATCGAATTCGGATTCCTCGCTGACTGAGACGACTGGCAGTCTGGTACCTCGTCCGACCACGCCATCGAGCAGCGAGATTGTAGAGGATCCGTACCTGCCACCGCAGGCGTATATCCCGCCGACTTCCACAAGCTCTAGTACGACAACTCCGACGTCGACCACATCAACACCTCCGACGACCACGGAGACCACAGAGCCCACGTCTGACGACGTTTCTTCGCCGACGCCCAGCAAGCCGGTGCCACTGCTACCGGAAGATAACTCGGAAAAGCCGAACGACAGTCTTCCGGAAGGCGACGGTGACGCAGCAGCTGAGCCGAAGCCGCCTTCATCGCAGGCGGAGTCCCAGTCGGGTACGCAAACCACAACTCCGTCCGAGACTCCTCAGAAAACTCCTTCGAACGAGCCGACGTCCCCGAAGGTGCCGACACCGCCGAACAACCAGGCCCCTTCGAAGGAGAAGGACACCACTGGCGGCAATGGGGCTATCAATAGCAAGATTTCCCCAATCCCGGAAAAGCCGAAGGACTCCGGATTCCTGGGAAATCTCTTCGATAACGACTAGGACTAACCCACCCGCGGGACGGTCGCGACAAAGACGGTTGCCCCGCCTTGGCGCGCAGTCAACTCAATATCGACTGCGTCAACAGCCGGAACCCAGGCCGCATGGCCACTGGGAACCTCAACCACGGAGTCGTCGTGACGCAACGCCACCGTGCCCGCGGTAGACAACACAACCGTGGCGGATTTTTCGTCGAGCAGAACATGTTCGCCCGGCTCCAGGTCCCGCGAACGAAGGCGGAACTCGCGCACCGGCGCGTCATAGTCATTCCAGCCATCATCGGTCAGCCGCGACTGCAGCACCGGATCTGGCAGCGGGCGGAAAGAGAGCACGCGTAGTAGCTCCACGACATCGACATGCTTAGAGGTCAGGCCTCCGCGCAACACGTTGTCGGAGTTGGCCATGATTTCCACGCCCATGCCATTGAGGTAAGCGTGCAACTGTCCCGCACCAAGGTAGATGGCTTCGCCCGGCTGTAAGCGAAGGCGATTAAGCAGCATCGACCCCAGAACTCCCGGGTCCCCCGGATACTTTCGAGCCAGTTCGCAGGTAGTCTCGGCTACTCGCGAGAACTCCTCGTCCTCGCCACTGTAATCCGCGCACTTAGCAGCCACGGCTTCGACCAGCTCATCGAGGACATCCTGGGGCAACGTCAACCACGTTGTAAACAATGCCCGCAGAGCGCTCTCGTCATCGGCGGCATCGAGCAGTCCCATGTAGTGGTCGAGCTCCGGTACCGCCAGCGCTGCGAGCAGCTCCTTCGTGCGCTCCACCGGGCGGAATCCGGCCAACGCGTCGAAGGTAGTCAGGGCGACAATGAGTTCTGGCTTGTGGTTATTGTCCCGGTAATTGCGGAAATGTGCAGTGGCCGGAATGCCCTCCGCATTTTCGCGTGCAAATCCCTCCTGAGCTTCTGCCAAGGTGGGGTGTGCCTGCAGCGACAGCGGCTCATCGGCTGCGAGCAGTTTCAACAGGAACGGCAGCCTGCCGTTGTCGGTGTCAATTGCGCATCCGAGCGCAGCCGCCGGATCCTGCGCAATGAGCTCATCCAACGGCGTGCCGGCCACTGTGGCCGATGCCAGTGCATGCGCACCAAACCACAGTTCCGCCCAGGGCTTCGATGTGGGAGCGTCCGCACCGGTGATTCTCGCCAAATGTGTACGAGACCCCCAGGGGTACGACTGCAGCACGGGGTCCAACAGCTCCATGCCCGTATCACTCCTCTAATAGTCACTACTGGCGCAAGCACGCCAATCTCACCGAAGCCCCAAAAGCCTTCGGTGACACCCGGCGATTACGCAGAAAACGCCGCAATCGCACCAACTCTGGCTGCAGTAACACATACTTCAACCAGTGGATGATGAGTCTCCGCATCAAGCGCAGGGCACTCCACACGAGCCCATCCAGCCTCGCCGTAGTGGTCCCGGTAGTGGCCCACATTGTTCGGCGCAGCTAAAACAATCGCCCCCAACGGTAGCACTGTCGCCCCTTCATCCCCACCATCTATGAACGGGTCATAGAAAATATCTCGGCTTTCCTGGGGTTCTGCAGCGAGCAATGCGCCCACGCTAAGAGACAATTCGCTTATCGACGACGCTGCCGAGACCACGCCTGCCTCGAGCATCTGTAACGATGCCAGCTCCGCTACCGGCGCCAGCGCCGAGGTCGTCGACACTGCAAGCATTCTGCGGCCTGCCAACCACTGCGCTACCTGCCGCGCGGGGTTAACTGTTTCATCTCGCTGCGGAGCACAAGCCGCAATATCGGCGTCCACCACATCGGCGACTTCCTCGACTACCCCGGCCGGAGCCAGAGCGGTGGCACCACATTCGGTGAGCACGCTGGCGATGACACCGACATAGGCGGTAAAGGACGCGGACTCCGCCATCGCCGGGCGCGGAACCACAACCGTATCGGGACTACCGGCGGCACGCAATGGCCCTTCACCGGGATCCACCACGATTGTGGCTGCTCCTCGCCTATCAGCTTCAGCCAGAGCTGCACCCAGTGGGCTGCCGGGGTTGTCATCACAGACGATGACCAAGTCGAGGGCGCCGACATAACTGGGCAACTGATGCGCAATTACGACCGGGCAGCGGATGTCGTCGGCAAGCGCGCGCACGGATTCGGCGGCGAGCTGCGCCCGACGATTTCCCACGAGGATGACCGCGCTGCGCGGCAGTGGAAGTTGAGCAAACGCTCCCCCGCGAGTCGCGGAGGCAGCAGCTCTGAGACCTGCGCCGGCAGTGGCCATACGGTAGAACAGGGCCTCTTGGCGCGGGTTATGGGAGGAGTCGAATGACGAGGTCATACTCCCAAGCATGCCTGAAAACGGGCGTGTGGGGTTGATTAACCGCGGATGATGCCGAGAACTTCGTCGACAAGAGCATCGACCTCAGCACGCGTCGGCGCCTCGACGTTCAGACGCAGCAGCGGCTCCGTATTGGAGGCCCGGACGTTGAACCACGCCTTGGAATCCGCCAGCTCAATGGTCAGGCCATCCATCCAGTCCGAGGACTCGGTGCGATCGGCAAAGGCAGTCTCGATTTCCTTCTGCTTTGCCTGCTGCTCCTCTGCGCTGCCCAGGCGGGAATTAATCTCGCCGGAGGCCTCGTAGCGGTTGTACTCGGCCATGAATTCGCTCAGTGGCTTGTCCTGCTCTGCCAGTGCAGCCAGGACGTGCATGGCGGCGAGCATGCCGGAGTCAGCGTTGAAGAATTCCTTGAAGTAGTAGTGTGCCGAATGCTCGCCACCAAAAACAGCACTGTGCTCGGCCATTTGCGCCTTAATAAAGGAGTGCCCAACACGGGTACGAACCGGGGTTCCGCCGTTTTCCACAATCATCTCCGGCACGACGTGTGAGGTGATCAGGTTATGGATGATAGCCGCGCCCGGGTTCTGCTCCAGGTAGCGGGTGGCCACCAACGCACAGATGGCCGATGGGCTGACCGGGTTACCCTTCTCATCGACGACGAAGCAGCGGTCAGCGTCGCCATCGAAGGCAATACCGATGTCTGCGCCCTGCTCCACCGTGAACTTCTGCAGGTCAACGAGGTTGGCGGGCTCCAATGGGTTGGCCTCATGATTCGGGAAGTTGCCGTCGAGCTCAAAGTAGAGGTCAGCAACATCCATGTCTTCCCCGAGCACTGCCGGGACTGTCAGTCCTCCCATACCGTTACCGGCATCGACTGCGATCTTCAGGCGACGGCCAGAGCGGATGTCGACCAGCCCATGGAGGAACGCCGCGTAATCCTGCAGAACATCCTCGTGATCAATTTCGCCCGGAGTGCCGGTGTACTCCGGGATTCCGTCGACAAGCAGATCCTTAATCTGAGCAAGCCCTGTCTCCTGCCCGATCGGGCGGGCGAGCGAACGGCACATCTTGATGCCGTTGTATTCAGCTGGGTTGTGGCTGGCAGTGAACATCGCGCCCGGGCATTCCTTTACTCCGGAGGCGAAATACAGCTCGTCCGTAGAGGTCAGGCCGAGCAGGGTGACGTTGAGCCCCTGTGCAGCCGCGCCGTCGGCGAAACTAGCCGCCAACTCCGGTGAGGACTCACGCATATCGTGGCCAACTACGGCACGTGTTGCGCCCTCTGAACGCATGATGTGTCCGAAGGCGGCGCCGATGGCTCCGACAAGGTCCGCGTCGATGCCCTCACCGACAACACCGCGCACGTCATAGGCCTTGATGACAGCATCCAAATCGGAACGATTGTAAGTGCCCACGAAAAACCTCTCTGGGTAAGTATCAGTTTTGTGAAAAATGATACTAGCCACAGAGAGGCTCTCACAAAGAAATGCCGCGGAAAGATGGCATGAGCTGGGGCACGGCGCCCGGCCCGTTAGTCGTCCGAATCCTCCGGATCGCGAACTACATGCAGGTGACCGCGCACGGATTTCCGCGTCGACGGGTGACGACTGGAATCAATCTTGTAGGTCTGCGGACGGTTGTCGACCTCATCCCGCAGCACCAGGCCAGTCGCGTTGCGGCCAGCTTCACGGACGGCTTCGGCCAGTGCGGTCAAATCATCATCGTCCTGGGCGGGCGTCGGCACGTCGTAACGCACGAGCTCCCAACCCAGCGGTGCGGTGATGGAACGCGCGTGCTTCTCACAGAGATCCCAGCTATGCGGTTCGGACGCGGCGGCGAGCGGACCCACCACAGCCGTCGACTCCGCGTAGGCATACGTCAACGTAGCTACGGCAGGTTTGCCACAGCCGGGCCGGCAACAACGTCTAAAAACACTCACGGCATCAAAGTCTAGACCCTAACTTTAAGTTTCGATAGTTTTTCTCCCACTCGGGCGTTTTTCGCTTTCCGACGCTCCCCCGGGGCACCCCAGCCTTACCCAGTAAACCTGCGACATGGCCGGAAGCTGGCCTCACCCACGTTGACGATCCGACCGATTAAGCTCAACAAATATGAATTCATCGGCTTATACTCCGCGCTCTTTGCGACGCTCACTGCGACGCGGTCGCGGACCTCGGGGACCTCTGTTGCCACCAGAGGTACCCCGCTGGAAGAGCCGTTCGGAAGCTTTTGACCAGGCGGTTATTGACGCCTACGCCCCATTGGATCAGCGCTGGTCCCGACAACTGTCACACCTGGACATCGCCATCGATACGATTCCTCGCATGCAGTTACGCCCGGACATGTACTTCCCGGAAGAGATTGTCGCTGACGGACCTGTACCGCTGGGACGGCTTATCCCCGCTGGCATTGACCGCGTAGGCAACCCCACCCGCCCCTGCGTAGTAGTGTTCCGCCGCCCCATTGAGCGCCGTGTCTCGGGCCGAGTGGAACTCGACCAGATGCTGCAATATGTACTGACCCGCCTGGTGGCGGTATATCTGGGCATTGATCCGGTTGAGGTGGACCCTAGTTTCGACGAGAACTTCCTGTAGAAAGCTTTCTTCTAAGGAGCTCCCTAGAGACCGGGTTAATAGACAAACAGTGTGTGATTCTCAAGATAGTAACTGGTCAGGCCCCATAAATTACCGGCTGCACGCGTGAATACGGGCTGCAAATGTGAAACTGTGTGAGTTTATGACACTTTCAGGCCATTTTTTTGGGTCATTTTTGTCATAAACGCAGTCAGTAACTCGGATTGAGGGCTAAGCGGTAAAAGGGTCCACCCGGCGACATGCTGAGCGGACATACTTTTGTCTATTAGCCCTAGAGGGCGGAGAAAAACTCGTTCAACGAAAAATCCCCCAGGGTATTACCCAAGGGGAAACTGCGAGGTCGAGCGAAGGATAAAATACAGACCCGGCTGCCCTAGCCAATCTGCCGCTTCAAACGGCGGCGCTCACGCTCAGAGAGGCCACCCCAAATGCCGAAGCGCTCATCATGCTCGAGAGCAAACTCCAGGCATTCATCTCGCACACCACAAGCACGACAAATACGCTTTGCTTCGCGAGTGGATCCACCCTTCTCAGGGAAGAAAGCTTCTGGATCGGTCTGGGCACACAGAGCTTGCTCCTGCCAGTCCTGATCGACGGCTTCAAACAACCCCGAAAGGTCATCTGCCCACTCTGTCAACGGCCGAGGCTGGTTTTCAGAGGAGCTATCATTCACAGCGATGTCACCCGCATTCGTCTCACTATCCACAGCAGAGCCGCCATCAAACATGCTGGACTTTTCCATGCCGAGGGCCTCCTGATGGTTGTTGCTGCGGGTCTTTAAATTGGGCTTAGTGTGCGAAACACACATTTGTGATTACACACGTGTAACCCACCATCGGTCAAGCCGAATAGAGAATTTGCCCCAATACTTTTCATTGCCCCTGAAGCCCCTCCCCCCGCGTTGGGGATTAAGTTCAGGTTGAAGGATGGCGCCCGAACCCTAAACCTGCCACCTGAACTCAATCACATTCGCCACATGCCTCTCACCAGCAACTTTGACGACACTTCGGCAACTCTAATCAGATATTGCCGACAAAAGTCTGACACGCCGAAGGCTGCAGACTAGACATCCGTCGAAAAACGTACTCCGTGATCGGGGATCTGGACGCCCGGCCACACGCGGATACCGTTAATCAATTCACAGCGCGCACCAACGACGGCACCCTCGCCGATAATGGCATCACTGATGACCGTTCGCGGGCCGATATCGGCGCCATCGGCAATCACAGAGCGCTCGATCACAGCACCGGCACCGATGCGTGCGCCGTCGAAGATCACCGATTGATCAATCCGAGCTCCCGCACCAATCTCCGCCCCACGGCCGACAACAGAGCCACCGTAGAGAAGAGCACCGCCACCGACCGACGCAGATTCGTCGACAAGCGCTTCGCCGTGCTTACCCTCTAGGAGTGGTGACGGCGCGATACCGCGGACCAAATCGGAGGAGCCGCGGACGAAGTCACCCGGAGTCCCCATGTCACGCCAGTAGGCGTAATCAACGTGACCGTAGACGTTCATACCGCGGTCAAGCAGCGCTGGGAAGATTTCACGTTCAACGCTGATGGGGCGACCAGCCGGAATCGACTCGATAATCTCGCGGCGGAACACGTAGATACCGGCATTAATCTGATCGGTCGGCGGATCCTGGGTCTTCTCCAGGAACTCCAGGACGCGCCCATCCTCATCGGTCGGAACACAGCCGAACGCGCGTGGATCCGGCACACGGACGAGGTGCATCGTAACGTCCGCATCCTTCTCCGCGTGGGTGCCCAACACCGCGCGCAAGTCGGTACCGCCGAGGACATCGCCATTGAAAATCATTGCGGTGTCATAGCGCAGCTTGTCTAGGACGTTTCGGATACCGCCACCGGTTCCCAACGGCTCAGCCTCAAAGACGTATTCAATTTCGAGACCCAAATCCGAACCGTCGCCGAAGTGTTCTTCAAATACTTCAGCTCGGTAGGAGGTGCCCAATACCACGTGCTTCATACCTGCTGCACGAATGCGGCCAAGCAGATGCTCCAGGAATGGATGCCCTGCCGTGGGCAGCATCGGCTTCGGCGTATTCACGGTAAGGGGACGCAAACGCGTACCTTGCCCGCCGACCAGAATGACAGCGTCAGTCTGTTCAGCCAACGTGGCTCCCGCCTGCTGTGCAGCATCCGCTCCCGGCTGGAAGGCGGAGCCATGCCCAGCACTCGGACGAACTTCGGTAGTCATGAAATCGGTAACTTTCTTCGATGGATCATTCCAACAGTTAATTAATTCCTACGCTTTTTGACCGCGATTATGACTTTGCCACGCAGGAACAGCCCCAAACGCAATGCCAGTCGCACAGGTGCCAGCGCCGGCCCCGGCAGGCGATCTGACATAAAACGGTATGCCGACTCGTGATGGGCCTTTACGGTAATTTCCGGGTGCTTACTGGCAGAATGTCCCTGCGCGTGACGTATCTCTGCACGGGGACAGAAAACATTGCTCCAACCGGCCTTGCCCAGTCGGTCACCCAAATCCACGTCCTCCATGTACATGAAGTAGCGGGTATCAAAGCCATCAATCTGGTCGAACGCATCCCACCGCAGCAGCAGGCATGCGCCCGACAACCATCCCGCCGATCGCTCACGATCCATATCCGTGTCATCCCGGTAGTGACGTGAGAAAGGGTTAGTAGGCCAGATATCGGCAAGCAGCGCGTGTCCGATACCGCTGACAAGTTTAGGAACCGCGCGTGCCGACGGGTACACGCTGCCATCCGCCTCGCGAATCAGCGGACCAATCGCTCCAGCTTTGGGGTTGCGCTGCGCGCATTCCAACAGAACATCGATTGCGCCAGGGGCAAACACCACGTCAGGGTTGACCAGCATGACGTAATCAGGATTGATTTCACCAGCACGGCGAGCCCGCCCCAGCTCCGCAATGCCACGGTTGGCGGCCGCGCCATAGCCAATGTTGCCGCCGGTACGCAGAAGCTGAACATCCGCTCCGGTCTCCTTGGCCCGAGCTTCTTCCTTCTCCACGGAACCATCCGTCGAGCCGTTGTCGGCCATAATCAGACGCGTGGAGGCACTGGCGGCGGGGCCCAGCGAATCCACCAGCTTGCTCAGGTGCTCACCGGGCGAAAAGGTCACGGTGACCACACCGAGCGGAAGCTGCGAGGGTTGCGGGGAATTCGAGGTTGCATTCACAAACCTAGACCCTAGGTCAGGACAGCACGCAAAGTGTCCTGCCACTCCGGAAGCGCATGTAGACCTACCTCACTCCATGCCGAACCATCCAACACGGACCAGGCCGGCCGCGGGGCCGGACGTGGGAACTCACTGCTGGTACAAGCCGCCACACGCTGCGGATCGTGACCGGTGAGCCGAAACACTTCGCGAGCCACTTCGAACCATGTCGCCTCACCGCTGCCCGTGACATGGAAGGTGCCGGTCGGTGCGCTGCTCGGTTCGGACAACACACGTTCGGACAACTCCCAGACAGCTCCGGCGAGATCACCGACAAATGTGGGGTTTCCGTGCTGATCGTCAACGACCTTAATAATTGCCGGATTGCCTTTGTCGTCAGTCGCCGTCTCTGCCAGACGCATCATCGTGGAAACGAAGTCCTTGGCCTCCGGCTGTGTGGGCCCCGACCAGACCCACGCCGTGCGCAAAATAGCGAAACGCGCACCCGAATCACGCACATTATTCTCCCCCACTAACTTGGTACGTCCATACATAGTCCGAGGCGCGGTGAAATCATCAACTCGCAGCGCTCGGCGCTGCCCCGTCATCTCATCGACTGCTACATCACCGAAGACATAGTCGGTGGAGATGTGAATGAGATACGCGCCTTCTTTTTTCGCCCGAGCCGCCAAGTACTTCGGTCCAAGTGCATTGATAAGGTGCGCCGAACCGGGATCGGATTCTGCGCCATCGACATCGGTCGCCGCTGCCGCGTTAATGATGATGTCGACGTCGTCAAGCAGAGGCGTTGCCTCCACAGCAGCCGAATCAGTGATATCCAACTGTGCCCGCGTAAGAGCGAGCACCTCAACATCGGCGGCGAAAGAATCACACTGAAGCGCAGTACCCAGCTGTCCCGCCGCGCCAGTTATGGCGACAATGGGACGCCGCGAGTTGCTGTGGGTTGGTCCAGGAGTGGCGAAATGCGAGACTGAAATTTCAGACATATTCTTCTTTATCACTATCGTAGATACGATTGACACTGTGTTGAGGTGTAACCGCACACGGTTGGACGGTTAAGGTTTATGTAGTTTCCGCAGCTGCTTACTGCGCTCCACGATGTGTGGAATGCCCACGCAGACATGCAGCACAAATTATATTTTCGAAAAACGGTTTAAGAGGAGCCCCGGTTTGAGCAGCCACACGCCACGCGCGCGTCACGCACGCGATATTCAAGCGCCACCGTCCTCTGCAGAGAGTACAGCCCAAGCTTGGCCGCCGATGCTACGCAATGCGCTTGTGCTGCTCTCAGCCATTATCCTGGTTATTTCCGCAGTTGGCTGGTGGACACTTGGTAGAACCACCGACAACTTGGGTTCGGGTGGCGACTTCGGTCTGGGCAGTGAGAAGGACGGTGCAACCGATATTCTGCTCGTCGGCTCCGACTCTCGCACCGATGCCCAGGGCAACCCCCTGACTCCGGAAGAAGTTGAGCTTCTGCGTGCCGGCGACGAAGAAGCCACGAATACAGACACGATTATTGTGATTCGTGTTCCTGCCGATGGTTCTTCAGCGACGGCAATTTCCATTCCGCGCGATACCTATGTCCACACCAATCGCCTAGGCAACACAAAGATTAATGGTGTCTACGGCAACACAAAGCAGATGGTCGAAGAGGAACTCGCAGGAAGCGGCGCCTCGCCGGAAGACATTGAGCGTCGCTCGACCGAGGCCGGACGTAGAGCTCTAATTGAAACCATTAGCGATCTCAGCGGTATCACTGTTGACCACTACGCAGAAGTTGGCCTGCTCGGCTTCGTCCTGCTCACCGATGCCATTGGTGGTGTCGATGTATGTCTGAATGAGGCTGTCTACGACGAGTTCTCGGGTGCAGATTTCCCAGCGGGCTCACAGACATTGAAGGGCGCCGACGCGCTCTCATTCGTCCGCCAGCGCCATGGTCTGCCCCGCGGTGACCTCGACCGAATTACTCGCCAGCAGGTCTTCATGGCCTCGTTCACCAATAAGCTGCTCGGCGCTGGCACGCTGTCTAATCCCGCGAAGCTGTCTGAACTGGGCAACGCCGTCCAGCGTTCGGTGGTGCTCGACGACAACTGGGATGTCACCGGATTTGCCACCCAGATGCAGGGCCTCAGTGGTGGCAACGTGAAGTTTGAAACTATCCCGGTGACCTCGATTGACGGTGTCGGTGACTATGGCGAGTCGGTGGTCACAATCGATAAGGGCCAGGTTCACAAGTACTTCGAGACCCTGCTGGGCACCAAGGAAGAAAAAGCTCCGGCGAAGGAAGAAGACGAAAAGAAGGCTGACCCCAACGCGGCTGAAACTACGGTCAGCGTTTACAACGCCACAGGCATTGAAGGTTTGGCCAGCGGCGTCTCAGGTTTCTTAACGGAAAAGGGCTACACCCAGGGCGAGGTCGGCAACGCTGAGTTCGCCGGCGTTGCCTCCAGCCAGATCAATGCGGCTGACCCAGAGGATCCGGCAGCGCAGGCCATCTCTGAGGCACTCGGTGGCGTACCGATTGTCCACGATCCATACCTCGATCCGCACCACATCTCAGTGACAATTGCCGGTGACTACGAAGGCCCGGGATTGACATCAGAGGGAATGGCCGCTGATTCGGGCGACGGTGCCGAACCCGCGCCTGAAGTCGAAGATGGTTCCAATGGCGATGTCATCGGCCAGGAAGGCGGGGCAATTCCGCAGGAAGATCGCCCCGCTATCGACGCCGCCGGCGTGACCTGCGTGAACTAGGCCCGTCCCTTCGGGGAGACCTCAGCGACATGTTCGATGAGGTTATATTCCTCAATTGCGGCCAAGGACTCCTTGGCCTCCTGTTCGTCCAGCACGTTCATGATGAACCCGTTCTGGACGAACACCCAATCACCTGCCACCAGCTCAGGCACGTACATTGCCGAGCATTGCCGCTTCTGCCCCGCCATATCCACCGTCGCCATCGGCAATGGACCATCGGCGATTGCCAAAACCCGGGCAGGAATTCCAAGACACATCGTGTTACTTCGTCCTCTCCACTACAGTCGGGGCGTCCGCCGAACCAGGGCTATCCGTTGTTATATTGTCCGCAGGTGCACCGGCATGTTCCTGCATCGTGAATGTCATCACTCCCGCAGGTGCCGAACTACACGGTAGGCACGGATCAGCGGCCCAGATGGACTTCTCGACCCCCGCAGTCTCCCCGCCACCGCACAGCTGCTCGGTAAGCATACGCGTCAGCCAGGGTTCATTCTGCGCAGTCGGTGTCATAATCTGACAATCCGTAATGATGCCGTCAGCTCCTGCCGTATAACGATGCACTAACAGCCCACGTGGCCCGTCAATCATCCCGACACCGCTGCGAGGTTCTTCAAAGTCAGCATTCTCAATCGCCGTCGCAGCATTCGGATTGCACACATGGTCGCCGAGCAGCTCCCCGTCGGCAAGCACCCGCTTCGCCCAGGCCACGGTGTCGGCGAGAAGCTGGCGTTGGGCGTCGCGTGGGCTGATTCCACGCTTATCGACGACAACCTGCCTGGAGACCGGCCCCACCCGGTAGAAATCTGCCCGCTGACCTTCACAGCCATCCTTGCCCAGCTCCTTCGAGGCATCAAACACCGGTCTGGGAGCGGCATCGCCCGGACGGGATTCCCAAACACGTGTAGGCCAATCAGCAGCCGGGAAAATCTGCGCTGCGGTATCGGTGTCGTGCCGCGCGACTGCCAGGTAATTTCCCAGCGGAGCAAGTTCACCGTCAGCGTCGACGACTGCGACGTCGAGACCGTCAAAAGTATCCGTCCAAGCATCAGAAGCATCGGGGGCGGCAAGAAGCTCCACTTCCTTGATTACCGCCGTCTCAGCCAGCGCCTCCAGAGCACTTTCGGCCTCAGAAACAAGCGTCTTATCCACTGCCGCGCGCACACCGCCGGGGACGGCGACATCTGGGAAATGCGACGGTGCCCCCGCTGCACGCATCAGAGCTTTTCCGGCACGCTTCATTGTCCGCGCCCCCTCGCGGTCGACGGCCACAAACTTGGTCGCTAGATTATCCAAGGTCGACCCGGCCGCCAGCAGCTCTCGAATCAACTGTGCGGTTCGGGGAATGTCGGAAATCCTGTAGAGGTCCTCCACCGCCCGTACACCTGCAAGATGATGCACAACCGGGCACAGGCCACACAGCCGCTTGGTGATATCTGGCACATCTAATGCCTGCTTGCCCACGAGCATCCCGTCGATACGCGGCAGCCCTGAAAGGTCGAAGGACACCTGTGTGATGGCGCCGTTGTCATCGCGATAGACATCCAGTCGTGCCTCGAATGGGTCAACAAGCTCATCGAGCTGGATGTGCTGGGTAACCGGAACGGATTTGGATGACATGGTCCGCCTGCGCCTCCTTCGCGCTGAGTGCTTCGCCATAATGGTATCTGTGCATGAGCTTGGATTGTTGACCAGCGTGGTGGAAAAGATCGCCGAGGTCTGCCCGGGACGCACCGTGACAAAGGTGTCAATGCGTGTCGGCGACCGCTCCGGGGTCGTCTACGATTCCCTCATCGCCGCATGGCCTGTGGCCAGTGCCGCGACGCAGTGTGAGGGCGCCGAGTTAGATGCCGAGCTCATTGTCTCGACGGTCTACTGCCCCACCTGCGAGGCCGAGCATGAAATTGATGAATTCTATGCTCTAACCTGCCCTGTCTGTGGCACACCTACTGCGGATTTACGGCACGGCCGCGAGTTTGAAATCTCCAGTATTGAGGTCAACGCTGAGGGCGAGGGTTAGACGTCACTGTCGCGCTCGTCGGCAAGCCAGCTGTCGATGAGCTCACGCGCAACCTCAGTCGCCTCCTCAATGCCGCCAAGTGCCGTGTTGCTGAGCCCCACCACCATGTCGGCAGACTCGTAGACCACTCCCACCACACCGACGCGCTCAGGCTCCTGCCCCAGCAGTCGCGCCGCGGTGAGCAAATCCAGCAAGCCGACCTGATGCGCGGACAGCTTTGCCGCCAATAGTCGCGGGATCTGGTCACCGACGAGCTTGACGACGGTACCGGGATCCCCCGGACCAGCGAGAGCGTCGAGTAACAATAGGTTCTTGGCCTCCTGCACGATGGGCAGCAACTCCATACCGCAGGTGCCACCATCGATGTAGGCAACCGCACCCGTCCATTCGTCCCCTCGCCCGGCGAGGTTCGCAGGATCATCGAGGTTGGAGGGCGACCAGACCAGATGCGCAGAATCCCCAGCCTGCGTTGTCTGCCCCATGCCTGCAGATTCCAGTTCTGGGGCAAGACGCCTCAGCAGCTCGAGACCAATGCCGTCGTCGCCCATGACGGGGTTGCCGATGCCAAGAACCGTCACCAACGGAGTGCCAGCATCAGCACCGGTGACTGCGTCGGACACCTTATCGTTACCCAATGATCTCCTATCCAATGCGTGGAGAGTCAACCGGTTGCGTGCCGCGCGGTAGCCAGACAGAGCCACCAATCATCGAGGACAGACCACCGTGGTTGTGCACCGCATCGGAGCGGATGACCAAGTAGACGTGAATGATGGCGAAGAGCCAAATCAGGTACATGATGATTGTGTGAATCAGGCGGAAGTAGCCGATGCCAATCCAGTGCGTCGGCATAGCCAGCAGCTGGAAGAACCAGTTGGACTGATCCATCATCGCGTATAGCGACAAACCTGTGAGCATCTGAATGAAACACATCGCATAAATGCCGGTGTACGCCAGCTGCTGCAGCGGATTGTGTGCGAAGTAGAACGGCCCTTCCTTGCGCAGGAAGAGGTAGTACTGCATCGTGTGCCAGAGGTCTTTAACATCCTGCTTGTTATAAATCGGCCATAGCGCACGCCATCGTGTTTGTCGGTCGTGGGTAACAAACAGCAGAATGACACGCCACAGCCCCACCGCGATCCATAGGAATCCGGCTAAGAAGTGCGCGAAACGGACATATCCCATCGCGAAGCCCGCGGCCGAGCCGTCATAGGTGCGCTCGGTCAAATAGGGCTGCATGATGTACCAGCCGGTAAAGGTCATCACCAACATCAGCGCCAGGTTCAACCAATGCTGAACGCGCAGCGCCCATCCCCACAGGTGAACCTCGACCCACGAACCGGAACCCTTTTTGTTTTCCGCAATGGCCTCGTCGAGTTTCCGCAGCCCCATTGCCACGAATCCTTCGAAGATGAACTCTCCGATGAAATTTCCGTCTTTGTCAATGGGCGCAAGCGCGACGCCCATACTGCGGTGCCCGCGACCATGGTGCATGTTCGCGTTACGACGAAGTAGAACGCCTTCCTCACGGGACATCGTGGATGCCTCAACGACCGCATTCAATTCACCGCGCATGATGGCGACATCGACCGTTTGATCCGCAATGTTGAGGCCGTGCACCTTGGCGATGGAGTAACGGCGGTCAGGTGTTGCCGGGTCGTAGGAATCCGGGGTCAGTTTCATCAGTGGCGTGCCGTCGAGATGGAAAAGATCGTCACGACGACGACGCAAACTGACCTTCAGCGCAAGGTCGACAGGATCGCGGGAGTCGTCCGGGACAATTGCTGCGGCCTGAATGACCTCGGATGGCGACAACCAGTGGCTGGTGTGTGCGTCAATAACCGCAATAACCAGGGGGTTGCCCTTGGAATCTTTTAGTCGCAGTTCCGGATTTTCACTCACTGGGGGTGTCATGCCGTCGTCACCTTAAACATTTCCTGACCAGCCGGATCCAAAATGTGGACTGCGCAGGCCATACATGGATCGAAGGAATGAATCGTGCGAAGTGGTTCAAGCGGCTGCTCGGGATCAACCAGCGGATGTGTGCCATCGCCAGCCAGCGCGTGCTCGTATGGGCCAAGCTGCCCCTTCGGGTCACGGCCACCGGCCAGCCACGTGGTGGGAACCACGGCTTGGTAGTTGGTCACCTTGCCATTTTCAATTTTGACCCAGTGGCTGAGCATGCCACGAGCGACCTCGAGGAAGCCCACGCCCTGGCACTTTTCCGGCCACGTGGTCGGCTCCCAACGGCTGTTGTCGAAGACATCGATGTCGCCGTTCTTCAGGGCCTCAACGAACTCCGGGAAAATGTGATCTGCCAAGTAATTGGCGGTGGTCACAGACTCCACAGCACGTGCGTAGGTGCGTCCCGCAGTGGAGTTCATCTGTTCAATGCGCAGGTCGAGCTTATCCATGACCTCGTCGACCAGGCGCATTGTCTCCGGCTCCTTCTGCAGGTATGCCAACAGCACACGAGCAACCGGGCCAACTTGAACAGCGCGACCGTCGTAACGCGGCGCCTTCGACCAGGTGTACTTTTCATTGTCCGACAACCACTCGTACGGCGGCTTCGGGCCGGTGTAGTTCACAGTTGTTTCGCCGTCGTACGGCTTGAGGCCGACATCATCGCCGGCTTCCTGCGTATACCAGGCGGAGTTGATGAATTCCTCGATCTTTTCCGGCTGGAATGGGTGGAGCTTGGTGTAGTCACCGTCGAGAATGACACCGGGCTTGATGTTTGGATGCACGGTCTGGACACGGGACTTAGCCGGGTCGCCGGAGTAAGTGGCGCCGGCCATGCCTACCGCCAGGAAGCTGTCGGAGGAGCGACCGATGTCGAAGTAGTCCTTGTAAACGCTCATGATGGCGACTGCATCTGGGTAGAAGCAGTCATTGACGAACTCCACGATCTCGTCGATCCAGGACTTGATCTGATCAATGCCGACTTGGTTGACCGTCTCAGAGCGTTCCGGGTCGATGGAGCACGCCATGCCTCCGACCAGGAAGTTCGGGTGTGGGTTCTTACCGCCGAAGACGGTGTTAATGCGGATGATAGAGCGCTGGAAAGCCAAGGCGTCGAGGTAGTGCGACACTGCCATCAGGTTGGCCTCGGGCGGCAAGCGGTAGTCCTCATGTCCCCAGTAGCCGCCGGTGAAGATGGACAGCTGGCCGGAGTCCACAATGCCCTGCACGGTCTCCTTGACCCGGGCGAAGGTTTCTTCGTTATTGCCCTTCCACGTCGAACCGATCGACTGCGCGAACTCAACGGTCTTCTTCGGATCGGCCTCGAGAGCCTTCGTGACATCAATCCAGTCCAGACCGTGAAGATGGTAGAAGTGCACGACGTGGTCGTGAATCTCCTGCGAGCCAATCACCAGGTCGCGAATACGACGTGCCTGCGGGGGCGGTGTCGAGCCAATGGCATCTTCGACAGCGGCAATGGACGCCACCGAGTGAGTACCCGTGCACACACCACAGATACGACCAACGAATGCCCAGACATCGCGAGGATCGCGGTTTTTCACAATGGTTTCGATACCGCGGAACTGAGTAGTCTCACTCCACGCGGTTTTGATCTGGTCTCCCTCGCGTTCCAGCTCAATGCGAAGGTGTCCCTCGATTCGGGTAATCGGGTCGATTACAACTTTTTCCGTAGCCATGTCCTATGCCCCCTTAGTTGTCCTTCGAATCGGATGCTGTCTCGCTCTGCGTGCCTGGTGAGTTTGAAGGAAGGTCGACCATCGGTGGCTTCCGGCCTTCCACACCACCAAACGCAGCCAACACCTTTTCTTCGCCGTTGGAGCGCCTTATCTTCAGTTCCTTCACCAGTGTGAGTCCGCCATGGACCGCGGCACCCGCGGCAGTGGCAGCCAGCAGTCCAACGCCGACCGTGTTCACGCTGGACTCCACTCCAATACCCGGGATTCCCGGCAGCTTGTCGTAGAACGGAGTGAACTGGTCGAAGAAGTCCTTCTCAGTACAGCCAATACATGGGTGACCAGCACCAATTGGCCAACCGGACTTAAGGTTCCACTGCACGATTGGGCATGGGCTAAACGTGGATGGCCCCTTACAGCCGACCTCGTAAAGGCACCAGCCGTTTCGTGCGCCCTCGTCGTCGAAGGTTTTCACGAACTGACCGGCATCGTAATGCGCGCGACGCGGACAGGAGTCGTGAATACGCTGGTCGTAGGCAAACTTTGGCCGCCCCTCAGCGTCGACCTCCGGTGTCTTGCCATAAGTGAGTACGTACGTCAGGGTGGCCGTAATCACCTCACCAATCGGCGGACAACCAGAGACGTTAATCACCGGCTTGTCCTTGATAATCTCATCGACACCCTTGGCACCGGTCGGATTCGGCTTAGCAGCCTGGACAGAACCCCAGACTGCGCAGGCACCAACGGCCAGGATTGCCGTGGCCTTCTCAGCAGCCTCGAGCAGCACCTGTTCTGCCGACTTACCGCCAATGGTGCAGTACGCACCGTTCTCGCCGGTCGGAATCGAGCCATTGACCACCAGAATGTGATCCTCGGCATTCATGTCGTCCAAAGCCTTTTCAGCCGCATGCCCGGACGGTGCCATGAGCAGCTCGTTGTAGTCCATCGAAACCAGGTTCAGCACCACATCTTCAGCAGTGGTGCCTCCTGAACGCAATACGGATTCCATACATCCGGTACATTCCTGCAACTGCAGCCAAGCCACCTTCGGCTTCTTTACAGCCGAGAGCTTATCTGCGATTTCCTCCGCCGAGGGAGTCAGTGACTGCGCCGCAGCCTCACCGACATTCGGAGTTCCGGCGGCAAAAATTGCCGCCATAGTGCCACAAAACTTCATGAAACTGCGCCGTGAGACACCAGCTCTAGCGAGGTTTTCGCCGAGGGTCCCTTCCTGCCAATTCGCGCCACTAATCATTTTTGTCGCTGCGCCTTCTGCTTAGTTATTAGGAATATTGGTTTCGAGGTTTTACAACTACCAAGGCCCATTGCCTATACATGGCCAAGTATAGCGACCTAAGAACAACCTGAATAATGGTGCTGCGCTGCGGTTATAACAAAATAATATGCAAGATAAATGTTGCGTAAATATAGCTCCAGGTACAGGTAATGAACGTGAAAAACCGCCGCAGATTACAGCGGGATATCACCTATCCCCCACTAAGGTGGAGCGAAGCGAGGGGGTAGCGGGGCCGTCGTCAAGCATGCCGTGACGCCCCCATTGCTTCACGACGGCCCCCGGCGCGCGCTTAATCAACCAGCGCAGGGTTGACCCAACGGAGCCATTCGTCGATGCCCTCCCCGGTCTTAGCGGAGACCTCAATCACCTTCACGCCTGGATTGACCTTTTCCAGGTTGGCGCGGAAGAGCTCCATGTCGAAGTCAAGGTACGGGGCAAGGTCCATCTTGTTGATAACCACTACCTGCACAGAGCGGAACATCACCGGGTACTTGACCGGCTTATCCTCCCCCTCGGTGATGGAGTAGACCATTGCCTTGCGAGTCTCGCCGACCTCAAACTCAGCCGGACAGACAAGGTTTCCCACATTTTCAATCATGACCAGGTCAAGCGTGGCCAAATCCAGCCCCCCGAGCGCGCGGGAGACCATCGGGGCGTCCAAGTGGCATTCACCACCGAATCCGTTGCCCGTGTTCAGCAGCGAAATCTGTGCCCCGTAACCCTCCAGGCGGTCGGCATCGAGAGCCGTCTCAATATCACCCTCGATAATGCCGACGCGCAGCTTTCCCTGCGCAGCCGCCAGTGTCTTCTCCAACAGCGCAGTCTTGCCTGAGCCCGGGGAGCTCATCAGGTTGATGGCTTCCACGCCATGTTCAGCAAGCAGCTCGCGATTATGCTCCGCGCGATGGTCGTTTTCGCTGAAGATGTCCTCGAGGATGGTCACGCGTTCCACGCCGGTTTCATAACCCGAATGGTCGCCGTGGCTAGTGTCATCGGGATCGGCGAGATGAACGTGGTCATGGCCGTGATGGTGGTCATGGTCGTGGTCATGATGATGGTGGTGATGGTGGTGTGCGTCATCGCCGTCATGCCGGTGGAAACGTCCCATGATAAAACCGTCTTTCCTACTTGTGCGTGTCGACGTCGATGTCGACGATTGTGAACTCTTCCCCCGAGATTACGCGTCCTGGCTTTCCGCACGTGGGGCACAGCAGGCCATCGAGTGGCCCCACCTGTTCGCGATGCCCGTGCGCGCATTCGACAACCGCAGGTACCCAGTCAATATCCAATTTCGCGTCCCCCAAACCGGTATCGTGACTGACGAAATCCCACGCGTATGAAAGGGTTTCTGGCACAACCTGCCGTAGAGCGCCTATCCGCAGGTGCACAGTGCGTACAGTTCGACCTTCGGCTGCTCTCGTGACAACCTTCGCTAACTGCATGCTCAACGCTACTTCGTGCACAATCTCCAAACTAGCAGTGCGAACGGACCCGAGCCGCTTACGTAAAGTTGAATGCATGGAAAAGGCAGGCGCGACCGGAGCGGGGATGGGTACGAGCATTCAACGCATTCGCTGGCGTATCGAAGGTATCGTCCAGGGGGTCGGATTCCGCCCTTTTGTCGCCACCATCGCCCGGCGCGCGGGTCTCGTCGGCTTCTGTGGCAACGATGAGCAGGGCGTATTCATCGAGGTAGAAGGCCCACCGGACGCCCTCGCTGCCTTCCGCAGCCAGCTTTTCACCGAACTGCCCGCGCTTGCCCACATCATCAATCACTCCGCCGAGCACATCGCGACACTGGGCCATGAGCGCGAGTTCACCATCGTGCCCTCTCGCCACAGCTACTCCGGCCGCGCACTGCTTCCGCCCGACACTGCACTGTGCCCGGACTGCCGCCGTGAGTTTTTCGACCCTACCAACCCGCGCTACCTCTACCCTTTCATCTCCTGCACCAACTGCGGACCGCGCCTGTCCATCATCACTGAACTGCCCTACGACCGCCCGCGCACCACTATGGCGGCCTTTCCGATGTGCACCCCGTGCGAGCGCGAGTACACCGACCCCACCGACCGCCGCTATCACGCCCAGCCAATCAGCTGCTTCGACTGCGGCCCGCGTCTGAGCTGGCACGATGCAGGCGGCACCACCACCGCCACCTCCCGCGAGGAGGTTCTCGCGCTCTTTCGTCGCGCACACGCACTGCTTGACGACGGCGCCCTGCTCGCCGTCAAAGGTATTGGTGGTTTTCACCTGGTCTGCGATGCCACCAATGACGCTGCCTGCGAGAAACTGCGGATGCGCAAGCGTCGACCCGACAAACCGTTGGCGGTAATGGCTCCCACTGTTGACACCGCTGCCCAACTGGTTGAGTTAACTGAGCAGGAGAAGCGTTTTCTCGACTCCCCTGAGGCACCGATTGTGATTGCACCGAAGCAGCGGTCGGGGCCGCTTTCCAATCTCATCGCACCGGGTCTCGACAGCTTCGGGATTATGCTTCCGTACTCAGGCATTCACCTGTTGCTTTGCGATCGCCCACTCGTTGTCACTAGCGGCAACCTCAGTGGCGAGCCCGTGTGTACCGACAATGCCGACGTGCTGAAGAAGCTCGGTCACATCGCCGACGCTTTCATCCTCCACGACCGCGAAATCCACGTACCCGTTGAAGATTCGGTTTTCATCAGCACCGCCCCATCGCGCCGGTCCCGCGGCTTCGCTCCCGTCCCCGTTTCAATCACGCCCACCGATTCTCGTAGCCACACTGGCCCTGCCCCTGGCACTGGCCCTGGCCCTGGCCCTGGCCCTGGCACCAGCGTCCGGAGCACGTCCCAACCCACCATTTTCGCGACCGGCGGAGAGCTGAAGAACACTTTCGCTATCGCGCATGGGGACCTCGCTCACGTCTCCGCGCACATTGGCGACATGGGTTCGTGGGCCAGCCAGAAGGCCTACCAGAGAGCAGTTGACCAGCTCCTTTCCATGCGCGATGCGACCCCGGACCTTGTCGTCTGCGATCTTCATCCGGGCTACGCCACGACCGCCTTCGCCGAACGCTTCGCCGCCGAGCACGACATCGAACTCCTCGCAGTTCAGCACCACTTCGCACACGCGCTCTCCCTACTCGCGGAGCACCGTCTCCTCTCCCCCAATGCGGGTCATGCAGTTGTCGCCACTCTCGACGGGACCGGCTATGGCACCGATGGCACCATCTGGGGCGGCGAGATCCTCACGCTCAGTCGCAGTTCCACAACCTGGGAACGCACCTGGCACTGCCCCACTTTCCCGTTGGTCGGAGGCGATCGCGCCGTCACGCACCCGTGGCGGCTCGCCCTCGGTCTCGCGCACGAGTGGGAGCTTGACGACGACCACCTCCTGCGCAACCTCTCAAACGAGCGCGAAGTAACCCTGGTTGAAAGCCAGTTGGCGACGGGAGTTGGCACAGTGCAAACTTCATCTCTCGGCCGCATATTCGATGCCGCCGCAGCTCTGCTGCTTCCTCGCTGGCGCGGTGGCGGGGCCATCAGCTACGAGGCGCAAGCGGCCATGGAGTTGGAGGCAGCGGCGACTCGCTACGTGAGGTCACATGCGGAAGCGCTTGAAGCGGTCAGTTCAGAGACCAGACCAGTGCCCCTCCAGGAGGTTATCCGGGAGGCGGTAGCATCGCCCGACGCTGAGCAGGCCGCATTTGTGTTTCACTGTGGGGTCGCGGGTGTCGTCGGCAAGCGATTGGTGCAGGCTGCGGAGGAAGCCGGCACCGATGTTGTCGGCGTCAGCGGGGGTTGCGCGAATAATGCGCTGTTGATGGAGCTGCTGCGGCGCGAAGTTGCAGCTGAGGGCTTTACTCTGTTGCAGCATCAAATTGTGCCACCGGGCGATGGCGGCTTGAGTCTTGGCCAGGCGATGGCCGGTCGCCTGCTGGCGGCAACCGGCATGGATGTCTAGCAGATGCGCGGCAGCGGATCGCCGACCAACATGTCCACCATGCGGGTGCCGCCGAATCCGGTGACCAGTACCACGGAAGCGGCGGGCTCGTCCTCGATGGAGCCGATATCACAAGCCTCGGAAGCCCCGGCTGCGTGGAGTGCACTGAGCGCTGCCTCGGATTGCTCGGCGGGGACAACGGCGACGAAGGTGCCTTCATTGGCGACGTAGAGCGGATCGATGCCGAGCATGTCACAGGCGCCACGGGTCATTTCACGGACTGCAATGGATTCGTCGTCAAGCACGACACCAAGACCGGTGCCACGGGCGAGCTCGTTGGCGACCGTGCCGAGGCCGCCGCGGGTGGCATCGCGCATCCAGCGAGTGCCGGGTGCAGCTTCAAGTAGCGCTTCGACCAGACCGTTGACAGCGCGGGTATCGGACTCAATAGGCGCGGCCAGAGCCAAGTCGCCGCGGGCGAGCATGACGGCCATGCCGTGATCGGCGATTGGACCGGAGACGAGGATGCGGTCTCCAGCCTCGATGTTTGCGTAGACAGATCCTTTCGTAGCGGCACCGGCGTAGTCGCCGCGGACCACGCCCACCCCGGCCGTGGTGATGTAGACCTGGTCACCTGCGGCCTTCGGCACAACCTTGGTGTCGCCGGCGACGATGCTCACCCCTGCGGCATCGGCAGCGGTGCGCATACTCGCCACAATGCGGCGCAGAGTCGCGATCTCCAGCCCCTCTTCCAGAATGAACGATGCGGTCAGCGCCAGGGGCCTGGCTCCGGCTACCGCCAGATCGTTGATCGTGCCGTTGACGGCCAAATCGCCGATGTTGCCGCCCGGGAACTCGATGGGATTGACCACATAGGAGTCGGTGGACATTGCCAGCCGCGCCCCGCCATGTGCAGAAGCTGCCGCAGCTTCGACGACGGCATCGGCAGCGAAGAGCCCGGAGTCGCCACCCTGCCCTAGAATTTCATTGCCATAGGCGTCGAAAAAGACCTGTTCAACCAGAGCTGCGGATGCCTTTCCACCGGAGCCGTGTTGCAAGGTGACGTAGTCGTCGAGAAGCCTGAACGGACGTGCCCGAACGCGACCAATATTGGTGTTTACCTTGGCTTCGTTGGTGTTCAGACGATTCTTCGGCTGCATGCTCACTATCCCTAACTTCACAGCTGGTGGCGGACAAAACTGCTTGCGTCACTCGTCCTTCGAAAACGAGGCTCGCTGCCTCTGATGGTAGTCTCGATAAGTATTGCAAACGAGGAGAAGCGTATGTGTCTTGGTGTCCCTGCTGTCATCACAGAAGTCCACGATGCTGCCCGTGCAACAGTGGAGATTGGTGGCGTCGCACGCATGATTTCCACCGATTTACTTGTTGACGAGAACCTCACCGCCGGTGACTGGGTTCTCGTACATGTCGGTTTCGCCATGAGCAAGATCGACGAGGAAGAGGCCAGACTCTCGCTCCAGCAAATCAAACAGCTAGGCGGCGACACTTACGAGGATGAGCTGGAATCCTTCTCATCGTCACAGATCAACTGAGGGGCTGGACGGCACCATGAAATACGTTGACGAATTCCGCGATCCCGCCGCTGCGAAGAAGCTGCTCGCACGCATTGAACGCGAGGCCACCAAGCTGGAAAAGCCCATCGCACTGATGGAAGTCTGTGGCGGGCACACGCACACCATTTACCGCTACGGCTTGGAAAACCTCCTACCCGAAAACATCGAGCTGATCCACGGACCCGGCTGCCCCGTCTGCGTCATCCCCATGGGTCGCGTCGACGATGCCATTTGGCTGGCACAGCAGGAAGACGTCATTTTCACGACCTTCGGCGACATGATGCGCGTGCCGGGGTCCGAAACGTCGCTGATGCAGGCACGTGCGCGCGGCGCCGATGTGCGCTTTGTCTACTCGCCTCTCGACGCGCTGAAGATCGCCACCGATAACCCCGATAAGCAGGTCGTTTTCTTCGCCGTTGGGTTTGAGACAACTGCCCCGTCGACTGCCGTGACCATTGAGGCCGCGCGCCGGCAGGGAGTGGAAAACTTCTCCGTATTTTCCAACCACGTACTCATCGAGCCGCCACTGCGCGCCATCGTCAACGGCGGCGAAACCAAGGTCGATGGTTTCATCGGCCCAGGTCACGTGGCTACAACCACCGGCACGGACGCCTTTGAGTTCCTGCCGCGCGAGTTTAATCTGCCAGTGGCGGTCACCGGTTTTGAGCCATTGGATGTGCTCCAGGCCGTCGTCATGCTGCTGGATCAATTCGTCAGCGGCGACGTTGCTGCCGGTAAGTCGCGGGTGGACAACCAGTACGCGCGCGTCGTTCGCTCCTCCGGCAACACCACCGCGCAGAAACTTATGGACCGCGTCTTTTCCCTCCGCGACACCTTCGAGTGGCGTGGCCTCGGCTGGATTGAAAACTCCGGCCTCGGCATCTCTGAGGAATACGCGGCATTCGACGCCGAGCGCCGTTTCCAGGTGCCGGGGCGCCGTATCCCAGATCCCGTGACCTGCGAATGCGGCTCTGTGCTCACCGGCCACATCAAGCCCTGGCAGTGCGCGGTCTTCGGCACCGCCTGCACCCCGGCGACCCCCATCGGCACCTGCATGGTCTCCCCCGAAGGCGCTTGTGCGGCGTACTACAACTTCGGCCGCATCGATCGGAAGGTCACCGAGAACCTGGCGAAATCCCGCCGCTAGTTACTCCGTAATTCCCGCACGCGCGAGCGCTGCCACCGCCTGCTTTACGACGGGCGCGTCAATCATCTCGCCATCGAGCTGAAAGGCGCCAGTGTGCGTACCTGCGTGATCGACAATCTTCCGGGCGCGGGCGAGCGTTGCTTCCGACGGCTTATATGCCTTGCGCACCGGCGGCACCATCGCCGGGTGGATGCAGGCCGTAGCCAGGAAACCACAGCCCACGGCATCGAGAGCCTCTAGGTACTGGCCGCGCTCATCGCGAAAGTCAGTATGAACGGCATCAATGGCGGCAATACCCGCCGCAGCTGCATGCACCTGAACGAGTGCACGAGCCAATCGCTGCGGATCGCGGTAGTGGCGACGAGGGTTTTCATCCACACTCTGGCGCGAGGACACGCCACCGAGTTCGGCGGTCAGGTCTTCGGCGCCCCAGAACAGACCCACAACGTCCGGGTGCATGGCAATCTGCTGGATATTAATCATGGCCTGCGGGGTTTCAATCATCGCGATGATCTTCAACCCTTCGAGCTCTGCGGGGATGGAGTCTCGAATCTTGGGCACCATGACGATGTCGTAGTCACATGTACGGGCAAAGGCGACATCCTCCGCGAAGGTCGGAGTCCCGGGACCGGTGATCCGAAGAATAGTCGTCTCCGGGTCGAGCGGATTGTTGATGATGTTCGCACGTGCCTGCTCGTGATTGTCAACGGCAGCGCCGTCTTCCAGGTCAATGATGACCATGTCCGATCGTTCAGCAGCTTTCTGGAAACGTTCCGGACGGTCAGCCGGGGCGAAGAGTAGCGCCGGGCCAGAGGGAAGCCAAGGGAAGGTCTGTTCACCATCGAGGGAGCTAAAGCCTGTCATAGCTCCTAACCTAATTGAAAACTCGAATCACCTTCGCGCAGGGGCTCCCCCAGGAGACAACAAAACCCGCGTTGTGGCATCCATAGAGGGGAAACCACAACGCGGGCTTGCTGAGTTTTCAGCCTTTGGCGATTAGTCGCGGTACAGCAGCAGCGCATCGCCCTGACCGCCGCCACCGCACAGGGACACACCAGCGCGACCCGAACCGCGACGGTTCAGCTCCATCGCAGCGGTCAGAGTCAGGCGGGCACCAGAGCAGCCAATCGGATGGCCGAGGGCAATCGCGCCACCGTGGATGTTGGTCTTCTCCAGCGGGTAGTCCAGCTCACGCAGGGACTTGACGGCCACCGCACCAAATGCCTCGTTGATCTCGATGAAGTCGAGCTCCTGCGCGTCCCACTCAGCGCGACGCAGGGCCTCCTTCAAAGAGTCCGCAGGCTGAGCGTGCAGGGAGTTATCCGGACCTGCGGTCTGGCCAGCCTTGCCCACAACTGCGAGGTAGTCCAGGCCGTGCTTTTCTGCGTAAGCACGCGATGCCAGCACAACTGCTGCGGCACCGTCGGAAATCGGCGAGGAGTTACCGGCAGTGATGGTGCCGTTTTCCTTCAGGAAGACCGGACGCAGCTTAGCCAGGGTCTCCACCGTGGCCTCTGGGCGAATGCCCTGGTCGGTGTCGACAACTACCGGGTCACCCTTGCGCTGCGGAATCTCGATTGGAGCGATTTCCTGCGCGAAAATACCGTCTTCCTGCGCCTTAGCCGCACGCTGGTGAGAAGCGGCCGCAACCTCGTCCTGCTGCTCGCGGCTAATGCCGAGGTCGCTGTTCGGACCGTCGGTAAGCGTACCCATGGACACACCATCGAAGGAGTCGACCAGACCGTCGCGCTCCAAGGTGTCCTCCAGCTTCAGCGCACCGAAGGACTTGCCCTGACGAACACCGCGTGCAACGTGCGGAGCGTGCGTCATGGACTCCTGACCACCTGCAACAACGACGTCTGCATCACCGAGACGAATCAAGCGAGCGGCGTGAATGACAGCGTTTAGGCCCGAGAGGCAGACCTTGTTAACGATCTCAGCAGTCGTATTCCATGGCAGACCTGCCTTAATGGCGACCTGTCGAGCCGGGTTCTGGCCAGCACCTGCGAGAATCACCTGGCCCAGAACGACGTGCTGAACCTCTTCCGGGGCAACGCCGGAACGCTGGACAGCGTGCTTGACAGCATGAGCGCCAAGTTCGACGGAAGTAAGCGGTGCCAGCTGACCGAGCAGCTTGCCCTGCGGGGTGCGGGCACCAGCGAGGATAACGACATCATTCGGGCTGGGAGCTGGAAGGTTACTCATGGATGGATTCTCCTAAGTCAAAACTGATGAGTGTGGACTGACCATGATTGCTGCGTATTTAATTCTCGAGGTCAACCACGTATGCGGCTTCGGTGTTGGCCTCGATATCTGCCAGCGTCACCCCAGGTGCCAGCCTGCGTAGCACCAGGTGATCATCAGCGACATCGAAGCTTCCCAGGTTGCTAATAATCCTTTTCACTACTTTTGCACCTGTGAGGGGCAGTTCGCAGGCTTTTACCAATTTTGGTTTGCCATCTTTGGAAACATGATCGGTCAAAACCACCACTCGAGGGGTACCGGCGACCAAGTCCATCGCACCGCCCATGCCCTTGACCATCTTTCCCGGAATCATCCAATTGGCCAGGTCACCGCACTGGCTCACCTCCATCGCACCCAACACGGCCATTTTCACGGCACCGCCGCGAATCATGCCGAAACTGGTGGCGGAGTCGAAGATTGCCGCGCCCGGCACCAATGTCACGGTCTGCTTCCCCGCATTGATGAGGTCAGCATCCTCTTCGCCTTCATATGGGAAGGCACCCATTCCCAGAATTCCGTTTTCACTCTGCAGCAGAACGCGCACGCCTTCGGGAATATGGTTTGCCACCAGTGTCGGAATGCCGATACCCAGATTCACATAGTCGCCATCGCGCAGCTCTTCAGCGGCTTGCTGTGCCATCTCGTCACGGCTCCAGCCCTTGTCCATAATTGTCTTCGCAGGTGCCATTTAAATCTCCTCCCCTGCTGCCGCGTCACCGGCATCGTGGCTGGAATCGGTATTGCGTGGCCGAGTTGTGCGCTTTTCAATGAGCTTCTCGCGTCCGTCACCGCGAACGATGTGCTGGATATACACACCCGGAGTCATCACCAGATCCGGGTCGATCTCGCCGCGGCCAAGCAAGTACTCCACCTCTGCAACGGTCACCTTGCCGGATGCTGCGCACAGCGGGTTGAAGTTCTGCGCGGTCCGGCGATAGACAAGGTTGCCGTCAATATCGCCGTGGTAGGCGTGCACCAGGCCGATGTCGGCAACGATGCCACGCTCCTGCACGTAGGTCTGTCCGTCGAAGTCGGCGTGGGGCTTGCCCTCTGCAACGAGCGTACCGACGCCGGTTGCGGTGTAGAATGCGGGAATACCTGCGCCACCTGCGCGAAGACGCTCTGCCAGAGTGCCCTGAGGGGTGAACTCCACCTCGATTTCTCCTTCGAGGTACTGGCGAGCAAACTCCTTGTTCTCGCCGACGTAGGAGGCCACTACCTTTGCCACCTGCTTGTTCTCCAGCAGAATGCCGAGCCCAGTACCGTCAATGCCCATGTTGTTGGACACGATGGTGAGGTCTTTTGCCCCGGAGTCGCGCACGCCCTCGATGAGGGTATATGGCACACCACACAGGCCAAAGCCGCCAACTGCCAGGGTCATTCCATCAGTGACGAGGCCTGCGACAAGCTCGCGACCGGTCTGATCAGTTGTTTTTGACATTGTTCTACACCCAGCCCAGGATTCGCGGAGCCATCTCACGCATCTCAACCTTGCGAACCTTGCCCGACGCGGTCATCGGGAACTCCTCGACGACGTGAACGTAGCGCGGAATCTTGTGACGCGACAGCTTGCCGTGGGCAAACGCCGCCACATCCTCGGCGGTGAGGTCTTCCACATCGTCGTGCAGAATTACCCATGCCATGATTTCTTCGCCATACTTGTCATCCGGCACGCCGATGACCTGTGCATCGACAACAGCCGGGTGGGTGAACAGGAACTCTTCAATCTCACGCGGGTAGATGTTCTCACCACCGCGGATGAGCATGTCCTTGATACGTCCGGTGATGGACAGGTAGCCCTCGTCGTCAAGCACGCCCAGGTCGCCGGTGTGCATCCAGCCGTCGGCATCGATGGCCTCGGCGGTCTTTTCCGGGTGCTCCCAGTACTCCTTCATAACGGAGTATCCACGGACGACAACCTCGCCCTGTTCGCCTCGTGGTAGGGTCTCGCCGGTTTCTTCACAGATGATGCGGGCTTCCAGGTGCGGCATGATCTGCCCGACGGTGTTGACGCGCTTTTCCAGCGGGGAATCCGCGCGGGTCTGGAAGGACACCGGCGAAGTCTCGGTCATGCCGTAACAGATGGCAATCTCACGCATATTGAGCTTGTCCATCACATCACGCATGGTCTTCGACGGGCACGAGGTACCTGCCATCACACCTGTGCGCAGCAGCGACAGGTCGTAAGGGGAGCCGTATTCCTCCTGGTCGTGGGCTTCTTCAAGCTCATTGATGAACATCGTCGGCACGCCGTAGAGGCTGGTGGCCTTAGCCGAGTGCACAGCCTTGAGCGTTTCACGCGCCTTAAACGACGGAGCCGGAATGACAATAGCGGCACCGTGGGTGAAGGCGGCGAAGGTGCCAATCACCATGCCGAAGGTGTGGAAGAACGGCACCGGCACACAGATGCGGTCGGCCTCGGTGTAGCCCAACAGCTCACCGATGAAGTAACCATTGTTCAGCAGGTTGCGGTGCGTCAGGGTAGCGCCCTTGGGAAAGCCTGTCGTGCCCGACGTGAACTGGATGTTGATCGGATCATCCGGCTTCAGCTGGGAGGTGTACTCGCTCAGGTCATCGATTTCGCTGTGCATGTGCTCGTACCACTCGGAGGAGCCAAAGTAGATGACCTTATCGAGGCGCACACCGCGCTGCTTGGAGGCCTCGATCAGCATGGTTCGGTAATCGGAGTCCTTGTAGCGGCGGGCGGCAAACACCATACGCACACCTGCCTTTTCCAACACGTAGTTCAGCTCGTGCTGGCGGTAAGCCGGGTTGATGTTAACCAGCACCAGGCCGATGTGGTGGCACGCGTACTGCACCACGGTCCACTCCCAGCGGTTGGTGGACCAAATGCCGATACGATCTCCTGGACGGTAGCCCTCACGGATGAAAGCGCTGGCCAGACGCAGAACTCGGTTGTAGAAACGCTCAAAGGTAAAGGAGACATCCGCGTAGACGTCAACGACGGCGTCGCGGGACGGGAATTTCTCCACAATCGCACGCAGGTTCTCACCGAGAGTCTCATCGCGAAGTGGAGCGGCACCTTGCTCGACACCGGCGCCGAACACGTGGCTCATCTTGTTGCCATCGGCATCGACAACATCCTTGCCGTATGGTGCCGGCACAGTGGTGAAGCCCTCCGGCAGCTTCGAAGGATCAGCAGTGCGCTGTTCTGCGTGGTTCTTCAATGTCGCGGTCATGGGGAGATCTCCTTGGTTTAAGTGACTCCGCATAGTGCGGAGTGTGTGAGGGGAAATGTGTTCTTTAGGGGGGGATAAATCAGTGGTAGTTACCGGCCGTGGGACTAACCGGTTACAGCGGCTCGCCGAGCAATGGCTTCTGCTTGACGGAAGAGCGGCGCATCCACCATCTGGCCGTCAAAACTGAAGGCACCGGTGTTCTTTTCCGCTTCCGCCAAGAGCCGACGCGCCCAGTCAATCTCCTCGTCGCTGGGGCGATAAGCCTGGCGGATTGTCGGGACCTGACCTGGGTGGATACAGACGGTGGCAGCGAATCCCAACGCAGCGGCATCGGCTGCCTCCGCAGCTAGCCCATCCGCGTCGGAGATATTGACGTAGATGGAATCCAGACTGGCCTTACCGTGCGCCGCTGCCGCCAGGTGAACGTGGCTGCGGGTATGTGCCGCCACACTGCGGTAGCTGCCCGCATGGATACGGCCCGGCGCGAGTGCAGCCTCTGCTTCGCTAAAGCGTGATGACGTTCCCGCCAAGCCCGCCACCAGGTCCTCTGCGCCCCAGAACAGCGCAACGACGCCATCGGCCTGCGCCAGCTCTTCGGCGCGCATGACCCCAAGCGGAGTTTCGATGAGGGCAATGATCTGGGTCTTCTCCCCCAGTGCCGCTACCAACTCATCCACTTGCTGCGCCGAGGAGGCCTTGGGCAGCATCACCTGGCGGAAAGCGGTGCCACGCAGCATGTCAATATCCGCTGCGTAGTCCTCAACCTCCGGTGGATTGACACGCACAATGGTGCGGGCCGGATCGAGGTCACAGGAGACGATAGCCTCGCGGGCAGCCTCACGGTTTTCAGCGCGACAGCCGTCCTCCAGGTCCAGGATCACCATGTCGGCACGGTCAGCAGCTTTAGCGAACCGTTCCGGCCGGTCGGCTGGCGCAAACAGAATTGCAGGGCCCAGCGGCTGCCAGGAGTTATGCGTAGACATGGGTCACTCACTTCCCCGCTGAAGCTGCGTTCTCGGAGCCGTCGTCAAGCGAAATCGGTGCGCATTGGACGAGCGTGGAACGGACTGCGCGGCAGACGACGGTGCCGTCCTGGTTGCGTCCGATGTGCTCGAGCTCGACAATGCCCTGGTTGGGGCGGGACTTGGACAGGCGTTTGTTACGGCAGACGGTCTCTGCGTACAGGGTGTCGCCGTGGAACATCGGTGCGGGAAACGCCACTTCGGTAAAGCCGAGGTTGGCGACGATGGTGCCGAGCGTGAGCTGCCCGACAGACAGCCCGACAACCGTCGACAGCGTCCACATCGAATTGACCAGGCGCTCGCCTCCGAATCCCGGCTGCTGGCTCGACCAGTGCGCATCCAGATGCAATGGCTGGGTGTTCATGGTCAGCGTCGTGAAGAGGACGTCATCGGTTTCAGTGACGGTTCGCCCCGGACGGTGCAGGTAACGCGCGCCAACCTCGTACTCTTCGAACCACAGTCCGCGCTGCACGACGTCGCGGGTGACGTCGGTTGCGTTGTTGTCAGCCATTTTTACAGCCCCAATCCACGCGCGATCAGCATGAGCTGCACTTCTGTGGTGCCCTCGCCGATCTCCAGGATCTTGGAGTCGCGGTAGTGGCGTGCCACGCGGTACTCGTTCATGAATCCGTAGCCGCCGAAAATCTGCGTCGCGTCGCGCGCGTTGTCCATCGCAGCCTCGGAGGCAATCATCTTGGCGATGTACGCTTCACGACGGAACTCTGCGCCCGCGGCCATCTTTGCGGCTGCGTCGTACCACGCCATCCGTGCGGCATGCGCACGCGCTTCCATTCGTGCGATCTTGAAGGAAACGGCCTGGTACTCACCAATCGCACGGCCCATGGAGTGGCGCTCCTTGGCGTAGCGAACCGACTCATCAACACAACCCTGCGCAGCACCGGTGGCAAGCGCTGCGATTGCGACACGCCCCTCGGCCAAGATGGACAGGAAGTTAGCGAAGCCGCGACCACGGGTGCCCAGCAGGTTCTCCTGCGGGACGCGAACATCGGTGAAGGTCAGTGGGTGGGTGTCGGAGGCATTCCAACCGACCTTGTCGTAAGCCGGTTCCGCGACAAAGCCCTCCGTGCCACTCGGCACGATGATGGTAGAAATCTCCTTCTTGCCATCTTCCTTCTGGCCGGTGACTGCGGTGACAGTAACCAGCGAAGTAATATCCGTGCCGGAGTTGGTGATGAACTGCTTGGCGCCGTTGATGACGAAATCATCGCCGTCTTCACGGGCTGTGGTGCGGGTGGCGCCGGCGTCGGAACCTGCATCCGGCTCGGTGAGACCAAAGCCAGCGAGCTTCTTACCAGCAGTCAGCTCGGGCAGGTAGGTCTCCTTCTGCCTGTCATTGCCGAAGTGGAAGATTGGCATGGCGCCCAAACCAACGCCGGCTTCCAGGGTGATAGCGACCGACTGATCGACTTTAGCCAGCTCCTCCAGGGCGATACCGAAGGACAGGTAGTCACCGCCCATGCCACCGACTTCCTCGGGGAATGGCAGACCGAACAGGCCCATTTCGCCCATCTGCGAGACAACCTCGTACGGGAAAGTGTGGTTGCGGTCGTGCTCGGCGGAAACCGGGTCGACAACTTCGTTGGCAAATTCGCGAACTACTTTCTGCAGTTCCACGTATTCGTCGTCGAGGATGGCGGTTGCAATCTTGGTGCTTTCGGACATGATGAGTGCTCCTTAAAAGATTTTGTAGGTGTGGGACTTGATTGGCGTTAGACCTGGTTGGTGCGTTTCGTGTGGGTTTTTATTCCTCGGCTTCGGCCACAGTGATGACCGCCAGTTGCTGGTCACCGGTGACCTGATCGCCCGGCGCGACGGTGAAGCTGACCTCACCCGCAATTTCAGCGGTGAGAGTGTGCTCCATCTTCATGGCCTCCATGACCAACAGAGCATCACCAACTTCGACGCGGGTTCCCTCCTCCACCGCCAACGCGATAATCGCGCCGGGCATCGGAGCTTGGATGACTCCCGAGCCTCCGGCATCGGCTTCGGCTCCGGTGGTGACTACCTCGGTGCGAGGCAGCACCCACGTGCCGTGAGCGCCGGCGACGACGTATTCTTCATGGTTCGCAGCCCCCGCATTGTCGATGGTCTCGACCAGGAAGTGCTGTGCGACACCGTCGCGGACGATGCGCAGATGTTCCCCATCCCGATAGACCGAAACCTTGTAGTTTCGCGGTTCTGGAACGTCGATCTCTTCGTTCTCCGCCTCGGCGGACAGGCCCGCGACCACATCACCGACGATGACGTCGGCGCTCGACGGCGTGCCCACAATCGAGATCAGACGCGAGTCCTCCCCCGTTCCGAAGCGGATGCGCTGCGCGGCAGGGGTACTGGCGCGCCAGCCGTCCGGGGTCAGCCACGGCGAGTCGGTGGCCTCTTCAAAGCGAGAAGTCAGCCAGTCCATCGCAGCGGCGAGGTAGACATCGTCCGGTGTTTCGGAGGTGGCGAAGCCTTCCGCCACACGGTCGAGCAGACCGGTATCAAGATCGCCGACGCGAACCTCGGGGACGTTCAGCAGGTAGCGACAAAAGTCGATATTGACACCGACACCTGCGACAACGGTGTCTCCGAGCGCCCGGTCCAGCCGCTCGCGCGCCTGCTCACGGTTTTCCCCATGGGAGATGATCTTCATCAACATCGGGTCATAGAGGGATGAGACCTCGGAACCGTCGACAATGCCGGAATCCACCCGGATTCCCGCCCCACTCGGCTCGACGACACGTGTGACCGTGCCACCGGTGGGCAAGAATCCCGCCGCTGGGTCTTCGGCATACACGCGAGCTTCAATCGAGTGACCGGTGAGAGTTACATCTTCCTGAGCAACCGGCAGTGGTCGTCCCGAGGCAATGTCAACCTGCAGTGCCACCAGATCCAGGCCGGTGACCTGCTCAGTTACTGGATGCTCGACCTGGAGGCGCGTGTTCATCTCCATGAAGAAGAACGACGACGGGTCCTTCGCCGGCACAATAAACTCCACCGTGCCCGCGCCGACATAGCCGACCGAGCGGGCCGCGTCGCAGGCCGCTTCACCGATTGCGCTGCGCGTTTCCTCATCCAGCAGGGGGCTCGGCGCTTCCTCGATGACCTTCTGATGGCGTCGTTGCAGCGAGCACTCACGCTCGCCCAGGTGGATCACATTGCCGTGTTTGTCTGCGAGGATCTGTACCTCGATATGCCGCGGGGTGTCGACGAAGTGCTCGATGAACAGGGAGTCATCGCCGAAGGCACCCGCCGCTTCACGACGAGCCGTTGCGAGCGCTGCCGGCAGGTCAGCAGCGTTTTCCACGCGGTGCATACCCTTACCGCCACCGCCTGCCGATGGCTTAATCAGAACTGGGAAGCCAATCGATGGGGCTGCCTCAATGAGGTCCTCGTCGCTAAGCCCTGGGCGAGACAGACCCGGCACGGTGGGAACATCGCGGGCTTCGACGGCAGCGCGGGCGGAGATTTTGTCACCCATGGTGTTGATGGCGCTGGCCGGTGGGCCGATGAATTCAATACCTGCTTCCTCACAGGCGGTCGCGAAGTCAGCGTTTTCAGAGAGAAAGCCGTAACCGGGGTGGATTCCGTCCGCGTCGCAGCGGCGAGCGGCATCGATAATCTTGTCGATGACCAGGTAGGACTCGCGTGCCGGAGATGGGCCAATGTGGATGGCCATATCCGCCATGCGTACGTGAGGGGCGTCGGCATCGGCATCCGAGTAGACCGCGACGGAGCGAATTCCGTTGTCACGAAGGGTTCGGATAATGCGGCAGGCAATCTCCCCACGGTTTGCGACCAATACGGTACTCAGGCTGCCGCCAGCTGCGTGGGGCTGCGTGTTGTGCGCTGTCATGTGCCCTGTGTTTCCTTTCAGAAAATGCGGTGTCGAGAGTTTTTAGCTGGTTACTACATGCGGAAGACGCCGAAGCCCCGTTCATCCAGGGGTGCACCACTTGCCACGTCGAGGGCCATGCCAAGAATTCGGCGGGTATCTGCGGGGTCGATGACACCGTCATCCCACAGGCGAGCCGATGAGTAATAGCAGTGCGACTGACGCTCAAACTGCTCGCGAATCGGAGTTTCAAACTCCTCCTGCTCTTCCTGCGACCAGCTCTCACCTGAGCGTTCAATCTGGTTGCGACGAACCGTCGAAAGCGTCATCGCCGCCTGTGGACCGCCCATGACGGAAATGCGAGCATTCGGCCACATCCAAAGGAAGCGCGGCGAATATGCGCGACCGCACATGGAGTAGTTGCCGGCGCCGAAGGCGCCACCGATGACTACAGTGAACTTGGGCACGCGGGTGGTAGCCACGGCGTTGACCATCTTGGCGCCGTGCTTTGCAATACCGCCGGCCTCGTATTCGCGACCAACCATGAAGCCCGTGGTGTTCTGCAGGAATACCAGTGGGATGCCGCGCTGATCACACAGCTCGATGAAGTGCGCGCCCTTCTGTGCAGATTCCGCGAAGAGAATGCCGTTGTTGGCGATAATGCCGACGCGGTGCCCGTGAATGCGGGCAAAAGTAGTGACCAGGGTCGTACCAAATTCGGCCTTGAACTCCTGGTATTGGCCTCCATCCACAATAATTTCAATGACCTCGTGAACGTCGTAAGGCACTTTGGCATCGACGGGGACGACATCGTAAAGATCGGTCTGGTTGCGAGTCGGCGCGACGGTGGGCTCTGTGTCCCACGGAACTTCCGGGTCCTTGGGGAGCGTTGCGACGATATCGCGGACACGACGCAGTGCGTCGGCATCGTTAACTGCGAGATGGTCAGTAACGCCGGAGGTCTTGGAGTGCAGTTCGCCGCCACCGAGTTCCTCTGGTGTGACATCTTCACCAGTTGCAGCCTTAACCAGTGGTGGGCCTGCCAGGAAGATGGTGCCCTGGTTTTTCACAATGACCGCTTCATCGCTCATCGCCGGCACGTATGCGCCCCCGGCGGTACAGGATCCCATCACGGCGGCAATCTGCGGAATCCCGCGAGCGGAGAGGTTGGCCTGGTTGTAGAAAATGCGACCGAAATGATCGCGATCAGGGAAAACTTCATCCTGGTTGAGAAGCATGGCCCCGCCGGAGTCGACCAGGTAAATGCACGGCAAGTGGTTAAGGCTGGCAATCTCCTGTGCGCGCAGGTGCTTCTTGACAGTCAACGGGTAGTACGTTCCGCCGGAAACGGTTGCGTCATTGGCTACAACCAGGCAGCGACGACCTTCGATGATGCCAATGCCGGCGATGACGCCAGCAGCCGGAACCTTGCCGCCATACATTTCGTGGGCCGCTAGAGGTGCGACCTCAAGGAAAGGGCTGCCGGGGTCAAGCAGTTGGTTGATGCGCTGACGTGGCAGCAGCTTACCGCGGGAAATATGGCGAGCACGGGCACGTTCGGAACCACCGCGTGCTGTCGTGCTGAGCAACTCTTTGAGCTCTGCGACGAGCTCTTCGTGGCGCTGTCGGTTGGTCAATGCTGGGGCGTGAGTCATGGGCGAAATACTTTCCGTTAATGACTATTAACTTTCTTGACGGAAAGGTTAATGTGACCACAGTCACTTCACAACAAGTTTTGTTTCCTAGGTCATACTTTTACCCCCGGATGCCTTTCAGACAGCTTGAAGTACACACCCCTCCCTGAGGTCACAACATGTTTCCAATAGAGATTTAAGTTTGTCCTAGAAATCTGTTTCGGGGGTAAATTCACTTGGATAAGACCGACCGCTCCACACAATAAAACCGCCTGACCTCACACTGCTGAGCACAGTGAGGCCAGACGGCACAAGAATAAATACGGATTATTGGTTGTTAATGCCCAGCGCAGCAAGGGCCATCTCAAAGGCATTATCCCTTGTCGCCTCGGGACCCGCCCATTTGAGCACATGTCTGGAAGAGTTAATCAACCCAGCGGTGAGCTGGACTTTAAGCTGCGCCTCGTCGGAGGTGAGTTCGGGCTGTAGTTCACGCAGAGCGTCCACCCATAAGACCATGTAAAGACGCTGCAAGGAACGCACTTTTGCGCTCTGCTCTGGCGCTAGATTTCCCCCTTCGCGCTCTTGGACGCGAATACGATCGGGCTCCGTGACGGCAAAATGCACGTGATGCGAAAGGAGTCCCCGAAGCGTCTCCTCTGGACCCCAATCATTGCTCTTTGCTCGATCGAGAACTGCTCGCGCACCATCGACAAGCCGGATAGAAATATCGATGAGGATCTGCGCCAACAACTCTTCCTTGCCGCTGAAGTAGCGGTAAAGAGCTGGGCCAGAAATGCCGACAGCGGAGCCAACATCCTCCAACCGAGTCTGATGAAACCCCCGGTCGGCCAGGATCGCAGCAGCAGCGGAGAGAATCTCTGCTTCTCGACGCCGTCGCGCTTCGGTTCTACGTGACATAAGCCCTTATGTTAAACGCATTGAAGCCATTTCGTCTGCATAATTCTCACCAGCGCCAGCCCTCAGCGAGTGTTCACATAGACCACGGCTCGACAACAGACACGCATCCTCGGCTCCATCTCCGCTCACTTCCGATTAGAGAAAAACCGCCGAGGTGACAGTTAGCACCTCGGCGGTTAGCCCTTAACCCAATAAGGAATTAGTGGAAGAAGTGGCGAGTACCAGTCATGTACATGGTGACGCCAGCTTCCTTGGCAGCAGCGATGACCTCTTCATCACGGATGGAGCCACCTGGCTGGACAACTGCCTTCACACCGGCATCAATCAGGACCTGCAGGCCGTCAGCGAACGGGAAGAAGGCATCGGACGCAGCGTAGGCCCCCTGGGTACGGTTTTCTCCGTCGGCAAGCGTATTTGCGCGCTCAACGGCGAGCTTTGCGGAGTCCACACGGTTGACCTGGCCCATGCCGACGCCGACGGTGGCGTTGTTCTTGGACAGCAGAATGGCGTTGGACTTCACAGCGCGGACGGAGCGCCATGCGAATTCGAGCTCAGCCAGCTCTTCGGCGTTCAATGCCTCGCCGGTGGCCAGCTCCCAGTTCTCCGGCTTATCACCCTCTGCCTGGTAAGTATCCGGATCCTGGGTGAGCAGACCACCCGAGATAAACTTGTTCTCGGTGGTCGGTGCTTCGTACTCGGCGACGAGAATACGCAGATTCTTCTTGGCCTTCAGCACCTCAACGGCACCGTCTTCGTAGGACGGAGCGACGATGACCTCGGTGAAGATGTCCTTGACCTGTTCGGCCATCTCAACGGAGACCTCGCGGTTGACGGCAATGACACCGCCGAATGCGGACATCGGGTCACATGCGTGAGCTGCGCGGTGAGCTGCGGCGATGGACTCATCCGAGACTGCGATGCCGCACGGGTTAGCGTGCTTGATGATTGCCACACACGGGCGCTCGTGATCCCAGGCGGCACGCCATGCGGCGTCGGCATCCTGGTAGTTGTTGTACGACATCTCCTTGCCGTTCAGCTGCTTGGCGTTTGCCAGCCCCTTGGTACCAATGCGGGTCAGAGTTGCCGACTGGTGAGAGTTCTCGCCGTAGCGCAGCGGAGTCGGAGTGGATCCCTCAGCGCCACCGAGCTGCTCAACAAACCAATTAGACACAGCTGCGTCGTAATCAGCGGTGTGCAGGAATGCGTCGCGAGCGAACTCACGGCGCTGCTCGAGGGTGAAGCCGCCTTCCTTCACGGCGGTAGCGACATCGCCGTAACGAGCCGGGTCGACGACGATGGCAACCGACGGGTGGTTCTTCGCCGCAGCGCGAACCATCGACGGGCCTCCAATGTCGATCTGCTCCACGCATTCGTCGTAGGAAGCGCCCGAGGCAACGGTCTCCCGGAACGGGTACAGGTTAACGACAACGAGCTGGAAAGCCTCCACACCGAGCTCCTTCAGCTGAGCCAGGTGGTCTTCCTTGCGGGTATCAGCCAGAATGCCGGCGTGAACACGCGGGTGCAGCGTCTTCACGCGGCCCTCGAGGCACTCCGGGAAACCAGTGAGATCCTCAACCGGGGTCACAGGCACGCCAGCTGCAGCAATCTTGCCAGCCGTAGAACCGGTGGAAACGATTTCCACGCCAGCCTCGTGCAGGTCGCGAGCCAGCTCCTCGAGCCCAGTCTTGTCGTAGACGCTAATCAGAGCGCGCTTGATCGGTTTACGCTGCGTGTTGTCGTTGGTCATTTCAGATAAGCCTTTCGTCCGTCACGCTCAATTCCGTGATCGGCAATCGAGTGCAATACATCAACCAGGAGTCGGCGTTCGACAACCTTGATTCGTTCGTGCAGGGTCTCCACCGTGTCGTCGTCCTCGACGGCCACTGGCTGTTGCGCCAGAATCGGCCCGGTGTCCACTCCATTATCAACGATATGCACGGTCGTGCCGGTGACCTTCACCCCGTAGTCAAGTGCATCCGGTACCGCACGCGCCCCTGGGAAGGACGGCAGCAGCGCTGGGTGCGTATTAATGATGCGATTGCTGTAGGCCTCCACAAATGATGGCCCCAGAATGCGCATGAAACCCGCCGAGACAACGATATCCGGCGAAAAACTGTTCACGGCCTCTAAAACACGAATATCCCAACCTTCTCGGTCCTTCTTTGCCTCAGCATCGAAAGGCACCCGAAAAGTTGGGATATTGAGGTTTTGAGCCCTCTCCAGCGCCGGACAATCCTTGTCCGAACCAACCGAGACAATCTGAACCTTTTCAGCGTCCAACAGTTCCAGCATCGACTGCAAAAGGGAGCCCAGGCCAGAGGCCAGGACTACGATGCGGAGCTGCTTGCTGGAGGAATTATTGTGCGAAATTTCTGCGACGGGCTGTGCTTCAGTCACGGCGTTTAGCTTACCCAGCCCGGCAGAGACCCCAAATTCCGCTCCCCCTAAGTTGGCTTAGCTCTTTTCGCTTGACGACGGTTCCCCGTCGCCGCCCTCCTCCGAGTCTTCGGTGTCCTCATCGGATTCGTCCTCGTCGGTCGCATCTACTTCGCTCGACTCTTCTCCGCCTGCGGCGCTTTCCGAATCCTCTTCAGAGTCGTCCGATTCCTCAGCGTCTTCTGAAGTGTCTTCAGACTCAGCACCGGACTCTGATTCCTCCTCTGTGTCGGACTCGGCTTCGTCTTCGGAGGTCGCTACGACTTCCCCGTCGACAATCTCCTCCGACTCCTCCGAACCGTCCGCGTCATTGTCGGACTTGTCGGTATCGCCGGCATCCTCAGCCTCAGCATGACCGTTTCCATCTCCCGCAGGCTTCGGCGGGAACTTTTCTGCGGCCACTTCCGAGACTCCCTTGTCCCTACCAAGTGACGGCACACCGGTCATCGCAACAACCACGATGGCCCCCGGAACAAGCAGCCACATCGAGCCGAGCAGTCCAGTCAGCCACCAGGAGGCACCGGCCCACCCAAAGATGCCAACCTCACCGCCGAGCAGCCAAGCCAGCCCCATGAGGAAGATGATCGACCACACGGCAGCGAGAACGACGACCAGGTAGGGCTGCTTCGGTGCAGATTTCTTCAGGAATGCCACGACGCGCCAAGCCGCAACGGCTGGCGGTAGCACAATCAGCACTCCGAAAGCCCAGTGCACCAGCGACTGAGGCATGGCAGCCAAAATCGGCAGCGGTGGCAGCTGAGCCGGGTGCACTGCGAACAGCCCAGCCTCCGCTGGCCCAAACGTCGATTTTCCGCCCACCAGCACACCGACAGCACCGAAGGCCACGTTCGGCAGGTACAGCAGCGAGAGGCCGCTGACCGCAACACTTTCACCGACGGTATCCGTGATTGCAAATGTCTCTGCCAGCAACTCTCGATGCCAAATCAGCGAAACGAGTGTCACCACAACACCGGCCAGCCACAGCCATGCCACGTAGCTGCCCGCCAGACGGGCCGACCCGAGCAACCACTCCGGCAGCTTCCGGCGCAGCAGTAGTGCACGCAGCAACCGCTGCCCCATTCCCAGCACCAAGGCCACGAGATTTACAAGCAGCGCGGCTGCAATCGCAAGGCCGAAACTAGGGGTCTGAACGCGGGGAAACACCTTCGACGCGTCGTAAAGCATGAGCCACGCGATGATGGTGAGAACAATGGGCGTGCCCAGATACGCGCCGACCAACGCGCGCACATCCTTGATGCTGATGCGGTCAGCGACCTCGCGGCGCACCCGCCAAGCGATGAATGCCACCATCAGCACTGCGGGTAGCGCCGGCGTGAGCCCCAGCGTCGTGCCGTTAAAGCGGAACGGGGCAAGGTTAAACATCATCCACAGCGACGCGATACTCGCTGGAAGCGGAGACATTCCAGCGCCGCTGACGATGACGCCAATCAGAGCTACCGAGATGATGAACAGCAATACGACGCCGTAAGAACCGGCAACAGACAGCCCAAACCGGCGTGTACGAGGCGAGTTAATGAAACGACGGAACCCCGAGGGGCGCCCCTTGCGTGACGACGTTCCGGAGCCCCCCGCTTTCATCTTCGTCGTGGCGCCTCGATTGCTGTCGGCACCGACGCTGCGCGCACCGCCAGTCCGACCGGCCTGCGTGTTCTGCCATGCGCGGGCAGTGCGCTCACTGTGCTCACTGCGGACGCTACGGGAACCACCGCCGCTGCCACCGGCACCGGTGCGGCTTCGCCGATTTCGATCGCTACCGGAGGAACCTCTCCGCGAATCCGCGCCTTTCACAGTGACATCGTCCTTCCCGCTTCTAATCATTGACAGCTGATTGCCCACCTATATAGATAGGGTGCCACGCAAGGGTGCGTCACAGCCATGGCCATATAGTGCCATACATACAACGCCTCTTTGTTTAGGCATTGCAGAGTCTAATTTGAAGGTACGGATCCCAGGACGGACGGTATCCGTTGAGTCCGATCTCCTCCGCTGTCCCCCCAAAGTGGCTTCGCCGTTGGTTTCCATTTGTCAACGTCGATGGGTTACCTTTTGTCACCCCCGCTACCACACCCTTAGTTCACCCGGAAACTACTTGCCGCCCTCCCTACCCGCCCCCTCGATTAAGGGGCATCCGCCATAAAGCCCCTGGCAACACACCGGTTGCGCTTCACCGGATCCGCGATACAAGACAACAGCCCCACGGTCGCAGCACGGCTCTATTGAACTGAAACTGACAAATTAGTGAACAAGTTCTCTAAATATGAGTTGCTTGCCCTATATCGAACCGTTATTATCGCAGAAGTTAGATAACAGTTGGGTTACAAAGAGTTTCGTTGGCAGGGAGATTGAAGTGACGTTTTTCAATGCTCGTCGCGGAGGCGGAAAGCACCGCAAGGTAGAGGTTTCCGCAACTTCTCGCGCAGCACTGGTCGCGCTGTCCGCATCGACGATTGCTTCTTCCAACGCGGTCGCCCACGCAGCTGAGACCGAGAATAAGGCTCCGGAGAACTCAGCTTCGACTCAGACCCGCGCTGCTCAGCCGAAGAACAATGCTCCGATGGTGCTGGCCTCCAGCTCCTTCAATCCGAGCACTAACCTCAGCGACCACCTCGCTACGGCGTTGCAGTACAACCAGGAGCGCGTTGCTCGCGACCAGGCTGCCCGCGCTCCGAAGCTCTCCATCCCGACCGTGGGGCTGCTGACCTCACCGTTCGGTTCGCGCTGGGGCACTTTCCACTATGGTGTCGACCTGGCTAACGTCACCAACACCCCAATCATGTCCGTCATGGACGGCACTGTTATCGATGCAGGCCCGGCTCAGGGCTACGGTCAGTGGATCCGCGTTCGCCATGACGACGGCTCTGTTTCCGTCTACGGCCACATTGAGTCCATCTACGTTGCTGTCGGCGAAGCTGTCCGAGCTGGCCAGGTCATTGCTGGTATGGGTAACCGTGGCTTCTCCACCGGTACGCATCTCCACTTCGAGATTCACCCGGATGGCACCACCCCGGTCGACCCGGTGACCTGGTTCATCGAGCGTGGTCTGAACCTGAACTAATCAGGTATCGGCACAAATACGAGCAGGCCTGGCCGCTCTGCGAGGGCTCTACTTGTGCACTGTCCCCCTGTTTGACTGCGGCTGCAAGCCTCGTCTGATTAATTTTTCAGAAACCGACATCACCGCCGGTACTGGGGCTTTACTCTTGACACATGGCAGAGACTCAAACATTCCGCATGTGGAAGAAGTTGGCTGCGACTCCGGTCGTCGGCAAGCGTTTATTTTCCTTAGCCGCCGCATTGACGGCGCCATATTTCCGCACGATCTGCCCCAAGTTAGAGACGATGCAGCCTGGACTGGCGGTAGCGCATATGCCCGCTTGGTGGGGCGTGCGTAATCACATTAAGTCCGTGCATGCGATTGCTGCGTGTAACCTCGCTGAGTTCGCGATGGGCATGCTCTGTGAGGCCAGCGTACCGACAACGCATCGCTGGGTTCCAAAGGGCATGACGACGAACTACAAGCGCATCTCCGTTGGTGGTCTGACGGCTGTGGCCAAGGCTGAGTTGCCGGACTTCTCCACCATCACACCGGAGACTGGCGGGGTAGATTTTCCCGTCCACATCGTGCTGACCGATGCCAACGGCACCGAAGTGCAAGATGCCACCATCAACTGCTGGGTGACGGCGAAGAAGCCTAAGTAGCCTCCACGCGATAGTGGCACGTGCACGGCCGCAGGTAGGGACGGCCAATCGGGCGGTGGTTGTTCTTTTACAACTTCTCCATGGGCACGCCGCCGATAAGCATCATGCGGACCTTACCTGCGGATCCAAAGTCAATCATCACAGTTGCCCGGGGCGCGGCCCCTTGGACCTCAAGCACAGTGCCTAAGCCGTACTTGTCGTGAACAACCTTGTCACCGGGCTCTAGGTGCAAGACCTGATTCTTCTTTCGGGATGACGCACCAGAGTTAGAGGATCCACCAGAGCCGAAGCCCGAGCTGGAACCGAAGCCCGACGAGGCACCATGGCCACGACCAAACGCGCTGCCTGCGCCGTAGCCACCAGAGCCGAAACCACCAGAACCGGAGCCCCAGCTTCGAGCCGGAGCCTCGCGCAGCCAATCGATCAGGTCGCTTGGGACTTCCCCCAGGAAACGTGAAGGCGGATTATTCTGCGGCGACCCCCACGAGGACCGAGTCACAGCGCGCGTGAGATACAGCTGCTTGCGAGCTCGGGTAATACCCACATAGGCCAGACGTCGCTCTTCAGCCAGCTCCTTCGGATCGCCCAGGGCGCGCAGGTGCGGGAACAGTCCGTCTTCCCAGCCAATGAGAAATACCACCGGAAACTCCAGGCCCTTGGCCGTATGTAACGTCATCAGTGTCACTACACCCGTGTCATCATCCGGAATCTGGTCCGCATCGGCGACCAGAGAAACTCGCTCGAGGAATGCCTGCAGACTTCCCGGTACCGCTTCCCCATCGTTGTCGAAGTCGGCCGCGAAATCACGCGCGAGGTCATTCGCGATTCCAGATTCCACCTCGGACTCGCCACTAGTATCAGTACCGCTTTCAGCATCAGCTGCAGCGCCAGAGCCTTCATTTACATCAGCGCTAATATCCACCGATGACATCATCCGCGCCTCTGCAGAGAACTCCCGCGCAACGCTGACGAGCTCATTGAGGTTGTCCAGGCGCGTGGCATCTTGCGGATCATTGGAGCGCTCGAGCTCCGACTTGTACCCACTGCGATCAATAATCGCGTTGACCAGATCACCGATATCGGCCAGTTCACCGGATGCCATATCCGCCGCCAAGCCATCAATCATCTCGACGAACGCCGCCATCGCGTTTCGACTCCGCGCCGCCACCGCCGGAACCTTGCCCTCCGCTACGGCACGTAGCGCCGTGCCGAACGAGCATCTCTCGTCCTCGGCATAGAGAGACACATGCGCCACCGCACGGTCACCGATTCCGCGGCGCGGCGTATTGATAATGCGACGCAGCGAAACATCATCGTCGAAGTTCTCGATAACGCGCAGGTAGGCGACAATATCGCGTACTTCCTTACGCTCATAAAACCTGGTGCCACCAACCACCGTGTACGGCACGCCCATACGAATGAAGACATCCTCTAGCGCACGAGAGGAATTATTGGTGCGGTAGAAAATCGCCACATCCGAATACGAGTACGGCCCGTAGTCGACCAATTGCTCAATCTCGTTAGCGATAAACCGAGCTTCATCGTGCTCATTGTCCGCTACGTAGCCCTTGATCTTGCCGCCCTCACCGAGATCGGTCCACAGCTTCTTCTCCCGGCGATTCTCATTCCGCGCAATCAACGCATTGGCCGCCGACAGAATCGTCTGCGTCGAGCGATAGTTTTGCTCCAGCAGAATCGACGTGGCCTCGGGATAGTCCTTTTCAAACTCTTCAATATTTCGAATAGTCGCACCACGGAAGGCATAAATGGACTGGTCCGAATCGCCCACCACACACAGCTCACTCGGAGGCACATCTCCACCGGGTTTGCCGACGAGCGTCGAGACCAAAACATACTGCGCATGGTTGGTGTCCTGGTACTCATCCACCAACACATGCCGGAAGCGGCGACGGTAATACTCTGCAACCTGCGGGTGATTGGTGAAAATCCGAACGACCTCACCGATTAGATCGTCAAAGTCCACGGCATTAGCCGCCCGCAGCCTGGTCTGGTACTCCAGGTAAACCCGTGCAACAACATCATCAAAAGGATTGCGCGTCGTCGAGGCATCCGCGAGGGCCTTCTCCGGGTCAATCAACTCATTCTTGAGATTGGAGATACGCGACGAGAGCACGCGGCCCGTGAACTTCTTGGCATCCAGGTCCATGTCCTTAGCGATCATGGACAGCAAACGCCGGGAGTCGTCCGAATCATAAATAGAGAAATTGGAATTAAGCCCCGGTACTAGCGCATGCTGCATGCGCAGTATGCGCACACACATGGAGTGGAACGTGGACACCCACATACGCCGCGCCTGGTCACCGACCAGTCCCGCCACACGCTCGCGCATCTCGGCTGCGGCCTTATTGGTAAAGGTAATAGCCAAAATTTGGCTTGGCAGGACCCCACGCGCACCGATCAGGTATGCAATCCTGCGCGTCAGCACAGACGTCTTTCCCGAACCCGCTCCAGCCACAATCAACAGTGGTGAGCCAATGTGCTCCACTGCTTGGCGCTGCTGCGGATTAAGCCCCTCTAACAGCGACTCTGAATCAAAACTGGGCTCGAAGCCACCGCCAAAACCGCCGCCAAAGCTGGCAGCGCCACTCGGCGCACTATTGCTACCAGCGCCGGCGAAGTGGCCGAACCCACCACGGCCAGGCGTAGCACCGCCCGACTCACCGTGGTTCGAACCACCATGGCTATCACCACGACGGCCATCGTCAGCATTGAAGGACCCGAACAACATTCCAGTTTCATTTCCCATGATGGCTACTACAGTAGCCGAGCCCCCGGATTGGACTGTTCGAATCCTTTGGCACAATAAGAACTATGAGCGAAAACCCTGCGGACACTCCCGCCGCACACACCGACAACACCAACGGCGCTGAGCACAGCCAACAGGCTGCGGCAGTATCCCCTTTTGAAGTCCGCACCCCCACCGGCACCGATGACCCGTTGAGCTCCGCGGAGATCGAACAGTACCGCAAGGAAATCAACCGCCTTGACGGGCTGATTATCGATGCCATTCAACGCCGCACCGCAATCAGTAAGGCCGTCGGCAAAACCCGCCTGGGATCTGGCGGCACGCGTCTCGTGCACGGCCGAGAGGTGCAGATCATCAACGAGTTCCGTGACGCCCTTGGCCCAGAGGGCCCAGCGATCGCATCGGCTCTGCTGCGCATGGGACGCGGTCGCCTGGGCTAACCCTCGCCAACTACCTGTCCGGCTAGCCTTCCAGGGAAATCAGCTTTTCCTCTAGGAACTCATCAATACCGGTGAAGCCGCCCTCACGTCCAAGGCCGGACTGCTTGACACCACCGAACGGCGCCGACGGGTCCGACAGCGAGCCTTTATTGACCGCAACCATGCCGGACTCCAATGCCTCTGCCGCACCAAGTGCCTTGGTCAGGTTCTCACTGAACACATACGCCGCCAGACCAAAGATCGTGTCATTTGCCTGCTCAATCGCGTGCTCATCGTCCGTGAAGGTTGTCACTGCAACCACCGGACCGAAAATCTCTTCGCGGACAATATCCGCATCCTCGGGCACATCAGTCAGAACTGTGGGCTCGAAGAAGTAGCCGCCGGAAAGCGCGCCGCCGAGATCTGGGATCTTGCCGCCGCACTCTACCTTCGCACCGCGCTTGACCGCATCGTCAACCAGATCACGAACCTTTTCCTGTTGATCACGCAGCGCGAGTGGCCCAAGGTCCGTCGCCGGATCGGTACCCTCGCCCAACTTCAGCTCCGCAAAACGCTTGACGACGCCTTCGACGAACGCATCCTTCTTGGATTCATGAACAATAAAGCGATTCGGGGCGATACACACCTGGCCGCCATTGCGGAGCTTGGCGTCACTGACTGCCTGCACAGCCTTATCAACATCACCATCAGAGAGAATGACAAACGGAGCATTCCCGCCGAGCTCAAGGGAAACTTTCATCGAAGTTTCCGCGGCCTTCGCAGCGAGCATCTGGCCAACTTCGGTGGAACCGGTGAAGGTGAACTTGCGCAGGCGGTCATCGGAAAGCAGGGCCGAAACGTTGGCTGAGTGTCCTGTTGGCAGCACGGAGATTACGCCTGCGGGGACACCGGCTTCGATAAGCAGTTTGCCCAGGTAGAGCATGGTCAGCGGAGTTTTGGACGCCGGCTTAATAATGACCGGGCAGCCGGCGGCGAGTGCCGGGGCGATCTTGCGGGTACCCATAGCCAGCGGGAAATTCCACGGCGTAATAGCCAAAGCCGGGCCGACCGGCTGCTTAATCACCGCGACGCGCGAGGTTCCGCTCGGAGAAATTCGGTAATCGCCGGAGATACGCACGGCCTCCTCAGCGAACCAACGAAAAAACTCGCCACCGTAGCCGACCTCAGCCTTGGAATCCGGCAACGCACGGCCCATCTCCAGGGACTGCAGCTGGGCCAACTTGTCTGCATCCCGACGGATGAGTTCAAAAGCGCGGTAAAGAATCTCGCTGCGCTTGCGGGGCGGGGTTACCTTCCACTCCTTCTGGGCTGCGACGGCGTCGTCAAGCGCCTGCCTGGCGTCCTCCTCTGTGGCGGAGGCGACCTGGACCAGCGGCTTATCTGTCGCGGGGTTAACGACATCGAAGGTCTCACCATTCGACGCGGGACGGAACTCGCCGCCGAGGAGAAGGCCTGTGGGGACATCTTTGAGGATGTTGTCGTAATCAGGGGTGAAATCAGTCATATTTTCCAGGGTAGGTGCCTTTGCTGAAGCGGGCTAGGGACTCGTAGGTGGCGGATAGTCGACGGATGGTCGGCGCATAGGCGGAGCATAGGCACCGCGGAATCGAGCTGCCAGCAGATTGTGGTCACGCCTGATCGAATACTGTCGCCCGGCGAGAGCGCCAAAACGCAACTAGTCTGGGGAGGTATAAAGTGCATTTCGTCAAAACTCACCTGGGAGCAGGAATGACTGTAGATATCACCGCAACCGAACAGTGGGCTCAGCTGGCTAAGCGCGTGGACAATGTTCGCGCCACCTCGCTGCGTGAGCTTTTCGCCAATGAAGATGGCCGCACTGAGAAGCTGACTTTCGATGCGGGCACTCTCCACGTTGACCTTTCCAAGAACTTGATGTGCCTCGACGGTTTTGCCGAGCTGGTTGAGCTCGCTCGCGCCGCTGGCATCGAAGAAGCACGCGAGAAGATGTTCCGCGGTGACAAGATCAACACCACTGAAAACCGCTCCGTGCTGCACACAGCGCTGCGCCTGCCAGCAGAGGAAAATCTGACCGTCGGCGACCAGGATGTTGCTGCCGACGTGCATGAGGTGCTCGGCCGCATGCGCGACTTTGCTCGCAGCCTCCGCAGTGGAGACTGGCTGGGATACACGGGTCACACTATTAAGACTGTGGTCAACATCGGCATCGGTGGCTCCGACTTGGGCCCGGCAATGGTGACCAAGGCGCTGCGCACCTACGCCACTGCCGGCATTGATGCCCGCTTTGTCTCTAACGTTGACCCATCTGATCTACATGCGGTTCTGGATGAGGTCGATCCGGAGTCCACGCTGTTTATCGTCGCTTCCAAGACCTTCACCACGCAGGAGACGCTCTCCAACGCTCACGCAGCTCGCCGCTGGCTTATCCAGCAGCTGGGTAGCGAAGATGCCGTCGCCAAGCACTTCGTCGCCGTTTCCACGAATGCCGAAAAGGTCGCCGAATTCGGCATCGACACTGAGAACATGTTTGGCTTCTGGGACTGGGTCGGCGGCCGCTACTCCGTCGACTCCGCCATCGGCCTGTCCATCATGGCCGTCGTTGGTCCGATGGACTTCATGCGCTTCCTGCAGGGCTTCCGCGCAATGGATGAGCACTTCCTCAACGCTCCGCTGGAGCAGAACGTGCCGGTACTGATGGGCATGCTGAATGTCTGGTACTCAAACTTCCTCGACGCTCAGTCGCATGCCGTGCTGCCCTACTCTGAAGATCTCTCTCGCTTCCCGGCGTACCTTCAGCAGCTCACCATGGAATCGAACGGTAAGTCCGTGCGTACCGACGGCAAGAGGGTGGACTACAACACCGGAGAAATCTTCTGGGGTGAGCCGGGAACGAACGGCCAGCACGCTTTCTTCCAGCTCCTTCACCAGGGAACTCGCCTAGTTCCGGCTGACTTCATCGGCTTTGCCCGTCCACGCCAGGATCTGCCGACGGCTTCCGGCGAAGGTTCTATGCACGACCTACTGATGAGTAACTTCTTCGCACAGACCAAGGTGCTGGCCTTCGGTAAGACCGCAGAAGAAATTCGCGCAGAGGGCGTTGCCGAGGAACTCGTAGAGCACAAGGTCATGCCAGGTAACCGTCCGACCACGACCATCATGGCCGAGGAACTGACCCCGGACGCTGTCGGTGCGCTGATTGCACTCTACGAGCACATCACCTTCGTCGAGGGCATTGTTTGGGGCCTGAACTCCTTCGACCAGTGGGGCGTCGAGCTGGGCAAGCAGCAGGCTGGCGACCTACTGCCTGCTGTTACCGGTGAAGTTGCACCGGATTCGGGCGATGCCTCCACCGATGCGCTGCTGACCTGGTACCGCGACAAGCGCTAACGTCTTCTGGCCAACTGGCCTAGATAACTAACAGTCCGCCCTCGGCTTGAACTGATTCTCGCTGCGGGCGGACTTTTGTTATTTGTATGGCCACTCGGTTGCGGTGAGGATGGGGCGCGGCATCCCGTCGCAAAGCGGGGTTGGGAAAAAGCTAATAGTATCTAAGTCATGTCTGCCTACATTGAAGATGATGTTCTTGCCTATCGACTTGCCGTGGGCGCCAGTGAAATTCTCAAGGGTGTCCGCAACGTAGGCCTGCTGCGTGGCCGCATTCTGGGAGATGCCGGCGACGCACTGGCACAGGAGTGGATTGCCCGCGTACTGGAGCAGCACCGTCCGGACGACGGACTGCTGTCGGAGGAAGCCGCGGATAACCGTGAGCGCCTGGACTCAAAGCGGGTGTGGATTATTGACCCACTCGATGGCACGCGTGAGTTCGCTTCGGGCCGCCAGGACTGGGCAGTTCATGTCGCTCTGGTAGAGGACGGTCAGCCGACCCACGCTGCTGTTGGTCTGCCGGATCACGGCCAGGTTTTCCACACGGGTGAGGCCAAGGCTGTCCAGGGGCCGCGTGCGGGCAAGATTGTCGTATCGCGTACTCGCCCACCGGCTGTGGCGAAGTACGTCGCTGACAAGCTGGGCATGGAGCTGGTAGAGATGGGCTCCGCTGGTGCGAAGGCAATGCACGTACTGCTCGGTGACTACGACGCCTACATCCACGACGGTGGTCAGTACGAGTGGGATTCGGCAGCGCCGGTTGGTGTCGCTAAGTCCGCCGGTTTGCATGTCAGCCGCCTAGACGGCTCCGCGCCGACCTACAATAATGTCGATACTTTCCTGCCGGATATGCTGTTCTGCCGACCGGACCTGTCGGAGGAGATTCTGGCACTGGTAAAGGAATTCAAGGATCAAGAGCAGAAGTAGGTAAGCTAGGGCGGCTATGACCGACTCCACTGACATCACGACACAGGCTCATCAGGGCATTAAGACTCCGTACGAGGATTTGCTGCGCGAAATTCTCGCTGACGGAGCAGCTAAATCAGACCGCACTGGCACGGGCACTCGCTCAGTGTTCGGCCGCCAGCTGCGCTTTGATCTGAGCGAGGGCTTCCCACTGATCACCACTAAGAAGGTGCACCTGAAGTCCATCGTGTACGAGCTGCTGTGGTTCCTCCGCGGCGATTCAAACGTCCGGTGGCTCCAGGATCATGGGGTGACTATTTGGGATGAGTGGGCAGACGACAACGGCGACCTCGGCCCAGTCTATGGCGTACAGTGGCGCTCCTGGCCCACTCCAGATGGGCACCACATCGACCAGATTGCACAGGCGCTGGAGGCTTTGAAGTCCAACCCGGATAGCCGCCGCAACATCGTCAGCGCCTGGAATGTCTCCGAGATTTCCAATATGGCGCTGCCGCCGTGCCATCTGCTGTTCCAGTTCTACGTCGCGGATGGCAAGCTCAGCTGCCAGCTCTACCAGCGCAGCGCGGACATGTTCCTAGGCGTGCCATTTAACATCGCTTCCTATGCACTGTTGACGCACATGATGGCGCAGCAGGCGGGCTTGGATGTTGGTGAGTTCATCTGGACCGGTGGTGATTGCCACATCTACGACAACCACATTGAACAGTGCGAACTGCAGGTTTCCCGTGAGCCACGCCCCTACCCCACGCTGAAGCTTCGGAAGGCCGACAGCATTTTCGACTACGCTTACGAGGACATTGAGGTCATCGGCTACGACCCGCATCCTCTGATTCGCGGTCAGGTGGCTGTCTAAGTCAGCGAAAGGTGAGTGTCGACATGAACGAGTCCACCGCTTCCACCAGCGCAAGGCCCCCATTTGTAGGGATGATTTGGGCGCAGTCTCGGGCCGGCATTATCGGCGACGGTGCGACTATGCCCTGGCATCTGCCTGAAGATCTTCAGCATTTCAAAACAACGACGATGGGCGCACCGGTCATCATGGGGCGTCGCACGTGGGACTCGCTGAATCCCAAGTTCCGACCACTCCCCGGTCGTCGAAACATCGTCCTTTCACGCTCCGTGTCCGATTTCCCCGGCGCCGAGTCCGCAACCAGCCTCGAAGCCGCGCTCGCAGCCGTCGCCGACGCGCCCGCGGCTTGGATTATCGGAGGCGGGCGTGTCTATCGCGATGCACTTTCGCTTGCCGACGAATGCGTGGTCACCGACATTGATACTGATGTCAGCGTCCCGGTACCAGTCATGGCTCCCGACCTCTACGACTGGGTTCGCGTCGAGGATGGCCCGTGGCAGACGTCAACGACCGGCCTACGCTACCGCTTCTGCACGTGGCGGCGTCTAGAGGATTAGCGCTTGGAAGCCTGTCCAGCAAAGCTCTGAGGCGTGACTACTGCCCGGCGAAAGTATTGCGCAATGGAATATCGGCCTTGGTCCGCGCGTTGACCTAAGTATGACTGATGTGAAGACTCCACAGACCACCGAACACGTGACCATTTACGCTGCAGCCTGGTGTCCTTTCTGCCAGAACCTTATTGCTGGCCTGAAGGAAAACGGCACTCCGTTTGAGGCCTGGGATGTCGAAAAGCACGACGACCTTTCGAAGTGGGTTGAGTCCGTCAATGATGGCAACCGCGTTGTTCCGACCGTGCTGTACTCCGATGGTGTGCACGCCACGAATCCGTCGGTTGAGGAAGTCACCGCTAAGTACGCTGAACTCTCCGGCAAGTAGTTAAAAGCTAAGTAATTAAAAAGCCGAACCCCACTTTCGGGTTCGGCTTTTTACGTTCACGCGCGACCGGTCATGCTGCCAGTCGCGATACCAGCATTAGTCCAGATCGTCGTGTGCCATCAGCTGACGAGCAGCCTCAGTAATCGAGCCAGACAGTGACGGGTAGACAGAGAAGGAGCTTGCCAGGTCATCGACGGTGAGCTGGTTGGAAACACATACCGCAATTGGCAGAATCAGCTCCGAGGCGGTGGGAGCGACCACCACACCACCGATAATCATGCCGGAGTTCTTACGGCAGAACAGCTTGACAAAACCGTGGCGCAGCGAGCGCATCTTCGCACGCGGGTTACCTGCCAGTGGGAAAACCTCAACGCGAGCGGAGACCTCACCGGACTCAATCTGAGCCTGGGAAACACCGACAGTCGCAATCTCCGGGCGGGTGAACACTGCCGATGAAACAGTGCGCAGGCGAATCGGAGATACGCCTTCACCGAGGGCGTGGTACATCGCAATACGGCCCTGCATAGCTGCAACGGAAGCCAGCGGGAACAAGTCAGTGCAGTCACCGGCAGCGTAGATACCCGGCACGTTGGTACGGGAAACACGGTCAACGTGAATATGGCCAGACGGAGTCAGTTTTACGCCGCTGGCTTCCAGTCCCATATCCGCGGTGTTCGGAATCGAACCGACGGTCATCAACGCGTGGGAACCGAAGACCTCACGGCCGTCGGAAGTGACGACGCGAACGCCGCCGTCCTCCGTGCGTTCGACAAGATCACAGCGGGCGTTCTTAACAACGTCCACACCGCGCTCCAGTAGGACTTCCTCTAGGGCATCTGCAGCGTCGGCATCCTCGTGCGGCAGGATGCGATCACGCGAGGCGACCATGGTGACCTTCACACCCAGCTCGGTGAACGAGGATACGAACTCAGCACCAGTCACACCGGAACCGACCACAATGAGGTGCTCCGGCAGCTCCTCCAGTTCGTAGACCTGACGCCAGGTCAGAATACGGTCACCATCAGGAATCGCACCCGGCAGAATGCGCGGGGACGCACCGGTGCTGACCAGCACCAGGTCGGCTTCAAGAGTGACCTCGCCGCCCTCGAGCAAGTCAACGGTGACGTAGTGAGTTACACGGCCCGGGTCGTGGTCATCGAGACGACCACGGCCCTGCAGCATCTTGATGCCCTCACGCTCCATCTGCGCGCGAACATCGTCGGACTGCTGCTGTGCCAGGCGCTTAACGCGCTCGTTGACCGCAGTGAAGTCGATTTTGCGCTGGGAGAAGTCCGGACGCAGACCCATCTCGTCCGCACGGCGCATATCGGTACGAACGCCCGTCGCCGCGATGAAGGCCTTAGAGGGAACGCAATCCCACAGGACGGAAGAACCGCCCATCCCGGCATCCTCAACCACAGTGACTTCAGCACCGTACTTGGCACCAACCAGCGCTGCTTCGTAGCCGGCTGGGCCGCCGCCAATGATTACGATCCTCTGTGCCACAAATCCTCCAAAGTTGCCGTGGATATCACACTGTAATTACCGCGGGAGGCATTTTCCCCGCTTTGCCCCCATAGTCTAACGGACAGTCATGGTTGACTGCGCGCCGTCCTCGTAGCGAGCAACAATGCCAGCGAAGAGTTTCACACCAACGCCCAGGCAACGCTCGTCCACGATTAGGTCATCTCGGTGCAAATCGTGCTTGTCTCCGCGACCGGACCAGCAGCCCAAGCGGGCCATCGCGCCCGGGACGTGCTCGAGATACCAACCGAAATCCTCGCCACCGGACGACTGTGGGGCCTGAATGACAGCATTCTCGTCCACTCGTCGCACTGCTTCCGCAATCAGGGCGGTGCAGTATTCGTCGTTAAGCACAGGCGGCACGCCACGCTCGTAATTGATGGTGCACTCGGCGCCGGTCGGAGCGAGGACTTGTTCAATGAGTTCGCGGACCAGTGGATCGATGTCGCGCCAGGTCTTGATGTCCGCGGTGCGCAGGGTGCCGCTGACGCTGCCTTCCGACGGAATCGCGTTGTGCGCATACCCGGAGTGCACGGAACCGAACGTGAGCACGGTGCCGGTGCGCGGGTCGACGCGTCGCGACAGTAATCCGGGCAAATCGACAATCAATTTGCCCAGTGCATAGACAACATCGGCTGTCATCTGCGGACGGGAGGTATGCCCGCCCGGGCCATGCACCTGAATCTCCAGCGTGTCGGCCGCAGAGGTGATGGCACCTGTTCGAACGCCGACGTGACCTACGCGCAGCTTCGGCTCACAATGGACGGCAAAAATACGCTCAACGCCATTGAGCGCACCGGCAGCGATAACCTCGGGTGCACCGCCAACCATGACCTCCTCGGCGGGTTGGAAAATGAAACGCAGCGGCGTCGGCAACGTGTGCTTTTCGTGGTACTCAGCCATAGCCAGTGCCGTCGCGAGCGTGATCGCGGTGTGGAAATCATGCCCGCAGGCATGCATGACACCGTCATTGGTGCTGGCAAACTCCAGCCCCGTGCTCTCTGTAATTGGAAGCGCGTCGATATCACCGCGGAAAGCGAGACGTCCCGGGAGTTCACCTCCGGCTTCGCTACCGGCGAGTTCGTCTTCACCAATGTCGACCATCAGGCCGGTGTTGGGAAACAGCACTGGTTTCAGCCCTGCAGCACGCAGCTTCTCCTCCACAAAAGCCGTGGTGGCGTGCTCCATGTGAGATAGCTCTGGGTGCGCATGAAGATGCCGCCGCCACTCAAGAATCTCGTTCGCGTGCTCGGCCCACCAGTGCTTAATAAACTCCTCAATCACAACTCTCCAGTGTAAGCGCTCCACCGGCAGGACGTAACAAGAGGCCTACCGACGACTGCGCCAGCGACAGCAGTGGCCGGCAAGCGTTTGAATATCAGCGCCAGACGTACACATGACCAGGAGCCACTTCTTTAACTTTAGCCTCTTCAATTATCAGATGTTTCACATTTTGAGGAAGTCTGCGATGATAATAGGCATGTCCGGCAATGGCACACCTAAGTCTCTCAGCATCCCCATCATCATCGTGGCCACCGCACTCGTGGTCGTCATCGGCATCGCCATTGGCCTGTCGCTGAACAATAGTGATGAGCCCCAGCGCCCGGAGGTTCCCTCCTCCTCGCAGCCGACGTCATCCAGTTCGACACCGCCGTCCTCGACGAGTTCGACTTCTACAAGCAAGACGACCACCACGACGACAACTACGTCGAAGTCCTCCGAGACGTCGTCAAGCACGTCAAGCACGTCAAGCACGTCGACATCGTCCTCGTCGTCGACGCCAAGCACCACGTCTTCGTCATCCACGACGACGAGCTCCGAGCCGACATCAGCTCCGGAGGGACAAGACTTCGGCACTGGACGCTCCGACCTGGACGGCCTGGGCTTCGTGGGCAGCTCCGCACGCTGCGACAACGGTGACCGCGCCTTTGCTGTTATCGCCGCTGAACAGGGAATTAAGGCTGCTGCTTGTGAGACGCGCTCCGGCGAGAAGTACTACCGCTCCGATACACCACAGGGGTCCGGATCGATGGACATCATCGTCGATGAGGGCGACCGCGTTGTTGCACAAAACGGCTCGTACAAGTACCAGATGTCCCCCGACGGAGTTCTTGTGACCAAAGACAACGAGGTCGTCAAAAAATACGCCGCAGAAGCCTGGGGCACTGCCTAAGAGATCAACTTAAAGATCAATGTTGCGGGGACCGTAGAGGCGGTCGCCCGCATCTCCCAGCCCCGGCACGATGTAGGCATCCTCGTTAAGATCCGGGTCCACCACAGTAGTGACAAGACGCACCGGGAGACCGGACTCCTTCAAGGCATCGACACCCTGCTGTGCGGAAATGATGCACACGGCCGTGATGTTGTCCGCGCCGCGATCCACCAACAGCTTCAGGGCATGTAGCAGTGAACCGCCGGTTGCCAGCATTGGGTCGACCAGGAAGACAGTGCGCCCGGACAGATCCTCCGGCAGCGCCTCGAGGTACGGCACCGGCTCATGGGTTTCCTCATTACGAGCCAAGCCGATAAAGCCCACCTGCGCATCCGGAATCATCGACAGCGACGGATCGATCATGCCAAGCCCCGCACGAATGACGGGAACAATAATCGGCGGATCCTGCAAACGGTAACCTGGCGCGGTGGTGATTGGGGTCTGAACATCGAAGTTATCGACGGGCAGCTCCCGGCTTGCCTCGTAAATCAGCATTGCGCCCAGATCGGCGAGTGCCGCACGGAAGCCCGCATTATCAGTGCGCGCGTCGCGCAGAATGGTCAAACGTGACTGTGCCAAGGGATGGTTGACAACGGTAATCTCCATGCCTTCCAAAATACATTGCTTTGCTTTTGCTGCTCTGGTGCCGGCAAAAGCAAATTTCTGAAAACGCGTTCCCCAAAAAAATATGGAACCGAATCGGCCTTTTTCGCGCCTAACAATACGAGGGCTTTTTACTGCGCCCCATTTGCGTAAGCCCGCTTACTACCAAACCACTTGCCGCTCAGCCGCCGTCCGAACCCCGCTAGCCGTTCAGCCACAGCACTGAGTGTTGAACCACACGCGAATTTCCTAGAGAGGCCGTCAACATTGTCCCGTCCATCACCACACAGTTCCCACAGCCAATCGTTTCTCTCTCCGGCCACTAGCGGGAATGACTCAGTCTTTACGCTGGTGCCAGAGCTTATTTCTGCCGATGCCACGCGCCTTGACGCGTTGTCGCAGCAGGTCAGCGGCGCTGACTTGGGTATCAGCGCACTGCTCTCGCTTGGCGACGTCCCGTTTGCTGGGCCCTTCTGTCACGCTGCAGCCACTGCTCTACAGCACCAACACGAGCATGTAGCTGAGCTGAATGAGTACGGCACCAGCGCTGCTCGTGCACTGAACGCTCTTGTCTCTGCGGTGTCCACTGCTGAAGATGCCGGCGCATATGCGCTGCAGTCCATCTCACCGAAAATGGGAGCCGTTGCAACTCGCGGAATGGGCGGTGCATGATGCTTCCCACCAATCTACTTACGGAGGTCCCCACCGCGATTGCACAACAGCTAAGTCCTGCCATCGCACCCGCACTGGCAGGACTTGCAGGGGCCGCAATACCCGCCGCGAGTACCGCCTGGCGCTCAGTGGCAGATTCCGTTGACCGCAACTGGGGCGATGGCGCTGGTTCCGGAGCAGGGGCCGCGGGAACAAGTCTCAAACGGGCTGCAAATGCGGCAGCCGACTTGGAAACTCGCGCCGGAACCATTGACAGTGACATTGCCAAGGGGCTGGCCGCAGTAATGTCAGCGGCCACTGATTTGGCCCGGATTGCCATGGATTTTGTCACTTCCGCCATGGGCTCGTTGACTGCGACAGCTGCGGGGCCCGCTGGTCTCGCCGCGACCGGCGCCAGCCTAGCCTCAGCGGCCAGTTCCGCGATCTCCCAGGCCATTGCGCGGCTCATGAAACTAGAGCAAGAACTGCGACCTCTGGTGCAGTCGCTGATACAGCAAGCGAGTACCGCGGTAGACACCCCTACCCCACCTCACTCGGCACAGTTGGAGTCCCCAGGTACCACTCAAGCCGCCCTCGCTTCTACGTCGACGAACACCCCAGGACCGGCTAGCGCTACCGACGCTGCAGATGGTTCGGAGGCGTCGTCCGATTCGGGCAGCGCGCCGGTACCTGCGGATGCTGGAGCCGGCGCGCCCACACCAGAGGCCCAAGCTGCGGTGAAGGCTGCACTCAGTGCCGTCGGAACGCCCTATGGTTGGGGCGGAAATACTCCGGGGCAGGCGCTCGATTGTTCAGGCTTAACGCACTGGGCCTACGGGCAAGCTGGTGTTGATATTCCCCGCACGGCAGAAGCACAGGCCGTCGGCAGACAGGTGAGACAGGATGAACTGCTACCTGGCGATCTTGCAGTGTGGGACGGCCATGTCGCCATGGTTATCGGTGACGGAAAGATGGTCGAAGCGGGCGATCCGGTGCAGGTAAACCCCGTGCGTACGACCAACATCGGCATGCCGTTTAAGGGGTTCTACCGTCCGACCGGATAGTGCGGTGGGTATCTGCGTCGTAAAACTTCTAAGATAGGAATACGCAAACTTGCCACCCGTGGGGGCGCTGCAGGTATGACAATTTTTGAGTTTTAATAATCACCAACAAGCAGAAGGGCTGCGACGAAAACTATGGCCAGGAAAGGCATCGTTCCTATCGAACTCGAGCTGACCTCGGGCACCTTTTACACGTTGTGGGCTCCAAGCTGGCGTGAGGGTGGCTCCGAGTGGCAGGCTCTGCTCGGCCGCGGTGATGACATCTATTTGTTCTCATCGGCGGCAAAGCTCCTGGCTTTCCTACAGTCGGATGCCCCTCACGACTTCACGCAGCACCCCAGCTGGCGAAACTTCAACCAGCAGCTACCGGGAGCGGCCATCGCGGCGCCACGCCACCGCTATGACCTGATTGGGCTGCCAGAGATTCTGGCCGGCCGGGCCGACTACGACCATGTTTCGCGCGCAGATCGCATTCTTGCCATCACTCGCTCGATTGGTGCAATCGCGGATCTCACTCCGATCAACCAGATGTTCGCCTCTCACTCTGTCCTGGCTGCCACACAAAATGGTGCTGATCACTTCCAGGGCAGTGGCGCCGCTCAGTGGTCGGCTATCGGCAATGTCATCTTGACCAACTGGGACAATTGCATTGACGCTATCGACGCCATCGGCGCAAATACTCCGAGCATCGATGAAGAGTCTGAAACCGCTGCTGCAGCCGCATTAAAGGAAGCGGAGGCCGCGGAGCGTGAGCGTCGTGAAGCGGCGGAGAAGAAGCGCGAAGAGGAAAAGAAGTCCGCAGAGGAGACCGCCGGCGATCCGTACGATCAGACGGTGTGGGCCAACGCTGGCATCGACCCGATCAAGATCTCCATCGCTGGCCGCACGCTCTACACCTTGCGTTGTTACATGGGACGTCGCCCGCTATTCCTGGGCAGCGCCGGTGAGATTCACACGTTCTCACAGCCCCGCACGATGGTGCGTTGGCTGCTGGAGCACAAGCATCACGACATGTCGGCGCTGACGACGTGGGATGAAATCATCACCGCGGCCAACGCAGGTGAACTGGAGGCCGTAGTGCACGAGGACAATGAGTACTCGTTTACCGGTCTGGCCGAGGACATTGAAAAGGGCCCGAACGCCGTGGACACCGCCCAGCTCGCCCGCGCGTACGAGCTACTCGCAGACGCCGCTGACTGGGCTGGAGATGATGCCGTGAACGAGGTACTGGCGGGCAACCAGCAGCTGCAGTGGCTGCTGAACTTCCTGCTGGACACCGGAGAAATGTCCGAGCCAGTTCCGCCTTACGACGATGAGGCCGAGGGCTGGAGGCAGCTGGAGAAGGACTTGGCCGCTCGGTTCACGACCAAGATCTAGCTCCTCCCAGCAAAGCTGGCCGGCGCTGGCTAGTCCAGCGTCAGGTTCAGCTCATCTTCGGCACCGAAACCCGCACCGTTGACATCAGTTTCGATGTCCTCGTCGCTGTTGTCGATAAGCTGCAGGTAAGCGGGGTAAATAATGGTGTCCATGATGTGCTCGCGGGTCGGCAGATCCACGAATGCATTGTTTAGCGCATTCGAGGTCAGTTCGAACAGCTCGCTGTAGCCGTAACCGAAGTTCTCCACCAACTCCATGCACTCCCGGGTCATGGAAGTCGCACCAATCAGACGGTTATCCGTGTTGACCGTGCAGGCGAAACTCATATCGTCGAGAAGCGAGAACGGGTGATCCGCAACGCTGTCACAGACACCAGTCTGAACGTTGGAGGTCGGGCAGATTTCCAGCGGAATCTGGCGGTCACGAATAGCGGAGGCAACCTCCTGGCATTCGATGCCCTCGAGGGAAGCACCGAAGTCCTCGTAGATGCGCACGCCGTGACCCAGGCGGCGAGCACCTTGCACGACAGCGTCCTGCAACGAATCCACACCGGCGTCTTCACCTGCGTGAATGGTGACCGGAATGAGGTTTTCCCGCAGCATGGTGAATGCTTCGGCATGGTTAGCCGGTGGGAAGCCGTTTTCCGGTCCAGCGATGTCAAAACCGACAACGTACCCGTCGGAGTTCTTCCCGTAGTTGTCGATGACCAGCTGTGCGACTTCCTTGGAATTGTCATTCTGGCGCATCGCACAGACCAGCAGACGTGCGGTGATGTGCTTTCCCTCAGCGGCGGCATGGGCTTCACCCTGCGCCAGGCCTTCGACCAGTGCGTCGATGACAGCCTGCATATCCAGGCCCTTTTCCAAATGGTTTTCCGGAGCCAGGCGCAGCTCAGCGTAGACGACGTTGTCGGCGGCCAGATCCTCGACGGCCTCACGCGCCACGCGCGTCAGCGACTCAGCGGTCTGCATGACGGCGCAGGTGTGCGCGAAGGCGGTCAGGTAGCTCGGCAACGAGCCAGAGTTGCCGGTGTCAATGAACCACTTCTCCAGTTCATCCACGTCGGTGGTGGGCAACTGATCGGTGTAACCGCAGTCCGCGGCCAGGTCGATAACGGTCTGCGGGCGCAGGCCGCCATCGAGGTGATCGTGAAGCAGTACCTTGGGCAGGCTGGCGACAACCTTGCGCATCTCATCGAGATTCGATGCCGAAGACTGTGTGTCCAGAGACTGAGCATCACTGTGCAAAGAATTAGTCATAATGGCCAGACTATCGGTACTGTGCCCTCCGCTTCTACTTCACTGCCGGTGAATCGTAATTCTGCTTTGTACAAAGGCTTCCGCTCCCCCGTTTTCCCCCATCCACACACGACGAATACGTCATTTCGGGTGACGTTTTACTACCCTTATTTCATCATGTTTCCCTCTCGCCGCTTCTCATCTGCCGTTACGCTGCTAGCTACCAGCGCTCTGCTTCTGCCGAGCACCGCCCCCGCAGCCATGGCGCAGAGCACCTCGCTTACCGACGACGCCCCGATTGTCGGTCCCGCACCTGATATCCGTGACACGGAGGGCTGCCCCTACAAGACCCTTCCACCAGCACCAGTGGATTCCTCCGAGGTTCCGGCTCCCGGCGAAACATCTCCCGCTCCACTTCCGGTTCCTCAAAAGCCGGCTGGAGGTAGCAAGATGTCCGCCTGCGGCATTGTCAGCGGTGAGGGGTTTGACGTTCCGAAGGACCTCTCCGCCTCTGCATGGACGGTGTTCGATTTGAAATCCGGCGATGTCCTTGCGGCGAAGGACCCGCACGGCCGCTACCGTCCGGCATCGATTATTAAGGTGCTGCTGGCGATGGAGGCAATCGAGAATTTGAAGCTCGACACCCCAGTCAAGGCGACCTTCGAGGACGCGAACATGGAGGGCTCTCGTGTCGGCATCGTCGAGGACGTGAACTACTCGGTAGAAACGCTCCTGACTGGTCTGTTGCTTAACTCCGGCAACGACACCGGCCACGCCTTGGCCCGCGAACTTGGTGGCATGGATAAGACCACAGAGAAGGTCAATGCCCTGGCAAAGAAGTTGGGGGCGACGGATACGCGAGTGGTCAACCCGACTGGTCTCGATGCTCCGGGACAGATGACGTCGGCATACGACATGTCACTGTTCTTCCAGCACGCATTCAACAATGAGACCTATCGCAAGCTCTCGGCCACCCGCCTGGCCACCATCCCCGGAGACAAGGCTCTCGAGGTCGATGACTTCGAAATCGCCAACGACAATCAGCTGATTGCCCAGGACTACCCCGGCGCCCTTGGAGGCAAGACTGGTTTTACCGACGATACCCGTCACACCTTCGCTGGGGTGGCTGAGCGCGATGGCCGTCGTCTCGGCGTCATCGTTCTCGACGCCACTGTGGAGGATTCACCGCGCCCCTGGGAGCAGGCAGCATCGCTTCTCGACGCCGGCTTCGCGGCCCCGCAGGACAGCTCTGTCGGTGTCCTCGAAGCGGAAGCGACTGAGAATACGTTGGTAGAAAAATTGCCCGATATCCTGGACGACGAGTCAACAGGAACCGGGCTGAAAATTACTGTCAGCGCTGCCATCGTAGGTGTCATCGCATTGATTGCGATGGTCACCTACCGCTTCGGCAGACGCGATCGCGGCTAATTATTTCGAACCGAGCAGGCGGTTCAATCCGGACGGGTTGGCCGCTTCCGCACGGACGTTAATGACAGCAGGAGCAGGCGCATCCAGCTCCTCGTCGGCAAGCGCTTCTTCGGTCGTCGCGGTCCAGGCAGTGGCGTACATAGTGATGCGCCAGATGAGGTAGAAGACGACCATCAAACCGATGACCGGACCGAAAACTGCACCGGCCGGGTTCGACAGGGCGTTGGAGAAGAAAACGCTACCGAGCTGCTTGACAACCTCAAGGCCAATCGCACCGATAATCGCGCCCTTTGCCGCAGAGCGGAACGGGGCACCCCCGCGTGGCAGGAAAGCGAGCATCCAGAAGAACAGCAGCCAGTTGGCGACGAGACCAATGGCGATGGCAATCAATCCTGCGATTATTGTGATTCCCGGGACATGGGCCAGACCAATCTTGTCCAGCAGGGACTGTGTCAGTCCGGAAGAGCCGGCCGCGGTGACAGCGAAGGTCAGCAGGATCATAACCAGCATGCCCAGCAGACGCAGCAGGTCGCGAACCTTTCCCATCACGAAGTTGCTAGCGCCTAGCGGGCGCTTCCACAGCTGTGTCACTGCGTTGGAGAGGTTGCTCATCCAACTAAGACCCGACCACAGGGTGGCGATGAAACCGACGGTGAAAACGCCACCGGCCTGATCGATCGCACCTTCAATAATTGCGTTGATGGTGTCGCCCATCGACCCATCGATGGAGTCTGTGATAGCGGACTGAATTTGCTCGAGCAGTTGCTCATTACCACGCAACACAAGCGCGAGGATGGCAAATGCCGTCATGATAAGGGGGAAAATCGACAGCACGGAGAAGTACGTGACAGCGGCGGCAAAAAAGTTGCCACCCTGCTCAGAGTAGCGCTCCTGCATCCGCATAATGTGATCGAACCACGTCCACTTTTCGCGGAGGCGGTCGATTGCGCTCGGTTCATCGGCGTGTACACGCTCGATGCCATAGCGGTCCGTTCTCTTCGGATCTTTTTGAGTAGAGGTTGCCATGTCCTCTACCTTAACGTGCCAGCTTTCGGTACGGAGACTGAAGCGCAGAGTCTACAGCTGGATTAACGGTTGGCAGCCTTCAGGAACCCGACGCGCTCGTACACATCTGCAAGTGTCTTGGCGGCAACTTCACGGGCACGGTCAGCGCCTTCGGCCAGGATTCGTTCCAACTCACCGCGATCAGCCATGAGCTCCTCATAGCGAGCACGCAGTGGCGTGGTGAATGCTTCCAGCGCATCTGCGGTATCAGCCTTCAGCTGGCCGTAGCCTGCGCCTTCGTAGCCGGCAACGAGCTCGTCGACAGGCTTGTCGGTCAACGCCGACTGAATGACCAGCAGGTTGGATACGCCCGGCTTGTTCTCACGGTCGAAACGAATTTCGCCATCGTTGTCGGTAACGGCCGAGCGAATGCGCTTGGCAGAGACCTTTGGGTCGTCCAACAGATTAATAATGCCCTTCGGGTTTGCACCCGACTTGCTCATCTTCGAGGTCGGACCCTGCAAGTCATAAATCTTGGCGGAGCCTTCCATGATGTGCGGATCCGGCACAACGAACGTTTTCTTGTAGCGGGAGTTGAAGCGCTGCGCCAGGTTACGCGTCAGCTCGAGGTGCTGGCGTTGGTCCTCGCCCACCGGCACCAGCTGTGGGCGGTAGAGCAGAATGTCGGCGGCCATCAGCATCGGGTACGCAAACAAACCAGCGGAGGTGTGTTCCGCGCCCTGACGAGAGGACTTGTCCTTAAACTGCGTCATACGGCTGGCTTCACCAAAGCCAGTCAAGCAGGTCAGCACCCATCCGAGCTCCGCGTGCTCGGGCACATGCGACTGCACGAACAGCACCGACTTCTCCGGATCAATACCAAGTGCAATCAGCTGTGCGGCACCTGCGATAGTGCGCTGACGCAGCTCCTTCGGATTCTGCTCGACAGTGATGGCGTGCAGGTCTGGAATGAAGTAGTAAGCGTCGAAGTCATCCTGCAGATTAATCCAGTTCTTCAATGCTCCCAGGTAGTTGCCCAGGTGGTAGGAATCTGCGGTCGGCTGAATGCCGGACAGAACGCGCTGCTTACGAGCACTCGGTGCAGGATTAGTTGCTTCAGGACCCTTGCTTTCACTCATAGCCAATAAGTTTAGCGCGAGGCCCGCAGTTGAGAGTCGACGACGTACCCGTTTCGACAACACCACGGGCTTTTGCAGGAAACCGACTGCCAAAAGCTAGCCCCGACGCCCCTCGTCCCCCTGCTCCACAAGCATTCGATCGGATAGCAATTTGACGGTGCGCGCCGCAGCGGCTGGCGATTCCTCGGGGTACAGTGCGCGCACCAACGTGATCGCTGGGCGAATGCCGTGTTCAGAGAGAACACGGCGAACACGCTCACGCTCCCCCTGGGTCAACTCGAGCGGGGCTACGGGTGGCCTGCGGGTGTAGGACACGACCATCACGACTCCCAGCAGAACAATGAGTCCGAGGGAAATCCACAGTGGCCACGCGTAGGCAAAAGACAGCACGATAAACGCAACAATGACACCGGAAGTCACGACCACTGGGACATTGACAGCAGTGCCAGGATCGTTCTGCAGACTCCGCGCGATGGCTTCCAAATCGGCCATCTGGTGCCGCTTGTTATCGCTCTCGCCGTTTTTCACTGGGGATGTCCTCTCCTTTCCTGGTCCGCACCGAGCTCGCTTTAGGTCCCCGTGCAAATTCGCACCTGGGGGCTTTACAGCGGCTGAAGTCCCATCAGTCCTTCTTCAAATCTTAGGCGCTCGCGTCCCAAGTGCCGAACTAACCCACAGGTATTATTGGACTAATTCAATTCTCTTATCCGTCAGGAGTCCCATGCTCGCTGCCATTGCGGTTGCCGTCTTCATCCTGCTGGTCCCAGGCGCAGTTCTCGGTTGGGCCAGTGGGCTACGTCCCACGCTCGCGTTGGCATCTGCCGGCCCATTAATGCTGGGTGTGACCGGTTTTTCCGCATGGTTGTCTCACGCGCTCGGGCTGGATTACACCTGGCTCTTCGTGGCCGGCATGTGGGCATGGTTCTGTGCTATTGGCTATCTGGTGCGCAGATTCGTCCCCCGAGCAACGCCCGAAGACGGCTTCGATTCCGGCGTTGTCACCGCGATGATTGTCGTCGGAGTTACGGTAGTCGGCTCGATGCGCGCCATGCTCGTGCTTAACGACGTCCCTGGCGGCCCCGGCGCTATCCGCGAAGCCTGGGACATGCTCTGGCATACCAACTTCCTCCGGTTCATTGACGAGCATGCAATAGCCTCGCCCACCGCGGCCGGTGACCTGATGAATCAGGAGACCGGGGCCGAAATGTTCTACCCCACCGGCTGGCATGCCATGGCGGGGCTGCTGCCCGGCTCGGTCTTCCTCGATTCCAACGTGTTTGCGTTCTTGGCCCCGGCGCTGCTTGTTCCCGCAGCAACTGCGGTGCTAGCCCGCACCGCAGTTGGTCCTAAGTGGGCGGCCTATGCCGGTCCCGCAGCTGCCGTCGCGACGCTGATGCTTCCGGAGATTTGGGTGGCCCTTTGGCGCACCTCCTCCATGCCGTATCTGCTCGCGGTGGCCGCTTTGCCGATTGCTGCGGCTTTGACCATGCGGGGCTATATTGTCCCCGCTGCGCTTGCCCTGGTCGGCACGTTTATCACCCACCCGGCCGGCGCAATTGCTGCCGTGCTCTTTGTTGGCTTGTGGTTGATTACCCAACCGAGCGTCAGTGGCCTAGTTCGCACGCTAATTATCGGCGCGCTCGCCCTGGTGATGACTCTCCCGGCAGCTTTGTCCGCGAGGGGGCAAGGCGAATCCGTTGCGGGCTTTACCGGCCAAATTGAGATTTCCCGCTCCGAATCACTGTGGCGAACTCTGATTGGGTTTTCCCGCTATGCTGACGAGCCCATCTTTTCCCGGACTGTTCTGGTTCTTGTGCTCATCGGCCTGGTGGTGGCGCTTGTCTCTCGCCTGCCAGACAGCCCATGGGCGCCGTGGCCGGCACTGGTTTTCGGGCTGCTCTTTGTGGTGTCCGATAGTGCGCAGTCCCGTTGGTCTGAGCCGTTCGGCACCTATCTGAAGTTTATTGGCACTTTCTTCTACGACATGCCGTACCGCATGCAGGCGGTTATGGGAATTCTGCGCGCAGTGCTGGTCGGCTACGCAGTCGCGGCTGCCGTTGTCGGGATTGTGGCTGCGGCGCAGTGGATCGTCGCAAAGCGAGATCAGCCGACCAAGTCGTGGAATCCTGCGCTGGCGATGGGGCTCGTAGCGGCACTGGCGATTGTGCCTGCGACCTGGGCGAGTGGGCCTGCTCAGCGCGAGGCAATTCGCCAGAGTTTCGGAAGCACGTTTGTGACCGCTGCGGACATGGAAGCTATTGATTGGCTGTCCGCACAGCCGCATGCGTTTGAGGGGCATATTCTCAATGACCGTCGTGACGGTTCTGCGTGGATGTATGCCATCGCCGGACTGCCGACCCTGTTCCGCCATTTCTCCTTCTCCGACAAAACTGCCGAGGCGAGCAACAAGCTGCCGATAAACGTTGACCTGCTGGGCTCACATCCAGAGTTCGATGCCATGGCGAAGAAATTGGGAGTGCACTACATCATTAGTTCCCCGCCGGGTGTGAACACGGATGGCACGGAGGCGCTGTCGATGCGTTCCTGGGCATGGCACGCGCCGGGGCTCACGCCTGTGTATCACGACAGTTCGGTGATGATTTTCGCGGTCAACAAGATGTTTTCACCTGAAGAGTTGCACGCTGTTGTCAACAGTTCCCCACACCGCCCGGCGCGCCCCAATCCGCTGTGGATGCCTCCGCGCCAGCCGATCGTCCCCTCCCCTGACGAGGCTGTCGATCCGCTCGCCGGCGCGCACATCACCGTCGACTCTCGCCGCGAGGCCATCGAGGCTATCAACGCCGACCTGCCTCGCGCGCTGCGTTTGAGTGGGGATACTTCCGCTCACATCGACAGCATCGTGCAACGCGCCAGCGACAAGCTCCGTCAGCGCGGCGCAATCGTTGGCGCACATTCGCTTGCCGACGACACGGCGAGCGCAGCCACCGTAATCGTCGGTCGCTCATCAGAGGGCCAGACTCTTTCTGGGGATAACATCGGCGATCGTGGCTTTTCGGTATCCGCTGTGGTGAAGTCTCTCGAACCTGAGGACGATGCTCCTGCCGATTGGCAGTTGGCGGCGGGTGTGCGCGACGGAATGGTGTACCGAGGTTTCAATCCGCACAGCAGTTACAGCACAAACGGGGTGCCAACCGAGTTTCGCACCGGCCTGGCGCCGGCAGTGGCGGTGAACCAGAGTTCGCGGCCACATGCGCCGACAATTGCGCTATCGCTGGGAGCGGTGGGCGCTGAAAAACTCACCCGCGATTTGGCCGACCCCGCTATGCAGGACAAATGGGCCGACGCCATCGTTGACGGCATCGCCTCCATGTTGCGGCAGAACCGGCATCTCGTAACTGCTCCCGAGCCTGAGATAATCCCAGAGTTCGCTGACGTCGGAGCACACTAGTCCGCTCGGGGTTAGGCGTATGCCGGGTTTAGGCGTACTCCACGATCACCGGCGCGTGGTCCGTCCAGCGAAGGTCGTAGGCGGCAGGCTTATCCACTACCGAGCTGACGGCACGCTTGAGCATTGGTTCGGTTACCGCCTGGTAGTCGATCCGCCAGCCGGCATCGGTATCGAACGCCTTACCGCGGTAGGTCCACCAGGACCAGGGACCGTCGGCCTCTGGGTGCAGACGGCGAGTGACATCAAACCACACCGGATCTGCATTGAGCTTCGGGGCCTCCCACACAGAACCATCGGAGAAGGCACCGGATTCCAGCTCCTTGTCGCTGGCCTGTACCTGCGAATCCTGGGGAACCTCATCGGGCCAGCAGCCGAAGACCGAGTCCATCCAGGCACGCTCCTGCGGTAGGAAACCGCTCTTGCGGCGGTTGGTCTTCCAGTTCTTCAAATCCTGTTCGCGGTGGCAGATGTTCCAGTCGCCGCCGATGACTGCGTGGTGACCGTCGCGCCCCTTGGCACCCAGTTCGGCCAGGTAGTCGGAGAAGGCATCGAGGAAGCGGTACTTCTCATCCTGCTTCTCGCTCAGGGCGGCACCAGAGGGCAGGTAGAGGCTGGCAATCTGGACATCCACATCCAGGCCGGTGTCCGCTGCCGGGGCAACACCACTGATAAACCGACCGGATTCTTCGAACTCCTCGGAGCCGATGCCCACCTGGACGTCGTTAAGCGGAAAGCACGAGAGAATGCCCACGCCGGCGCGCCCCTTGGCACCCAGGTTTTCAGCACCGACCCAATGCCATCCGGCATCGAAAGCGGGCGCGAGGGCCTTGCGTGCCTGGTCGTCGGTGGCGCGGACTTCCTGCAGCAAAACGACATCGGAACTGGTGTGCTTCAGCCACTCCAGCAATCCCAGATTGGTTTCGCTGCGCTCCTTGACGGCGGCGCGGATGCCGTTGACATTGATTGTCGCGATTGTAAGGCTCATGCCCTCATACGTTACCTATGCGTGCACTACGCCTTGAAGACCCCTAGCGCAGTTCGATGCGCTCGGCCTTCTTCGCCTGTGAGCGGCGGTAAAGAACAATGGTCGGCAGAGCGATGAAGATAGCCAACATCGCCAACGTCGCGCCGCCCAAAGCCGGTGCGCGGTAGCCATAACCGGACGCAATGACCCAACCACCGAGCGCCGCTCCGAATGCGTTGGCCATGTTCAATGCGGCCTGGTTGAGTGCTGCCGCCAGCGTCTGTGCGCGACCGGCGACATCCATCAGACGGGTCTGCAGATTAGGCACCAATACCGATCCCAGCAGACCGATAAGGAGGAAGTTGATCGTGCCCAGCACAGCATTCTGTGAGGTGAAGTAGAAGACGCTGAGCATGATTACCATCAGCACCAGCGCAACCATGATGCCCCACTCCCCGATGCGGTCGGAGAGCCAGCCACCGATGTAAGTACCGACAACCATGCCGATGCCGTAGGCCATCAGCACAATCCAGATGTGGTTTTCGCTCATGCCCGCTTCGCGAGTCATAGTCCAGGTGATGTAGGTGTAAACCGCGAACATGCCGCCGAAACCAACGGTGCCAATCGCGACGGTCAGCAGCACCTGCGGTGTCACCAGAGCCGAGAGCTCATCCATCGGACGTGTCTTCGGCATGCGGTTCATATGCGGCACGGCGAACCACAGCGAAACAAATGCGATCAGCCCGATGACCGCGACAAACGCGAAGGCGCTGCGCCAACCGTAAATCTGTCCCAGCACCTGCGCGGCCGGCACACCAATCACAGTCGCCACCGACAACCCCACGCCCGACAGAGCCACCATCTTGCCGCGCTGTCCCGGCTTAGCCAGGGAGGCCGCCACCAGCGCCGCCACCGAGAAATACGCGCCGTGCGGCAGACCGGCAATGAAGCGCGAGACCATGACCGCTTCGAAAGAGCCCAGTGTGCCTGCCCAAACCGTGGCACCATTGCCGATGGTAAATGCCGCCATCAGCAGCAGGAGCATGCGCCTGCGCGGAATCGAGCCGGTCAGCACGGTAATTAGGGGTGCGCCCACGACAACACCGAGTGCGTACATCGAAATCATGCGCCCTGCGGCATCCTCATCACGTCCGAAGGCATCAGCGATGTAAGGCAGCAGGCCCATGGCCACAAACTCGGTAACGCCGATGCCGAATGCACCGACCGACAGAGCCACAATCACCAAGATTCGGCGTAGATCAGAGATGTCGTCCTGCACCGGAACAGGACGGCGATGCGAGCTAAACGCTCCCGCACGACGCGCACGCGGTTTGTGGTCGTCGTTGTGGGTTGTTACTTCGCTTGACGACGTCATTGCGACCGTCTCCTTTTCTCTTCTTACGCCAGTTGGTGGACTCTCAGTTCCCCTCGACTTTCGACCCAAGACGGGCTCGCAAAACCGTGAGGGGAGCCGCAAGGGAAAAATGAGACTCTACTCCGCAACACAAAAATTTCGCTATTTAATCCGCCTGTTCCCCGGGTATTTGTGCGCGGAATAACATCTGCGGCCATTAGTGGAAGTCGCTCACTCAAGTTCTTCCCAATGCATTTTGTAATCGGCATTGTTTGCCGAGGACTACGAATTCCCTTCGAGCGCCACGGACTTCCTACCATCGAGCGCTCCGGGTCTTCGATGCTGCCGTAATAGCTACCAGGTAAATTGTTTTAAAAGATATTTCGAACTGCAATACCGATAGGATCTTGATCCACTATGGGCGACCGCTATAACCTCTACGAGTCTCTGACGCTGGATAGCGCAGCCAGCACCGAAGAGCTCCATGCAAATCTTTCTAATCAACTCTCCGAACTGCGAGATGCTGGCGTCTCGGAGTACTCCGGCGAGTTCCAGGAGAAGCTCACTGCGCTGCAAGTGCTTGGCGATGAGGGACGTCGTCGCGAATACGACGCTTTGCTGGCCGATGAGAACGCCACCATCACCATTGCGACGCTGCGCGGGCTGGCAAATCGCCCGGTACCCACTGCGCAGGAATCCTCGTTCCAGACACAAGCCCAGCAAGCCCAGTCGCAGCCGTCATCGGCACAGCAGAATCAACAAGCACAGTGGTCCGCCCCAACTCAAAACGGACCTGCGACGGTAACCACCACGGTGACCACGGATGTACCGCCACTGCCGGCAAACGCCACACTGCAGAACATGTGGCAGCGCATGCCGCTCATTCCCCGAATTACTACCGGCCTGGTCGGTTTTTCAACCTTGATTGGCATCATCACAGTTCTGTACGCAATCAAGCTCAGCATCCAGGGCGCCAACAATCTCGGCAGCCTAGAGTCATCGTTGGGTGATTCTTGGGAGGGTATTGGCTACATGATGGGCGCTGCAGCCGCCCTCGTTCTCGTTCCAATCCTTTTACTGCTGGGAATGATGCTTGTCACCTTGACCGCATACTGGATTCACTCCATTCTCCGCGGCGAAGACTCAACGGCACCAATCTTTTTCTGCGTCACCGTGGCACCACTGGCGTTGACTATGACCATCATCCCCCTCCTGTTCTTGAGCTCCTGGGTGGATGTAGTCCTCTTCCTCGCAGGTGCCATGCTGATCGCGGCTTGCGTTCTTATGTTCCTCAAGGACATGCGCGCATGGTTCCGTGGCCAGAAACTGGTCAGGACTACCCAGTCGGCTCCGGGGCAGGGCTATGCTCCGCAGTACCCCCAGTCTCAGAACACTCAGGGCTACCAGTTCGGCCAGAACAATCCTCCGAACAATACGCAGAACTAACTAGGCTGCTCTGAACAACCGCGCCGGCGTGCACGACACCCCAGCGCGGTTTTTCGTATTTGAAGGGTTTGAGCGCGGGGGCCGTCGTAAAGCGAAAAATGGAATGAAGAGCGGCGAATAAGCGACAAATAATTGCGCATTTCGTGACTTGCCTCACATAATTGCGTTATTCATATCACTATCACTGTTTTTGCGCTATGCCCCGACACAACCCAAGATTCAAAACTGGGTTATCGTGGAACAAAACAGATAGGAGACATGAATTATGGCGACAATTATTTGGACCCGTACTGACGAAGCCCCTCTGCTGGCGAGCTACTCGCTGAAGCCAATCGTGGAGGCATTTGCAAGCCAGGCTGGTGTCAATGTTGAAACCCGCGACATCTCCCTCGCAGGCCGCATTCTGGCTCAGTTCCCGGAGCGTCTTTCGGACGAGCAGAAGGTAGAGGATGCGCTGGCAGCCCTGGGCAAGCTGGTCAAGGAGCCGGACGCCAACATCATCAAGCTGCCGAATATCTCTGCATCCGTCCCGCAGATTAAGCGCGCTGTCGCAGAGCTGCAGGAAAAGGGCTATGACATTCCGAAGTACAAGTCGCAGCCGGAAGGCGAGGAAGAGACCGCCGACCGCGCCAAGTTCGACAAGGTCAAGGGCTCTGCCGTTAACCCGGTACTGCGTGAGGGCAACTCCGACCGCCGCGCTCCGGAGCCGGTGAAGAACTACGCCCGCAAGCACCCGCACCGCATGGGCGCTTGGTCCGCAGACTCCAAGACCAACGTCGCCACCATGGCCTCCAACGACTTCCGTCACAATGAGAAGTCGGTTGTCATGCCGGAAGACGACAAGCTGACTTACCAGCTCGAGGCTAACGACGGCCAGATCATCACCCTGAAGAAGGAAATGCCGGTCCTCAAGGGCGAGATTATTGACGGCACGGGCATGAACGTCCACATCCTGGACAACTTCCTGCGCGCTCAGATTCGCCGCGCACAGCGCGAGAACATCCTGTTCTCCGTCCACTTGAAGGCCACCATGATGAAGGTCTCCGACCCGCTAATCTTCGGCGAGGTTGTCAAGGCCTTCCTGCCATCTGTTTTCCCGAAGTTCGAGTCCAAGCTGGCTGCCGCCAACCTGACTCCGGACAACGGCCTGGGCGCCATGCTCGATGGCCTACACAAGCTTGACGACGCTACTGCGGCGGCCGTCAAGTCCGCTATCGAGAAGGACCTGAAGGAAGGTCCGGCCCTTTACATGGTCAACTCCGATAAGGGCATCACCAACCTCCACGTTCCGTCTGACGTCATCGTTGACGCTTCCATGCCGGCCCTGATCCGCAACGGCGGCAAGGGCTGGGGCCCGGACGGTGAGGAGCGCGACACCCTCGCAGTCATCCCGGACTCTTCCTACGCAGGCGTCTACCAGGCTGTTATCGAGGACTGCCGCGCCAATGGCGCTTTCGACCCGGCCACCATGGGCTCTGTCCCGAACGTCGGCCTGATGGCTCAGAAGGCTGAGGAGTACGGCTCCCACGACAAGACTTTCCAGATTCCGGTTGACGGTGTCCTGCAGGTCATCAACTCCGCTGGCGAGGTTCTGATTGAGCACCACGTCGCCGAGGGTGACATCTGGCGCTCCTGCCAGACCAAGGACGCCCCAATCCGCGACTGGGTGAAGCTGGCCGTTAACCGCGCTCGTATCACTGGCGACCCTGCAGTGTTCTGGCTGGACCCGCAGCGTGCGCACGACAACAACCTGATCAGCAAGGTCAACGAGTACCTGGCAGACCACGACACCGAGGGTCTGGATATCCGCATCATGGATCCGGTGTCCGCTACCAAGTTCTCCCTCGAGCGCATCCGCCGCGGCGAGAACACCATTTCCGTAACCGGTAACGTTCTGCGTGACTACCTCACCGACCTGTTCCCAATCATGGAGCTGGGCACCTCCGCCAAGATGCTGTCGGTCGTGCCGCTGATGGCCGGGGGCGGCCTGTTCGAGACCGGCGCAGGCGGTTCCGCACCGAAGCACGTCCAGCAGGTTCAGGAAGAAAACCACCTGCGCTGGGACTCCCTGGGTGAGTTCCTGGCACTGGCCGAGTCCCTGCGCTACGCCGCTGAGCATGACGACGACCCACGTCCACGCGTCCTGGCTGAGGCCCTGGATAAGGCAACCGCTACCCTACTCGACGAGGGCAAGTCGCCGTCCCGCAAGGCTGGCGAAATCGACAACCGCGGCTCCCACTTCTACCTGGCTCTCTACTGGGCACAGGAGCTGGCCAAGCAGGACGAGAACTCCGAGCTGAAGGAAGCTTTCGCCCCGGTTGCTAAGGCTCTCACGGAGAAGGAAGAGTCCATCGCCAAGACCCTGATTGATGCTCAGGGTTCCCCAGCTGATCTGGGTGGCTACTTCCTGCCGGACGATGAGAAGACCTCCGCAGTTATGCGTCCGTCCGCTGAGTTCAACGAGATCATCGACGGCCTGAAGAAGTAGGACTAGCTGCTTGCTCCTGGCTGGCCTAGTTGGCCCAGGCTGGCCTAGGCCGACCGCCGGTTTCGGGCGATAGCCCCTCGCTCATGTTGCATTTGATGCACATGGCGCGAGGGGCTTTTTCTATGCCCTGACTTCCTTAACGGTCTTGACAGTATCCAGTGCTTTTCGGCGCTTTACGGTACCCTTCGCCCATACTCAGTCCCCTGTTTGGCTCACCTCGACACTCGGCACCGCAGTGCCTCACCCCATGAGTTACTGACTACCTTTATGACACTTTTGTCCAAAAAATTGCCTTCAAACTGTCATAAAGGTAGTCACTAACTCCTTCGGCAAACCGCCACCCGTCGAACACCACTCGCCACGCACCACCCACGCCCCCCCCCCCA
>NZ_KV806700.1:314041-669796 GCF_001811805.1 Corynebacterium sp. HMSC064E08
CCCCACCCCCCACAACTGGCCACGCCCCAGAGCCAATCAAACCAATCCGTACTAAGCGGGCTATAGCACTCTCGACACAGATACACACACCCTCTTACCTTGGGTTTTTCCAAAACTTTGCAATAGACAGCTTGGTTCACTATTGTTTGTAAGCAACGTTTTGAACAATCTCAAAAACCGCAAGGAAGTATCTGAAATGACCACCAAGTACGACAACAGCAACGCCGCCAACTGGGGCCTGTCCACTCGCGCTATTCACGCCGGCTTCGCTCCGGACGCACAGACCTCCGCGCGCAACCTGCCGATTTACAACACCTCCTCCTACGTCTTCGATTCCGCTGAGCACGCTGCCAACCGCTTCAACCTCTCGGATGCAGGCCCGATTTACTCCCGCCTGACCAACCCGACTGTGGATGCCGTCGAGCAGCGCATCGCCAGCCTCGAGGGCGGCGTCGCTGCCGTACTGTTCTCCTCCGGCCAGGCAGCTGAGACCGCTGCTGTCCTCACCCTGGCTCGTGCAGGCGACCACTTCGTCGTTTCGCCACGCCTCTACGGCGGTACTGAGACCCTGTTCAAGGTCACCCTGCCGCGCCTTGGCATCGACTGCACTTTCGTCGAGAACCCGGATGACCCGGAGTCCTGGCAGGCAGCAGTTCAGGACAACACCGTCGGTTTCTACGGTGAGTCCATTGCCAACCCGCAGATCGATGTCCTCGATATCCCGGCCATCGCCGAGGTTGCACACCGCAACAACGTTCCGCTGATTGTCGACAACACGGTTCCGACCCCGGCCCTGCTGCGCCCGCTCGAGCACGGTGCTGACGTCGTGGTTTCCTCCACCACCAAGTTCCTGACTGGTAACGGCTCCTCCCTTGGCGGTGTCATCGTCGACGGTGGCAAGTTCGACTGGACTCAGACCCGCAACGGCCGTTCCATCTTCCCGAACTTCACCGAGGCCGACGAGGCTTACCACGGCCTGAAGTTCGCCGACCTGGGCGCCCCGGCCTTCGCACTGCGTGCTCGCGCTGGCATTCTCCGCGACACCGGCGCTGCCCCGGCTCCGTTCAACGCCTGGGTTCTGGCTCAGGGCCTCGACACCCTGGCTCTGCGCATCGAGCGCCACAATGAGAACGCCAAGGCTGTCGCTGAGTTCCTCGAGAACCACCCGCTGGTCGCCAAGGTCAACTACGCCGGCCTGCCGAGCTCCCCGTGGTACGAGACGCTGAACAAGCTGGGCCTTTCCGGCGCCAGCGGCGTACTCTCCTTCGACCTGAAGGATGCCGACACCGCCAAGGCTTGGAAGTTTATTGACGCTCTGAAGCTGCACTCCAACGTCGCCAACATCGGCGACGTCCGCTCGCTGGTTGTCCACCCGGCCACCACCACCCACTCCCAGTCCGATGAGGAGGGTCTGACCCGCGCCGGCATTTCCCAGGCCACCGTTCGCCTCTCTGTCGGTATCGAGAACATCGATGACATCATCGCCGATCTCGAGGGCGGCTTCGCAGCACTCGCGTAGACCGTTTGTACACAGACACAGAACGGACTAAGTAGTCTATAAGGCATGAGCTTTTCCCCATCTACCCCGGCCGCCCTCCCACCCGAGGGCGAGCCGGGGCGTGTCTTTATCGGCGATGTCACAACCGAGGCTGGCGCGGTCATCCCCGACGTCACTGTCGAGTTCGAACGCTGGGGTCGGCTTAACGACGACTGCTCGAATGTCATCCTCCTCGAGCACGCTCTAACCGGCGACGCCCACGCTTCCGGCCCCTCGGATGAGTACCACCCGACTGCGGGTTGGTGGAACGGGATGATCGGCTCTGCCCGCGCACTAGATACCGACGAGTACTGCATTATCTGCACCAACGTCATCGGTGGCTGTCGCGGTACAACCGGCCCTTCCAGCCCACATCCGGACGACGGCAAGCCCTGGGGCTCTCGCTTTCCCGCTATCTCCGTGCGCGACACGGTGACGGTGGAGCACCTTGCGCTGCAGGAACTGGGAATTTCCCGCCTCCAAGCTGTCATTGGCGGCTCCTTGGGTGGGGCCCGCGCGCTTGAGTGGTCACTGATGCACCCTGATTTCGTCGGCAAGGCATTGGTGATGTGTGTCGGCGCACGTGCGTCTGCTTGGCAGATTGGTATTCAGTCTGCGCAGATTCAATTCATTGAGTCCGATCCCGATTGGCATGGCGGCGACTACTACGACCGCGGTGTGACTCCGGCTCGAGGTCTGGGTTTTGCACGCAGGGTCGCGCATTTGACGTACCGTGGCGAGCTGGAGATGGATGATCGCTTTGGCGCGGCAGCGCAGCCCGGTGAGGATCCGCTGGGCGCGATGCGCACGGAAGATCGCTTCCAGGTAGAAAGCTACTTGGATCACCAAGCGGAGAAGCTTGCCCAGCGTTTCGATGCAGGCTCGTATGTCGTGCTCACCGATACCTTGAATCGGCACAATATTGGCCGTGATCGCGGTGGCCTCAATGAAGCGCTGCACTCGTCAACCGTGCCGACCATGGTTGCCGGTGTGGACACGGACATTCTCTACCCCTTCCACCAGCAGGAGCACCTCGCCCGCAATCTGGGCAACTGCTTGGGGCTAGAAAAGATTGAATCCGCCGTGGGGCACGACGGATTCTTGACGGAGTTCGAACGAGTGGATTCGATTGTGCGTAATTTCCTCGCTCGCGATGTCAGTTAATGTCAGCTAGCTTCCCAGCGCATCCACGCTGACTGCAAGGAATACGATTCCCATCCCGATTATGGAGCAAAACCAAAGGTCAAAGGCCCGGGATCGCACAGAGAACACACCTAGAATGCTGTCCGGCAGGTACTGCCTAGCCACACCGAGCAGCATCATTGTGCTTCCCAGCATGAATGTGGCGCGTCGCCACCGCTCCAGCCCCAGAAACACAACGAAGGCGGACATGCCGAAAAAGAGCGCGCCGTAAATCGTATACTGCACCCACATTGGCCACGATGCCCCCGGCGGCGGGGTCTTCGGGCTGTGCGGGTTCAGCATTGGATCCGGCAGGTCTTCCCGCCGGGCACGCTGCGCAATTTCCCTTTTCGACACGAGTTGTTCCTCCTGGCTGGCTAGGCCAGGCCAGCGAGCTTTTCAGCGCGCTCGACGACATTGCGTACGAGGAAAGCGCGAGTCAGTGGGCCGACACCACCTGGGTTCGGGGATACGTAACCGGCAATGTCCCAGACGTCATCGGCAACGTCACCGGCCAGCTTGCCGTCGACACGCGAAACTCCCACGTCGAGTACAGCAGCGCCAGGCTTGACCATGTCTGCAGTAAGCATATGAGCGACACCAGCGGCTGCGATGATGACATCAGCCTGACGGGTTTCAGCGGCCAAGTCCTTGGTGCCGGTGTGGCACAGCGTCACGGTGGAGTTCTCGCTGCGGCGAGTGAGCATCAAGCCGATTGGGCGACCAACGGTGACACCGCGGCCGATAACAACAACCTTGGCACCGTTGAGCTCGACGCCGAAGCGTCGCAGCAGGTGGATACAGCCGTTTGGGGTACACGGCAGTGGTGCTGGCTCGTTGAGGACCAGCTTGCCCAGGTTTACCGGGTGGAGGCCATCGGCGTCTTTCTCCGGATCGATGAGCCCCAGAATACGGTTTTCATCCAGGTGCTTCGGCAGTGGCAACTGAACAATGTAGCCTGTGCACTCCGGGCTTTCATTCAGCTCGGTGATTACTGCCTCAAGTTCTTCCTGCGTGGTGTCAGCCGGAAGGTCACGGCGGATAGAGGCGATACCAATCTGCTCACAGTCGCGATGCTTCATCTTGACGTAAGAGTGGCTGCCCGGATCATCACCAACCAACACGGTGGCCAGCCCCGGGGTGTAGCCGGCTTCCTTCAAACGCTCAACGCGCTTTTCCAGGTCTTCAAAGATTTCGTCTCGGTAGAGTTTGCCATCAAGCTTTGTCGCTGCCATGGCATTTATCTTAGGCACAGGAGCGAATAATGCCCAGAAACGCCCCGTAACCGCCCTCGCCTTGGCCCTATTTACCGCCCACAAAGCCCTGCTGACGCCAGACTTCATAAGCAGCCACTGCTGCGGCGTTGGAAAGGTTCATGCTGCGACGAGCTGGCAGCATCGGAATTCGGATTAATTGTGTAATTCGCGGATCATCGAGCACTGACTGTTCCAACCCGGTTGGCTCTGGACCAAAGAGCAGTACATCGGTGTTCGTGTACTCAATATCTGTGTGCCACGTGTCAGCGTGTGCGGTAAAGGCAAAGATGCGGCACCCTTGGCTGGCAAAGGCCTCCAACGCTTGATCGATGGAATCGTGAATACGCACATCGGCCAGGTCATGGTAATCCAGCCCGGCGCGACGCAGATTCTTGTCATCGAAGTTGAACCCCAATGGCTTGGCCAGATGCAGCATAGCTCCAGAGCCCGCACACATGCGGATAGCGTTTCCGGTGTTCGGCGGGATGACAGGCCGGTCAAAAAGCACGTGGCAGGTGTGGCTCGTAATCCAGTCTGTGGAGTTGGTTGGCTCGGCGTTCGTTGGCTCGGTCGTGGCGCTATTCATTTCTTCCGTCAGTTCTTTTCCGCTGTTTCTTTTACTGCTCGTTGTTGGTTTCTGCTGCCGCTGTCGTGGCAGGCGCCGCATCGCACACACCGTGCTCGGTGAAAAACGCGATGATGGTCTCACCGATTAGCGCTCGGCTCCTCGGCTTCGAGAACTTATGGCCCTCTCCCTCGACCACTAGAAAATCGGTGGGCACGCCGTATGCGTCCATGGCGTTGCGCATCTGACCGGACTCTCGCGGAGGCACGTTGGTATCCCACTCGCCGTGGATAAAGAGAGTTGGAACCTTCATTTCCTCCGCACGGTGCAGCGGCGAGATATCGCGCAGAAGCTCAGCATCCTGGTACGGGTAGCCGTATCGGGGGAACGCGGCCTGCGCCAACCAGGGCTCGGTGGATTGGTAGTAGGTTTCAAAACTTGTCATTCCGCAGGCATCGACGATGGCCGCAAACTGATCCGGATACCATGCCGAGGCCAACAACGACATGAAGCCACCGTAGGATCGCCCGCCCAGAGCAATGCGTTCTGGGTCCGCCAACCCGGCATCAACGAGGAAGGCACGCGCCGCTGCGATATCCGCAATAGCGGCAAAGCGTCCATAGCGGTCACCTGCGTGCTCGAATGACCTACCGGACCCCGAGGAACCGCGCACGTTAGGAGTGAACACCACGAAGCCCGCCTCCACAATGCTGGCTAGAACATCGTGGTGGATGGGTTTCGCCTGCAGCTCTGGTCCGCCGTGGATGTGGATAAAAGCCGGCGGTAGTGCGTTTCCGGAAACGTCATTAGAACTATTGCGCACCGACTCCGGAAGGTAGAGCCAACCAGACAGTTCCAACCCATCGCGGGAGACAAAGTAGACCAGCTCTGGGGCCGGCATAGTCTCCAGATTCTTCTCTTCCAGAGCCAAAATCCGTTCGGTGCGATCCATGTCCAATGGCTCAATGACACCACCGATATTGCGCAGAATCTCCACCGTTGGCGCAAGGCCTGGCCCTTCTACTGTCAGGGAGATCAGCTCACCGTCACCGGAGATTGACAGCTCACGCGCAACCATGCCCGGCAATTCCACATTGCGGCGCACCATCACCCGCATGTCGTCAGTCTGCGGGTGAAGGCCAAGGGTAAGCACCTCAAGCGTGCTGACCCCACCGCTGTTCCACAGCACAGCCGCAGTGGAGGAATCCTCACTGATGACAAATTCTTCGACGTCTTGATCCGGATTGCCAATGAACTCCTCGACATCAACTTCGATGCCGATCTTCATATCCAAAATCTCCGCTGCGGTCGATTCCGCTGTGCGCGGCTCAGTAGTGCTGATACCGCTATCGGGAGTAATACCCAGGCGCAGGATGCGACGCTGTTCCGCGCCATGATCTGAGAGTACGAATGCGGTCAGCTTCTCCTGCCCCGGATGCGCCAATAAGACACCGGCATCTGTGGTGGAGCCGGGATCGGACGGCAACAGCGGCTGCCACTGCTGCCCCGGCCCGACCAGCAGTAGCTCACGGTGGCCTCGCGGCCCCACCCGCACGAGGCCAAACCCGCCTTCAGCCGCTACCAGCTGGCTGTCAGTGCGTTTATCAATGACCTCATACTTTGAGTCCGTCGGGTTGACCAAACGCGCATAGTTAATGCCCTGGGCATCGACCGCGTTCATCGCTAGGAGATCGTTATCCCATTCCACCAGTGTGGCGCGCATATCCGCATCCATACGCAGGGGGCGGGCACCGTCGACCTCCGGATCGGTGGATACCAGCCAGGTCTGCAGTCGCTCCGTACCGTACGGAGAGACCTCGCAGGCGATCCACTTTCCATCCGGGGAGTGCAGCACCCTGGTAACCGGGCCTTCCACCGGCAGTTTCACGGGGCGCTCCGCCCCTAGCCCCTCCGGAGTAATCTCCTGCTGTACCGCATGCGGGTAGCCGCTATCGCGGACAATAAAGGCGATTGCACTCCCATCCGGTGCTAACGAGGATTCATAGGTCTGGCGCATGACAATCCATTCTAGTAGTCAGCGAAAATCTCTACTTCGACCTGCCACCACTGGCCGCCCCAGTGCCTCGGACATATCCACCAGACGATCGGCCACGATTGTCACCGCACCAGAGGCTGTCTGCGCGATACCGCGCACCACCATCGCCCGCGAATTCACCGCTACCGGCCGAAATCGATTCCACAGCCCCGGCGTACACAGCACATTCACCAGCCCAGTTTCGTCCTCCATTCCCAAAAATGTCACTCCGCCAGCGGTCCCCGGACGTTGCCTATGCGTCACGACTCCCGCCACTTCTACTCGTGTTCCATCGGGCACTGTTTTCAGTTCCGCCGCAGGCACCACTCCACGTTCCTGCAGGTCTGCCCGCAACGCGGCCACCGGGTACTGCCCCGGGGTCACTCCCGTTGCCGTCAAATCGGCAGCTGCCAGCTCAAACTCCGTCATGCCGGGCAACGCAGGTGCGTCGGCAAGCGTGAGCCCCGGCAGCATGCCCTCACTTTCCGTCGCCGCCACGCCCGCCGCCCACAGTGCTTGACGACGGTCAATCCCCAGCGACCCAAGTGCTCCTGCGCGCGCCAGTGCTTCCATGTGCCCAACACCCAGCCGAGCTCTGCGGGCGACATCTGCTGCGTTGACAAATGGCCGCGCTGCGACGATACGTTCCGCCACGTCATTGCCCACACCGGCAATGGCGCCGAGCCCCAAACGAATACGCCCATCGATGACGCGGGCTTCCACGCCTGAAACCGCGATATCCGGACCATCGCAGCCGATACCGTGCCGGCGGGCATCGGCAATCAACGACTGCGGAGAGTAAAACCCCATGGGCTGAGCACGGAGCAATGCGACACAGAACTCCGCCGGATAGTGGTACTTAAACCAAGCCGAGAAATACACCAAGGAGGCAAACGACTGCGCGTGTGATTCCGGGAAACCGTAGGCGGCAAAGGCCACTATCTTGTTCCACAGTTGTTCCCCAATATCCGCATCAATGCCACTGGTGCGCTCCAGCCCAGCCAGAAAACGGGCATGAAGCGCTTCCATTTTGGCCACTGAGCGCTTCGACCCCATAGCGCGACGCAGCGAGTCCGCTTCCGCCCCACTGAAACCCGCCGCATCGACGGCCATTTGCATCAGCTGCTCTTGAAATAGCGGGATGCCCAGTGTCTTCCCGAGGGACTTCTCCAGCACTGGATGCTCATAGGTCACTGGTTCGAGTCCATTTCGGCGGCGAATGTAGGGGTGCACGCTACCGCCTTGAATGGGGCCTGGGCGAATGAGTGCCACCTCCACCACCAGATCAAAGAACTCCCTCGGCTTCAGTCGGGGCAAGGTGGCCAGCTGCGCGCGCGATTCCACCTGAAACACGCCCACCGCGTCCGCGCGTGCCAACATCTCATAGACCCCCGGCTCGGCGACATCTATTTCCCACAGGTTCACTCGGCGCCCATGCTGTTCATAGACCAAGTCAATGCAATGGTGGATGGCCTCCAGCATTCCGAGGCCAAGCAGGTCGAATTTCACCAGTCCCGCTGCCGCACAGTCATCCTTATCCCACTGCACTACCGAACGACCTTCCATGCGTGCCCATTCCACTGGCACGACATCCGCAATCGGCCGATCACAAATCACCATTCCGCCAGAGTGAATGCCTAAATGACGAGGCTGCCCACGAAGATGCTCCGCCAGTTGCTGCACCGGCTCCGGCGGGCACACCTCCCGGTCTCTGACCCACGCATCGATAACGCCCGGCGAGTACCCCAACACCCGCGCCGCATCGCGCAATGCACCGCGCCGCCGGTAGGTAATGACATTGGCCACCTGCGCGGCATTGTCACGACCATACTTTTCATAGACGTATTGGATGACCTCTTCCCTACGGCCAGACTCGATATCTACATCGATATCCGGTGGCCCATCCCGTTCTGGCGACAAAAACCTCTCAAACAACAGCCCGGCACTAATGGGGTCAACATTGGTGATCCCCAGCGCAAAACACACCACCGAGTTAGCGGCCGAACCGCGGCCCTGTGCCAGAATTCCCGCCCGGCGACAGAACTCACAGATGTCATGCACGATGAGGAAGTAGCCCGGAAAACCCAGCTCTCGAATCACAGTCAGCTCATTCTCTAACTGCGCCCACGCCCGCGCTTGCACGGAGCTATCCCCAGCTCCATCGACCGGACCATACCGCCGCCGTGCCCCTGCACGAGCAATTTCCCGCAACCATGAGTCCTCATCGTGACCAGCAGGAACCTCCCAGCGAGGCAACTCAGGCGCAATGAGATCAAGCGTAAAAGCACACTCACCTGCAATGTCCTGTGTTGCCTGCAGTACCTGCGCCCCCAGATACCGTGTTGCCGCCGATAGCTCCTCCCACGAACGCAACCAAGCTCCGCCTGCGGGCTCCAGCCGTGACTCGAACCCGTCTAGGTCCTCCCGCACAGCAAGGGCCTGCTTCGCCCCGGCCAACCGGCTTGCCGCAGGCGAGGCCGCCGTCGCAGCAGAGGAAACCACCTCTCGCAGGCCATACTTCACAGCTGCGGCCGAAATCGCCTCCGCGTCATCGGCCACCTGTGCGGTGGGGCTCAGGCGGTGCTCGAGCGCCACGTTCTCCGCACCGAAGGCCGCAATGAGCTCTTCCAAGTCGCCGACCCAGCTGACGTCGGCAAGCACCTGCCAGAAACCACCTGCGGCCTCCCCTAACTCTGGCAGCGAGGGATAGCGGACGACGGACTTCTCCCCTGCCGACATATGCGCATCACACAGCGTGTGGCTCAGGCGCCGATAGCCCTCGGGCCCCCGCCCCAGCACTGTGAGGGGCCGCTGCGGAAGCCCCAGCTCCGCGCCGATGATTGTGGCGATACCAGCCTCCGCTGCAGCCTCGGCAAAACGAGCGATTCCATAGAAACCATCGCGATCTGCGAGCCCCAACACGTTTAACCCCAAACGCGCAGCCTCGGACACCAATTCTTCCGGATCCGATGCGCCATGCAGGAATGAATAGCTCGAACGACAGTGCAATTCCGCCTTAATATCCGCAGGCGAAAATGACACGCCACCTCCGCCACTAACACCGCTTTCCGGAGCTTCAAAAGCCCCAACGATGGAATCTGACAGCTGCCCCCGCCAGCCATTGAAGCTGCCATTAGGCTGTAGTTTTCCTGAAAATTTACCCGATAGAATACGCTCAATCCGCGACCAGCTCAGTGGCCGACCGGACTGCTCCGACTGTCCGTCCGAGATGTTTTCCATGCCATGAACATTAACCCACCCTACGGACTGCATTCAAACGTATTTTCGATTAGTATGTGCATTAAGCGCCACCCCCGGGACGCATCCGTAAGTCACACCTCAGCCACGTTCGACTGTTTAGGCTGAAGTTGAATTTTCAGCACTACCTGGGCAAGTGCTAGCCTTAACCCCAGAATTAAAGACAGCTTGGTCTAGTTCTGCCTTAAAACTTCAGCTAACAAATCCCATTAAATAAGGAGACCCCTCGATGAACCTCAAGCGTTTTTCCGCCGGTGTACTTACTGTCGCGTTCGCCGCAACCGGCCTTACCGCCTGTGGCAGCTCGGATGATGCCATTCGCATCGGCACCACGGATGCCGGCAAGAAGGCCTGGACCGTTTTCGAGCAGAAGGCTTCCGAACAGGGCATCGATCTGGATGTTCAGTCCTTCTCCGACTACCAGACCCCGAACCGCGCACTCGATGAGGGCCAGCTCGACGTCAATCTCTTCCAGCACATCAAGTTCTTGGCTGAGTACAACGCCGGCGCTAAGTCGGACCTGACTCCGATTGGCTCGAGCGAAATTGTCCCGCTGGCTCTGTTCTGGAAGGACCACAAGTCGGTTGATGAGCTGAAGAAGGGCACCGAGGTCGTCATCCCGAACGACCCGTCCAACCAGGGCCGCGCTATTAACGTGCTGGTTCAGGCTGGCCTGCTGAAGCTGAAGCAGGATGACCTGCTGACCCCGTCCCCTGCTGACATCGATAAGGAAGCTTCCAAGGTCACGGTTCTGCCGGTGGATGCCGCTCAGACTCCGGCCGCCTACGGCGAGGGTAAGCCCGCCATTATCAATAACTCCTTCCTGGACCGCGCCGGCATCGACCCGAACACCGCCATCTTCCAGGATGACCCGAACTCCACGGAGGCAGAGCCGTACATCAACGTCTTTGTCACCAAGGCTGAAAATGCTGACAACCCGAAGTACGCGGAGCTCTCCAAGATCTGGCACTCCAAGGAGGTCCAGGACGCAGTCGCTGAGGACTCCAAGGGCACCTCGGTTCCGGTTGACCGTTCGGCTAAGGAGCTGCAGGACATTCTGGATCGCGTCGAAGAGCAGCAGCGCGAGCAGAACTAACGCCACTGCCACCTAAGCACCGCCCAACACCAGGGAACACAGACCAAGGGGCACTGATTCACTCGTGACCAACAAGGGAACGAAGCTCGAATTCCGCGAGCTGAACAAGCAATTCGGCGACGTCACCGCGCTCGCCGACATCAACCTAACCGTTGAACCCGGCGAAATCCTCGGCGTCATCGGTTATTCCGGCGCTGGTAAATCAACGCTCATCCGTATGATTAACGGCCTGGAAAAGCCAACCTCCGGGCAGGTTTTGCTAGATGACACCGACATCGTCGGCATCTCCGAGCGCCAGCTACGGGGCTTGCGCCGCAATATCGGCATGATTTTCCAGCACTTCAACCTCTTCCATTCGCGCAACGCGATTCGCAACGTTGAATACCCGCTGGAACTGGCCGGTATGCCGAAGGCTAAGCGCCGCGCTCGCGCCCAGGAGCTGCTGGAGTTCGTCGGTCTCGGCGACAAGGCGGAGTCCTTCCCCGAGCAGCTCTCGGGTGGGCAGAAGCAGCGTGTCGGCATCGCCCGTGCGCTCGCCACCGAACCGACGCTCTTGCTTGCCGACGAAGCCACCTCGGCACTCGACCCGGAAACTACTTCCGGCGTCCTGGATCTGCTGCGTCGCATCAATCGCGAAATGGGTGTCACTATCGTGCTGATTACCCATGATATGTCGGTTGTACGCGGTATCGCTGACCGCATGGCCATCATGGAAAATGGTCACATCGTCGAAACCGGTACGGTCCACGAGGTTTTTGCCAACCCCAAGACTGAGGTTGGCCGCCGCTTCGCCACCACCGCACTGCGCGATGTTCCAATTGGTCGTGAACGCGATTCGGTGAATCAGTCTGCCGAGAGCGCAGCAGCTCGCCTGGTCACCATCACTATCAATGACGGTGTTGACCTCGGTGCCCTGGCACAGGCCACTAGTGCCCACGGTGTCGCCGCCTCGGTGGCACACGGCGCGGTCGCCAATGTGCAGGCGAAGTCCTACGGCCGCCTTACTTTGCGGTTGACTCCGCTGACAGGTAATTCCGCCTCGGATTCCTCTGATTTCGATGCCGCCATTGCTGCTATTTCCGAACTGACACAGGTAGAGGAGCTTGCATCATGATCGGTCTCTTAAACTCTCTGCCATCGGTGAGTGGCAAGGACACCAACTGGGATAGCCTCGGCCCGATGCTGGGCGAGGCATTCGGCCAGACGCTCTACATGGTCTGTGTCGCCATGCTGATTGGCGGTGTCGCAGGTCTAGCAATCGGCGTGCTGCTCTACACCACCCGCGATGGTGGCGTACTGCGCAACAAGTTTGTCTACCAGGTCCTCAATGTCCTGATTAACTTTGTTCGACCAATCCCGTTCATCATCCTGGTTACGGCCATCGGCCCACTGACAAAGAACGTGGTCGGCACCACGATCGGCACCGAAGCCGCAGTGTTCGTCATGTCGATTGCCGCCACCTTCGCCATCGCGCGCCTGGTGGAGCAGAACTTGATGTCCATCGACCCCGGCGTGATTGAGGCCGCCCGTGCGATGGGCGCAAGTCCGTGGCGCATCATCCGGACGGTCGTCGTGCCGGAGGCACTGGGCCCGCTGGTACTGGGCTACACCTTCGCATTCATCGCCGTGGTCGACATGTCAGCTATGGCCGGCTACATCGGCGGTGGCGGACTGGGCAACTTCGCAATCACCTACGGTTACCAGGCATTCGACTGGAACGTCACCCTGGTGACAACCCTGGTCATCATCTTCATCGTCCAGTTGGCGCAGATCTTCGGCAACTGGCTCTCCAAGAAGATTATGCGCAGGTAGCCGCGCACATTAGCTAGCCACTAGCTAGCGGCGGGTTACCTCGACCGCAGCCCAGCCCTTCTTTGGCCCTGGAGCATCACCGCAGGAAGACACAACGCCTTCCGTGGTGATTTTCTCCAGGGCCACTTCATATTCCACGACCTTGTCGCGGTCGCTGGGGCCGTCGTAAAGCGCGACGACTGCAGTCGTGCCGTCGACGTCAACGCGTGCGACATCGTCTACGCCCCACGCATCTGCTTGACGACGCACAGCCAACTCGGCCGCCTGCCCCTGCGGGGTGTAGATACCACGGCCGCGACAGCCCTCTGCATGCACGATGCCCTGCTGAGCGTCTTCGATGACCCCCTTGGCATCCACCGCACTCAGACGTCCAAAGCTGTAATTCCATGGCAACAGCACGCTGGCCGGCGCAAAGCGGTGCCCCTTAGAGTGCGAGGTTTCCCACACAACCTCTGGGTAGAGATTGTGCATCGCAGCAGCGAGCGGGCGACCTTTAATCGCACAGCAACGATCGCGCTTACCGTGCGTACAGATGAGAAACAGTGGATGGTCCAGACGAGTGGCCCCCTCGGTGGGCTGGCCAGGGCGGATATCCAGAGTCATCAGGTCTTCAACATCGGCAACCATGCGATGTTCGAGAAAAACCTCAGAGCCATCCACTGATTCACAATGCGCGATATAGACGTTAACGCCATCACACGGCTGCTGGCCGATTCGGCCTGGCTTTCGAATCAGCTGCAACGCGCCGCCGCGTTCAGACAACCAGGCCTCTACCTGACCGGTGATCTCTGCTCCCCATACCCCGCCGTCAAAAATATCGTGCGACCAACCGAGTTGGTGCTCCAACGCAATAAAGAGCTTTCCGGTCTTCGCAGTACCGGGAAGCGGCTCAGTCATCTGAGCGGAACAGGTGGTATCAAATTTGGCCTGGCTCATACGCCTAAGCGTAATTGAGTGCCCCCTGCGATTGGGTCTTAGGTCGCAGCGTTCACCCCTGTTTTGTTACTGTTGTGCAACACTTTGACAACAAATACTTCTGACCTCGACTTTTGTAGTTCAGCTTGTTGAAATTCCGTAACTGCGCACATACCGTCAGACGTATGAATACGAAATCGCTGGATGTTTCGCGCACCCGTACCCGTATCGCGGCATCCCTGTGCCTCGCATTGGGCCTGGCTCTCGGCGCTTGCTCCTCTGACTCATCCCCAGACTCGGCTGCTGCAGTGTCTATGAAGACTGACTCAACCGCTGGCACCTCCGATTTGTCAAGCAGCTCTAGCAGCTCCACTAGCTCATCTGCGGCGGCGCAAACCACCATGGATGACGATGCTGCTCCGGAGGGCGATTTCAATAGTTCCTCCTCAGAAGCTGCCCCTTCCGATGGCGCTTACTTGGGTATTGAAGATGTCCGTGTCGGTTCCCACGACGGTTACGACCGCATTGTCTTTGAACTCACGGGCGAGGGCACTCCGGGATATTTCGTCCGTTACGAGGATGTGCCGACCCAACAGGGCTCCGGCAAACCGATTTCGGTCGACGGCACAGCCAAGCTGGTAATCGACTTGCGGGGCATGGGTTACCCCTTTGATTTCCAGATGGAGGACTTCCCCTCTGACCCGGTCAAGCCGACATCGACGTCCGTTATTAAGGAAGTCGTTGGCGCCGGCACCTTCGAGGGACAGACTCAATATGTCGTCGGGCTCAAGGGAGATAAGACCCCATTCAAGGTTTTCTCGTTGAGCAATCCGAACCGCCTGGTTATTGACTTCCAATCGAAGTAATCGGGTTGCCCACCCCGGCGCCGGCCCCTCGCTAAGCCTCTACGCGTAAGCACCCTCGATTCTCCATACGCCGGCATGCCCTATGAGCAACCAGGCGGCGATGGTACCGTCATACGCTACCGCACGGATTTGTAGTCTTGCCGCTCGACGAGCCTCATCGGGCGCCCACCAGCGCTCATCAATCGGCCAGGGCCCAGCCCACGATGACACGCGGTACGTTGTCACTCCATGCCGCACCAGAGATGGTTCCGCCGTCATGGTCGCTCGCCCAGTTACGCCCACGGTCTGCCCATTGGCATCGAGCACTTCCACCTCAGCATTAGCAGTCGCGGGAATAGTTGCCGGATTGGGGGCAAGAACAGCTCCCGGCCACGGCTGATTATTTTCCGCGGTTTTTGTGTTTTTGGGGTTTTCTCCGAACGCGACAAATCCCACTCTTTCCCCTGGGCCACGCCCGCCCTGCATGATTGGTTGCTGTACTGCCTCTGACCCCAGTAACCCCTGCACACGCTCGGCAGCCCGGCGCGCTTTGGCTCGCGCATCATCACTACCGTGCCACAGATCCTGCTTTACGGTCCCGGCGGCGACCACATCCAGTGGCTCTAACTGCAGCTCTACAATTCCGCGGCTGTCATCTCCATCATTTTCCTCAGCGCCGTCAACAGTTCCAGCAACAGTGCCGCTGTCCCCTCGTGGCTGCTGCCGATTCCTGTTATTCAGCCAGCCATCGAGCTGCCACCGAACCCTGTCAGCCGTAGTCTGTTCTGCCAGTGGCTCAGTGCAGCGCCATACTCTGCGCACCTCTGAGCCGTCACTAAATTGCGCCACTACCGCTAAGCGGTAACACGAATACCCATGGTTAAAAAGTTTTTCATGCAGTTGCCCAGCTAGAAAGCGCGCGACGAATGAGGCCTCATCCACTCTCCGGAGTGGACTCTCCCAAGACTGGTAACTCACAGCCAGTCCGGGCGGCAAAGATCGCGGCGCCACCAACCGCACTTCCCCACGGCAGGCCAAATCGTGCCATCTAGCCCCCTGCGCCCCAAACCTGTTGGCTATATCCCGCTTCGGTAACGCAGCGACATCCCCCAATGTGCGCAGGCCGAGTTCCTGCCACGACTTCGCAAGCTCTGCGGGCATCTCCAGTGCACTTTCCGCCCTCAGCTCCACCAGAGAGATTCCCTGCCGAAATCTTTTGCCTTCATCTTCCCCGGGAGCTACCAGCACTCCCCTGCGCGCTGCCAAAATAGCTGTCACAATATCGTCCGCGAGCCCCAAGCTGCAGTCCACGCCCGGTACCGCAGCGGCATCAAGCAGCTTTTCCAAGGCCACATCCTGGCCGCCGTAATAACGCATTACCCCTCGCGCTGCCACAACCGCCAAGCCTGGCCGTAGAGCTTCGACCCCAGCTGCCACCGCCTCCAACCGTTGCAGCACGGACTCGAATTCCGCAGCGTCGCGCACCGCACTTTCCTCGACAATCTCCAGCTCCGGGCACAACGCTTCCGCATGGCGACGGCTTTGCCCGCGCCGTACCCCTGCACGGCGCGCACTCGGAGAACAAGCAGCTACTCCGCTATCACCCACGATCGCAACTGGACTGAGCGGATTAGCCTGCGACGTCACAGATGCTAGATGCGCTGCCTGCACTGGCCAATCAGGAAGCCAGAGCGCCACCACACGATTCGATTCCGCCGCTGCCATTAGGACCTCCTCTGTGCGGGAAACGCGACCACATTGTTCTGTTCCACCTGTTCCCCCACCCGCCAACGGCACTGCCTCCGCGGAAACCGCGTCCCCGACACACTGACTTGGTAATCCACTGCCCGAATCCGGCCATAACCAGTACCAAGCCCGGAAACACCAGAAACAGAGCTGGAAATTTCCGCAGCAGCGCCCGGCCACTGCTGCCCGACAAAAACCAGAGCACAACCACTCGTGCGCAGTCGTGCCTGCAGCGGACGTGCCTGCGACGGCGGCGGAGTGCGCGCCAACGAAGCCACCACCAAGTCAACGCCGTCCGCCAACAGCCCAATTACTTCAAGTGGCTGCATCCCAGGATCTGGCACACAGACGATATTCGATAGCTTCCCGCCCAACTCCACCACGGAGAGCAACCCCTGTTCAGCGAGTCCAACTAGCGCAACATGCCCTGTCTTCGTGACTTCCGCGATTAGGCCTGCCAATACTGCACCGGGCTGTTCAATGACACTGACAGCCCCTTTTCGCACTGCTCCCGCCAACGTATTTTCCAACGCCTCCGGCACCGGCAGAGCCTCACCGAGCCCAAAGGTTGCACCAGTTGCAGTCCCACCAGACTGGGCTGCCATCGCCTGCCGCAATGCCGCAATAGTCTGTTCCTTAGACTGCCCCGCAGCAATATTGACCGCCGTTGTCACTTCTTGTTCCACCTCATCCCGCTGCTATCCCACTGCCATCTCACTGCCCTGCCCACCACGAACACTGCTCGAATATTCTTTCCCAGCAAGCGGATTAAACACTACCCTAAATAGAACGTACGTTCGATATTAATGTGCGAAGAAAAGCGCCGCACACCACCGCGCGACGCTCTAACCTCAGCCGAGTACTACATTTCGTACTACTTAGGCCTTCACATCCAGAACTACATCGAATTCGAGCAAATCAGCCGACGACGACACCGGCTTGCGCTTTTCGCCCTCATGCGAAGCCTTGAAGGCACGGCCCTCACGCCACCCCTGGTAGGCCTCCTCACTCTCCCACTCGGTAAAGACGAAGTAGCGGCTCTCTCCTGCAGTCGGACGCAGCAGTTGGAAACCAATGAAACCCGGCACATCGGTCATCTTTGAAGAGTTAGCGGAAAAGCGACGTTCGAGCTCTTCTCCCGCACCCTCAGGAACGGTAATAGCGTTAATTTTTACAATGCTCATGGTCATAACACTAGCCACACAACTCTCAACAATCTATAGTTCCATCGCTACTAAAATTAAGAAGTATGACAGATTCCAGCCGGCACCAACACTCTTCAGGCTCTTACCAAGACGGGGCCGAACGCACGACAAAATTTATCAATAGTCCCGTGCGCCTGGGGACGGCAATTGGCGTCACCACCGCAGTGATCGCACTGCTCGCATTGCTTAAAGCCCACATCATCGGCTCCATTGGCTGGTGGATCATGATAGCGCTTTTACTGGTACTCATCGGCACCACACTTTTCGTGCGCCAGGCAAAAACACCCACCAAAGAAACTCGGCCCTCCTACTTCGCAGAGCCGATGCGTGAGTCACCAAACGACATCTCGTGGAATAGCAGTATAAGCGTGCTGCTCATCTTCCCCGGAGCATGGATCATTGCCGCCGTCGCCGAACGAATTTCCTCTACACCGGTCGCCTGCATAATGACCCTAGTTCTGTCCGCCATCACCGCTACCTGCGCAATCCTGCCGCGGCAATTCGGATTCCTCCCTCTCGCCGCGCATCTTCCTGACAATTTCGCCCAGCGCTGCCCCTACCCCGCCGACTCACCAGAGGCCCGCATCCTCACAGTCCTCTTCATCGCACGTCTACGCGACGGCTACGTCTTCTTCACCGACCAGCTCCCCTATTTCGCCATGCTTGACGACGATACCGTGAGCGCAGCTCTCCACACCCTAGCCGCCGATAAGCGCATCACCATCGCCAAGAACAATTCGGCCCTGACGGAAAAGGGCCGTGCCCGCGAGTTTGCACAACTCACAGACACGGCCCTTGCCAACTAGTGGCTTACTCCCACTCAATGGTTCCCGGTGGCTTGGAAGTCACATCCAGGACCACGCGGTTGACCTCAGGCACCTCGTTGGTGATACGAGTGGAGATTTTCTCCAAAGTGTCGTACGGAACGCGGGTCCAGTCAGCGGTCATCGCATCCTCAGAGGAAACCGGGCGCAGCACGATTGGGTGGCCATAAGTACGACCATCACCCTGGACACCAACCGAGCGGACGTCGGCAAGCAGGACGACCGGGCACTGCCAGACAACCTCGTCCATACCTGCGGCCGTCATTTCCTCGCGTGCAATGGCGTCGGCGCGACGGAGGGTATCCAGACGCTCCTCATCGACAGCGCCGATGATGCGGATACCAAGACCCGGGCCCGGGAACGGCTGGCGAGCGACGATTTCTTCCGGCAGCCCCAGTTCGCGGCCGACCGCACGGACCTCGTCCTTGAACAGCAGGCGCAGCGGCTCAACGAGGGTGAACTCAACGTCATCCGGCAGACCGCCGACGTTGTGGTGGCTCTTAATGTTGGCGGTACCAGAACCGCCACCGGACTCAACCACATCCGGGTACAGGGTGCCCTGGACCAGGAAGTCCACGGTCTCGCCCTCCGGAGCGCCCTCCAGCGCCTGTGCGACAGCGCGCTCGAAGGAGCGGATGAACTCACGGCCGATGGTCTTACGTTTGGTCTCCGGATCGGTGATACCAGCCAGAGCATCCAGGAAGACCTTGGAATCGTCGACGGTAATCAGCTTCGCACCAGTTGCGGCAACGAAATCCTTCTCAACCTGCTCGCGCTCACCCTGACGCAGCAGCCCATGGTCGACGAAGACACAGGTCAGACGGTCACCAATAGCGCGTTGCACAAGCGCGGCGGCAACTGCGGAGTCAACGCCGCCAGACAGACCGCAAATTGCGCGACCGGTCTCACCGACCTGATTACGGACCTGCTCAATCAGCTCTTCCGCGATGTTAGCGGCAGTCCAGTCCGGCTCCAGGCCAGCAATCTCATACAGGAACTTCTCCAGAACCTGCTGACCATACGGCGAGTGGTTGACCTCCGGGTGGTACTGCACACCGGCCATGCGCTTTTCCAAGCACTCGAAAGCCGCTACCGGAGCACCCTTGGTGGACGCCGTAACGGTGAAGCCCTCCGGTGCCTTAGACACCGCGTCACCGTGGCTCATCCACACCTCGTGTGTCTCCGGCACACCAGTGTGAGCGACACCGCCACCGTCGACGACGTTCAGCTGCGTGCGGCCGTACTCACGGTCACCGGTAGCAGCAATCGTGCCGCCGAGCACCTCAGTCATCGCCTGGAAGCCGTAGCAAATACCAAACACCGGAATGCCCAGCTCAAGCCACTCTGGGTTGAGCTTCGGGGCACCTTCGGCGTAGGCACTGGACGGGCCGCCGGACAGCACCAGCGCGGCCGGGTTCTTGGCCTTAATTTCTTCGGTCGTCGCATCATGCGAGACCACTTCGGAATAAATTTTTGCCTCGCGCACACGTCGCGCGATGAGCTGCGCATACTGCGCACCGAAGTCCACGACGAGGACGGGCTTAGTCACCTGTTCAGACACGCCCTAAAGCTTATCAAGACTTACGGACTGCAGGCATACCCAGGTTCAGTGCAGCCGGAGCATCTTCCGGCACAGCCGGGTTCACCGGAGCAATCGGATCCAGGCGCACGTAGGACTCACCCTGCGCCGGACGCTGATCTTCCTCACCCTTATTCGGCCACAGCGACGTTGCACGCTCCGCATTCGCGGAAATCGACAGTGACGGGTTCACTCCCGGGTTGGCTGCCATCGCCGAACCGTCGTGAATCGAGAGCGTCGGGTAACCCCACACACGCAAGTACGGATCAACGACGCCGTTTTCAGGCGAATCCGAAATCGTCGCACCGCCAATGAAGTGAGCTGTCAAAGGAATATTTGCCAACTCACCGATAGTGCCCCCAGCCAGCACACGACCATTCCGACCACGTGCACTGAGCTTGTCCGCCGCACGTTGCGTAGCTTCGTTACCCGACGGAATCCACGTCGGATTCGGCTCCCCCTCGCCCTGCTTACTCATCAGGAAACGCACCGGCCCAATCTTCTGCAGGTACGTCGTAATCGAGTTGTCGCGATTCTGCATCACCAGAGAAATCACGGTGCGCTGCGACCACTTACGCAGATTCACGAGCTGCGTCAGGTAGTTAGGATGCTTTACGACGGTTCCCACAGCCTGCAACCATCGCGGAGTCCGACGACCTCCTTCGGTCATAATCATCTGCAGCATTGCGATGGCATTAGAACCCTTGCCATAGCGCACTGGCTCGATATGGGTGTCCTCGTCTGGGAAGAATGACGAAGTGATGGCTACACCGTTAGAAAAGTCATTTTCCGGATCCACCTTCGTACCCATCGCGCCCAAAATAGCCTCGGAGTTGGTGCGGGTCAGCTTGCCCAAAGATTTCGGTAGCAGCGGCAAGTGCCCATCGGCCTGCTGGCGATGCAGCAAATTCTGGGTGCCCCATGCACCGGCGGCGAGAATGACGCGCTTAGCGCTAAACTGCTGCTTGCCCTTAGCTACCCAACGGCCAGTGCGCTCAGTGTCAATAACCCAGGAGCCATCAGCCTGAGGATGCAGGCCGGTAACGGTAGTGCGGTCAAAGACCTGCGCACCAAACTTCTCCGCCAAGTAGAGGTAGTTCTTAACCAGGGTGTTCTTGGCATTGTGACGGCAACCAGTCATACACTCACCACATTCCGTACAAGCAGTACGGTCCGGGCCAATCCCCCCGAAGTAAGGATCGGAAACTGTTTGCCCTGGCGCACCCTGTCCACCTGTCTTGGCGCCAAAGAACACACCCACCGGAGTCGAGCGGAAAGTATGGCCCACTCCCATATCTTCGGCTACCTCACGCATGACGACGTCGGCAGGCGTGTCGGATGGGTTGGTGACCACCCCGAGCATGCGAGATGCATTGTCATAGTGCGGAGTGAGTTCTGACTCCCAGTCGGTAATGTGCCCCCACTGACGGTGCTGGAAGTATTCAGTACCCGGCTTATACAGAGTGTTTGCGTAGTTAAGAGAACCACCGCCGACGCCGGCACCAGCGAGAATCATGACATCTTTCAACATGTGCACACGCTGGACACCAAAGAGTCTCAGCTTAGGAGCCCACAGGTACTTGTGAAGCCGCCAGCTGGTCTTGGCAAAGTCTTTATCTTCGAACCGTCGACCAGCTTCGAGAACTGCCACTCGGTAGCCCTTTTCAGTCAACCGCAAAGCAGAAACAGAACCACCGAAACCGGAACCGACGATTACAACATCGAAATCGCGTTGTTTACTCATGGGAAAAGCCACCTTCTCTAAGGGCGTAACGCTAATGCGCGGAACTCATGTTCCTAACCCTAAGCGGAGGTGGCTTTTCAGTAAGGTAGTTTTGCGAAAAAACTATCCGATTACTTTAATTAAAAACCCTTTGGACGTACCGACAGCTCAACGCGGTGGAAGGACTTCAGGTTGGTAAAGCCGCATTTGGCCATTGCGCGACGCAGGCCACCGGCGAGATTGCGGTCACCGAACGGCGAAGCGGAAGGGCCAAACAGAGCCTCTTCCAGGCTGACCAATTCCTTCTCATCGTCGACGACCGGCCACACCGCACCGCGCGGGTACTTCGGGTGTGCCGCAACAGACGGCCAGGCGTAGCCCTGCCCCGGAGCTTCGTGGACGGTTGCCAGCACACTGGACAGTGCCACAGCATCCGCACCGCAGGCGATTGCCTTGGCAATGTCACCGACGGTATCAATGCCGCCATCGGCAATGATGTGGACGTAGCGCCCCTCGGTCTCATCGAGGTAGTCCTTACGGGCAGCTGCAGCATCCGCAATAGCGGTAGCCATTGGCACATCGATACCGAGCGCATCCGGAGACGTCGTAAAGCCCGTACCGACAATCACACCAGCGGCACCTGAACGCATCAGATGCAGCGCAGTCTGGTAGTCGACAACGCCACCGGCGATAACTGGAACGTCCAGGCTGCCGATGAAGTCCTTGAGGTTTAGTGGTTCACCCTGAGCCGTGACATGCTCTGCGGAAATCAGCGTGCCCTGGATAACCAACAAGTCGATGCCGGCCTTGATAGCCAGCGGAGCCAGCTCACGGGCATGCTGCGGGGAGACACGAACTGCAGTGATCGCGCCGGTTGCGCGAATCTCCTTGATGCGCTCAACCAACAGGTCAGTATCAATTGGAGCAGAGTGCAGTTCCTGCAGCTTGCGGTTCACTGCCTCGGATTCACGCTTGGTGGCGGCATTCTTTGCCAACTCCACCAGCTCGGCGATCTTGTCCTGCGCATCGGCGTGACGGGCCCAGATACCCTCGGCGTTGAGAACCGCCAAACCGCCCAGGCGAGCAAACTCAGCGACGGATTCCGGGCTGGCGATGGCATCTGTCGGATGCATCATCATCGGGAGTTCGAAATCGTAGGCATCAATTCGCCAGGAGGTATCGACGTCCTTGGACGACCGGGTACGCCGAGTGGGAACGAGTGCAATATCGTCCAACTCGTAGGTCCGGCGTGCCTCGCGGCCAATACCGATTTCAACGATGTCGCGCATGAGCTTTCCTCACATGCCCTTTCCGTGGAATTTAACTCGACTAAGCCAGTTTAGCGCTGGTAGTAGTTCGGCGCTTCGACAGTCATCTGGATATCGTGCGGGTGCGACTCGCGCAGGCCTGCAGCGGTGATCTGGACGAACTGTGCGTCGTGCAGCTGCTCGACGGTAGCGGAACCGGTGTAGCCCATAGCTGCACGCAGACCACCGACCAGCTGGTGAACGATGGAGTCGATGCTGCCGCGGAACGGAACACGCCCCTCAATGCCTTCCGGAACCAGCTTCTCTTCGCTCTTGACATCAGCCTGGAAGTAGCGGTCCTTGGAGTAGGAGCGCTTCTCACCGGTCAGGCCGCGGCCCTGCATGGCCCCCAGCGAGCCCATGCCACGGTACATCTTGTACTGCTTGCCGTTGACGAAGGTGACCTCACCCGGAGCCTCAGCGGTACCGGCCAGCATCGAACCGAGCATGACGGAGGATGCCCCGGCTGCCAGAGCCTTGGCGATGTCGCCGGAGAACTGCATACCGCCATCGGCGATAATCGGAACGCCAGCCTTCTTAGCTGCGACAGAGGCTTCCATGATGGCGGTGATCTGCGGGGCGCCCACACCTGCGACAACGCGAGTGGTGCAAATCGAGCCTGGGCCGATACCGACCTTGATGGCATCTGCACCCGCGTCAATCATGGCCTGTGCAGCGCCACGGGTAGCCAGGTTGCCGCCGATAATCTGGATGTTCTCGCCGAATTCCTTCTTAACGCGGGAGACCATCTCAAGTACACCTGAGTTGTGGGCGTGAGCGGTATCAACAACGAGCACGTCTACGCCTGCGTCAGCCAATGCGTGCGCGCGCTTCCAGGAGTCCTCGCCGGTACCGATGCCAGCACCGACCAGCAGACGGCCGGAACCATCCTTGGAAGCATTCGGGTACTGATCTTTCTTGACGAAGTCCTTGACGGTAATCAGACCAGTCAGGCGGCCTTCGCCATCGACGATCGGCAGCTTCTCCACCTTGTGAGCGCGCAGCAGGTTCAGCGCCGCATCGCCAGACACACCCTGCTCAGCCACGACCAGCGGCATCGGGGTCATGATTTCGGAAACCTTGCGGTTCAGGTCTGCCTCAAAACGCATGTCGCGGTTGGTGCAGATACCGACCAGCTTGCCGTCCTTGTCGACGACCGGCAGGCCCGAGATGCGGTAACGAGCGCACTTGGCATCTACTTCGGCGATGGTGTCATCCGGGGAACAGGTCACCGGGTCGGACACCATGCCAGCCTCAGAGCGCTTCACAATCTCGACCTGCTGCGCCTGCTCCTCAATGGACAGGTTGCGGTGCAGGATACCCATACCGCCCTGGCGGGCCATAGCAACAGCCATGCGGGCCTCGGTGACGGTGTCCATAGCAGCGGACACAACCGGAATGTTCAGACGCAGCTCACGAGTGAGCTGCGTCGAAGTATCAACGCCGGAGGGGATAACGTCCGAAGCATCCGGCAGCAGCAGGACGTCATCGAATGTAAGGCCGACTAGTGGAATCTTGTTGGGATTGTCTCCGCCGAGGCTAATTCCCGTGGGGTTGGTCATGGACTCCTCCTGCTCCACCCTTGCCGACATCCGGCCAGGGGCGCTATCGCTTCGTGGTTGCCAAACGTTATATACAGGGTAGTCCTTCAGTGATGAAACGCGACAATTAGGCGGAGCGACAGGTGCCCGACAAGGGTTAGCCGAAAGCTAGCTGAGGGTTATTCCAAGGTGAACTAAACCCCAACTAAGTGCATCGCCAATCGACAGGATTGCCGTACAGAGCTGTTACGGTAGTGGTTGTGAACCACAACTTTTTCTCATCCATGCCGCGGGATCCGTTCGAAGGAGATCCCAATGACCCGGCAAGCTTTCTCGAGCCGGATGAGCCGTTTGCTCCACTGACAGACCAGGAACGTCGAGAGGTTCTTGAAGATCTGGCCGCAGTTCGCCTATTCCGTACCGCTTTGAGCCCAGAGGGATTACTGGGCGTCTGTATGTTGTGTGAGGACTGCGGTGACGAGCACTTTTATAACTGGGAGGTTTTGGAAAACCACTACCTGATGCTCCTGTCTGGCCAGGCATCCCCGGTTCACGAGCCACAATTCGATCCAGACCCCTCCCGTTACGCCCCATGGGACTACTGCGCAGGCTTTGTCGACGGTTTGCGTTCTCGCCGACCTGGCCGTTTCTAAAAATTTGGTAAGAGTTTGACGGAATTGTTTGCGTAGTATCCCGGCTGGTCTCCTTAGGTTTACCAACCGTTCATTGTTGGCCTCCACACTTGAGCTCACTGCTTCAAGAAAGCTCAATGAAGGAGACATCAATTCCGATGACGTACATCGACCACTTGCCCGGGCCCAATGCGGATTTGTGGGATTGGCAGCTGCACGGCTCGTGCCGCGGGCAGGACTCCGCGACCTTCTTCCACCCGGAAGGCGAGCGCGGACGCGCACGCAGCCTGCGTGAAGCCCGTGCGAAGGCTATCTGCCGTTCTTGCCCTGTTCTTATGCAGTGCCGTAGTCACGCACTCAAGGTTGGTGAGCCATACGGTGTCTGGGGCGGTCTCAGCGAATCTGAACGAAATGAAATCCTTCGAGCTAAGCCGGCCGCACGTGAACGCGAACTTGAACGCGTTCTAGTTACTGCCATGTAGTCCCCCCTCTCTCGGACTCCAGCCAGTTCACATAAAAACCAAAATGCTCCCCACCCTCAGATTGAAAGGTGGGGAGCATTTTACGTGCCAAAGGCCAGGGCACTAGCACACTTGCGATTAGTGAGCGTGATCGTGCTGTGGTTCTTCTTCCGGCTTATCCACAACGGAAGCCTCGGTGGTCAGCAGCATACGCGCCACGGAGGTTGCGTTGACGACTGCGGAGTGAGTGACCTTGACCGGGTCGATGATGCCGGACTCAATCAGGTTCTCGTAAGTGTCAGTAGCAGCGTTGTAGCCGTTGCCGTTCTCCAGCTCACCAATGTGGTAGACAACGACAGCGCCGTCCTTACCAGCATTCTCAGCAATCCAGAAAGCCGGACGGGTCAGAGCCTTGGCAACTGCACGGACACCGACTGCCTCGTCGCCCTCGAACTCGTCAGCGAATGCCTCGAGTTCACGGGAGATCTGCACCAGTACGGAACCGCCACCGGCGATGACGCCTTCCTGAGCTGCCGCACGAGCAGCGTTAATGGCGTCCTCGACGCGCAGCTTGCGCTCGTTGACCTCGGTCTCGGTAGCAGCGCCGACCTTAATGACAGCCACGCCGCCAGAGAGCTTCGCCAGACGCTCTTCCAGCTTCTCGCGATCCCAGTCAGAGTCAGTGCGCTCAATCTCGGCACGGATCTGGTTACGACGCTCTTCCACAGCCTCAGCGGTGCCAGCACCGTCAACTAGGACGGTCTCGTCCTTGGTAATGGTGATGCGGCGTGCGTTACCCAGCACCTCAAGTCCAACGTCCTTCAGCTGCATGCCAGTGTCAGCCGTAACGACGGTTGCACCGGTGACAACTGCCAGGTCATCCATGAACGCCTTACGACGGTCACCGAAGTACGGTGCCTTCACTGCGGCAACCTTCAAGGTCTTGCGCATAGCGTTGATGACCAGCGCGGACAGAGCCTCGCCCTCGATATCCTCAGCCATGATCAGAGTCGGCTTGCCGGACTCGGCAATCTTCTCCAGAATCGGCAGGAACTCCGGCAGGGAGGAAATCTTCTCGCGGACCAGCAGCACCTGTGCACCGTCGAGAATTGCCTGCTGAGCCTCAACGTCGGTAATGAAGTACGGCGAGAGGAAGCCCTTGTTGAAGGACACGCCCTCGGTCACGGTCAGCTCGGTGGCAATCGACTGCGACTCCTCCACAGAGACGACGCCGTCCTTGCCAACCTTGTCCATGGCACCTGCAACCAGGTCACCAATTTCAGTGTCGCGCGAGGAAACGGTTGCCACCTGTGCGATGGCACCAGAGCTGCTGACCGGGGTGGCGCGCTGCTTCAGCAGCTCAACTGCCTTGTCGGATGCAGCGTGAATACCGCGGTTCAGCGAAATCGGGTTTGCGCCGGCTGCAACGTTGCGAAGACCCTCGTGGACCAGCGCCTGTGCCAGCAGCGTTGCGGTAGTAGTACCGTCACCGGCAACGTCATTGGTCTTGACCGCTACGGACTTAACCAACTGCGCGCCGAGGTTCTCAAACGGATCCTCAACGTCGATGTCGCGGGCGATGGTCACACCATCATTGGTGACCAGCGGACCGCCGAAGGCCTTGTCCAGGACAACGTTGCGACCCTTCGGGCCAAGCGTGACCTTGACTGCGTCGGCAAGCGTGTCCACACCGCGCTTGAGGCCTTCGCGAGCCTCTTCGTTAAAAGCAATAAGCTTCGCCATGTGTGGGTACGTCCTCCCTTTAGTTCTCGATAACAGCCAGGATGTCGCGCTGCGACAGCAGCAGGTACTCTTCGCCCTGGTACTTCAGCTCAGTGCCGCCGTACTTGGAGAAGATGACGATGTCACCCTCCTTGACGTCCATAGGAATGCGGTCATCGTCATCGGCCCAACGACCCGGACCAACTGCGATAACGGTAGCCTCCTGCGGCTTCTCCTTAGCGGAGTCCGGGATAACCAGGCCAGAAGCCGTGGTGGTCTCTGCTTCGTTGATCTGGACGAGGACACGGTCCTCCAGCGGCTTGATGTTGACGTTCGCCACGATGAATTCCTCCATACATGCGGTGATGTGATGTTCTTGTGCCGGTTGGTCTGCCGTGCACAGCCGTCGTCGCGGGTGAACAACTGTGTGTCAAACAACCTTCGTTAGCACTCTACCCCTGCAAGTGCTAACACTCAACAATAGTGAGCGCTAATGCTAATTGGTCAGCTTGTCGGGGTTACACGCCATACGACCGAACACAGTAACCGTCATTCCGTGTTCCTTGATGTACTCATCGCTAAAGCACGGGCCACCAGAACCGGTTGTGTAACGACTGTCTGGCTCCCTCCTTTGCCAGGCACCTTCGTCCCATTGGTAGACCGCCAGTCCACCACTGTTTGCGCGCCCACCCAGCGCCCACCATCCGTCACAGGCGACAATCGTAAAGTTTTCCTCCGTAGTCGGGAACGCCGATGCCTCACAGTCTCCGCTAATTGGATAATCGGGCGTAGCCGTACTCGTAGTTTCCTTCTCCACTTTCTCCGGCGACTTCACCTTCACGGTCTCCGTCGCGGTCGCAGTAACAGTGAGCTTCGGCGTTACTTCATCCTTGGCACCTGCACCTAGCCATTGCTCACCTCGACCACTCACAACTAGGTAAAGCACCGCCGCTACAGCGACAATCACCACAAGCAGCAACGCGATGACTGCCCATAACACGCCCCGAGCACGACCGCGCTGATGTTCAACTTGCGGTGCTTGCGTTGTTTGCGGTTCGCCCTGCGGTGCAAACAGCTCAGTCTGATTTTGCGAATTATCGGATGGCTGAAGTTCCCACTCGCTGTAGTCTTTACTCATTTTTGGGCAAGCGCTTTCCTGTAATTGTCCTGCGATCCATGGCAGAGAAACAAGTCAAAGTCAGTTAACGAAATTTAACATGGATCCGAGGGGCAATCACTGCTTATTGCATTACAGGATCTTCCACTGGCATCGATGGGTCGGTCGGGCAGGCGTAGCCAGAGGGCTTGACCCCCGCGGCAATGAGGTAGGCGGCAGCTGCGCCAATCATGACACCGTTGTCGGTGCACAACTTAATCGGTGGCACGTGCAGCGTAATTCCCGCCGAGGTAGCTCGCGCCGCTGCGAGTTCACGCAACCTCGAGTTCGCAGCCACACCACCACCGAGCAGCAGCGTAGTGGCCCCCACATCCTGAGCTGCGCGAACGGCCTTCTTGGTCAATACATCGCAGACCGCCTCCTGGAAGGAAGCACAGACGTCCTCTACGGAGTATTCACGACCCTCCTTCTCTGCCGCCTCGACATAGCGGGCCACGGCGGTTTTCAAGCCGGAGAAGGAGAAGTCATGGCGCGCATCCTGCTGGCGCATCATGGCGCGAGGAAACGCGATGGCCTTGCGATTTCCCTGCTTAGCCAACTTATCGATAATCGGGCCGCCCGGGTAACCCAACCCAAGCAACCTCGAAACCTTGTCGTATGCCTCTCCGGCTGCGTCGTCAAGCGTCGATCCGAGCTCCTCCATCGGACGACCAACCCCCTGTACGCGCAGCAGCTGCGTGTGCCCGCCGGAAACTAGCAGCGCCACTGCGTTGGATAGATCTGCGCCATCGAGAGCTCCGACAGCAACGTGGCCACCAAGGTGATTAATGCCGTAGAAAGGCACACCCCAGGCGGCGGCATAAGCCTTCGCGCCTGCCGAACCGACCAGCAGCGCACCGGCGAGACCGGGTCCCACGGTAGCGGCGACGGCATCTGGGATAAAAGTATCGATACCGAGCTTGGCAGCTGCTTGCGCGCGCGCCTCGGAGACTACTGGCTGCAGGGCTTCCAAATGAGCGCGGGAAGCAATCTCCGGAACCACACCGCCGAAGCGGGCGTGCTGTTCCATGGAGGATGCGACGACGTCGGCAAGCACTTCCACCTCGGGAATGGCGGGGGTGCTGGTGTCGGTGTCGTCGTAGCGCACACGCATCACTGCAGCGCCAGTCTCATCGCAGGAACTCTCGATTGCCAGCAGGGTCAACTCGGTCATAGCAGTCATGGTACTAGCGCACCACCGGGTCACTTACCAGCGACCGAGTTTAAATTTCGAGGCGACCGAGGTTCCGCACAGCGGCACGCCAGAGAGCGTATTCCTCTGGGTAGTCATCGCGGTAGTGGCGCACGGCGCGCATACCGTGCTTAATACGCTCGATTTCCTCGTCGCCGATATCCTTGCCCTCGGCGTCGACAAATACGACCGTTCCGCAAATTGCGGTGGTGGGGTCGGTAAAGAAAGCCGAGTTGCCCGTAGCAGCCTCATTGCGGCCGAGGGACGCGACCGGATTCGGTTCAGCGCCCTCAGCCTTGGCCGTCGGGTTGTAGAGAGCGGCGTAATCGGCGCCGTCTTCCTGAAACGCCACCGAAACACGGTCGGAGGAAACTCCGCCGAGGAATGTAGCAGCGGCCTCCAACTCAAATTCGACGATGCGATGCGTCAGGTCAGGGTTCACCAGAAAACCTTTAATCATGGAAACAGAGGTACCGCACCGCCCCCACTCCCGCATCTCGAGAGCGCTACCCCCACTATGGCCGCGGGATGTTGCGGAGGTTCGACCGTGCCATGTTGATCATCTGACCAACGCCGCCGCCGAAGACGGTGCGAGTAGCGGCCTTGGAGAATCCCATCAGCATGTCCCAGGTGATGTTTGCCGGGATGGACAGGGCATTCGGGTCGGTGATCATATCCACCAGCACCGGGCCGTCGTATGCCAGCGCCTCTTGAATCAGGCGAGGCGCATCGGCCGGATCTTCAATTCGGATGGCCTTGATACCCAACGACTCTGCGACTCCGGCGTAGTCCACTGCGTCGTGGTCGGTCTCGTGCTCCGGCAGCCCCTGAACCAGCATTTCCAGCTTGACCATGCCGAGCGAGGAGTTGTTGAACACAAACATCTTGATGGGCAGCTGCTCCTGCTTCACGGTGATGAGCTCACCGAGCAGCATTGACAGGCCACCGTCACCGTTGAAGGTAATGACCTGACGGTCCCGGTCAGCAGCCTGCACACCAATGGCCTGCGAAAGTGCATTGGCCATAGTGCCGTGACGGAAAGAACCAATCTGCTCTCGCTTGCCATTCGGCGTGACGTAGCGTGCAGCCCAGACATTGCCCATACCGGTATCGACGGTGAAGACGGCATCGTCATCGGCGTACTTATCAATCAGGTCGGCTACATACTCCGGGTGAATCGGTCGCATGTTCTCAACGTCGTGGGTGTATGCCTCGATGACGTGGCTGAGCAGGCGCTCGTGGTTCCGCAGCTGCTTGTCCAGGAAGGAACGGTCAGTCTTTTCATCCAGGTGCGGCAGGATGGTTTCAATCGTGGCAGCCACATCGCCGACGACTGGGTACTTCACCGTGGTACGACGACCGATGGCACGACCATCGATATCGACCTGGGCGACGTTCTTGGTCGGCAGGAAGTCGTTGTACGGGAAGTCAGTACCGAGCAGAATCAACAGATCAGCATCGTTGGAGGCATCGTGGCAGGCGCCGTAGCCCAGCAGGCCGGACATGCCGACGTCATAGGGGTTGTCGTACTGGATGTACATCTTGCCACCCAGCGCATGTCCCACCGGCGACTTAATCTTCTCCGCAAGCTTGAGCACCTGTTCGCGGGCGTCCTTCACACCTGCGCCACAGAAAAGCGTGACGGTTTTAGCCTCGTTGATTGCGTCGGCAAGCGCGGCGGCCTGGCCGGCGTCAGGGAATACGACTGGGCGACCGCTGCTGATAGTGGAGGTGACGAACTCATCATTTTCCACTTCATGCGTTGTAATGTCGCCCGGCAGAACCAGCACGGAAACACCGTGGCCAGTCATGGTCGACTGGATAGCGTGATGCAAAACGACGCCACCCTGCTCAGCGGAGTTGACCATCTCGCAGTAACCGGAGCACTCGTTGAAGATGAACTCCGGATGGGTCTCCTGGAAGAAGTTCGAGCCAATCTGGCGGGAAGGAATGTGCGATGCCAGCGCCAGCACCTTTGCGCCGTTGCGGTGGGAGTCATACAGGCCCTGAATGAGGTGGGTATTACCCGGGCCACAGGAGGCCGCACACACTGCTAATTCGCCGGTGACCAGGGACTCCGCGCCGGCGGCGAAGGCGGCAGCCTCTTCGTTGCGAACGTGCACCCACTTAATGGAGGACTCGCGCACAGCGTCGACAATGGGGTTCAAACTATCTCCAACGAGTCCGAAGATTCGCTTGACACCCTGCTTCTCTAGGGTTTCTACGAGCTGTTTTGCAAAGGTTTTAGCCATGTGCCTGGTTTAACGCAGATTAGTCAATACGTCAACATCTAGCTGGCTGACTCAGGCCGACACATCGTGTATGCATCCGCCCCAGAGCCCGGATAATAGTTCTTTCGCAGCCCCATATTCTCGAAGCCATAGCGCCGATACATGGCAATCGCGGGTTCGTTATCTGTGCGAACTTCCAAAAACACCGGGCCCGAATCCTCCGCCACAGCTGCCATCAGCGCGTCCATCAGCTGCGTCCCAAAGCCCCGGCGCTGCCACTTCTTCCCCACCCCGATGGTGTGAATCTCGTACTCGGCGGCACCCGCAGGCCCCAGCTTGGTAATCCCCGCATAGCCGCACAGTTCTTCGTCCTCGTCTACATCTGCAATCAGCCCGACGTAGAAATTGTTCGGCGCGGCCAGCTCGGCCATAAAGGCCGATTCCGACCAGGGATCGTCGCCGGCAAATAGCTCCGCCTCAATCGCCGCACACGCCTTGGCCGCAGGAGGCCCGAGACGCACTAGCTTGACGACGCTCATCTCATAGCCTTCGGGACAACGGCATCCGGACGGCGCAAGTACAGCGGCACCAGTGGGCCCGGCGCGGAGTCAAAGTCGACCGCTTCAACCATGGCTGTCGGAGTGGGAAAGACTTGTTCGGCAGCAACCTCAAGCCCGGTAATTTGCTCGATGTGGCTGAGGCTGCCGCGGGCCTGGCTCGGCGCGAAGTCGGCGGCTTCTGCTGCAAGTTCTTCCTTGAGCAGCTCCATGACGTCGGCTGGCTTGGCCACTGCCGGACCAAAAACCCGCTGGCCATCGCGGTAGGCGGCGAAGTACACTTCGCGGCGGCGGGCATCGGTGACGACCAGTTCATCGCCAACACCACCCGCGAGCGCATCCAGGCTGCAGATGCCGTAGCAGGGAATTCCCAGAGCGTCGGCGAAGGAGGCTGCGGTTGCCATACCAACGCGCAAGCCCGTAAACGGCCCCGGCCCACAGCCGACAACCACGGCATCTAGCTCGGTTGCCACCACCCCACTGTCAGTGAGGCACTGCTGAATCAGCGGCACCAGCACCTCGTTGTGCGCACGGGCATCCAGGTGCAGCTTTTCGGCCACGGTTTCACCATCGCGGACAATTCCCGCGGTGACCTGTGGAGTCGATGTGTCAACGGCCAAAATGTTCATACTCAGTAACCTACTTGAACCGACTTGAAGCTACTTGCTCCACGTCCAGGTGACGACGCGGGCATCGTCGTCACGCGAACGATCGATACTCACCTGTAGATAGCGCTCGGAGAGCACCTCGGCGAGCCCCATTCCCCACTCGGCGACCACGACGCTGTCCTCAAGGTCGGTGTCCAAATCGAGCGAGTCCAGCGCATCGAAGGCCTCGCCATCGGAGCCGGGTCCCTCTTCGCCGAAGAGTCGATAGGCGTCGACGTGGATGAGGGTGACGCCGTCGGTTGCCAGCGGACGGTGCTCGCGGGCGATTGTGAACGTCGGCGACGTCACGCGACCGCGCACATTCATGCCGCGGGCGATGCCCTGCGTGAGGGTCGTTTTGCCCGCGCCGAGTGGGCCATCGAGAATCACCAGATCCCCAGCTGCCAACTCCCGGCCAATTTCCTCGCCGAGGTCACGCATGTCCTCTGCGGTTGGCGCGATGCGGCTGCGCACCCACTTTCGCTCGCTGCGTCCCTTCGGCGCGGTGAGGATTTCATAGTTAATGGTGCCGGATGCCTCCGCGAGGTCATCGAGACCGGGCTCCCCCAGTGCGGGATCACCAACGATAACCGCAGTGTCGCCGGCCTCGACATCGGTGTCGGGTCCCAGGTCGACGACGAATTGATCCATACACACGCGCCCTACCTGCGGATAGCGTGTGCCATTGATGCTGACCTCGAAATGCCCGGAGGCCGAGCGCATCATGCCGTCGGCATAGCCACAGGGCACGATGCCGACGGTGGTATCGCGGTCAGCTGTCCACGTCTGCCCGTAGGACACCGACTGCCCCGCCGGCAGCTTCTTGACCAAAATGACCGACGCCTCCCACCGCATCGCCGGACGCAATCCATGGGTGGCACCCACAATTGGCTCGCCACCATAAATCGCCAGCCCTGGGCGCACCATGTCGAAGGCCAGGTCCGGACGCGACAACGATGCCGGCGAATTCGCCGCATGGTTAATCAGCTCGTCCAGCCCCGCCTCACGCAGTGCCGCAATCGCAGCACGGAAATTCTGTGCCTGCTTATCGACGCTCTCGTGGCCCGGCTCATCCGCGCACGCAAAGTGCGTGAAAGCACCGGTGACGTTCAGAGCACCGATCTTGTGCAGCTCAACCAGCTGAGCGACCGCATGCTCAAAGTCCCCATTGGCCATAGAGAATCCCGAGCGGCCCAAACCCGTATCGACCATCACCGTCACACGTGGTGTCACCGACAGCGCCCGCCCGGCATTGGCCACGGCCAGCGCATGCGCCATCGACGGCAGACCGAGGTCAATATCTGCAGCCACAGCGCGCTGCACCAACGAGGTGGCTGCTGCGTCCCAGATCCAGGCGAGGATGGGGATGGTGTGGCCGTCGTCAAGCGTGGTGCGGAGTTCCTCGCGGAGGGAGAGCGCCTCGTCGATTGTTGCGACACCGAGTTGTGTTGCCCCGCCGGCCAGCGCGGCCTGCGCGGTCTGCAGCGCACCCTGCGAGTAGCCGTCCGCCTTGACGACGGCCATGAATTCCGACACCCCTGCGATGGCCTTGACGGTCTTCACATTGTGGGTGATTGCGTCGAGATTAACGGTATGGGTCAGGATGGCTGGTGCCGAGGAAGTCATAGCCGTATTTTGCCACTGCTGCCTTCGTTGGTGAACCATGCGGTGGCATCTCGGATGGATTCGGCGATGTCCTGGGCGCTGCAGGGTGCTGGTCCGAACTCTGTCTGCGCGGCCAAAAATGCGGCGCGTGCATGAATAATTGCTGGTAGATAGAGGGCTTCGCCACGCGCTACCCAGGCGCCGAGGAGCCCGGACAGTACATCGCCAGAGCCCGGCGTGGCTGCCCAGGAGCTACCCGCGTCAACCACGACTGTGCGCTGCGTTGTCGGATTGACCATCACAGTGCGGCGTCCCTTGAGCAACACTTCGGAGGAGAACTGCTCGGCAAGTTCACGCGCATCTGCGATGGGGTTAGTGACCTCGTGCCCGGTCAGGCGCTCGAATTCACCGGCGTGCGGCGTGAGAACAGTGCGCAGGTTGCGCTCCTGGCCGCGCTCACGAACGAGCTGTCGGATGTCCTCATGCTTCGACAGCAGTGTCAGTGCGTCAGCGTCGATGACCACTGGTTTGTCAGTGGTCAGAATGTCTCGCAGTTCCTCGGCGGCTTTCTCATCAGTGCCCCGACCGGGACCGACGACCCAGGCATCGACGCGTACCTCTTTGCGATCCACCGAGTCCTGCTGCGCAATGACCGTCGGCAAGGCTGCGGTGATGCGGTTGCGTGCGGCCGCGTCGCCGACATAGATGACCGCGGGACTGGTCGCATGCACGGCAGCGGTGGCGCACAGCTGACCTGCGCCGGGATACGCCTCGCTACCGGCGGCGATTCCTGTAACTCCAGTGGAGTACTTGTGGTCTGCAGCACCGGGTTCGAGCGGGGTCATCGCGCCAAGTGGTGCCGGAAAGCTCCCGCCTAGGGCTTCGTAGAACTCCACGGTCGGAGTCTGGTGGTGGACGGCATTATAGGTACCGTTTTCATAGAGCGTCTGCCCCAGTCCTGGAAGTTCGAGGGAGAAGGAGTCGAGGGAAATTTCATGTAATTCGACGGTGCCACAGGATTCGGACAGCGAGTGCGCGTAGCGCAGACCGCCGAAAGTCACCGTTGTCGTGGCCTCGACGTGGGATGGCAGGTACGGGTTCTGTCCTTCCTCCAGATCAGGGTCTGGATTGATGGTCTGGGCAGGCGGGTCAAAAGTACGCCCAGTATCGGCTTCTACGCCGCTCGGCACATCAACCGCGAGAATGGGAACTTTGCCCAACCGCGCTTCGCGCACCAACCACGCGGCCTCTTCACGCAGCGCGCCGTGACCTCCGAGCCCCACGATGCCGTCGATGATCAGTGCGTAGTCTTCACTAATCGACCACAGAATCTTCGATAAATCCGTCTCCCGGTCACACCCCAACGGCAGCACCCGCCCACCTGCGAGTTCAAAAGCTTTCAGCGCCCGTTCATGCGGCTTCGAGCCCAGCAAAACCGCATCCACGCCATGCCCATCCGAGGACAAGTTTCGGCCAGCATAGAGTGCATCGCCACCATTGCCTCCCGATCCAACCAACAGCAGCACGCGACCGCGACCAGGCTCCGGAGATGCCTCTGAGAGCATCCGCTCCGCCACCTCCGACACAGCGGCGGCTGCGTGGCGCATGAGTTCGTCGTCACGCGTTTGTGCGTCCAGATAGGGCTGTTCCGCGGCGCGAATTTCGGCAGCTGTGTAGCAGTACGTCATAACCCCAGCCTACGATTAGCCCCTATGGATGACTACTCCCCGAGCACGCGAGTTTTCGGCCCTCTACTGCGCGCCTTTCCGCAGGCATATCTGCGCTCGTTGCGTCATCCCGAATGGATCCCCCACGGCGTGCAGGACGTTCGCGAAATCCTCGACGGCAAAGTCACTCCTGACCTAGACAGATACAACGGTCGCACACCAATTGTCCTGGTTCACGGCACCTGGATGAACTCGTTCAACTCCTTCGCCATGTTGGGGCCGTTTCTCGCCCGGAATCGCCCCGTATTCTCACTCGATTACGGCTCCGACCCCGCCGCGCTGGTCAGCCGTCTCCGTAGCGTCAAAGCCACCACCGATTTGAGCGATGCGCTCGCTGAAGTCACCGACCTTCTCGACCGCTTCCGAGCCCAACTCTCCCTTCCCCGCATCGACCTCATCGGTCATTCCCAGGGCGGTCTACACTGCCGCAGCTACGCTAACGCGAGCATCGATTCGCTTTACGACGACGCACTCAACCATGGCCTCAACGAAGAAGAGGCCGAGCAGTACGCCTCCGACAACAGCCCCGTGCGTGCAGTCATCTCGCTAGCGGGAAACCACCGAGGCACTACTGCGTGGGGCATGCGCCGAAGGCTCAGTGCCCTTGAGCGATGCGGCCTACCGATGCACAAACTCGTCGACCGCCTTGTCGGCCGTGCCTGCATTCAACAGCTGCTGGACTCTGACTACATTGCGACTCTGAACCGCGCAGCGCGTGGCATTACCCGACGTGGTCCGCACTACCTGAATATCGGCACCCCTTTTGACACCGTGGTTCGCCCGTGGACCGGCGCCTTTTTGCCCGAACAAGAGGGTCACCACATTACGAACGTCAACAATGCCACTGGCGGTGGCGACTGGTCTGATCACCTCGCACTGCTCTACTCCCCCAATACGCTCGAACGCATTCACGAGTTCTTGGAGGAACTGGATGGCGCTGAAGCTGGTAATGTCCCGCATCATCCGCGACAGCGAGTCCTGCCTATGTACGGCGCCCTGCCGAGGGGCCTCGGACGGAGGAGGCTCGGACGGAGGGGGTCCGGGCAGAGGGGGTCCGGGCGGAGGGGCCGGATCTAATTCAGCACAGAATTTTAGAACATATTTCCAGAATTCTATTGACACTGCTTCAAACAGGTGTACGATTTGGACTGTAGGGAAAATTTGTAAGCAAAAGTTCATTGTCCGGTGCACAGGGGCTGGCGGGACTGGTCGACACAGCCTCTCCATGCTTCTCTCCACCACAGAACTCAATCTTCAATTCTCCGGCGGACACGTAGTAATCAGGGGGATAACCAATGTCATCGCCGCCCACAGAACTTCCAGCACCAGGTCAAAAGCCCTCATGGGCCAACCAGCAATCCGACGATCCCATTAGCATCGCGGCCCGTGCCATCAACGCCGCAGACCTTCAACTCATCGATATCTGCGCTCCCGGCGACGAGGTCGACGTCAATCACCATCTTGCCCGTATAAGCATTCGAACCGGCCTTAGCCGCGGCAAGTGCTCTACGCTGTGCGAAATTGCGCTGATGTTCGAACGCCTACCAAAAGTCCGGGCTCTCATCGAATCCACCTTCTGTTTCTCGTTAGCCCATCTCCGCGCCATCGCCAATGGCGTTGCCGGGCTGTCACCAGATCAGTTCGACACGGTAGAACCCCATCTTTTGGAAATGCTCACTCCGACGCGACCTCGACAAGCAATGGTTGGTGTCTACACGCTGTCTCGTCTAATCGGCGACTTGGTTTCTGAGTACAACGACTGCGCCCGCAACGACGGCACCCAACGGGTTCCAGAAGGCGAAGCGGTCGCACTCGCCGACACGGGCGATGGCAAGCACAAAAAGGTCACAGCAATCCTTGAAAACGACCGCGCGACCGAGCTCATGGCCAGGATTCAGGGGATTCGCAACACAGCAATCAATCGTGGTGAACAGTGCACGCAGGCGGAAGCGCTACTACAGCTGGCACAGAGATCGACCAATGCCGAGATTGTCATCAATGTATACCGCGAGGTCGGCGGTGGGCCAGCATGGATTGATGGCGTCGGCTGGTTGAGCGAGGTAGCCACCGAAGAATGGATTGCTCGCGCAACTCACATCCGTATCTCCGCCGATAGCAAGGTGGATGGTTACCGCCCCACCGAGAGCCAGGTGGCTCGCGTCCGTGGGCGTGACGGTACCTGCCGCTTCCCCGGCTGCGACGTCCCGGCAGCCAAGTGCGACCTGGACCATATTCAGCCGTATAACCACGACAATCCCGAGCAGGGCGGGCCGACTGACACGGAGAATCTGCACTGTCTCTGCCGCCGACACCACAACCTAAAAACGCACGAGGGCTGGAACATCGACAGGTACCCCGACGGAACAGAAGTGTGGACTTCCCGTGATGGAGACACCGCGACTAGCATTCCGGTTGGGCCGCTAAAGAACGTCGGCAAGCAAACTTTTCATCAGCGCGTGACACGGAAGATGAAGACGATTCAGAAACGCAACCTCGATTGGATGTTGTCATTTTGCGACGTACCTGACGAGGTCTGGGAGCTAACAGAGGAGGAAGAAAAACGCATCGAGTCCCTCACGGATGAAGAACTCGATGCGGAGATTGAGCAGTACCGACGAAAGCAGGACGAACTACTCGACGGTGACTGACTTAGCCAGGTTGCGCGGCTTATCGATGTCCTCGTTACCGCACTGGCGAGCGATCTCAGCTGCCAGGAACTGCATCGGAATCGTAGACAACAGCGGCTGGAGCAGCGTGGACGTCTCCGGGATTTCAATCAGGTAGTTCGCAAAAGGAACCACCGACTGATCCCCTTCTTCGGCAATCACGATGGTCTTGGCGCCTCGGGCTCGAATCTCCTGGATGTTGGAGACAATCTTGGAGTGCAGCACGGCGCGCCCCTTCGGCGATGGCACTACGACGACGACCGGAAGATCATCCTCGATGAGTGCAATTGGGCCATGCTTGAGCTCGCCTGCCGGGAACCCCTCTGCGTGAATGTAGGCAAGCTCCTTGAGCTTCAGCGCACCCTCAAGTGCGACTGGGAAACCAACGTGACGGCCGAGGAAGAGCATCGTCGGAATAGCACCGATTTCCTTGGCCATGTCGATGAACTCATCGCCCTTAGCGACGACCTTGTCAATCAGTGCCGGGATGGTCTCCAGCTCTTCAAACTCGCGAGTGACCTCATCCGGGTACTTAGTGCCGCGTGCCTGGGCAAGAGCCAATCCGACCAGGTAGTTTGCGGCTACCTGCGCCAGGAACGACTTGGTTGCAGCAACACCAATCTCCGGGCCGGCGTGCGTATAGAGCACGGCGTCAGACTCACGTGGAATCTGTGCACCGTTGGTGTTACAGACAGCCAGCACGCGGGCGCCCTGGCTCTTTGCGTGTCGCACGGCCTCAAGGGTGTCAGCAGTCTCGCCCGACTGCGAAATAGCGACCACCAGCGTCTGGCGGTCCAGCACCGGATCGCGGTAGCGGAACTCGGACGCGACCTCAATCTCGACCGGGATACGAACCCAGTGCTCAATGGCGTACTTGGCCAACAAACCGGAGTGGTATGCGGTACCACAGGCGACGACGAAGACCTTCTCGATGTCACGCAGATCTTGGTCACTCAGGCGGGACTCGTCGAGAACGATGCGGCCGTCAACGAGGTGACCGGCCAACGTATCGCGGACGGCGGCAGCCTGCTCGTGGATTTCCTTCATCATGAAGGAGTCATAGCCACCCTTTTCGGCTGCGGCGAGATCCCAGTCGATGGTGAATGGTCGACCCTGCTGCTCGTTGCCGGCGAAATCCAGGATGCGGTAATCATCTGCGGTGATGATGACGACGTTGTCCTGACCCAGCTCCACGGCCTCGCGGGTGTGCGCGATGAAAGCCGCAACATCGGAGCCGAGGAACATTTCGTTTTCGCCCACACCGACAATCAGCGGAGTGGAGCGACGAGCAGCGATGATGCGATCCGGGTGGTCTGCATGAGTAAACAGCAGCGTGAAAGCACCCTCGAGGCGGTTGAGCACGGACAGCGCAGAGGCCTCGAAATCACCAGCGGTAGATCCGCCGTCGGAACCGTCCAGGGCACGGGCGAGCATGTGCGCGGCGACCTCGGAGTCGGTTTCGGACTTCAGCTCAATGCCGGCATCCTCCAGCTCCTGACGTAGCGGAGCAAAGTTCTCGATAATGCCGTTGTGGACGATAGCCACCTTGCCGTCATAGGACTGGTGTGGGTGGGCATTCTCATCAATTGGGCGACCGTGGGTAGCCCAGCGGGTGTGCCCAATTCCGGTGGTTCCAGTGATTTTGTCGCGCCCATCCGCGTCAAGGGCAGCCTCGAGGTTGGCGAGTTTACCGGCCTTCTTCTCTACAGTGATATGCCCCTGATCGTCGACAATGGCAACACCCGCGGAGTCATAGCCACGGTATTCCATGCGTCGTAGCGCATCGACAGCAATATCCAGGGCGGGCTGATGGCCCACATATCCAACGATTCCACACATGCCCTACAGAATAACCCGCGAAGCGGAAAATCGTCATAACGAAATAGACATTCTCGCTCATCCTGGCACTTTTTCAGCAAAGGTATGCACCTTATAGTTAAGCTATTCACTGTGGCTGACAACTTGAAGACTCTGACATCTAATCTTTCCAAGCGTGGACCGCACCGCGTCATGGTCGGTGATCTCGCTTTTACTGGCCTGCCGGGAAAGGTCTACACGCCTGCCGAGGGCAATGGCATCCCCGGTATCGCCTTCGCACACGATTGGCGCACACCGATTGAGGAGTACCACGCCACGCTGCGTCACCTAGCTTCGTGGGGCATCGCGGTCGCTGCTCCGGACACCGAAAATGGCATCGTGGCAGATCACCGTGGTCTCGCCAACGATTTGGAGACAGCGCTCCAGATTCTCGCTGGTGTCCGCCTCGGTGAGGGCAAAGTCGTCGTCCACCCGAAGAAACTCGGCGTTGCCGGTCACGGCATGGGCGCGGGCGTAGCCGTCCTCGCCGCTGCTGGTCACGACCTCATCTCCGGCGTTGGCTGCGTCTTCCCCGCAACTACCGCGCCTTCCTCCAGCGCCGCTGCAACTAATGTCTCGGCTCCGGGCCTCGTCCTGGCCCCTGGCGAGGATCAGTGGCTCGATCGCGGCAACCCGGCTCGCCTGGCTGTTCAGTGGAAGGGCGATGTCGTTTACCGCGAAGTAGACAAGGCTGACCAGGGCAGCTTCTCGGAGACAACTCTTCTCCGTCGTCTAGCGGGCTTCTCTTCCTCCAAGGTGAAGTACCAGGAGGTTGCGCGCGCCGCGCTCACAGGCTTCCTGCTGGCCACGGTCGGCGGCGACAAGAAGTACTCGGATTTCGCAGACCCGACCGCCACTATCAAGGGCACAACTAACCGCGATATGGAGTGGCTCATCAAGGAGCTGCCGGAAAACCCGGAGCACTCGCTGATTCCCGGCAAGTAGTCACTAGGCCACGCTTCAGGACACGCCCCGAATCGACTTCACCGTCGGCGTCCCTTTCCCCGCCCGCCCGAATAGCCGCGTAACGGTTCCCTTCGGTCGGGTGGTTTTTTGTTGCTTTTCGACGCCCGCCGCCACCTCCCTCTCCTTAATTTCGCGTGCTTTACGACGCTCTTCCAAACCCTGCAGTTCTTTCTGTGCCCTCTGTATCGCCGTATCGAACTCCTGCCTGGTCATTGCAGCAGCGTCGTAATAGGCCTGCCCAATCCGGTCATATTTCGCGGCATGCTTACTCCCCATTACCACTCACCTGCCGTTGGCGAATTGACCGCGCCCACAAGCTCCTGGGCGTTGGGCTGCTCAGGGGGTTCGGACACAGCGGAAGCAGATTCCTGCACTGATGCTGCCGAATCCTGGGCTGGTGCTGGCTGCGGCTCTGCTTGTTGTTGTTCTGGCTGCGGTTCCGCTCGCTGTTCTGCTTGCGTCTCCTGTGGCAGCTCGATTCCCAAGTGCTTTAGTTTCTCAGCTGGAGGAGGCGGTTCAGGAACATTTTCAGGTTCGGGCTCGGGTTCAGGTTCGGGCTTGGGTTCAGGTTCGGGCTTGGGTTCTGGTTCGGGTTCCGGCACACAGTCCTCCGGCGCAGGAGCTGGTGCTGGTGCTGGTGCTGGCGCAGGTGCCTGTTCGCACACTGGCTCTTCCGTCCCCGTGCACATGTCTAAGTTGAGCAGTGAGGACGCGACACTGCCTGCAACCCCGACAGCTCCCGCAATTCCAGCGATACTGGCCGCCCCGGCAGCGCCAATGGCACCTCCAACGGATATTCCAGCAGCAACGCCTGCCTCTATCCCAATATCAACGTTGGCAACGACCCCAATTCCACCAGCGGTAGCACCGTTGCCACCGGTTACAGTAGCTCCTTCGCCACTCCCAGACTCAGCCACCTCTGCACAGGCCGCCGAGGTAGCACCCGAACTGGCTGGAACAGTAGGAGGCTGCGGCGGGGTGGCGACCACCGCGGCCTCAGTGTCACACGCTGCCTGCTCAAGACATTGCTCGATGCAGGCATTGCGAGCATCGTAGAGCTGACCAGTGGAGTCGACGAGACTGTTACACACCTGCTGGGCCACTTGTGCTGCTTCGGCGCCGACCTCCGGATCGTCGACAAGCGCTTCGCACTGAGAGAGGACGCCGTCGGTTTGCTCGGCCATATCTTCGGCCTGCTTTTCGCAATCCTCAAGGACCTCGTCGACTTTCTTGCCGCACTCGCCGACGCTCTGCGCGCCATTCGCGGACTGCTCATCCTGATTCGCACAGTCCTGCGCGGCTTTATCACAGCGTTCCTTGGCGGCGTCGGCGGCATCGCCTTTCAAACCGCCCCAATCGAAAGCCATAGCAATAGTTATCGCGGAGGCTATCAACCCCACGGAGTTGGAGAACTTGGATAGGGCGCTGCCCTTCCAGCCGTCAGCGCGTCGCACCTTATCCAAGACTTTGGGCAGATTCTTGCCGATGCCGCCGACCCCGCGCTTGGCTCCAATACGGCTTCCACGGCCAATAACACGCACCAATATCGGAAGAATTCGAGCAACCCATGGCATCAGTCCACTACCTCAATTCCACCGAGGTCGGCGCTCCCGTCGCTGTCACAGCCTGCAAAGACACGCCACTGTTCCCGCACTGCCGGAGCATGATTGCCAAGTCCCGCGTACATCGATTGCCCGTGCTCACGCAGCCGCGCTGCCGCCTGCTGCAGACGACGCCCCTGGGCGGCAAAACCCTGGCCACAGTCTGCCGCGGAAATATCGGGAGCGCTTCCCCACCGCTCATGGCCTTCACGGCCGCGCTGCTCGATCTCTCGGGCAGCCGCTGTCACTGCATCTTCCGAAAAGTGCAGCAAGCCTCCGCCACTGCCTCCAGTAAAACGTGCGGACACGAAAAATCCCCTTCCCCGCGAAAAACAGTTCTTATTACTGTTAGGCGCGAAAAAAGGGGATTCGGTTCCGTTGAGGTACTAGCGCGGGTGCCCCCGGGGCTAACGAGCGCGGTAGATGCGCTTACACCCCTCAACACCAGTGAAGCTGAATGGGCCGGTGCCAATCAGGGCGTCGTCTCCCAGGTTGGAGTACTCACCCGGATCTTCATGCGTCACCTGAGCGTGGCGGTAGTAGGTCGGATCATCGAGCTTTACGCGTTCATCCAGTTCACGAGCATTATCTTCGGCGCGCAGCTGGGACTCGTAGCCCTCGACCACATTGCCGGTGAGGAACTCAGCAACCGAGCCGGAACCATAGGAGACAACAGCGACCTTCTTACCAGCCAGGTCCTTCTCGGTGTCCAGCAGCGAGAGCAGGCCGAAGTAGGCCGATGCTGTGTAGGAGTTACCGATGATGCGGTTGTACTCAGTAGTTGGGCCGAGCTGGCGGGCCTCGTCCTCTGCGGTGAGCTCCACACCGTTATTGGCCGAAAGCTGCCGGTGCGCCTTGTAGGCCATTTTGGTAAACGGCTGGTGGTAGCTGAAGTAGTCAATCTCGCTGAAGTCCACACCGCCGCGGGCACGGTAGTCCTCGTAAGCACCCTGAACAGCGTCGATGTAAGCACTAATAGAGAGCTTGCCCTCCACCAACGCCTGGCTGCGGTGGTTCGGACGCCAGAAGTCCATAACTTCGCGGGTAAAGACGCCCGAAGCCGCATCGATAGCCAGGATGCGCGGATTAGCGGTCACCAGCATGGCTACAGCACCTGCACCCTGGGTCGGCTCCGCAGCGGAGTCCAGGTCATAGCGGGCAATGTCGGAGGCGACAACGATGACCTTCTCCTCCGGATTGCGGGCCACCAGAGCGCACGCGAACTGCAGCGCCGCGGTACCGGAGTAGCAGGCCTGCTTCAGCTCGACAGAGCGCGCATGCGGGTCAAGACCGACCAACTCATGCACATAGACAGCAGCGGCCTTCGACTGGTCAATACCGGTCTCAGTGGCGAACATGATGGTGCGCACGCCGTCGATACCGTGGCGGTCCACAATCTTCTTCACCGCGGTCGCGGCCATCGTCACCGGATCTTCATCAGAGGCAACCACGCTGGAGCGTTCCTGCCCCAGGCCCTTGTGGTACTTTGCCGGTTCCGCTCCGAGTCGGGGCGCAATATCGGCGAGGTCAATGCAGTACGAACCCGTCGCAAAGGCGATATCATCAATACCGATCGGGGTCACATTGCTTGTTGTCATCAAAACCGTGCCTTCACTACCTCTACAGATTTTTAAGAAATAACGGGCAACGAAACATCCCTATGTCATCAGAACGGCCATCAGAGCAGTCATCAGACCACGGGATATTTTGCCCACAAAATGTTAATTGCCTACTACAGAAATCTAGCGCGTTTACCTGAGATTTGTCTTAGGTTTTGCGAATTGTCGCAAACGACTATTCACAAAGCACTACTTCGCACGCTCGATAGAAACGTGCGCCTCCATCAGCTCACCCGGGTTCGTCTGTGCCGCGAGCAGGGAAAGCTCACCACACCAGACGATTGCCGCGCAGCACGCTGCTAGACGACGGGCATTCTCGCCCGGCTCACGGTCCTCCTTGCAGCCCAGCGCCGTGAGATTCTTCTCCACGAAGTCCAAGCCCTTGCCGTTGCCCACGGAACCGACGATCAAATGTGGCAGGGTGCAGCTAAAGCGCACGGAGCCGTCGTCAAGCGCCTCTACCTGCGTCAGCCCCTGCGAGCCTTCGACGATATTCGCAGCGTCCTGACCGGTAGCGAGGTAAAAGCCCAGCAGCATATTGGCGTAGTGCGCATTACCGCTGCGCAGCGAACCGGCCATGATGGAGCCGACGAGGTTCTTGCGTTCGTTGAGCTCAGCCAGGCGCTTGGCAGTTGTGCGCAGACGCTCGCGGACAACCGGCTCCGGAATGACGGCCTCGGCGATTACGTACTTACCGCGGCCCAGAATGCCATTGACTGCGGAGGTCTTCTTATCGGTGCAGTAGTTGCCCGAGATGGAGCCATAGCCCAACTCTGGCATCTGCTCCATCAGGTAGGACATCAAACGCTCAGACGCCAGCGTGGCCATGTTGTGGCCCGAGGCATCACCGGAGAAGAAGTCAAAGCGGACAAAGAGAAGACGCGATGCGATCTGGAAGTGAATATCTACCAGCTTGGCAAAACGCGAGGAGGACTCCACGACCTTCTTCAGCTCGTCATAACGAGACAGGATGTTGTCGCGCGCAATGACGGCATCCGCTGCCGAGTCGAGAGTGAAAATCACCGATCGGGTCATCTTCTCACCGACGAAAGTGCAGGTAATGCCACCTTCGATCATGCGGGAGACCTTCGCACCGCGACCACACGACGGCCACAGCGGGGTCTCGTAAGTCGCCAGCGGAATCTTCACCTCGTCATTCATGACGTTGCCACTAATGCGCACCGGACCAATCCAGCTCAGCGGTACGTGTGCATATTCCAGGTCGTGCGAGCTCTTTTCAGCCATTGTCCTAAGCGACCCTTTCTAGCTGCATGCAGCTTCGGTTCCCAGCTTCTGTAAATTTCAGCTGTCTTAAATTCTACGGTCAAAAAACTGTGGTCAAAGTTGAGCGGCCAGCTTCAGCGGCAACGGCTGGATGCCAGCGGCTTGCCAGCGCGCGGTGATGTCCGCGGCAGTCTCCTCGGCATCGGCATCTTTTGAGACTCCCACCAGCGCGATTCCACAGTCACCACCACCGGAGCCACTGCTCTTGCCCGCAGACCCCGCGCCATCGGCGATGTCGGCGAGCGCTTTCAGTTTCTCCGTCTCGATGCACACAGCACGCTCACGCTCATAGTCCTGCAGCAGCGTCCGATTCTCACGCAGGCAGGCAAACGCCGCGGTGTGGTCGCCGTCGGCAAGCGCCTGCCAGAGTCTTTCGCTTATCGACGAGACCCCGCGCACAAAATCACGGTCTGCGCCACCGGCCTTCTTCAACTGCGAGTCCGTCTTCACCGGACTGCCCGTCCAGCCGACCAACAGTTGTAGCCCACCGAGGTCGGTGCGGGCGTCAATGCGAAGATTCGGCCACGGTGCCGCCACGGCAGCGACAGGATCAGCCGCCGCGAGCTCTGCGAGCGCCGTCGGATTCGGCCGGCGATAGAGCACCACCCCGCCATGCGCGGAGCACGCGATATCGCCGCCGGAACCAGCTGCACCAGCCAGAAGCGTGGCCACCATCGCAATCTTGTACACGTCCAGTGAATCCAGCTCCAGACCTAGGTGCGTCCCCAGCGCACGAGTCACAGCCACAGCGACAGCCCCGGAGGACCCCAGGCCATACTTCGCACCGCTGTCGGCGTCATCGAGGTCTGATTCAATGACGATATTGATGGGGCGCTCTGGGGTGTTTTCCAGCTCGCCCGCAGCAATGCGATAGACCAGGGAAATCGTATGGGTAGCGATGTCATCTGGTGCATCGATATCAATGACGCGCCCCTGCGGGCCGTAATAGCTGGAGTACACGCGAGAGACCGGCTGCGATGGGTCGGCACCGTGGCACCGAACCGTCACATAGCGGTTGACTCCTGCGATGACGGCCAGTCCCTCGACATCCATCACCGCATATTCGCCGGTGAGATACAGTTTGCCACAGCCGCGGCCGATGGACTCGCCTTCGATAGGTCCGCCTTTAGCGTTGCTCAACTACTCCCCCAGCTACACCAGGTAAGCGCCGGGGCCGGAGCCGGAAACCAGCACGTCAATATCCTCGAACTCTGCGCGGAAACGATCCGCGATGGTCTCGGCATCGCCGGTGCGGCACAGCACCTTCACGTTCGGGCCGGCATCCATGGTGGCGTAGCACTCAGTGCCCTCGTCACGCAACGTAGCGACGAGATCGAGAGCCGCCACCGAATCCGGATTCCAGTAACGCACCGGAGGAAGAGCCCCCAGCATAGTGGCGTGCATGCGCATGGCATTGGCCTCGGCAAGCTCGCCGACCGCCGTGAAGTCCGCAGCGGCGATGGCGGCCTTCATGTCCTCGATATCGCGGGGCACCTGCTCCACCCAGGCCGGGAAGAACGGTGATGTCTCGACCGTGCGACGCATGGCGGCACGGCTGTCAATCTTCTTGCGCCCCGGGGCCAAAACCGCCACGACCAGGGAGAGGTCCAGGCCGGAATCCGGCAGAGCCACTGCGTGGCTGGAAGCATCGTCATCGCCGGGCAGCCACTCAACGAGGCCGCCGAAAATAGAGCGACAGGCCGAGCCCGAACCGCGACGGGCCAGAGCCGAGAGCTGTTCCGGGGTGTAGTCCAGGCCGTAGGCCTTCGCCGCGGCCAGCGCGAGAGCGCCAAAACCCGACGCGGACGAAGCCAGACCCGCACCCGTCGGAATCTCGTTGGTGCTGGTCACCTCTGCGAAGCTAGTGCTGCCCGCACGCTCGCGGACCAAATCCAAAAACTTCTGGACACGGGAGAGGTCCTTGCCCACCATCTCCTGGCCGTTCAGAGTGCCCGAGTCGGCGGTGACGCTGGGATCGTCGATAAGCGACACCGTGGTCGTCGTCGGAGCGATGCCCAGAGTAAGGGACAGCGAACCTGTGGCCGGTAGCTGCACGGCCTCATCGCGCTTGCCCCAGTATTTAATCAGGGCGATGTTGGGATGAGCGACGGCGGTAACGGTCGTGGTCACGAGGGATTTACCTCCACAGTCCAAGTAGCAACGGCATTGGCGCCCATCATGGCATGGCTAATCAGTTCCGCGTGATCGGCGGACTCTGCCAGCGCCATCACACAGCCACCGCAACCGGCACCAGTGAGCTTTGCCCCGTGGGCACCTGCCAGTCGGGCGGCAGTGACGAGATCGGTGATGGACTCATGCCCAACACCTAGTTCCTCTAGCGCTTCCTGCGCCGAGTCCATGCGATGTCCCAGACGGGCAAAATCGCCCTTGGCCAGGTTGTGCACCGCGCCATCGGCCAGCTGCCCCAAGTGGTCCAGCAACTCTTGGCCGTGGACTCGGTGGGAATCGACGAAACCACGCACGCGGGCAACGGCCAGCGACGTCGAACCACGCACACCGGTATCCCCCAGCACTAGCCACATCTTCTTGGCCACCTTCAGCGGATGGAACTCACCCTGCTTGAAGTAAACCGGACGCGATGCGCGGGCAACCGTGGCATCCAGGCCAGAGGGGTTACCGTGCGCCAGACGCTCAGCTTCCTGCACCAGGTCAAAGCGCTGACGCTCGGTCAGAGTGCCATCGGCGAGGTCACGCACTGCGTCGATAAGCGCATGTGCCACTGCGGCAGAACCACCCAGCCCTGCAGCGGGTGGGATACCGGAGCGGAGACGAACCAGCAGGTCGCGTTCGGGAATACCGAAGGTGCGCAGGCCAGCGCGGAGTGCAGCGGCGATGGAGGCAAAGCGCTCCGGCAGCTCGTCGATGTCGATGACCTCGCCGTCCATGGAAAACAGGACGGGAGAATCCTCCACGCGGTCAATCCACGCCATCGTGCGCAGCGACGTCACCGGCAGTGCGATAGCCGGCTTGCCGTAGACGACAGAGTGCTCGCCCAACAAAATCGACTTGGCATGGCCTTCACCGAATGCGGCACCCTGTTCATTGGCCAGGGCATAGAACTCCCCGGTCTCCAATTCCTCGGACTTGTCGAGGCCGAAGTCGTCGACGCTGGCGTTTTCTACGCTGGTCACGAAGCTACACATCCTTTTCCGAAACCGACTGTGCGGCAGCCTGCGCCTCCGCTGGGCCATGGATACCCGGCACACCCGCAATGTCGAAACCGTACTTGGAGAACTTCTCCGCCCCGACACCCCAGACGTGGTTAAACCACTCCGTCATCGGTTCGTTCGCACGACGTTCTGCGAGCTCCTGCGGGGTCACGTACACCACTTCATCGACCTCATCGGGGTTGATATCCACCGACTTCGGATCGACGATGCCGGCGTACACGTGGTTGTACTCGTGCTCCGCCAATCCCGAACGATCATCGATGACCTGGTAGATAACAATGCCGATTTCCTCCAACTGGGAGACATCCGCACCGAGCTCTTCCTTCGCACGACGCTCAACGGCATCGGCCACCGGCTCCCCCGGCAGCGGGTGCGAGCAGGTCGCATTCGTCAGCAGCAGTGGTGAGTGATACTTCGACTCCGCACGGCGCTGCAGCAGCATGCGTCCCTGCTCATCGAAGAGGAAAAGAGAAAAAGCACGGTGCAAAATTCCCGGCGGAACGTGTGCTTCAAGCTTGCCGACGGTACCGAGAACCCGACCGTCACGATCGACTACCTCTACCTGGATGTCGGCTTCACCCGGGGCAAAGCGGGCTTTAATGTCCTCTGGCGCATCATTCATTTCCACACTCCTGACTCTAGACTGCGGCCACAACCGCAGCTAACTCCCCGGCAATCTTGCGGGCCGATTCCGCATCGGCGGCCTCCACCATGACGCGGAAGAGCTCCTCGGTGCCGGACGGGCGCAACAGCACGCGACCGGTGGAACCCAGCTTCTCCTCGGCTGCATCGATGGCGGCCTTGACGTCATCAGACTCCAGAATTGCGGCCTTGTTGGACACCGGCACGTTGATAAGAGTCTGCGGCAGCACCTTCATTACGGAGGCCAGCTCAGCCAGAGACTTACCGGTGCGTGCCATCCGCGCCATGAGGTACAGACCGGTGAGGGTGCCGTCACCAGTGGTGGCGTGATCCGGAATGACCACGTGCCCCGACTGCTCACCGCCGAGCGAGTAACCGCCAGCGTTCAAATCAGCCAGCACATAGCGGTCGCCGACCTTGGTGGTACGCAGGGCGATATCGTTTTCCTCCATCGCCAGCTTGAGGCCGAGGTTACTCATCACAGTGGCCACCAGCGTGTTGTGGTGCAGTAGCCCCTCTTCCTTCATGGCGACGGCCAGGATGGCCATGATTTGGTCACCATCGACGATGTTGCCCTGCGAGTCCACAGCCAGGCAGCGGTCGGCATCGCCATCGTGAGCCAGACCCAAATCCGCGCCGTGCTCCAGCACTGCCGCGCGCAAAACCTCAATGTGGGTGGAACCGCAGTTGTCGTTGATGTTGTAGGAGTTCGGCTTGTCGTGAATAGCGACGACGTCGGCACCGGCGGCCGCGTACGCCATGGGGGCGGCCTGCGAAGCAGCACCATTTGCACAATCCACCACGACGCGAATGCCGTCGAGCTTGGTGCTGACCGCACGGGAGAGGTGGAACAGGTAGCGGTCGAGCCCGTCTGGGGCCTCCTCGATGACACGACCCACTCCGGTGCCCGTGGGGCCGGTCTCCGGCAGGTTGTGGAGAGCGTGTTCGATTTCCTTCTCCACCGCGTCGTCAAGCTTAGTGCCGCCCGCGGCGAAGAACTTGATGCCGTTGTCCGGCATGGGGTTGTGAGAAGCCGAAATCATCACACCCATGTCGGCACCGTAGTCGTCGGTGAGGAAAGCGACAGCCGGAGTGGGCAGCACGCCGACACGCAAAACGTCGACGCCCTGGGAAGCCATGCCGGCAGACAGCGCTGCGGCAAGCATCTCACCGGAGACACGCGGATCGCGGCCAACAATGGCCAGGGGACGACGCCCCGACGGATTCGTGCCGCTAGTCAGCACAGTGGCCGCAGCAGCACCCAGCCGCATTGCCAGCGGTGCGGTCAGAGTCTTATTAGCCAAACCGCGGACGCCATCAGTTCCGAAAAGACGTGCCATTGTTGCTAGACCACTCCTTGGGGGTTTTATGAGTTTTGGTATCGCGGACTATTGCATTGTCAATGCTGTATTACTTTAGCCGGTCGCGCAGGCGAATCCAGACTAGCCACAGGACACAATTGGCTGCGGGTCATAAACCGTAGTCTGAGTTTCACGCGATATCTCCGCGCCCGAGAGGTCCCGAATGACGCGTGTATCAGAAGTGGTGAAGCCCTGCGCACCCGACGACGGCTGGCAAGAGCTGCCACTGACCTGCATACGCTGTGGTTGCGTGTATGCCCAACGGCCACCATTGATGGACTCAACGTTGACCTTCTTCACACCCTTGATGCGCACAGTGACGTCGGAGCCAGTAGTAACGGCCTCGATGAGAATCGGAGTGTCGGAACTGTTCTTAAACGCTAGGTCGATTGCGCCCTCGTACACCGTCGCCTCACGGCCGGCCGGGTAACGCGAAATGTAGTAACTGTGCGGGGTGTGCGCGACATCCTCCATGCCCGCAAAGTACGAAGCATTGTACAAAGTGGTGGCGAACTGGCTAATGCCACCGCCGACAGCCTTATCCGCATGGCCGTTGAGGATGATGCCCGACTCGACAAAACCCTGCGCAGTACCGCGCGGCCCCGTGTAGCCGTTCAGGCTGAATGTATCGCCCGGCGCCACGAATGCGCCGTTGACCATCTGCGACACCAGGGCAATGTTTGTTCCCGATGCCGAGCTGAAGCCACCGGTGGTGAACTCACCAATGACATCATCGAAGGTGGCACTTTCCGCTTGTTCTGTAGTGTAGGTGGCGGGCTTGTCCTCGTAGACCGCATCGAACTCGCGCTCATCCGTCGAAGTCACACGCTCGGCGAAGTCCTTCATAGTTTCATCCCACTTCACGGCTACGCCATCAACCGAGGGGACCACTTCACGCGAACCACCGCTGAAGCGTATCGACGCATTGCGCTTATCAACCTCGGAAGCAGCCAGCCCCTCCTCGAGGATCTCGCGTGCGCGGTCGACATTAATATCGGCGGCCAATCCACCGTCGCGCGGCACAAAGCTGATGATTTCAGCCATGCGCTCCGGCGGAATTACACCCTCTTTGCCATCACGGCCCTTGGCAACAATGGGGCCCGACACCGCATCGGCGGCCTCTCCCTCAGCTGCCTCACGGACCTGCTCCTCACCGATAGCCGGGTCGTGCGCGGTGGTCTCTACATCGATACCCTCCGGCGACAACCACTTGGCGGCCAAATCCCCGCTGACCGCATTGCGGTCGACATCTTGGCCGATGACCGGTGGAGTTGTTTCCACGCGGCCGTCGACAAGCTTGACCTCGCCATCGACGGGAGCAATAGTCAGTTCGCCGACGAGACGGTCGACCTGCGGCTCGAACTTAGAGCTATCGATATCGCTGACCAAATCCAGCTCACGAGTAGTAAAGAAACTGCGCACCCAGGTAACTGGGTTCGCCGTCTGCTTACCCGCCTGCGCGACCGTCTTCTCCCAGTCGATGCTCAGCCCCGCCTCCTCGGGCAGAACCTCCGCCGTGCGTTCGCCGGCACGAAACGCCACTGGATGAGTGGAAAGATCACCGAGCTGCTCTTCGAGCTTCGCCTCAGCACGATTCGCGCTCAGCGTGCTGATGTCAATACCCGCAACGGTAGACCCGCGCGGGACATGGTCCTTGTTCAGCACGTAATCGACAGCGTAAAACACACCGAAGAGCGCGAAGATACCGAGGACGATGCCGAGGAAAATCTTTAATCCACGGTGACTGGAGGAAGACTTTTGTTTGGCCACAGCCACTTACTTTACCGTGGAAACACTACTAACTAGATTTTTATTAGATTCCGCAGGTGCCCGGAATGCGTTTCTTGTTCTTCGCATACTGCTGGAAAGCATCGACCACGGCATTGGCATAGACCTCGGCGCCATCGGGGGTCGGGTGGATAAGGTCCGCGCGCAGCTTGGACAAATCATCACGCACACCATGGCACCAGTCAGCCACATAGACATTGTCGCGCTTCTTTGCCGCGTCGAGGACTTCCCTCTCCGACTGCGGCATCCACACACGATCACCGTACGGGTTGATTAGGACAATGATGCGGTCTTCACCCAGCGAATCGAGGATCTCATCCAACAGGTGTTCGTCCGATGCCGCAGCCGACTGATTGATACCAAGACCCAGCACGACGAATGGATCGAGCGTACCCACCGCCTTCATACTCGCGATGATCTCCGGGGCGGCCGGATAACCACGGGAAACAGCCGCATCGATATAGATACCGGGCAGCTTCTCTTCCAACGCGGACGCCGAGGCGAGCATCACAGAGTCGCCGATAGCGGTGATCTGGTCACCACGCGGCATAACGCGCTTGGCCAACTCGGCTTCCTCCGCCTTCTGAGCCTGCGCACGGCGCTCAGCTGCCTCCTGTAGCTGCGCCTCCAGACGTGTCATCTTCGGCGCCGTAGCCATTCCCACAACTGCACCAACCACGACGACCAGCGCCAGCCCTGCTGCAACGCGCGGCTTCCAGGAACCGGCAAACTGCGTGCCCGAAAACTGCGCCATCCAACGGCGGTAACCCATCCGGCGAATTGGCGATTCCACATTCTTGTATGACCAGTTCGCCAAAAGCAGCGATAGCGCAATACCTGCGCAGGCAGCGAGGTTCTCATACTGCATGGCCTCACTGCGCTCCAACAGTTCGCGGATGAGCACGATGACCGGCCAGTGCCACAGGTACAGCGAGAAAGAAATCTTTCCCAGCCAGCACAGTGGCTTGAACTCAAAAATCTGACGCACGGGTGAGACACCGCGAACGACAAGATAGAGAATCGCCGCCGACAGCAACGAGGCGAACACCAACCCACCGCGGTAAGTCGCCGACGCGGTATCCGACATCACCAGCAAAACCAACGAAAGGAAGATCAGCGGCAGCGAGGCCACTACGAAAGCTTGGGCAGAACTGCCAAAGAAGTCCCGCAGCAGGGGTTCTGTGCGTGGCCAGGAGTCCGCTTCCGCGCGTGACGACGTCGACGTCAACCACAATGCGAGGGCCGCGCCAAACAGGAGTCCAAAGGCGTGAGTATCGGTGCCGTAGTAGACCCGCGTGGGGTCGACCTTCGGATCGTAGAGCGAGACCATCCACACGAAAGAAGCAACCGCCCCAATGCCCGCCACTGCTGCCAGCTTGCGAGATGCCAGCTTCAGGGCGAGAAGAGCCACAAAGATCAATGGCCAGAGCAAGTAGAACTGCTCCTCCACCGACAGTGACCAGTAGTGCGCTAACAGCTGCACTCCGGAATCCGCGAAATAGGACTGAGAGCCCGCAATCTGCGTCCAGTTATTGACGAAAAAGACCGTGCCGAGAAACTGCGTCGACAAGCCAACAGCGGGATCCCCGCCGACCAGACCTGCGACGGCGATGGAAATAAACAACACGAACATCGCAGCCGGAGCGATGCGGCGCAGCCGACGAAGCCAGAAGTCCTTTAGATCGATGCGCCCAGTGACCGCGCGTTCGCGCACCAGAAGCGAGGTGATAAGAAATCCGGAGAGCACGAAGAAGATATCCACACCGATGTAGCCACCGGGCAGCACATTATCGAAGTAGTGGTAGATCACCACTGTGGCAACGGCCAGACCGCGCAGCCCATCAATGCCTGGTACGCGTCGAATGCGGAAGGGATGCTTCGCCACCGACGACGAGCTAGAGGAGCTCTTCGCGTCGGAGGTCTTGGTGGCTGTGGTGCTCACCGCCATACGATTTCCTTCTTCCCATCGCACTGCAATCGCACTTTCATCGCACTGCAATCGCACCGCGATAAACGATTCTCGTGGCAGTTTTTAACGGATAAAAGTCTAACGTACGGGGCTTGTCTCAAAAATGCAGCCATGCCTGGTCACGGCGGACTTTAACCCAAAAAAGCACCTCGGCTTGCGTGTAATACGCAAACTGAGGTGCTTTTCGAAGCAGTAAAGCTTAACGCTTGGAGTACTGCGGTGCGCGACGGGCCTTGTGCAGACCAGCCTTCTTGCGCTCGACAGCACGAGCGTCGCGGGTGAGGAAGCCAGCCTTCTTGAGAACGCTGCGCTCCTCCGGGTTGAACTCGTTCAGGGCACGAGCGATAGCCAGGCGCAGAGCACCGGCCTGACCGGACGGGCCACCACCGTTGATGTTGGCCTTGATGTCGAACTGGCTCTCGCGCTCGACCAGGACCAGCGGATCCTTGATCTCCTGCTGGTGCAGCTTGTTCGGGAAGTAATCCTCGAGCTCGCGGCCGTTGCAGACAATCTTGCCGGAACCAGCGATCAGAACGACGCGGGCGACAGCGCGCTTACGACGACCGACAGTCTGAATCGGACGATCCAGGGTCAGCGGTGCAGCCGGAGCAGCCTCAGCCTCGGTCTCGGTAGCAACTGCGTCGCCGATGGAAGAGGTGAACTCTTCAGTGGCAGCAGCAGCGGCAGCCTGAACATCATCGTAGGAAGCCTCGGTGGCCTCTACGTTCTGGTTCTCATTGACGTCCTGTGGGTTGGTCACTGTGCCACCGCCTTGATCTCGTAGTTTTCAGGCTTCTGACCGGCGAACGGGTGCTCGGAACCGGCGAAGACGTGCAGCTTCTTGATGGACGCACGCGAAAGCTTGTTGTGCGGCATCATGCCCTCAATAGCCTCAGCGATAACACGCTCCGGGTGAACCTCGAGGGAACGACCCAGGGTCATCGACTTCAGGCCGCCCGGGAAGCCCGAGTGGCGGTAGCGCATCTCACGTTCCCGCTTGTTCGAGGAGACGTGCACCTTATCGGCGTTGATGATGATGACGTGGTCACCGCAGTCGACGTTAGGGGCGAAGTAAGCCTTGCCCTTACCGCGCAGCAAGTCTGCGGCGTGAGTAGCCAGACGGCCGAGAACAACGTCGGTAGCGTCGATGACGTACCACTTGCGCTCGATGTCACCGTCCTTCGGATGGAAAGTAGACAACATGACTCCTTTTAGGGTCCGTGTAGATTTGCCAGCCACCGTGCACACTGTTGTTATTCCCCGGCGGCCGGTGGAGACCCGAGGCAACATTCACGTGTGCGCACACAGTTTGCCTACTCTACCTTGAGATGGCACTAGAACAAAAAATGCCAAAGCCAGTCTCAGCCGCAAACTGCTGAGACTGGCCTTCCCCCCCCTGGAGTGCTGCTAGCAAGAATACTTCAAAGGCAGATACCTAACTGAAGATCTCAATTGAGCAATGTCCTCCCCTCCCCCGGTTACATAGCTCAATCAAAAGTGCCTCAATCAGGAACCAAGTTATCCCCAGCTAGCTGCCGCGCGGCGGTTAATATCCGCCATTCGCTGGCTACCTGCGCTGACCGTATCCGCGATAGTCGTGAGAATCATATTGAGCTCCTCCGCTGCTGTGTCCCATTCACGCTGAGCCTCCTGGTAAGAATCCGAAGAGTCACCCTCCCACGTAGAGACCATCGGCGCGATGCGCTTCTTCAAATCTCCGAGCAGCCCGTTGATGGTGCCAGAAGTGGACCGAATGTCATCGGCAGCACCGTCGATGCCGCCAAAACTGTACCTAATTGGTTGCATTAAGAACCCTTTCCCCAAGAGGTGATGTGTGTTGTGTGATTCAGTGTTGTGGTTGTGCGATTCGATAAAACGTTTAGAGGTTCAGCAACGACGCACCCGCTGCTGCCACCTGCTTGAACGACGACGCCCCCTCGTCCTCGCCCGCATCGAAGCTGCTGGAATTGGCGCGGATGTTGTCCGCGATATCCGTCAGCGCATTGGACAGACGCATAGCTGCGTCATCCCAACGAAGCATCAGATCATCGAAGCTGTCTTTAGCCTGGCCCTTCCATTCCCCCGCCAGACCGTCCACGACGCCTCGAATGCGACCCAGCTCGCCCTGTACTTCCGAGTTGACGCCATCGACGTCCCCCGCGGTAGTGGTCATTTGATCTGATTCGGCTGCAAATAGGTTTGCCACTGTTTCCCCCTTATTCGTGTTGAGTGACTGATTAACGACGGCATTTTTACCTCCCCGCGCGAGCCAGCCAGCTTCCCGCGTTAAAAACCCGTCATATTGTTTGGCGCGAAAAACCCCGATTCGGTTCCATTTTGGTTTTTCAACCTTTACCCCTACCTACCCCCGCCCATCCCCCAGTCACCTTCTCTACGCCCCTTGCGTATTACGGCACCGGCCGAGCGCTTACTACTGCCTGGTCGCATACGGGTCGTACCGGCGCAATAGTCCTTCCTCTGAACTGGCACCCCACACTGACTTGAGTTCCGTCCATCACTTTGTGATGCCAGAGCACCATCGAATTACCTGACGGCAGCCGCTCCTCTACGACTACGACATCGGTGCCCAGTACTTGTCTGCGTTCCGGCGCGGACTTTGTCTCATCCCCGGCAACGGAGCTGCTCAAAGCAGCGGCTAGATGTTCAAGCGCCATGTCCTGCGAAAGCGGGCTAGCGAGCACCAAGACGCGCATATCTCCTCCATCCACCGCAATCAGACGGTCTAACGGACTTGCCGAGTCAAGCTCCCACCCGCCGGGAAACCGAGCTTCCACGCCCGCATTGGTCAGTTTGACTACGGGAGCAGAATCGGGACCTGGTTTCGATGTGGATGGAGGCGTCGTTACAGGAGGCGTAGTTACAGGAGGAGCCTGTGCGTGCGATGTCTCACGCTGCTTCTGTCTCCCTTCGTTCTCCCTAACTATGCCGCCACTAATGAGCCATGCAGCAATCCCAACAATCAGAACCACCACCGTCAACAAACCAACGGCAGCTACTGACACAACTGTGCTTTGATTCGACGCTGAGCTGACTTCTGCCCTGGCTGCAGGACGCCGCCCCGCGAAATCCTCCGACGGCTCCACTTCACCGGCTTCAGCGTCGCCGATGTTTTTCAACCAGGCCGGATTTACGCACTCCCCGAGCCGCGATGCTGGGCAGTCGAAGACTAAAAATCCACGGTCGCGCAGACGATCGACTAGTAGAGCTCGCCGCGGGTTCGCTAGCCCGGGTGGAACTTCGCCGACGATGAACTCAATATCCTCCTGCCAGCGGGGCGGATACTCAGTGATACCGCGCCCACCACTAACTTCCACATCATCGGGTATCCCCTGGGGCGCATCCGGATACATGGTCAGCTGATAAGCCAGCGCAATGACTGTTTCCACCAATGGTGCGCTGTCGTTCGCTCCGACCAAATGTGTCATCCGACTGGCAATGTGGCCCCCGCTCAGACGAGTGACACAGACACGCGTTTCCTCTACTTCCACCAACACGCTATGAGACACAGTTGCCTCATCGAGTTCCACAACGGCGTCGGCAAGCGTCAGGATGTACGGATTGAGTTCGGTAGCCAATAGCGCGGAGGCCAGCCGGCACTGTCGCACAGCACCCCAATAGCTGGGCACAATGACTGTTTGCATGCTCTCGAGAAGCGGTCTAGGGCCATGCACCGCCAGTTCTGCGGTGTCTGCAGGTGCCGCGAGTCCCCACAGGTGCCAGGTGCCGTGGCGCAGCGTCGGGGTCTGGGTGGTGGAAGAAGATTCGACCCGAATCATCAACTGTCCTCCTGGTCACCAGCGGTATCCAACCAACCCAACTGCACAATCTGCGGACTCTGGCCGTGCGCCACCCAATAGCCACGGCCCGGCGGCTGCTCGCAAGGCTTTACGCCGAGGATGGGGCCGTCGTCGCGTGTGCCGTCCATAACAAAGACGCTGGCACCCTGGTCCTTAACCGCACCCATGACCGGGTCGTGGAGGGATCGCAACGCCCCGCTGATTCGACGGGCAAAAAAGATATTGAGCCCAATGTCGGCGGCGTGAGCGATGACTTCTGCCAGCGGCTGCAAGGGGTTACCCCGCGAGCCGGCCACGAGGTCATAGTCGTCCACGATGACATTGATGGTTGGACCACTCCACCAATTTCGGGCCTTCAACTGCGCTGGGGTGATATCCGGTTGCGGGAGACGGGCCTTCAGTACCTCTGCCAGCTCTGCCAGCATGGGTGTCGCCACCGCAGCCGAGCCCGCATAGCCGGCCAGCCGCTCTTGGGGCACGGCCTCCATTAGCCCACGGCGGTAGTCAATTACGACGAATTTCGAGTCCGACTGCGAGTACCGCAACTGGTGAACGATGCCCCTCAACGCGGCGGTTCTGCCACTGCCTGCCGAACCGAATATCAGTAGGTGACGATCCTTATCTGGGTGGAATATCACCGCGCCCAGACCGGCTTCTTCGAGCCCCACTGCAATCGCACCTCTCGCAGCGGCCGCTGGTCGCGGCAAACGCGCAATATCAATCCGCCGTGGCAACAACTGGAGCTTTGGTGCCTGCTCACCGTGCGGCGCTGTCTCTGCAATCCGCTTAGTGTCTGCAGCGCCGGTGAGAGCTACCAGCATCGCAAACCCGCCCGGCGCGACTCCGCGTCCTGGGCTCTCCGGCACCAGCTCCGCTGCCTTGCGGTCAATCATTGAATCCATCGACTCCGCCTGCCGCAGCTCAATCCGAGTACCAATCAGGTCGCGAACGGCAGGTCTCATGTCCGTCCAGCGATAGGCCGTGAGCAGGACATGAATTCCCACCGCCAATCCATCTGCAACCAGCGCCTGCACATCGTCACTCAGCGCCGGAAACTCCGTTTTGAACGCACCCCAGCCGTCAATGACCAACACCGAATCCGGCTGACCCGCCGCCCGTGCTGCTTCCGGAGAGAGCCATCCATTAGTGCGAAAGAGCTGTTCCCGACGACTTACCTCACGACGCAAGAAACCAATCGTACGGCGAATAAGCTCCTCGTCTCCGCGGTGTGCAACCGACGCGACATGCGGCAACTCAGCCAGGTCGCTCAAGCCGCCCGCACCACAGTCGACGATATAAAAATGCAGGTCACGGGCGCTGATGCCGTCGGCAAGCGCGAGGATCACTGTGCGTGCGGCAGTGGTCTTTCCTGACCGCGGCGCTCCGACGATTGCCATGTGCCCGCCGGTCGTGCGCAGGTCAATACGCAGTGGGTCCTGACGCTGAAACAGCGGCTTGTCCACCAGCCCAATCACACCGGTCAATCGCTGTCGCGGCAGCTGTTCGTCGGGCTGAAGCTCGATGGCCTCCGGCAATGGTGGCAGCCACACCCGATGCGCACGTGTCGATACGTGCGACACCGCTGCCACCACGGCACCGAGCACCGTCTGCTCCGATGTCTGCACAGGCGGATCGGCCATTCCACCATCGCTTGACGACGCACCGAAAGCCTCCCGCGTCCAATTTTCAGCGGTAAATTCAGCGACAGCTGCAGCCTGGCCCTGCAGCCCCTGCTCTGCCCCAGCCGTCGCACCGTCAATAGGCTGCGGACGGACCACCGGGCCGGAAACATACGCCGACCGAAACCGCACCGGCTCGGCGGCAGCAGATTTGATATATCCGATGCCCGGGATGGCCGGCAGATGATAGGCGTCCGGAACGCCCAGCACGCTGCGGGACTCCGCGACGGAAAAGGTCTTCAACCCAATACGATAGGAAAGATGGCTTTCCAACCCGCGCAAGCGGCCTTCCTCCAGGCGCTGACTGGCCAGCAGCAAATGCATGTGCAAACTGCGCCCCAACCGACCAATCGCAACGAAGAGCTCAGCAAACTCCGGGCGTGCGGAGAGCAGCTCCGAAAACTCATCCACCACAATCAGCAACGCAGGCATGGGTGGCGCATCTATCTGCCCAGCGCGTCGGGCTTGCTCATAATCGCTGACACCGGCAAAATTCCCCGCAGCGCGTAGCTGCTCTTGACGCCGCGTCATCTCACCCCGCAGTGCGTCTTCCATGCGGTTGACCAGGATAAGCTCCTGCTCCAAGTTGGTAATCACCGCCGAAACATGAGGCAATTGATCTAGGCCCAGAAACGTCGCCCCGCCCTTGAAGTCCACCAGCACAAAGTTCAACTGATCCGGGCTGTGCGTAGCTGCGAGCCCTACCACGGTCGTTCGGAGGAATTCCGACTTACCCGATCCTGTGGCACCAACGCACAGACCGTGTGGCCCCATGCCGCCCTCGGCACTCTCCTTAAAATCCAGATAGACCGGCGCGCCGCTGTCATCAGCCCCCACAGGAATTCGCAGACGCGCACTGCCGTAGCGCGGTCGGTAGCGCAGAGTTGTCGGAGGCGGATACAGCCCGAGCTCCTCCATCACCGGATCTTCTGAGGTCTTAACGGAATCATCTGCGCTTGTTGGCACTTCAAAACGCGCCAAGCTCCGCCCAAGCACCTCCGCTTCTGCTGGACTCAGCTGATCAGGTACGCCAATCTCCTCCCGTCCGGACGCGGTTTCCGCATGCACAGCAGTAGTGGAAACAACCAGCGCGATGCCATGGTGAACCGCTGCCTCCCACAACGTTGACTGCGCTTCCACGACGGTCAGCAAAACTACCGAGGTCTCCGACCCCGCCGCGTCAAAAATCGGTGTCAGTTCAGTGACATCGTGCTGTCCGTTCGAATCCGCCAGCACAATCAGCACTGCAGCTGGCAGTGTGTCGATAGCCGTGAGCAGCTCAGTCAGCTGCGCACACGTCGCCGCCCGCAACCGCGCTGGGCCACAGGCATCAGTAACTGCGGGGTGTCCGTGGTGTGGCGTCCATTTCAGCCATTCCCACTCATCTCCCACAACTGCAATCAGGCAATCCTCCGGATGATGCAGCGCAGCAGCTTGGGCGACCATTGCTCGAGCCAGCCCCTGCGCCGCGGTATCTCCAGTGAGCGCGATGATCTCAAAGGCCGACACATCTATGGCAAAGGGCACTCCCTCAACCTGACGAGCCGATCGAATAACTTCCCGCAGTGCTACGGCGGAAACCGGATCCAGTTTCTCCGGCGCCGGAATTGCCGGTGGTGTTACGGGCGTTGCGGGCTGCTGCGTTGCCACCCCGATGCGCAGCTGCAAGAAATCCGGGTCCCCCTTTCGGCGTTCGCACGCCCGCCCCATCACCCCCAGCTGCCACAGAGTTCCAGGCCGAGGGTGGATAAACTGCGCCGATTCACGCTGCATCCTCGCTGCTTTCGCCACCGCGCGGCGAATACTGGACAAATGCCTCTGATAGTCCTTCCGCGCCGGTGCCATGTCCTTATTTCCCGCCCCTCCCGACACCATCATGCCCACAGTGGAAAACACCATCATCAGCGGAAACATAAACGACATCGGGTTACGTCCCATCCCAGAGACAAACATCAACACCACCATGCCGACCACCGCCACGACCATGATTAACGGCATGAGTGCACGCATCAGCGGCACCGGCTGTGGCTCGGGCGCTTCTGGAGGCGCATCCGGCGCGATTGTGCCCGTCATAGGCTGCGGCCCCGCTTTTCGGGTAGCCGAAATCTCCGCCTGTGCACTAGTCACAAAAATCCCCCCGCTATGTGTCGCCCCTTGTGTTCACTCGACGGCCAATCCCCCGACCAATCGGTGTACGCATAGCTTAAAACACACTCCGGATTCTCGCAGCGCATGACCGAAACTGATAGCGGGGGCACGCGCAGTTACTACTCCGAGTAGCGCTCTAGCGAGTTGTACGACACTCTAGAGGGACTAAAGCATGCAGAATTCATGGGGGAAATACATGCTGGGGGAACTCATTCGCGTGCGCATTGATGCCGCACACATGCCCGAAGACACCAACCGAGCACACGCAGACCTTGCGTTACCGACCAACGTCGCAATCGCCGCACTTGTACCGGATATCCTGCAAATTTTCGATATCGACATTGCGGACTTCCCGCTGGCACAGTGGCAGCTACGGACCGCCACTGGCACGATTTTGCTTGCCGACGACACCCTGAACGATGCCGGTATTGCACCAGGCGAACGCCTGGTTGTTATCAACGACCCAGGTCCCGTGCCCAAACCTCGACTCTTCGATGCCGCCGATGCTATTACCGACACCACCTATACCGACGGTATCGGGACGGCTGATTTGGTTGTTGGCTGTACCGCCGCCCTCGTGGCCACGGCTTCAATCGCAGCTGCCTCACTGAGCTTGAGCAGTACCGATTCCACACTGGCCGCGGCAATCAGCTTCATCGCGCTGCTGGCAGTAGCGGGTGGACTGCGCCTGGCTCTGTTGCGTAGCGCAAAACCGGCGATTGTCATGTCCCTGGAGCTGCAAGTGCTCATTCTGGGCACCGCTTCGGGACTCTGCTTCGTTGGCCTCGACCTACACCGCATACTCACCGACTGGCCGCCGACTGCTGCGATTAGTGTCGCGCTTGCCGTCATCGGTTTGATTTTTCTCATTTCCAACACCGGCGACGGCGACAACCGCATCACCGTTACCCTGGGCGCGACGAGTCTCAGTGCTGCAGTTACCTTCGGTATTTACGCTGCGGCTGTCGCACTTTTCCACAACTCGGTTCAATCAGGAGCGCTCACCGCTGCTAGTGCAGTCATCCTGATACTGCTGGCACCTTCCATCGCTATCAAGGCTGCCGGTATTCGCGTACCCAAAGTCCCTGCCGCCGGCGAGAGCTTCGATGACAGCGAAACTCCCGAAATATCCCACAACGCACCTAAGCGAGCGGGGTGGATTCTCGATGGCATCCTCTGCAGTGGCACCGGAAGTCTCAGCATCTTCACCCTGGTGGTACTTTTCTCCGGAGCCTATGCGAACAAGTGGTGGCCTCTAGGCATGGCTGCTGCTGTCATAGTCTTTTGTGCAATTCACTCCCGTGGCCAAGCCCGGAAAGTAGCTTCCACCTGTACTGCTTTAGCTGGTCTTGCCGTCATTGTGGCCGTCGCCTTTCAACAGTGGTTCGAGGGCAATTGGCCAGTCGCCGCTGGCCTGGTCGTCCCCATGCTTGCAGCCACCGCCTTAGCCGCATTTCCCGCGTCACGCATCTCACCTACAACGCGCCGCATAGCTGAGCTAACCGAGGCCTGCAGTATCGCCGTTATTTTGCCCATTGCGGCCATCATTGCCGAATTCCCTGAGTTCGTAAGTGGGTTCTTCCAGTGAAAAACCCACTTTTCATGAATGCCATAAAAACTCGTCTCACCGCCACGGCCGCACTTTCCACAGTGCTTATCTCGACGTTGACGGCGGCCACCGCAGTAGCACCGTCGGGCATCGCACCAATAGCGGCTGCCCAGAACAGCCAGGACTGCGTGGCCACGATGCTGTCGTCAGAAAGCGCACTGCATGAACCGACGGTGATCGAAAAAGCTCTTCGGTTTCGCCAAGCATGGCAACTGACGACGGGTGCGGGGATTACGGTGGCGGTAATCGATACCGGGGTCTCACCCAATGAGCGCCTGGGCGAGGTTCTCGACGGTGGCGATTTTGTCGACGGCAACAGCGGGTTCGTAGACTGCGACGGTCACGGAACTCTAGTAGCCGGCATTATTGCAGGTCGGCCCGGTGCCGATGGTTTCGCCGGACTGGCGCCCGACGCGCACGTGTTGTCGATAAGGCAAACGGCCGATGGCGAAGGCAATTTGGAGTCGCTGGCACAAGCTATCGACAGGGCCGTCGCGGAGGGCGCGCGGGTCATCAATATCTCGCTCACATCGTGTGCCCCGGCAGGCGTAATGCCCCAAGGTGCAACGGATGTTGCCGAGAGCGTCGCTCGCGCGGAAATCTCGGGCGCAGTAGTGGTCGCAGCGGCAGGCAATAAGGGCGATAGCTGTCAGGACGGATCCGTAGCGTGGCCCGCAGTCCTGCCGGAGGTAATCGCAGTATCAGCAGTACAGTTCGACGATGCTGGCCAAGCACAACCCGCGGAGTATGCAATCACAGGACAATGGGTCAATGTTTCCGCTCCCGGCGGCCCCGTACTCGGCCCCGATCCGCGCACCCCTACCGGTCTCATAGACCGCCACGTGTTCGGGTCCGGGGATAACACCCGAGCTCAACAGATTGCCGGCACCAGCTTTGCCACACCAGCCGTGTCGGGCACAGCTGCCCTACTGCTGGCACGAAACCCAGAGCTTTCCCCAGCACAGGTTCGCGACATCATCCTTAATTCCGCGAGCCCAATTAGTTCCGGGCTCGGCCTTGGTCGCGGCATCATTGCACCTTATGACGCTCTGATTTGGACCACGGTGGACACTGCCGCGCAGCACGCAGCCAACCCCGCGGCCGCACCGGCTCCACCGGATCTGCTTTCTTCGCAGGAGCGCAATGCACCGCTCCGGGCGACTGGACTGCTCCTGATATGCGCACTGGGCCTAGGTGCCTGGCTGCTCTCGCGCCCCAGACAGCGGCCCTAGCGCCGCCTGCTTACTCAGCTCAGGGCCTCCGCGCAACGCGGCCAGCACTTCCCAGTCCACTGGTCGCGTGCCACCGCTATCGGCATTGGTTGATGCATTAAACCCGAGGGCAGCCAACGTCGTGCGATCGTGCACAGCAAAGCGCATCCCCTCTGGCGAAATGACGTGTACGGCCCCATTTACGCTTACTGCAATTGAGCTGCGCTTACGACTGCGACCATCCACGAAACCGTCGACGGCCGCACCCGAACCGTCGGCATGTGGGTAATCCACGTGCCGCCCCTCCGGAGCATGCTGCGACCACTGCACCAGAGCTTGCGGCCGTCCTGCTATCCGGCCGGCACACAACCAGCCATCAGCATCGGCAAACGTCAACGGCTTTTCAGGTAGTCCCGGGACTGCTGGTGCATTCGCAACGGGAACTGCCGCCAGCTGCCCCTCACTGGCCTGCAGAACTGGGCTATGCGCAGCTAATAGCTCTCCTAGCACCGGGGGGAGAATCGCGGCACCGTCGTCAAGCACGATAACGCGCCGCTGCCCGACCTCAACCACATTGCCGACTGTGTCGAATGGAGCGGCGAAGTGCGTGGGTGCGCCGCGGTTCGGGATTGCTGGCGCGGCCAGAATCGGAACCTCCGGAATCGTTCTGAGCAACGCAGGGCTGACAGGCCGGACTGCGGCGCGTTCCAACCCCAGCGCTCGAGAAACAGCGGCGTGCTCCGGGTGGTTGACATCCAGCCGCGAGCGGTAGCCCTGCGTAATCAGCCAGAGGTTTTGGCCATCGGCAACGACGGCACTGTCCGAGTGGGTTCGGGTAAGCTGCTGCGGTTCCCCACGGACTTCTTCAAGACGCGCAAGCGACTCTGCAACAATCCACGGCTGCCCGAGGTCTTGCACCGTCCGCTCGCATAAAGACAGTGCCAACTCCGGCGCACCTGCACTGCCCCTCTTGGCAGCTCCCGAGGCACCAGAGCCTGCCGGCGCGGCCGGAACTGCTGGTGCGCCCTCAATCCCGACAGCAAAACTGATGTCCTCTTTGTCCAACTCGCTACTGCGCACCCGCTTCGGCTCAGCAGGATTGCCCAAAATTAACCGCGCCGATGCGAGATTCGCGACTGGATGCAATCGACCATTGACACGTACATGCAGGCCCTCCGACCCCGATACGACAATCAGCTGCTCATTGGAGCTCGAACCGCCCTGCGGCCGCACCAACGACAGCACCGCAGTGCCGGCGGCCAGTAAAACCACCAGCGCACAGCCGATAAACAGTGCTCGCGTACGCGTGCGCAGAGGATCGTGCAGCATTCGCGAATCCGCACGCACAAGCGCATGCTCAATCCGACGAATCAAGAATCGATGACCGCTGACCTGGCTAGGCGTAGTCGGCGTACGTGGCATGAGTTTCCCCCAAAACTATTCCCCCAAATAATCTCTACCCTGCAGAGTAAGCCAGGCCGCGCTACTGTGCGACCAGGGGAATTTTAGTGGGGAACATATTGGGGGGATTTTCACATGCCATTGTCATTGTGGCTGCTCATTACAGCAATAACCATCACTGCAGGCGCGCATGTCCCTGTGCGCGGCCGCAGCCTTCGCGACCGCCTGCGACGCACCGAACCAGGACAACTCATCGGGCTACGTCTCACGCCAGGCCTGCGCAGCCAGCTAAGCGCTGCGGATATCGTCTCGCTTGCCGACGACAGCCCAGTGACCCTGGATGCGCTGTGCTTTTATCACATTGCGCCGGAAGTCCGCGGAGAGCATGCGCACCGCTACTTCCGAGCAGCCGAGCGCTCCGGCACAGCCCCTGAACCCTGGACACATCTGGTGGCAACTCTTCCGGTGGAAGCCTCCGCTGACAAAGCCCTACGCTTCCTCATCCACCGGCTGGGAACCCTTGGTATTCGCGCACGGCGATTGACGGCACCGGAATGTGCTCTGACTGAGAGCTCTGCGGAGGTCGTGCAGCTACGCCGCACTGGACGCTCTCATCATGTGGCGGCGTTGGGACGCAAACCGCACCTGTGGTTAAGCCGACAACGTGACATCGCTATCACTAATGGTCCGGCGCAGGTCATAGGGGCCGGGAGCAGCGGACAAACCATCACAATGTGTCCCGCGAACCTCCCCCGATTGGAGGTCGACTGCGGCAATCAGGACATTTGTGAGCTGCTCATCGGAATGCTCTCGCTCGGCTATCGAGTCGGAATTCGCACGTCCCGTCCACATTTCTATACTGTGGCTCTTGATTTGGGCGCAGTACTTCTCGCTCGAGCTGGAGACGACACCGTCGATGTGGTTGTTGTCGAAGAGTATGAGCCCGACCTGTGTACTGGAATCGCCAGAATCATCGAGGTCAGTCGTACAGGTTCGCCCACGGAAGCAGCGGAAATGCCAGCTTCGTGCCCTCGACTGGCGATGGGCGAATTCACCTGGACGCTATCTACCGCCCGCACTACCGATGAACTGCAGCCACTAGCTATGCGGGCAACTAGCGGTTCAGTCCCGGAATCAACGCACCCAAATCTGGCAGACCGCCCGGCGCCTGGGAGCCGTCAGGCTCACCCTGCTGCGCCGAGTCATTCGGAGCGCCATTTTCTTGGCCACCCGGCTGACCGCCTGCTGCAGGAGGCACATCCTCCTTCGGCATCTGTGCACCGGTGACATTGCCATTGTCGATAGTGGCAGCGCCCGCTGGTCCCGAGCACTCCAGAGTAGACGGGCCATAGGCCGCGCAGTTGTAACCGAATGCGCTCAACTGAGAATTCGCTGGCAGCGTCTTCATCTCACCCGCCGGCGGGAACGTAAGGACCTCGTAAGTAACTCCCCCCGGGTTCCAGGACACAGCATTGGCGGGAACCTTGTTTCCCGTGCCGTCATCGACCATCGGAGGATTGGCAAGATTCACCTGGCAGGCCAAGTAGGCGTCACCGCTCAGATCGTTGAGGAAGCAACGTGTCGTGCCATCCTCCAACTGAAAGAGTCGAGTATTTGGGCCGTCCGCCGGGGTGTAGTCCGCATCATTGACCTGGGTGATTGCAGGAGTTTCCGTCGGCGTCTCTGATTTTGTCGGTGTCGTCGACTCCTCAGTCGATTTCGGCGGAGTCGAGGATTTGGTCTTTGCGGAAGAACTGACGGAGCGATTCGAGACTTCCGGCTTAGCCGGCTCGTCGTCTCCACATCCGGCCAGCGCGAAAGTCATCATCACACCGGCTGCGATCGTTGCCATAAATTTATTCATCCGCATGGTGTCCTAACCTACCCGACCATCGCTCCATCCCCTAGTAGCCGAGGGAGGAATTACTTCCGGAGAACTAGCTCGCATCTCGTCGATGCGTTCTGGCGTAATCACGTCATTGAAGGCGAAGATAGTTACTTCCCTATCTCGATAAACAGGGGTTACCCCTGGAGCTACCCAGAGCCCTTCACCAGGAAACTCTAAATCCTCCTTGGAATCCCAAATACCCGGGGGTGACAAATAGATGAATCCCACGTTCAGCTTTCGGGCTGAGCGATCGACATCGTTCACCCCATCCGGCCGATCGGGGTCTGGAAAACCGAGGTAATCAGCGTGCCAATACAGCATTGAGGTAGCAGTCCACTTATTCGCCACTGGCCAATCATAGTGCGGGAACACTACCGGCAAGTCATTGCGAGCGTACATCCAGCTGGACCCCTCCGGCGGATTGGTAAACGTGCGGTACTTATGTGCCTCCGGCTGCTCGGCCAACCAATCAAATGCCTTTAAGTCAGCCTTGGAAATGATTTGCCATTCCCTAGGGCTCTTGTAGGCGAAATCCGCAGCGCTAGCATTAGACGCCACTCCATAGACCACAAGTACAGCAGAGCTCACCGTCGCTAAGCTCAACCCCAGAACTCGCCCCGTCGATGGCACTTTTGACTCACTAATTCGAGCCGCCCACGCGCAGCCCCACGCAACGGCGATACCCGCAAGCGCGGAATACAGGTACGCGGTGACCATCACCAACCGGTGAGGCGTCGAATAGTGAAGATCCGTATACAGCGCGAGAATATCGCCCGGCACGCCACCAAAATGATTGAGCGCGTGGGTCGTCATCAACACCGAAACAAACCAGGCCGGTACTACCCACACCCGTCGGCGCGAAGTATCCGCGAAAACCAAAAACGCCATCCCGATGAAACCGAGGATGATGATTGGCCAGAACGGCCGGAATTCCTCAGTGTGGCGGGTCAGCATTGTGGCGCCTCGATACCACGCATCGAAACGATCGAGGTCGTCTACTTCAGCGCTAACCGCGCGCACATCCTCGGTCTGAGAAGTTCCCGTAAGCCACTGCGGCAGTAGTACTGCCACTGCTGGCACAAAGGCGGCTGCAATCACCGCGACGTCGTAAAGCTTGGCGCGAACCGCACCCAGTTCAGGATGCGCGGGACGCGGCAGGCGGTAGCACAACCACCAAATTGCACCGAGCATAACGACTGTAGGCACCGATGCCGGATGGAGCTCTCCGATACCGATTATCGAAAGCGCAGCGCTCAAGATGCGCTGAGGTGCGTGTGGGAGCGACGTAACAAAGGCAAAAACGGTAATCGCTAGCGCAATCGAGACCTGGTACGGCCAGGCCCCCACGAAGACCCCGACGGGCATCAATACCGGAAGCGCTGCGGAAACAAGCGCCGCAACCCCCGCAGCAACGGCGGTGGACAGCTTTCGGCGATCAATAATTCGCCAGGTCAGCGCCGCAGCCGCCGTGGGTATGGTCACGGCCGGAATGATAATGCCGAGGTAATTGACCGCCTCGGTGATTGGTAGACGGACAATCAATATCCAAAGCGCACCGAACGCATGCCATGCGGCGGGATAGTAGGACACCGCCTGAGTTTCCACATTCTGGATCTCGCCCATTCTAGTGGCCGAGGCCATGCCGTCTTCCGTAATCGAACGGAGCACACTTGCATGCCAGAGTGTGTCCCAGCCTTGCTGGATGGTCGCCATCCCCTCGGACATTGAAGCGATGCGGCCGATAGCGGTCCACGTGAGAACCGCCGCTGCGATGATGACTCCGATACTTGCGATTAGCCCATAGCCCAACTCGCGCCATCGACTTGCGGCGGGCGGCTGCGTCTCGGCCGACACTGAGCGATCGACACTACCGCGCCGCCGCCGAATCAAAGCGCTGCCGCCACTCCAGCAAAGCGCGAGAAGTAGTGTCACGGCCCAGCAGATAGACGCACTGACCAAGGTGAAGCGCACATCGATAGCGCCGAGCGCCCACCCTGCGGTACCTGCGATACCAAACGTCACCGCAGGACCGAGGGCCAGCGCCCACGGAGTACGAACGCCGCTGGCTCTCACTACAACAGCGCCGGGGATTACGAGCAGCGCAACCAAGCTAACAATTGCCCACACCACTACCGAACACTCCTCCTACGGTCACTTTCTTCAGGGAATATTACCGAGAGCTTGTACATTTAAGCCTCGTCCACATCTGTCCGGGCATCACGACGCTCGCGGGTCTGCTCCGCCCTGGCCGCCAAATCAGCATCGCCGGGGTAATCAACACCTACCAGGCTGAGCCCACGCGCCTCTGCCACCGGGACCAACGGGGAACGCTTCTCTTCACTCAACAACTGTTCAGTGAATCCAACCGCACGTCGCCCCTCACCGACACTAAGGCAGGCCCCAACCAGTGAGCGCACCATAGACCAGCAGAACGCGTCGGCAGTCACATGGGCCTCGTACAGCTCTGGTTCTTCCCGCGTAGATACGTCGAACCACTGGAACTGCTGTAAATCTCTAGTGGTCGTCGCATGCGGCTTGTGTCGGCAAAAAGCGGCAAAGTCATTGAGCCCCAGTAGGGCATCAGCCGCCACCTGCATGCGGTTGATGTCCACTGACCGCCGCCAGTGGGCCGTATCGCGAGCACGGGTAGGAAGCGGGCCACTGACGCAACTAGTGACACGGTAGACATAGTGCCGACGTAACGCGGAAAAGCGGGCATCGAAACCCGGGGGCGCAAACGAGGTGCCCCGAAGCGTCACGTCCGCGGGCAATAGTCGCGCTACACGACGAACCAAATTACCCGGATCCCCTGCGATAGAACGTGTGTCTAAACAGGCGACAGGAACATCTGCGTGAGCCACCTGCCCGGAGGCATGGACACCAGCATCTGTACGACCGGCCACAGTCAGTTGCACTGGAGTGCGCAACACCTTCTCCAGAGTGGATTCCAACGTCGCCTGCACAGTCCGCACCGGTTCTCCCGTGGGCTTATCGCGCTGAGCAGCCCAACCGTGGAAATCTGTCCCGTCATAGGCAATGTCAAAACGCAACCGAACCAGGTCGGAGTCGGTGCTCCCCATAGCAGCACAATCGGGAGAATCGCACGGGGTATCCGGAGTCGTTGGAGTAAGTGATGTCACGGTTAACAGATTGTAGCCGGGACCCCGGATTAGAGAATCAGCAGTTTCCACCGCAGGGTCTCCGTATGGCTCTCAATGTTGGTGCGTAATCCGTCGGTGTAACCGGAGGCAGAACTGGAGTCGGGCGCTATGCACCGTCGTCAAGCACAAAGAACCCCCGGAAGAGCGTTCAGATATGAACTGCTCAACGGGGGTTCAAAGCTGTGACGGTCAGAAGCCGTCGGCGAGGGGAATTACTCCTCCTCTGCAGCCTCAGCCTCAGTAGCCTCAGCCTCTTCGGCCTTTGCCTCTTCAGCCTGCTTGGAAGCAGCAGCGCGAGTTGCGCGAGTTGCCTCAGCAGTTGCGGTCTCTTCCTCAACCAGAGCGATCAGAGAGATCGGGGCATTGTCGCCCTTGCGGTTACCCAGCTTGATGATGCGGGTGTAGCCGCCGTCGCGATCAGCGAACTGCGGACCGATCTCGTCGAACAGCTTCTTAACTGCGTAGTTGTCGTTAAGCAGCTTTGCAACGTTGCGGCGATCTGCGAGAGTGCCGCGCTTTGCCTTGGTGATCAGCTTCTCAACGTACGGACGCAGCAGCTTGGCCTTGGTGTCGGTGGTCTTAATCTTGCCGTGCTCGATGAGCTGCTTCGCGAGGTTGGCCAGAATCTTCTTCTGGTGCGAAGCGGAGCCGCCGAGACGGGAACCCTGCTTAGGGGTAGGCATAGGTATCTCCTCGTTTTAATGAAGTCGCGTCGGTGAACTACTCGTCGTAGCCAGCGCTTGCGCCATCAGTCCAGTCAGCGTCATCGCCCGAGGCAGCGTCCAAATCAGCGACAGCAGCCGGGTCGAAGTTGTTCGGGGAATCCTTCAGAGCGAGGCCAAGCTCAGCGAGCTTCTCCTTGACCTCATTGATGGACTTGTCACCGAAGTTGCGGATATCCAGCAGATCCGACTCGGTACGAGCAGCGAGCTCACCGACAGTGTGGATCTCCTCACGCTTGAGGCAGTTGTAGGAGCGCATAGAGAAGTCCAGATCCTCAATCGGAGTCTGGTACGCAGCGACATCCTCAGCCTCGCGCGGGCTCGGGCCAATCTCGATGCCCTCAGCAGCCTCGTTCAGCTCACGTGCCAGACCGAACAGCTCAACCAGAGTCTTGCCTGCCGACGCCATTGCGTCGCGGGCGGTGATCGAGTTCTTGGTCTCGACATCGATGATCAGCTTGTCAAAGTCGGTGCGCTGCTCAACACGAGTAGCCTCCACCTTGTAGCTGACCTTCAGAACTGGCGAGTAAATCTGGTCCATCGGAATGCGGCCGATTTCGCCACCGGAGTTCGGGGTCGCCGGCACGTAGCCACGACCACGCTCAACGATCATCTCAATATCCAAGCGACCGGAATCATTGAGAGTAGCAATGTGGTGATCCGGGTTATGAATCTCCACACCTGCTGGGCACTCAATGTCTGCAGCGGTCACCGCACCTGCACCTTCGCGACGCAGGTAAACGGTAGCCGGCTCATCGAACTCGCTCGAGAGCACCAGACCCTTGATGTTCAGGATGATGTCGGAGACATCTTCCTTCACGCCCGGGATAGTGGTGAACTCGTGCAGCACACCGTCAATGCGGATGCTGGTGACTGCAGCGCCCGGAATGGACGACAGCAACGTACGACGAAGAGAGTTACCGAGGGTGTAACCGAAACCCGGCTCCAGCGGCTCAATGACGAACCGGGAGCGAGAGGAATCAATGTAGTCCTCAGTCAGCGTTGGGCGCTGGGAAATGAGCATTTTCGAAAATCCTCCAGGTGGCGACCGCTATATGACGCCATAGGGAATGAATGGATGCAAGCGAAGTTGGTTATTACTTCGAGTAGAACTCGACGATCAGCTGTTCCTGAAGCGGAATGTCGATCTGTGCGCGTTCCGGGGTCTGGTGCACGAGGATGCGCAGGGACTCAGGAACAACCTGAAGCCATGCCGGGACGACAGCGTCGACCAGGTTCTCCTGTGCCTCTTCGAACCAAATCATCTTCTGCGACTTCGGGCGCACGTCGATGATGTCGTACTGGCTTACCTGGAAGGACGGCACGTTGATCTTCTTACCGTTAACGGTGAAGTGGCCGTGGGAAACCAGCTGACGAGCCTGGCGACGGGTACGAGCCAGACCAGCGCGGTAGACAACGTTGTCGAGACGCGACTCCAGCAGGACGACGAGGTTATCGCCAGTCTTGCCCGGACGACGGTGAGCCTCGGCGTAGTAGCGACGGAACTGCTTCTCCATCACGCCGTAGGTGAAACGTGCCTTCTGCTTCTCCTGGAGCTGGAGCAGGTACTCCGACTCCTTGATACGAGCGCGGCCAGCCTGCCCCGGAGGGTAGGGACGACGCTCAAAGTTCATGTCGCCACCGACGAGGTCGACGCGGAGACGACGGGACTTACGGGTTGCGGGACCGGTATAACGGGCCATTTCTGTTCTCTCCTTACCCTATTCCTAGACGCGACGACGCTTCGGCGGACGGCAGCCGTTGTGCGGCTGAGGGGTCACATCCGAGATCGAGGACACCTCAAGGCCAGCGGCCTGGAGGGAACGGATGGCGGTTTCGCGGCCCGAACCCGGACCCTTAACGAAAACGTCAACCTTCTTCATACCGTGCTCCATGGCCTTACGAGCAGCGTTCTCGGCGGCCATCTGAGCAGCGAACGGAGTGGACTTGCGAGAGCCCTTGAAACCGACGTGACCAGAGGAGGCCCACGAGATAACAGCGCCCTTCGGGTCCGTGATGGACACGATGGTGTTGTTGAAGGTGGACTTGATGTATGCGTGGCCCTGAGCCACGTTCTTCTTTACAACGCGACGGCCGGTACGACGGCCGCGTGCGGACTTCGGAGCTGCCATGTTTTACTTCTTCTTTCCGGCGATCGTCTTCTTCGGACCCTTACGCGTACGAGCGTTGGTCTTGGTGCGCTGACCACGGACTGGCAGGCCACGACGGTGGCGCAGACCCTGGTAGGAACCAATCTCAATCTTGCGGCGGATATCAGCCTGAACCTGGCGGCGGAGGTCACCCTCGACCTTCCAGGTAGCTTCAATCACGTCACGCAGCGCAGCAACCTGCTCATCGGTGAGAGCGTCGGTGCGCAGATCCGGAGAGATGCCGGTCTTCTCCAGCAGCTCATTGGCACGGGCAGGGCCGATGCCATAGATGTAGGTAAGAGCGACCTCCATACGCTTGTTGCGTGGCAGGTCAACTCCAGCAAGGCGTGCCATACGGCAATTTCCTTCCGGTTGATGCGGTGGTTTACTCCACTGCCATCCTTCCCAGACCCGGCTTACTCGGTCGGATGCCGAGTCGCGCAGGTGTTATAGAAAGGCTCCAGCCACCGTTGCCGGAGGTATTCTCGCTTACTTCTGTGGAAAAGCTTTCATAAAGAACCACCGCGCCGAACTGCTGAGACACCAGGTCTCAACATCACGCGGCCGTCACCAGAAGCAGCTAGGACGGTGGAGTTTCTGTCTAGTTAGTAAATAAGCCCATAACCACTACCAACAGTGGTCAGGTCGATTTACTTGTAGCGGTAGACGATTCGCCCACGCTCGAGATCGTACGGAGAAAGCTCCACTACGACTCGGTCTTCCGGGAGAATACGGATGTAGTGCTGGCGCATCTTGCCACTGATATGGGCGAGCACCTTGTGCCCGTTGTCCAGCTCCACTCGGAACATCGCGTTCGGCAAGGGCTCGACGACGCGACCCTCAACCTCAATTGCGCCTTCCTTTTTAGCCATGTCCTCCACGTCTCTCTGGCGGATACCCGGGACAATCCCGGCACCAGTTGGGAAATCTCTACTCTGCCTGGTGTTTTAGCAGTTCCGTGCAGGGATAATCATCACTGCAGCGACACTGCGCCCACACCATCGCCCAACTTTACACGCGACCTGCGTTTTTACCAAATACGACCGCTGTGGAGCCGCTTGCAAGCGATGGCAGGCGGACTCTCTCCCCGCGTTCAGAATTCATCGCAGCCTTTATGGCAACATTCTGACCTTTCGCGTGGCCCCTCCCGCACTAGTTATTCATATCGAGGAGTCAAAATACGGGGGCCGTCCGCTGTGGCGGCAACTGTGTGCTCCCAATGGGAGGCCGGCATTCTATCGGCGCTGACAACCGTCCAGCCGTCGTCAAGCTCATCACTACCCCACTCGCCGCCGAGAATGAGCATCGGTTCAATGGCCAATACGGAGCCTTCGACGATGCGGGGCCCCTTTCCTGCTTTGCCTTCGTTGGGAAGGAAGGGATCCATGTGCATCTCGCGCCCAATGCCGTGCCCGCCGTATCCATCGACGATGCCGAGTTCAATATCGTGGCGCAGTTCAGCCTCACGGGTGGCCATTTCAAGCGCATACGAAATATCGGTGAGGCGAGCGCCCGGCACCATGGCCTTAATACCTTCGGCGAGGACCTCTGATGTCGCAATGTTCAGTTTTTCGACATCGTCACTCAGCTTTCCGACGCCGAAAGTAAGTGCCGAATCGCCGTGCCAGCCATCCAGGATTGCGCCACAGTCAATTGAGACTAAATCACCATCGGCGAGAACCGTAGACGAAGACGGAATGCCGTGGACAATCACTTCGTTCACTGATGCGCAGACAGATGCCGGGAAGCCTTCATAGCCAAGGAAGGACGGCGTTGCGCCAGCATCGATAATGACCTGGTGCGCAATCTCATTGAGATCTGCCGTGGTGACCCCTGGCTTAGCGGCGTCTCGGCAGGCTAGCAATGCACGACCGACGATCTCGCCGGCCGCTTGCATCGCATCCAATTCTCCCTCGGTGCGGGCAGGAACTACTTTGCGGCGGCGTCGAAAACTCATCACGCTGGTTGAGTCTACTCTGCCCCAGAAGGGAACCACCGGCTAGCTGTACCCCGCCACCTACGAGGGCGCCGCTCGGATCGCTGCCACTTCCGAGAAATTTACACCCAAAGATGAGCTGCCCTACGATAACTGGCATGCATTCACTGTTGAAGTCCGCGCAGACTGCGGGCGTTGTTATTGCTGCCAGCTCGCTTTTCCTGGTTGGCGCATGCTCAAGCAACCCCGAGCCGTCGCCGGCGCCGACTGTCCCCTCCACTTCCCCTGCCGCGGAATCGCCGGAGGCCCCTGGAAGCACCTCGGGTTTCATGGGCGCCTCTGCACTGCCTGAGTCGATCCAAAACTTCACACCTGATGCAATTAAGGAGGCGATTGGCAGCTGCGTCGAGTCGGATGACTCTAAACCCGTCATTTTTGGCAGCGAGAGCGTACATGGCTTCACCTGCGTAATGGCGGTTGGCGACGGTGGCACCGCAATGCTCAGTACGGCCGAGGACCCGGCCACTGTCGAGCGCATTAACGAAAAGGCTGAGTCTGTCGAAAACTACGCACCATACGAGCTACCCGGCAAGCACGCATTTAGCGGCATCAGCAAGGGGTCCCCTTTCGTTATGGTTATCGACGAGGATAACCGCATCTACCAAGAGTTCGTTTTCGCGAATATTGGCACCGAGGCCGCACAGCCACTTATCGACGAAATCATTCAGGACTTCCAGTAGCCCTCACTATCGGCTGCCCCCCCCTGCCCCAGCCCAGCCCCAACAGCCACACACAAAAGCCGCCCTTCCAAACCTCAACGGTTCGAAAGGGCGGCTTCAACAACCATCTACAACCGGCAAACCCATCGGCCCCAGCCAGCGAAAAAGCTAGAGCGTCTAGTTACCCGGCGCGCCAGGAGCTTAGTTCAGCTTCTCCAGCTCAGCCATCGTGCGCTCGTTAATCTCCTCAACGGACCCCTCAGCGGCAATCTTGATGATCTTCTCCGAGTAGTAATCCAGCAAAGGAGCGGTCTCATTGGTGTACACATGCATGCGGTTGCGGATGACCTCTTCAGTGTCGTCTGCGCGACCACGGGCCAGCATGCGCTCGACGACGACATCCTCAGAAACGTCGAACTGTACGACCGCATCCAGCTCAGTGCCGAGGTTGGACAGCAGACGCTTCAGCTCTTCTGCCTGACCAACAGTGCGCGGGAAGCCATCCAACAGGAACCCCTTGGCAGCGTCGTCCTCATTCAGACGGGACTCGACCATACGCACAGTCACGTCATCCGGAACAAGGTTGCCGGCGTCGATGTAGGACTTCGCCTCAATGCCGAGCGGAGTGCCTTCACCGATGTTTGCGCGAAACAGGTCACCGGTGGAAATGTGCGGGACACCGAGCTTCTCCGAGAGGATAGCTGCCTGAGTGCCCTTGCCTGCACCGGGAGGACCTACAAGTACGAGTCGCATTACTTCAAGAACCCTTCGTAGTTACGTTGCATCATTTGGCTTTCAACCTGCTTGACCGTCGTCAGCGCAACACTGACCAGAATCAGCAGGGCTGTACCTCCAAACATACCGCCTGTACCGGAGTTCGCGTCGCCAAGCCCCATATCAAGAGCGACATTTGGCAGAACAGCAATCAGCGCCAGGTACAGCGAGCCGACAGTCAGCAGGCGAATCAGGACGTAGGACAGGTATTCAGCAGTCGGACGGCCCGGGCGGAAGCCCGGAATGAATCCACCGTATTTCTTCATGTTCTCCGCCTGCTCGTGCGGGTCGTACTGCACGGAGGTGTAGAAGAAGGAGAAGAAGATGATCATCAGGAAGAACAGCAGAATGTACTGCCAACTGGACGGCGCCAGCAGGTACTGAATGACATTGCGCTGCCACCAGTTGTCCATGTTCGGATTCGACTGACCGGACTGAACAATCTGGGTAATCAGAACCGGCACGTAAATCAGCGAGGACGCGAAGATGACCGGGATAACGCCGGCCTGGTTCACCTTCAGCGGCAGGTAGGTGGAAGATCCGCCGTACTGGCGACGACCAACCATGCGCTTTGCGTACTGCACCGGAATACGGCGCTGTCCCTGCTCAATGAAAATAACGCCGATGATGAGAATCAGCACGGCAACAATCACGGTGGCGAACACGACACCGGTAGTGGAGCGCAGAATGTTCGCTCCCTGCGCCGGCATACCAGCGGCGATACCAGAGAAAATCAGCAGTGACATACCGTTGCCGACGCCCCGGTCAGTGATGAGCTCACCCATCCACATGACCAGCACGGCACCGGAGGTCATCACAACGACCATCACCACGAGGTCAAAGACACCCGCATCCTTAACCAGCAGCGACTGCGAGCCGCCCAGCAGGGCGCCACGGTCTGCCATGGCCACAATGCCCGCAGACTGCAGCAACGCCAACGCTACTGTGAGGTAGCGGGTGTACTGGGTCATCTTTGTCTGACCCGACTGCCCTTCCTTCTTCAACTGCTCGAAGTGTGGAATCACCACCGTGAGCAGCTGGACGATAATCGAGGCCGTAATGTACGGCATAATGCCGATGCCGAAAATCGCCATCTGCAGCAGAGCGCCACCTGAGAACAGGTTAATCAGCGAGTAAACGCTGGACTGATCTTTCGAAATCTGCTCGAGCTGCGCGTTGACCAACTGGTAGTCGATACCAGGGGTTGGAATCTGTGAGCCGATTCGGTACAGAATGATCATCGTCAGAGTGAAGAAGATCTTCTTACGCAAATCGGGATCGCGCAACGCCGCAATGAGACCGGAAGCCACGTGCATCCTCCCGAGGTCAAGAAATCCGCTTCTCCCACGCTTTTCCCGAAAGACTTACCCGCTTAGCCGCCAGTAGTCTCCCGCTTTAGTTAAGCAACGCGGATGACGTATTCCTCAAACCTTTAATTGACAGTATTTGACGTAGTGAGTCTACCAGCGTTTCTCCACATCGTCGCAATACGCCTCCATATCACCGTTAGTACAGCGCTCCGCTCATCACCTCTTTTCGCTTGACGACGATCCCAGCGCCTCTCCTCTCTGGGCCCATGCCGCCCTCACCGTGCACCACCCAACTTTCTCAAACAAAACTTGAACAGTGTTAAAGTTTTGCTCTGTGAGTACCTACAGCATCCGCATGCGATCTAGCGCCGATGGCTTCCATATCTCTGGCGCTGAACGTCTTGCACCGGCCACCGAACTATCTCAGCTAGCGTCTGCAATGGCTAGCCGTGCACTTCACCACGACAAGGGGCGAGCCGACACAATTCACATCACTGCGGACAAGATTGATGAGTCGACCATCAGCACCGTGCCCGCGTTAACTCCTCTTCTAGAGTCGAACCCCAGCCCTGGTGACGCACGCAGTCTCATTGCTCAACGCCTACGCACTGCAGGTATACAGGCAGCCGATATCGCCGTCGAGATGGCCTATTCACTCACAGGTCTCCGCGGCGCCGCCCTCATCGACGCCTCCTCCGGTGAGCGGCTCGACCCAAACCCTGCCCGCGGTGTACGGGTTTCCACTTTTGATGCCATCTCGCACCCCAGCAAGGACTGCACCAAGGATCATTTTCACGAGGCACTCATCCTCGCATCTAAAGTTCACAGCGCCCCGGGTATCGTCGCAGAAATCTGCCTCTCCGATGACCCCTTTTACACGCGCGGATATCTCGCACTGGACGGAGTCTTCCACCGTATCCCAAATATCAAGGACCACGGCAGCACTCTTGGTACTCGCATCTTCATCGTTGAACCCGGCACCGATATCCCCGAGCTAATCGATTACCTGGAGAATGCGCCGGTCTACGTCGAGCTCCCTTCTGACGCCAGTTCCTCGCCGGACGCTACCGCTTCCAACAGCGACCTCTCAACAATCGCCGCCCAAAGGAACACTGCCTGGGCCGCTGAAGGACTTGCCCGCACACTGCGCACCTTCGAAACCGCACAACTGCCACACAGCCGAATTGACGGAGCCGACTATCTACTATTTTCTTCTTCGGACTACCTCGGCCTGTCCACGCATCCCGAACTCATCTCAGCTGCCACCGAGGCAATTGGATATTTCGGTACCGGGTCCGGCGGCTCTCGCCTAACCACCGGCACTAGCATCCACAGCGCACTTGAGAATGAACTCGCGCGGTTCTTCGGTTTCGACGATGCCGTTCTCTTTGCTACTGGCTACCAGGCGAACCACTCAACCATCGCTGCCATCGCCACCGCCGACGTTGAAGTCTTCTCCGACGCCGCCAACCATGCTTCTATCATTGACGGATGCCGCAATGCCCGAGCTAAAGTCACGGTCTTTCCACACACTGACTACCAGGCACTCGATGATCTCCTCGCAGCGTCGAGCGCCCGCCACAAGCTTGTCATCTCCGACTCCGTGTTCTCTATGTCAGGCGAGGTTATTGACGGCCCCGCACTCGAGCGCACCTGTCGCCGTCGCAACGCATGGCTGATGCTTGACGACGCTCACGGCGTCGGCGTTATCGGAGAACAAGGTCGTGGCACTGCAGCGCACCTGGGCATTCGCCCCGACATTGTGGTCGGCACCGCGAGCAAGGCTCTCGGTGCCGAAGGAGGATACGTTCTCTGCTCGGCACCAGTTGGCGAACTGCTACGCAATCAAGCCCGTAGCTTCGTGTACTCAACGTCCATGAACCCCGGTTCCGTCGCAGCTATCCGCGCCGCGTTGAAGCAGTTGGAGGCTGGGGACGTCGTCAGGCGATTGCAGCGTAATATTGCGCGCGTCCGCTCCCTGGTTGGCGCACAGTCAGACCCCGCATCTGCGATTATCCCGCTGCCCGTTGGCGACGAGGCCGAAGCGATGGAGGCCTCAGCGAAGTTGGCGGAGCGTGGCGTGTTCATACCTGCAATTCGCTATCCGACGGTGCCCCGTGGTGAGGCAATGTTGCGATTGACCATTACAGCGCTCCATACGGACGCTGACATCGACCGACTGGAGCAGGCTCTGCGCAACACCGGCCTGCTGTAAGCGGGCGGTTTGCGCTGCCCTCCCCTCCCCTTTCCTCCCTTTCAATACAAAAAGAGCTCTTAACCACTTGGGTTAAGAGCTCTTTTGTTAAAGCTTAAATGCTTTAAGCCTCAGTGACAGAGCCGCCTGCAGCCTCGATCTTGGACTTTGCGGAGCCCGAGAACTTGGTTGCGGTGACGTTGACGGAGACGTTGATGTCGCCGTCGCCGAGGACCTTCACCGGCTGGTTAGCGCGGACGGCGCCCTTTGCAACCAGGTCGGCGATGGTGACGTCGCCACCGTTCGGGAACAGACGCTCCAAATCCGAAACGTTGACCACCTGGAAGGTGACCTTCGCCGGGTTCTTGAAGCCCTTCAACTTCGGCAGACGCATGTGAAGTGGCATCTGGCCACCCTCGAATGCTGCCGAAACCTGCTTGCGGGCCTTGGTGCCCTTGGTGCCGCGACCAGCGGTCTTACCCTTGGAAGCCTCACCACGGCCGACGCGAGTCTTCTTCTTCTTAGCACCCGGAGCCGGGGCCAAGTCGTGGAGCTTAATTGGTTCGCTCATGGTTTACCTACTCCCCCGCTACTTCTTCAACCTCGACCAGGTGACGCACAACGTTCACGAGACCGCGCACAGCCGGAGAATCCGGGCGGACGACGGAATCGTTGATGCGCTTCAGGCCGAGGGTGCGCAGCGAATCCTTCTGCTTCTGCTTGGTACCAGCGGTACCACGGACCTGGGTAATCTTCAGTGCCATGGAAATCACGCTCCCTGACCTGCGCGTGCGCGCAGCATACGTGCCGGGGTAACCTCTTCGAGGGACTTGCCACGACGTGCGGCGACCTCTTCAGGGCGGACCAGCTGCTTGAGAGCATCAACGGTTGCGTGAACAACGTTGATGGAGTTGTTGGTACCCAGCGACTTGGACAGAACATCCTGAACACCGGCGCACTCGAGAACCGGGCGGACAGCGCCGCCGGCAATCAGACCGGTACCCGGAGCAGCCGGGCGCAGCAGCACGATGCCAGCAGCGGTCTCACCCTGAACCGGGTGGGTGATGGTGCCAGCAATCATCGGGACGCGGAAGAAGTTCTTACGAGCCTCTTCAGCACCCTTCTGGATAGCTGCCGGTACTTCCTTGGCCTTGCCGTAGCCGACGCCGACCATGCCCTCGCCGTCACCGACGATGACCAGAGCGGTGAAGCTGAAGCGACGACCGCCCTTGACGACCTTGGAAACTCGGTTGATAGTTACTACGCGCTCGATGTACTGCGAACGCTCGTCCTGCTGGCGACGGTCGTTACCGCGGCCACCACGACGGTTGTTGTTCTTGTTGTCAGCGGAGTTACGTCCGCCTTCGCGCTTATCGCGTTCCGACATCACGCATTCCTTCCGTTGGACTTGTAAGTGCGCATTAGAACTTCAGACCACCTTCACGGGCAGCCTCGGCCAGAGCAGCAACGCGGCCGTGGTACTGGTAGCCACCGCGGTCGAAAACGACCTTCTCGATGCCAGCATCCTTAGCGCGAGCAGCAATCAACTCGCCGACCTTGGCGCTCTTGGCCTTCTTGTCGCCCTCGAAGCCACGGAGATCTGCGTCCAGAGTGGAAGCAGCGGCCAGGGTACGACCGATGGAGTCGTCGATAACCTGAGCGGTGATGTGGCGGGAAGAGCGGTGCACGACGAGGCGCGGTGCCTCGGAGGTGCCGCGGACGTTCTTGCGCAAGCGTGCGTGACGGCGGGCACGGGCGACACGACGACGAGTCGAGATGTCCTTGCCTACCGGGAGGCGCTTTTCGTTGGTGTTGCTCATTACTTACCCGTCTTTCCGATCTTGCGACGGATCTGCTCGCCATCGTAACGAATGCCCTTGCCCTTGTAAGGATCATCCTTACGCAGACGACGGATGTTAGCTGCGAGCTGTCCGACCTGCTGCTTATCAATACCTGTAATCGACAGCTTGGTGGTGCCGTCGACGTCGAAGGTGATACCTTCCGGTGCTTCGATCAGGACTGGGTGCGAGTAGCCCAGGGAGAACTCGAGGTCCTTGCCCTTCTTGGCGACACGGTAACCGACACCGAAGATTTCCATCTTGATGGTGTAGCCCTCGGTCACACCGACAACCATATTGTTAATCAGCGAACGGGACAGGCCGTGCAGGGAGCGGCTCTTGCGGTGGTCGTCCGGGCGGTTGACCACAATCTCATTCTCCTTCAGCTCAACGGTGATTGGAACCGGGATAGAGACAGACAGCTCGCCCTTCGGGCCCTTGACGGAAACGTCCTGGCCGTTGACCTGGGCAGTAACGTTTGCCGGGACAACGACAGGGTTCTTACCAATACGAGACATTGTGTAGTTCCCCCTTTACCAGACGTAAGCGAGGACTTCCCCGCCAACCTTCTTCTCGTAAGCCTGACGGTCAGTCAGCAGGCCCTGAGACGTGGAGATGATAGCCACGCCCAGGCCACCGAGGACCTTCGGCAGGTTAGTGGACTTTGCGTAAACACGCAGACCCGGCTTGGAGACGCGACGCACGCCAGCGATCGAACGCTCGCGGGACGGGCCGTACTTCAGGTTCAGGGTCAGGGTCTTGCCGACCTTGGCATCCTCGACTGCGTAGTCCGCAATGTAACCCTCAGACTTGAGGATCTCGGCGATGTTAGCCTTCAGCTTGGACGACGGCATCGAGACAGAGTCGTGGTACGCGTTGTTAGCGTTGCGCACGCGCGACAGCATGTCGGCGATTGGGTCAGTCATGGTCATGGTTAGTGACCGCTTCCTTTCTCGCTGCGGTTCCTTCCCACCTCGTGGCTAACTCCAATGACCGCGCAAACAGCAACTGTCACACGGCGAAAGCTTAAGTTGGAGCGAGTACCAATATCGTGATTCCGGCGATTTAAGGGCTACTGTTCGCCAACTCGGTTCAATAGCCGAGTCAGCTCGCCACCCAGGTGACGCCAGAGACGATGCGAGGCGAGGGGCCTACAGCAAAGTTCTTACATTTTTACTGCCGCACCTCTTATAGAGGGCAGACCTGGTGATACTAACAAATACCGGCCGAAATGCAAAAACGCCGCAGACGGACGTTAGTCCGCTCGCGGCGTGAAGCCCCACCAATTAGCAGTGGAACTCAATTCCTAGCCGATATGGCGCCGGCTAGAGGAAATTAGTAGAGCTGGTCGGCGATGATGTTACCCATTGCCTTTTCACCAGCCACCGTCGGGTGGTTGGTCATCGGGCCCATCACCGGGTCTGCGAAACCAGCGACGAAGCGCTCATCCGGGTTCGGGTTGCAGGTACCGTGGCCGAGGGTTGCCTCGTAGACGTCAATGAAGCCGGCACCTACATGCTGAGATGCGGAGCGAATGCTGTCACGGAATGCACCCTGGATCTCGCTGGCACCCGGTGCCGGGATCGGGAAGGTCTGGTCCGAGGTGTTCACCAGGCACAGCTGGTCATCAGTGGCGTACTCAGGGTACGAAGCCAGGACGACCTGAGCGCCCGGAGCAACCTGGTGGACGCGGTCAGTGAACTGACGCAGCGTCTGCTTGAACGCAGAAGGAGCCTTGGGGTCCGGCTTTGCGACCAGCTCGCCTGCCACGTCAACCCACTGGACCCAGTCCATGCCGCCGTACATCAGGACAACCTTCTCAGTGCCCTCTCCGATGTCGCCGTACTGGATGGAAGCTTCCAGGTATGCGAGGAGCTGACCCGGGAAGCCGCCAAGACCGTTACAGGACCAGTCACCCAGGGACTTGTTCAGCTTCGTAGCTGCTATCTTCGGCCAGTTTTCCATGTCGGTAGCGCAGTTGGCGACCAGTACGTTCTGCCCCGGCGCCAGGCCACGCGGACCACCCTTACCGGCATTAGCGGTGAAGGAGTCACCGAAGGTGACGATCTGCTTGACGCCCTTCGGGCCGGTGTCGCCGATACCCGGAATCGGAATGTTCGGCATTTCCGGCATTGCTGGCTGTGCGTTGGCAGCACCTGCACCCAAGCTCAGACCCAGAGCCGCAACAGTTGCAATAGCAGCCGAGCGGACGGCCACGGAGAAGTTCTTCATGTAGTTAATCCCTTTGCGTTTTAACTTAAGAACCGCTCTGTGTAGAACCACTGGCTCAATCACACAGAAGCTGAGGTCACTTAAGTCTTGCCCAAATTGATAACGACCACAATGCATTTTGGCGGCCGTCACTATGACGAATGGCAGTTTACAACGAAATCATCACAAACGCCTAACTTTCAACTGAGAAACCTTGTGGCTTTACTAATTTTCAACCCCCAAAAAGGGTCAACTTTCCCACCGGCAACACTGGTAACTTTTACGCAGATCCCGCACAGCAACCTCACTCCCCCACGGACATAAGCAGTTAACAGAGCAGCAAAAAGCCCCGGAGGCCAAGCGGCATCCGGGGCTTTAGGCAAAAGCTACCGAAGAGGCAAAACTACTTCTTGAACGGGAAGCCCAGCTCGCGCAGCAGCGCGCGGCCTTCCTCGTTGTTGGTAGCGGTGGTCACGACGGTGATGTCCATACCGCGCGGGCGGTCGATCTTGTCAACGTCAATCTCGTAGAACATGGTCTGCTCAGACAGGCCGAAGGTGTAGTTACCGTGACCATCGAACTGCTGATCAGACAGACCGCGGAAGTCGCGGATTCGCGGCAGAGCCACGGTCAGCAGACGATCCAGGAACTCCCACATACGGTCGCCACGCAGGGTGACGCGAGCGCCGATGGCATCGCCTTCACGGAGCTTGAAGTTAGCGATCGACTTGCGAGCGCGACGGGTCTCCGGCTTCTGACCGGTGATCAGAGTCAGGTCGTTGATAGCACCGTTGATCTGCTTCTTGTCCTGAGCAGCAGCGCCGACGCCCATGTTGACGACGACCTTGGTGACGCCCGGAATCTGCATGACGTTCTCGTAGGAGAACTCTTCCTGCATCTTGCCGCGAATCTCATCGCGGTAACGGGCCTTCAGACGAGGGGTGTAATTTTCGCTCATGCTTAGATGTCCTTCCCGGTACGGCGGGAGATGCGAACCTTCTTGCCATCCTCATCGAAGCGGTAACCAACGCGAGTCGGGGTACCATCTTCGTCGACCAGCATGACGTTCGACACGTGAATCGGAGCTTCCTGAGTGACAATGCCACCCGAGGATGCACCGCGCTCCGCAGCGGAGTTTGCAACGTGCTTCTTGATACGGTTAACGCCCTCGACCAGGACCTTGTCGCGCTTCGGGTAGGCCTCGATGACCTTGCCCTGAGCACCCTTGTCCGGACCGGAGATAACCAGCACGGTATCGCCCTTACGGATCTTCACTTAAATCACCTCCGGTGCGAGCGAGACAATCTTCATGAACTTCTTGTCGCGCAGTTCACGCGCGACCGGGCCGAAAATACGGGTGCCCTTTGGCTCACCGTCGGCCTTGATGATGACAGCTGCATTCTCGTCGAACGAGATGTAGGAGCCGTCCGGACGACGGGTCTCCTTCTTCGTGCGAACGATGACTGCCTTAACGATTTCGCCTGCCTTGACGTTGCCGCCCGGAGTAGCTTCCTTGACAGTTGCGACAATGGTGTCGCCAATGCCAGCGAAGCGTCGGGTCGAGCCACCGAGAACGCGGATGCACAGAATTTCACGTGCACCAGTGTTGTCGGCAACGCGCAGACGGGATTCCTGCTGAATCACTGCGTTTCTCCTGACCTGGTTGCATTGTGCGTCAGATTTCCGTCCTAAACGCACGCGGTCTTTATGTCTTGCGTTTACGCTTTACGACGGAAGCACCTGCTAGAGGTAGCTTTCCTATCGCTTTGACCTCGTGCTTACTACGGTTCTAGACCGTTGAGAGCAGCACGCAGTCACTTCGCGCAACCTGTGTATTATGGCACGTTCGTGCGGGACAACAAAATCCCTTATTTTCATGCCCCCAACATGGTTTATGCCTTCTGCGGCAACCCTATACTGAGACAGTGACAAATCAACATTCCGAGAGTGCTCAGACAAAGCCAGCACAGACGCTACCGGTATCGCTACTTGCCGGGTTGGCCTTGTTATCCGCCGCCGCCCCGTTCGGCGCAGATACATATCTGGCATCCTTCGTGGAGATTGCACGCGAGTTCTCCACGACCGAGTCGATGGTTCAGCTCACGCTGACCACCTTCATGATTGGTATGGCTGCTGGGCAGCTCGTCATTGGCGCTCTCTCCGATAGTTTGGGCCGCAAGAATCTGCTTCTCATTGCGACTTTGGTGTTCTTGGGCTCGTCAATCCTCTGTGCAGTAGCACCGAATATTGGCACGCTTATTGCAATGCGCCTGTTCCAGGGGTTAGCTGGTGGCTCCACAGTTGTTCTGGCTCGTTCTGTAGTACCAGACCTCTTGACGGGCAAGGCATCAGCGAGAGCTTTCTCCACGCTGATGGGCATTTCCTCCATCGCCCCGGCAATCGCTCCCCTTGTGGGCGGTTTTCTAGGCCCCGCATTCGGCTGGCGCAGCGTGTTCTGGTTTCTCGCAGCCATCAACGTCGCCATGGTCGCGATTGTGGTTCTGATGGTTCCGGAAACTCTGCCGCCTGAGCGACGCTCCACAGGTGCTCTGCGCAATCTCCTACCCAATATTGGCCGGCTGCTGCGGCGGCCAGTATTTGTCGGCTACTTGTTGGCTTTCGCTGGTGGCTTCTCGGTGATGTTTTCGTACATCGCTGCGTCACCCTTTATCTTCCAGGAGCTGCTGGGGCTAACCCCTACTCAGTTTTCTCTCGTATTCGCATCCAATGCAGCGATGTTGACATTTGTGTCAATCCTCAACGGCAAGATGATCAACCGGCTTCATCCCCGCAAGGGCATTTTAATTGCCCTTACGGTCATGCTCGTGACGTCGATAGGCCTGATTATTAATGCCACCGTCGGGATTACTTTCTTCACTACTTGGCTGTTGCTGTTCATTACGGTACCGATGATGCCGCTAATCTTCGCCAATGCCACGGCACTCGGAATTGAGGAGGTTCGAGATATCGGAATTGGCTCAGGTTCCGGTCTCATGGGCTTCACACAGTTCCTCGCGGCCGCCACGGTTTCCCCGTTGGTGGGGCTTGGTTCCAATCTGCCCCTCTCGATGGCTATTTCGATGTTGACCTGTGCATTGATTGCACTGACCGCGGTGTTGACATTGACGCGCGCCGACCTCCACAAACGCTCACACCGACTGACATAAGAGCTACGAGCGAGAGGACTCCCCGCGTTTCACTTCACTGGTTGAGAATGTGCCCGAATCGGCATTAAATCGATGGTGCGGCCTCGTACCACCCGTAGGCATGGGGCTGACATCTGCTCTTCGGGCAGGCTGTCGGTTAGACCGTCAGATAGGTGCCCGGTTAACGCACAGCGAAGCTCAAAACCTAGTCAACATAGCTGGTCTTCGTCTGGTTCAACCAGGCGTAGACCGCGCCGATTCCCAGGCCACCACCTACAAAGTTGCCGAGCCACACGGCCACCCAGTTAACAGTTATGTGCAGACCATCGAAGCCTGCAGGATGCGGATCAGCGAAAAAGGCCAAGGAAAACAGCGAGAAGTTCGCAATCACGTGCTCGAGTCCGAGCCCGACGAACACTGCAATAATCGGCAGAATCACAACGAACTTCGAAATGATTTCTTTGGCTTGAAGTGCACCTAGGACAGCCATATTGACCACGAAGTTCGCACCCATCGCCTCCACGAAGGCACCGAAGAACGACTTGGCCAGCTTCCCCTCAGTCAAGGTGGAAATCAGATGTGTGTCATCAATCCCACCGAGCTTGGCGCTCTGGCTGAGCACCAGCGCCACAACCGCCGCACCGATGAAGTTGTAGAACGTAGCGACGGCCACCATTCGAAAGGCCACTCCCCACGCCATGCGTCCGCGCGCGGCGGACCAGGACACAAACATCATGCTGCCGGTCGCCAGCTCCGCGCCGAGCACCACAATGGCGAACAACCCAAGCCCGAACAGGCACGCAAAAACCAGTCCCCCGGTCCCCGGCGCGACGCCCTCTGCTACTTGGCCAGCGACCGCTGCAAAGGCCGTCCCGAGCGTCAGGTACATGCCCGCCAGGACCGCTCGCACGGCAAAACGTCCGTAGTCCTGCGTCAGCAGTTCCTGTTTCTTGTCGCCAGCCGTATCCAGCGTTTCGTATAGCGTCACCGCCGAAGCCTTTCCCTGCGTGCCGTTAATTGCAGTTATTCGCATAAAAGAATAACGACAGCCCGGCGCGGAAGCGCAACCGCTTTACGACGATCACAGCGCCCTCCCCCCTCCTAGGCGCTGCAACCAGGAACTGCGATTCACCGCCGAAGGTCGGTGGATTTACTCCGAAAGACAACTGAACCCAGCGTTTCCAGCAAGGCCATTCGGGTCGTTCAGTCGACCCTGCGGCGGTGATAGATGGTAATTCGGCCAATAGCTCATACTGCCCGATATTGTTGAAGCCATGGCTATTTGCGTTTGCGGCGAAGGTCTAGTTGACCTCGTTCCGGTATCTCCTGGCAGCCTCAACGACCACGTGCCGGCGCTCGGTGGGGGTCCCTACAACGTTGCAGTCACGGCCTCTCGCCTCGGTGCAGACGTTGTTTTCCAGTCGCGCCTATCTACGGACGGATTCGGAAATGAGCTGGTCAAACACTTAGAAAACGAAGGGGTCAATACCTCTTACATCCAGCGTGGCCCAGAGCCAACCATTTTGGCTGTGACCACCATCCACGAAGATCGCTCCGCGACGTACACCTTCTATACCGATGGCACCGCCACTCCGCTTGTGGAGCCAAGGCTTATCGATGCGAATATCGCATGCTTCGGAACACTCTCGCTGGCGCTGGAACCAGGCGCCAGCCGGCACGCGGAATTGCTCAAACAGTTCGCTGCCAATGGCGCTTTGGTCGCATTAGATCCGAACATTCGCCCGATATACGCAACGAATGCGCACCGCGAATTCCTCATGGGCTTGCTCCCCTACGTCAACTTATTGAAGCTTTCCGATGAGGAAGTCGAATTCCTTGGCGAAGAGGCGCTGACTAAAGTTCCGGCCGCCGTCATCACGCGAGGTTGCGATGGGCTTACTTTGCTTGCCGACGGCAGCCGCATCGATGTCCCAGCCGTCAACGCGAATGTCGTTGACACCATCGGCGCTGGCGACACAATTATGGGCGCGCTATTGGCTCAAATCGATGAGTGTGGCCTGACGGCCGCTGACCTGACTTCCGTATCAGCAGATCAGTGGCGCGAGATCTTGCACTATGCGGCCGCCGCGGCTGCCATCACTGTGTCCCGCAAGGGCGCGCAGCCGCCGGCCAAGCTTGAGGTTGAAGAATTGCTGTCTCAGCTCACCTAGTCCGCACTACTTAGCCCGCTGTCGTTAGCTGACTCAAGCACTGCGACCAGGAACTGAGACTCATCGTCAAAGGGACGAAGATCCCACGTGGAGTAACGCTGAATCACGGTGAGCCCAGCCTCCTGGGCAGCGGTTTCAAAATCCGCAAAGTCCCAGCCGCGGCCGGCGCCGAAGCCGACGATGGCACGGCCCTCTTCTGGCTTTAGTGCCTCTGCGAAGCCCTGCAGTACCTTCGCGCGGTCTTCTGGCGCTACAAAAGTCAGCACATTGCCGGGGCAAATGATGACATCGAAGGCAGCTGCCGTGTCGTCGTGGGGTGTGTTCTCCAGGCCGTCGTCAAGCACGTGCGGCAGCTGCGCCAAATCCCCTACCAACCACGTCGCGTCCGGGAACTGTCGCTTTGCCTCGTCGATGAGATAGGGGTCGACATCGACACCGACGATCTGGTGTCCAGCCTTCGCCAGGTAACCGCCGACGCGCCCCTGCCCGCAGCCGGCATCCAGAATTCGAGCGTTCCGCGGTGCCATCGCATCCACCAACCGCGCCTCACCGTCAATATCGCGGCCCTCGCGCACGAATCCCCGCCACCGGTTGGCGTAGCGACGAGAATGCTGCGGATCGGCGGCGATGATTTCTTTCCAAGTGCGGTGGTTGTGGTTGCCATTGCTCATGGCCACCATTATGGCGTAGTTGCTCTCTTTTCTATACCGTCGACGCCCCTGTGCGACGGGGCCTAAATTCCCAATACTGACTTAGCGATCAGGAAGTAGATGATCAGGCCGGAGGCATCGACGAGAGTTGTAATGAACGGGTTAGCGAAAACGGCTGGGTCGATGCCGAACTTCTTACCAATCAGCGGCATGATTCCACCGACCGTTGCGGCGAGAGTACAAATACCCAGCAGCGTCAGGCCAATCACTAGGCCGATGTCCCAACCGTAAACCAAGCCAGCTAGCAGCAGTCCGAGAGTGCCAAGCAATAGACCGAGGAAGGCACCGACCCTCACCTCCCGGAGAATGACTTTGAATATATCGCGGGGTTGGACATCCCCCAGCGCCAACGCACGCGTAATCGTAGTTGCAGCCTGGTTACCGGTATTGCCACCTGTACCAATCAGCAGCGGCACGAACACCGAGAGAACCACCATCTGAGACAGAGTCTCTTCGAAGGTTTCTAGGACTTGCACGGTCAATGTTGCACCGATGGCAAGCACAAGCAACCAGACCACACGGGAGCGAACAATCTCAAAGATTGGCGTCGCGAGGTAGGGCAAGCGCAGCGGCTCGGAACCGGAAATACGAGCTTGGTCCTCGGAGTCTGCCTCTTCCAGAATCCGGAGGGCGTCGTCCACCGTAAGTAGACCGATAACACGCTGCTCGCTGTCGACAATCGGCAGAGCTAGGCGCTTACGATCAGCGCACATGCGGGCTACCTTCTCTTCGGATTCGGTAGCTTCTGCGTAATCGGCCTTCCGCAAAATTGCCGCAACGTGGATATCGCTGCTGGCGCGCATCAAGTCACGAAGACTGACCACGCCCACCAGGCGGCGATTCCGGTTCGACACCGGCAGGGTGTAGATCGATTCGGCATCATCCAGATGCTTGTAGACGGTCTCCAGAGCCTCCCCCACCGTCATATCGTCGTGAAGCGACACCAGCTCCGGGCTCATCCGGCGCCCAATGGAACCATCGGGGTAACCGAGGACGATGTTGGTCAGCTCTCGCTCATCGTCCGGTAGATCGGCGAGCAGTTTTGCAGCGACGGACGCAGGCAGCTCGTCGAGCAGTTCTGCTCGATCATCCGGTTCCATCTCCGCAAAAACTGCGGTGACTTCAGGATCACGGAGGCTGTCGATTAGGTGCGCCTGCAGAGCCGAGTTCAGCTCATCGAAGGTTTCAACCGCCGTGTCTTTCGGCAGTGTGCGGTAGAACAGCGCACGTTCCTCATGGCTGAGGCGGCGCATCTTTCGAGCGGCAGCCTTGGGCTCAATATCAGTTAAGAGCCGCGACAACGTCGCAACGTCAGGTGAGCGAAGCGCGGACTCGAGGTCTCGATCATCAATCCTGGTCACGTCAGTAGTCACCGAACTTCTCCCCTCACAAAGCACAAATCCTCGCCAATGCTATCAGAGATAAAAACCCAACAAACCTGCACTGAGGGGACTAGAAACACGAAGAAACTTGGCTTCCCAAAAACAAAACCCCGCCACAGAAAACACTTGCGTGTTTCCCGCGGCGGGGTTCTCGTCGTAAAGCCCTAGCTGAGTGCTCAGCTATCGGGTCTTACTTAGCCTTCTCAACGATCTCGAGCAGGCGGTAGTGCTTGTCCTTGGAGAGCGGACGGCACTCTTCGATGCGGACGCGGTCGCCCACGCCAGCCTCTTCGTTCTCGTCATGCGCCTTGACCTTAGAGTTCGTGCGCATGATCTTGCCGTACAGGGCGTGCTGCTTGCGGTCCTCGAGCTCGACGACGATGGTCTTCTGCATCTTGTCGGACACGACGTAACCGGTGCGCACCTTGCGTGCGCCAGCCTCGGTGGTGTTCATGTTTTCCTCACTCATGCTGCATCACCATCGGTTGGTGCAGCAGACAGGCCGAGCTCGCGCTCACGCATAACGGTGTAAATGCGAGCGATATCCTTGCGGACAGTGCGGAGACGGCGGTTGTTGGTCAGCTGACCGGTAGCGCTCTGGAAACGGAGGTTGAACAGCTCCTCCTTAGACTCCTTGAGCTTGGCAACCAGGTCATCGTTATCCAGCGAGCGGAGCTCGTGGGCGGGAATGCCGTTCGACATCAGTACTGATCCTCCTTCCGAACGATTCGGGTCTTAATCGGCAGCTTAGCGCCTGCGCGCTTCAGTGCCTCGACAGCAGTTGCCTCGTCCGGGTAGGACATCTCGAACATGATGCGACCCGGCTTGACGTTTGCAATCCACTTCTCGACCGGGCCCTTACCGGAACCCATGCGAACACCCAGTGGCTTCTGGGTCAGCGGACGGTCCGGGAAAATCTGGATCCAGACCTTACCACCACGCTTGACGTGGCGGTTGATGGCAATACGCGCTGCCTCAATCTGACGGTTGGTGATGTAGGCCGGCTCGAGAGCCTGGAGGCCGTAGTCACCGAAGGTCACCTTGTTGCCACCCTTGGACATACCAGTACGGGTCGGGCGGTGCTGGCGACGGAACTTAACGCGCTTCGGGATGAGCATGAATTAGCCCTCCTTCTTCTCAGATGCACGCTGACGACGCTTGCCACCACGACGCGGGCGGTCGTTGCCGCGACGCTGGCGGTCGTTGCCGGCGTTGATCTCGGACTCGCGACGGCCACCGATTACGTCACCCTTGTAGATCCACACCTTGACGCCAATGCGGCCGAAGGTGGTGTGAGCCTCGTGGGTGCCGTAGTCGATTTCCGCACGCAGGGTGTGCAGCGGAACGCGACCCTCGTGGTAGCGCTCGGTGCGGCCCATCTCGGCACCGCCGAGACGACCGGAGCAGACAACCTTGATGCCCTTGACGTGCGGCTGACGCATTGCAGACTGGATAGCCTTGCGCATTGCACGACGGAAAGCGACACGGTTGGCGAGCTGCTCAGCGATGGACTGAGCAACCAGCTTCGCATCCGCGTCAATGTTCTTGACCTCGAGGATGTTCAGCTGAACCTGCTTGCCGGTGAGCTTCTCGAGCTGGCCGCGGATGCGGTCAGCCTCGGAGCCACGACGACCGATAACAATGCCCGGGCGTGCGGTGTGGATGTCCACACGCACGCGATCACGGGTGCGCTCGATAACGACATCGGAGATGCCGGCGCGCTCAAGACCGGTGGACAGCAGATCGCGGATCTTGATGTCCTCGGCCAGGTAGTCAGCGTACTGCTTGTCGGCGTACCAGCGGGACTTCCAGTCGCTGGAAATACCGAGGCGAAGACCGTGTGGATGGATCTTCTGTCCCACTATCGGTCACCTTCCTTCTGGCTCTCGACGACCACGGTGATGTGGCTGGTGCGCTTGCGGACGTGGAAAGCACGGCCCTGCGCACGCGGGCGGAAGCGCTTCATGGTCGGTCCCTCGTTGGCGTAAGCCTCGGAGATGACCAGAGTACGACGGTCCAGGCCGAAGTTGTTCTCAGCGTTTGCAGCTGCAGACGCAACAACCTTGGCGACCGGATCAGCAGCACCCTGCGGAGCGTACTCCAGGATGTTCAGTGCCTCGTCGACGGACTTACCGCGAACGGTGTCCAGGACGCGACGTGCCTTCATCGGAGTAACGCGGACGAAGCGCGCAGTTGCGCGTGCAGAAGTAATGTCGTTGCTCATGGCTTATCGACGTCCCTTCTTGTCATCCTTGACGTGACCCTTGAAGGTCTTGGTCGGGGCGAATTCGCCCAGCTTGTGGCCGACCATAGAGTCATCCACGAACACCGGCACGTGCTTGCGACCGTCGTGAACGGCGAAGGTGTGGCCGATGAAATCGGGGAGAATCGTGGAGCGGCGAGACCAGGTCTTAATGACCTGCTTGGTGCCCTTCTCGTTCTGTGCATCGACCTTCGCGAGGAGGTGCTCATCGACGAACGGGCCCTTCTTAAGGCTGCGTGGCATTCTCAGTTCCCTCCTTAGCGCTTCTTATTCTTGTTGGTACGACGGCGACGAACGATCAGCTGGTCGCTTGGACGGTTCGGCTTACGGGTGCGGCCTTCCTTCTGGCCCCACGGGGAAACCGGGTGGCGACCACCGGAGGTCTTACCCTCACCACCACCGTGCGGGTGGTCGACCGGGTTCATGACAACACCGCGGACAGTCGGGCGCCAGCCCTTCCAGCGCATACGGCCGGCCTTGCCCCAACGGATGTTGATCTGATCCTGGTTTCCGACCTCACCGACGGTTGCACGGCAACGTGCGTCGACGCGACGGATCTCAGAGGACGGCATACGCAGAACTGCGTACTTGCCTTCCTTACCGAGAAGCTGAATAGAAGCACCAGCAGAACGGGCCAGCTGTGCACCAGCGCCTGGCTTGAGCTCCACGCAGTGAATAGTGGAACCGGTCGGGATGTTGCGCAGCGGCAGGTTGTTACCAACCTTGATGTCGGCATTAGCGCCGGACTCAACGATGGCACCCTGCTTCAGGTTCTTCGGAGCGATGATGTAGCGCTTCTCACCGTCTGCATAGTGCAGCAGTGCGATGTTGGCGGTACGGTTCGGGTCGTACTCGATGTGAGCGACCTTTGCCGGAATGCCGTCCTTGTCATTACGACGGAAGTCGATGACACGGTACTGGCGCTTGTGTCCGCCACCCTTGTGGCGAGTGGTGATGTGACCGTGAACGTTACGGCCACCAGTCTTCGACAGCGGGCGCAGCAGAGACTTCTCAGGAGTCGAGCGAGTAATCTCGCTGAACTCGGAGACGGAGCTCTGGCGGCGACCCGGCGTAGTCGGCTTGTACTTACGAATAGCCATACTTTTGCTCTTCCTTAACTTCCTCGTCGGCTAGCGGCTAAGCTGCCGAACCGCCGAAGATGTCGATGGGATCGCTGCCGGCCGCGAGAGTCACGTAGGCGCGCTTGGTGTTCTTGCGCTTGCCGTAGCCGGTGCGGGAACGCTTGCGCTTGCCCTCACGGTTGAGGGTGTTGACGGAAGCGACCTTGGCACCGAAAATCTCCTGGACCGCGATCTTGATCTGGGTCTTGTTAGCGTCGGTGTGGACCAGGAACGTGTAAACGCCCTGCTCCATGAGTCCGTAGGACTTCTCAGACACTACCGGTGCAACAATGATGTCGCGGGGATCTGCGATGGTAGCCATTACTTCTCCTCCTTACCGGCGGTGCGAGTGATGAAGTCATTGAGTGCCTGAACGGCGAAGATGACGTCATCGGCCTTCAGAACATCGTAGGTGTTCAGCTGATCCTCAGACAGGATGTGGACACCTGGCAGGTTACGAACCGACTTCCACGAGTTGACGTCCTCGCGCGGCAGAACGACGAGCACGTTGCGGCGCTCAGTCAGACGCTCGACAAAAGTACGAGCTGCCTTGGTGGACGGGGTCTGGCCTGGGACCAGTTCCTCGACAACGTGGATGCGGTCGTGGCGAGCACGGTCAGAGAGTGCGCCGCGCAGAGCAGCTGCAATCATCTTCTTCGGGGTGCGCTGGCTGTAATCGCGAGGCACCGGGCCGTGGACAACGCCACCGCCGGTCCAGTGCGGAGCACGGATCGAACCCTGACGAGCGCGACCGGTACCCTTCTGGCGCCACGGCTTGCGGCCACCGCCGCGAACCTCACCGCGGGTCTTGACCTTGTGGGTGCCCTGGCGAGCTGCTGCACGCTGCGCGACAACAACCTGGTGCATCAGGGCGATGGACACCTCCGCGTCGAACACGGAAGCAGGAAGCTCAACCGAACCGTTCACGCCGCCTTCAGCGGTGTGTACGTCTAGCTTGAGGTTGGTCATGCGTGAGCACCACCCTTCGTGGCAGTCTTAACAACCAGCAGGCCGCCGCGTGCACCCGGAACTGCGCCCTTGATGAGCAGCAGGTTCGCGTCAGCGTCAACCTTCTGGATCTTCAGGTTCTGGGTCGTGACCCGGTCGTTACCCATGCGGCCTGCCATGCGCTTGCCCTTGAAGACGCGTCCTGGCGTGGCGCAAGCGCCAATGCCACCAACACGACGGTGAGCAGCCTGGTTACCGTGAGCGGCACCCTGGCCAGCAAAGCCGTGGCGCTTCATACCACCGGCGAAGCCGTGGCCCTTAGAGGTACCAGTGACGTCGACGTACTCAATTTCGCCGAAGATGTCGACACCAACGGACTGGCCGACCTCGTAAGAGGAAGCGTCCGGGGTGCGAATCTCAACGCTGTGGCGACGCGGGGTCACACCGGCCTTCTTGAAGTGGCCGGCCTCCGGCTTGTTGACCTTTCGCGGGTCAATTTCGCCGTATGCAATCTGGACGGCGTCGTAGCCGTCGGTTTCCTTAGTGCGCACCTGAGTCACTACGCACGGCCCAGCCTCAACGACGGTAACCGGAACAACGCGGTTCTCCTCGTCGAAGATCTGAGTCATACCGAGCTTCGTGCCCAAGATGCCCTTGATCTCGTTTTCACTCATTTATCTTGTCTCCGCTACCAAAAGTCCAGGATCACTGAATGTTCACATCGACACTTGCCGGAAGGTCAATGCGCATAAGTGCATCGACTGTCTTCGGCGTTGGATCGAGAATGTCGATCAGACGCTTGTGAGTGCGCATCTCGAAGTGCTCGCGCGAGTCCTTGTACTTGTGCGGCGAACGGATAACGCAGTAAACGTTCTTTTCGGTTGGCAACGGCACCGGGCCAACGACGCGTGCACCCGTACGGGTAACGGTCTCCACGATCTTTCGCGCAGAAGCGTCGATAGCCTCGTGGTCGTAGGCCTTGAGCCTGATGCGGATCTTCTGTCCGGCCACGCTTGTCCTCTCCTCGGTCGGCGCGCCCCAATTAAAGGGGCGTCGACCCTGTCAATGTTTCTCGACGCCGTCAGCAACTATGGCCAGCGCCAGAAATTAAAACTGGGTTGTGCATTACTTCAAAGCGATTTCGTCTTCGATCGTCATGGCAAATTAACTTTTGGCCATGACCCGAGCGGACGAATAACGCCTTGCACTCAAATCCCAGTGGAAAACAAGTCCCCCTCGTGGGGCTCTTCATTTGCCTACTGCCGCTGTTAATTTGCCATGCCACCTCCGACCCCCGCGGTCGGGCGTGTCGCCCATTTTCTCCGTGAGGCACGATCGGGAAGAAACTTCCCTACGTGGTCATGCTCGCCTTACCATAGGCGCTATGTCCAATTTCGTACTGGTTCCCAACTGGGCCTGATACAACAATTGGCGCGAACGCCTTTGTTAAAGCAACCTCCGTATTAAAGCACGTCCGGGCTACGAATGTAAAATCACGATTCCAAAGTGCAACGTACATCACACCCATTACGGCACAGTCTGCTTGACGACGGCTATTGCGCCGCCCCCACCCCGTCTAGTGTCGGCTATGTACAGATACAAAAATCCCGACTCCCGCTTACGCGGAGTCGGGATTCTTCTAAGACTTAAGTTAAAGCATTTCCCCTATGGGGAGAAACCTTACTTAACGATCTTGGTAACGCGGCCAGCGCCGACGGTGCGGCCACCCTCGCGGATAGCGAAGCGCAGGCCCTCGTCCATTGCGACCGGCTGGATCAGCTTGACAGACATGTCAACGTTGTCGCCCGGCATGACCATCTCGACACCTTCCGGCAGGGAAACGACGCCGGTGACGTCGGTGGTGCGGAAGTAGAACTGCGGACGGTAGTTGTCGAAGAACGGGGTGTGACGGCCGCCCTCATCCTTGGACAGGATGTAGACGGAACCCTCGAACTCGGTGTGCGGGGTGTAAGCGCCCGGCTTAGCAACGATCTGACCGCGCTCGATGTCCTCACGCTTGGTACCGCGGAGCAGCAGACCACAGTTGTCGCCAGCCTCAGCGGAATCCAGCAGCTTGCGGAACATCTCGATACCGGTAACGGTGGTCTTCTGGGACTTCTCCTTGATGCCCAGAATCTCGACCTCGTCGTTAACGTTCAGAACGCCGCGCTCAACACGACCGGTAGCAACGGTGCCGCGACCGGTAATGGTGAAGATGTCCTCAATCGGCATCAGGAACGGCTTGTCGGTCTCGCGAACCGGATCCGGGATGTTCTCGTCGCAAGCTTCCATCAGCTCGACGATGGAGTTGACCCACTTCTCTTCGCCCTCAAGAGCCTTCAGAGCGGAGATGTGGACGATCGGAGCTTCCTCGTCGTAGTCCTGCTCAGCCAGCAGCTCGCGGACCTCCATCTCGACGAGCTCGATGATCTCTTCGTCGTCGACCATGTCGCACTTGTTCAGCGCAACGAGGATGTACGGAACGCCAACCTGGCGAGCCAGCAGAACGTGCTCGCGAGTCTGCGGCATCGGGCCGTCAGTAGCAGCGACAACCAGGATTGCGCCGTCCATCTGAGCAGCACCGGTAATCATGTTCTTGATGTAGTCGGCGTGGCCCGGGGCATCGACGTGAGCGTAGTGGCGCTTCTCCGTCTGGTACTCAACGTGGGAAACGTTGATGGTAATGCCACGTTCCTTCTCTTCCGGTGCCTTATCGATGGCATCGTAAGCGAACGACTCGTTCAGGTCCGGGAACTTGTCAGCCAGAACCTTGGTGATAGCGGCGGTAGTGGTGGTCTTACCGTGGTCAACGTGACCAATGGTACCGATGTTGACGTGCGGCTTCGTACGCTCGAACTTCGCCTTTGCCACTTTTAGTCCTCCTGGAGGTCTAGGTGGCCACGACTCTCGCAGCCACAATTTTGTGGTCACTCAATCCGCCTTCACAACATCAGAAGCCTTCAAGCTGTTCGCTTATGACTTCGGAACGTGCGCGCGCAAAAGAGCACTATTCTTTCACTGTGCCAGTTACTCGATACTAGGGCAGGATACTGGAGTTTTCCAAACCAGACCAACCCCCTAGTTAAGGGTGGGTAACGGCCAGCAACTCACATCGTCATTTACCTGCATAAATGCTAGATATTTGAGTTGCGATTTAAAATCGCCCAACGATATGAATTGCGAGCAGCTACCCCCTAGAGCTTGCCTGTGCTAACACACGCCAACAGTCTGACGATGTCTTAGCACAGTCAAAGCTAGAGGGAATCTACTAAAGCTGCAGACCCTCGCACTGCGTTCCCTAAAAAGAGCGACACTGCAGTGCGTGCAGGGATGGGGTCAGCTCTGATTGAGTGCCCCACCCTGCCGGCGCGATTTAAGCGCCGGTACGAGCTGCAATGATCTCCTCGGCCACGGAGGACGGAACCTCAGCGTAGGAGTCGAAGATCATGGTGTAGTTAGCGCGACCCTGGGTCTTGGAGCGCAGGTCACCAACGTAGCCGAACATCTCGGACAGCGGAACCAGAGCCTTGACAGCCTTGACGCCGGTGCGGTCTTCCATGGAGTTGACCTGGCCACGACGGGAGTTGATGTCACCGATAACTTCGCCCATGTACTCTTCCGGAGTAATGACCTCAACGGCCATCATCGGCTCGAGCAGGACCGGCTTAGCCTTCTGAACAGCTTCCTTCATAGCCTGCTGACCAGCGATCTTGAAGGCCATTTCAGAGGAGTCAACTTCGTGGTAAGCACCATCGAGCAGGGTTGCCTTGATGTTCACCAGCGGGTAGCCAGCGAGGGTACCGTACTGCATTGCGTCCTGAATACCAGCGTCGACAGACGGGATGTATTCCTTCGGAACACGACCACCAGTGACCTCGTTGACAAACTTGTAAGTGGTGGACTCGCCCTCTTCCACCTCGTGAGTAGCCGGAGCGTACGGCTCCAGAGCAATAATGACGCGGGCGAACTGACCCGAACCACCGGTCTGCTTCTTGTGGGTGTACTCGAACTTCTCGACCGGCTTGCGGATGGTCTCACGGTAAGCAACCTGCGGGTTACCGATGTTTGCTTCAACCTTGAACTCGCGCTTCATGCGGTCAACCAGGACGTCGAGATGGAGCTCGCCCATACCGCCGATAACGGTCTGGCCGGTTTCCTCATCCAGGTGAACAGTGAAGGTCGGATCCTCTTCAGCCAGACGCTGAATAGCGGTACTCAGCTTCTCCTGGTCGGCCTTGGACTTGGGCTCAATAGCAACGTCGATAACCGGATCCGGGAAGGACATGGACTCCAGAACAATCGGAGCATCCTGTGCACACAGGGTGTCACCGGTGGTGGTGTCCTTCAGACCGATGAAGGCGTAGATGTTACCTGCCACTGCCTCGTCAACAGGGTTCTCCTTGTTGGCGTGCATCTGGAACAGCTTACCGACGCGCTCCTTCTTGTCCTTGGTGGCGTTCAGGACCTGCTGACCAGGCTCCACGCGACCGGAATAAACGCGGACGAAGGTCAGCTTGCCGAAGAATGGGTGAGCAGCGATCTTGAATGCGAGAGCGGAGAACGGCTCATCCTTAGACGGCTTACGGACCATATCGACGTCCTCGTCGCCCATCTGGTGGCCGTGAACTTCACCGATGTCCAGCGGATTCGGCAGGAAGTCAATGACAGCGTCGAGCAGCGGCTCAACACCCTTGTTCTTGTAAGCGGTACCACAGTAGACCGGGTAGACCTCAGAGTTCAGGACCATCTTGCGGATGGCACCCTTGATCTCGTCCATGGTCAGCTCTTCGCCACCGAAGTACTTCTCCATGAGCTCCTCGTCGGACTCAGCGACGGTCTCAATGAGCTTCTCACGGTACTCGTTAGCCTTGTCGACCATGTCCGCCGGAATCTCCTCGACCTGCGCAGGAGTGCCGATCTCAACCTTGCCCGGCCACATGAGGGCCTTCATCTCCAGCAGGTCAACAACGCCGTCGAAGTCATCCTCAGCGCCAATCGGCAGCTGCATAACCAACGGCTTAGCACCGAGGCGGTCAACGATGGTGCCAACGGTGTAGTAGAAGTCAGCGCCCAGCTTGTCCATCTTGTTGACGAAGCAAATACGCGGGACATCGTACTTCTGAGCCTGGCGCCAAACCTGCTCAGACTGCGGCTCGACACCTTCCTTACCGTCGAAGACTGCGACGGCACCGTCGAGCACACGCAGGGAACGCTCGACCTCAACGGTGAAGTCGACGTGGCCCGGGGTATCGATGATGTTGATCTGGTTGTCGTTCCAGAAACAGGTCACAGCAGCGGAGGTAATGGTAATACCGCGCTCCTTCTCCTGCTCCATCCAGTCGGTTGTGGACGCACCATCGTGAGTCTCGCCGACCTTGCGGTTAATACCCGTGTAGTACAGGATGCGCTCGGTCGTAGTCGTCTTACCAGCATCGATGTGCGCCATGATGCCGATGTTGCGGACCTTGTGGAGGTCCTTCTTTACGGGAAGTGCACCTTCAGCCACTTGATTCCCCACTCGTTTCAAATCGGTTTGGCGGTGAGACTCAATCACGGGATTGCAATTGGCCGTCAAATCCGCCGTCGGTCGGGTTTGCTTTATCTATAATGCCACCGTCTTGGCGCGAAGTCGCGCCGTGACGTACACCTATTGCGTAAATTCTACGCAAGACATCGGGTGTAAGCGCCGGGCTGGCCCCTATTGAGTGACCCTTAAAGATCTGTGGACCGCGACCGACGCGCGCCGTTGACATACCGGCAGCTGCTTTACGACGGTGACCACTCGCGGCCTCCGTCGATAAGCGATTACCAGCGGTAGTGAGCGAATGCGCGGTTAGCTTCCGCCATCTTGTGAGTGTCCTCACGACGCTTGACGGATGCACCCAGGCCGTTGGATGCATCGAGGATCTCGTTAGCGAGACGCTCGGTCATGGTGTTCTCACGGCGCTGACGGGAGAACATCAGCAGCCAGCGCAGTGCCAGCGTGGTGCCACGGCCCGGACGAACCTCGACCGGGACCTGGTAGGTGGCGCCACCAACACGGCGGGAACGAACCTCAAGAGCCGGCTTGACGTTCTCGATTGCGCGCTTCAGAGTCAGCACCGGATCAGTACCGGTCTTCTCTTCGCACATCTCAAGTGCACCGTAGACGATGCGCTCTGCAGTCGACTTCTTACCGTCGATCAGAACCTTGTTGACCAGCTGCGACACCAGAGGGGAGCCGTAGACCGGGTCGTTGACGACAGGACGCTTCTGTACTGGGCCCTTACGTGGCATGGCTTACTTCTCCTTCTTTGCGCCGTAGCGGGAACGAGCCTGCTTGCGATCCTTGACACCCTGGGTGTCAAGGGAACCACGGACGATCTTGTAGCGGACACCCGGGAGGTCCTTAACACGACCACCGCGAACGAGCACCATGGAGTGCTCCTGCAGGTTGTGGCCCTCACCCGGAATGTAAGCCGAAACCTCGACACCGGAGGTCAGGCGAACACGAGCGACCTTACGAAGAGCCGAGTTCGGCTTCTTCGGGGTGGTGGTGTAAACACGGGTGCAAACGCCGCGGCGCTGAGGGGAACCCTTCAGAGCTGCGGTTGCAACCTTAGCCTTCTTGTCATGGCGGCCCTTGCGGACCAGCTGCTGAATAGTGGGCATGAAGCCTCTTTCTGTTTTCAATCCTCGCTGGACATTCTCACGCCCGATGCCAACCGCAGCGGAGTAACCACCTTCCGTGTGAATGCATCACAAGAAAAGTTATTACTCATCCAGTGGTGAGCCCATCGGTTGAACGCAAGAAATGGAGGGATTTTGAACGTGCGAAACCCAGTCAGCCGCTCTCGCTGGCCTACTGGGTAATGTCTCAAGTTCCCAATTCTTTTCTGGGATCGTTGTATAACAGTACGCGAGCTGCGGGTTTAGTCCAAACACCCTGGTAATGGCACAAAAATTTCAAGCACTTTGAGCGCTTGTGGGCTTGGTGATCAAATTTTTGGGTGTTCAGCACGGCGCGCCTCGCCCCAGAAGACGCAGACGTTACTATGCCGGTTTGAATCGATAACGCGGCCAATTCGGCCGTCCGTTCGGTTTGCCCATAGTACTGTCCTGCATCAGCACTGGAGAAACTTAATCGCCATGTTCACCACAGGCGAATGCCTTCTTCATTGCCAGCAGTGTACTGGCAGCGTATAGGTGGGGACATGTCTAAGAAGGTTATTGTCATTGGCGGCCACGGCAAGGTGGCCCAAATCGCTACTCCCCTACTTATCGACGATGGCTACGAGGTCACGTCTGTTATTCGCAACCCCGAGCAGGTTCCGGATATCGAGGCTCTCGGCGCCACACCAGCCGTTTACGACATCGCCAGTCTCTCGACCGAACAGTTTGCGGACCTTCTCAGCGGGCACGACGCTGTGATTTGGTCCGCCGGCGCTGGTGGAGGTTCACCAGAACGGACGTACGCGATCGACCGCGACGCAGCTATTACTTCGATTGCCGCAGCCGAGCAGGCTGGCGTTAAGCGCTACGTGATGGTCTCTTACTTTGGTGCGGGCCACGACCATGGCGTTCCAGAGGATCACAGCTTCTTTGCCTATGCCGAGTCCAAGGCTGCAGCCGACGAAGCGCTGCGCGCTTCAAACCTGAAATGGACCATTCTCGGCCCGAGTGCGCTCACGCTCAACGAGGGCCAGGATTCCATCGACACCACGGCGGACAAGGCAGGCGAGGTCGCTCGCGCGACCGTTGCCAATGTCATCGCGCAGACCGTGTTCAACGAGGCTACCGTTGGTCGCATGATTAACTTCAACGAGGGCAACACCCCGATTGCAGAGGCTCTCAAGATGTAGAGGAGGGAGGTCGGGACGGAACCCCTAGGCCTTTCCTCCCCTGCCCCTTGCCTCTGTTCCTATCGCCTTTCTTCAGTCTCCAGCCGAGTTTTCCAGTTGGGTTTTCCAGTTGGGTTGCCTCGACAAAGCAAAATCCTCCGGCACGACCGTGACGAACTAGCAATCCGCTAGTAAGCCACAACTGTGCCGGAGGATTTTTCCGGTTGCCACCTAACAGTTAGCGCACGAAGCCCCAACTGTCAGGCGAGGTGCTTTGCCAGACAGTGACCGAGGGAATTCTCCCGCTCCCCCAGCCACTGCCGCAAAGCTATTGATTTCTACTCGAAGGTTCCGATGTCATCCAGCGGAACTGCGGAACCGACCTGGTCGATGCCGTAGGTGTCCTCGGCGCCGTAGAAGCCCTCACCGAAGGAAGCGAACGGGGCGGCTGCCTGGCGGGCAGCTTCCTCAGTCGGCTCAACCGTGATGTTTCGGTAGCGCGAGATACCCGTACCAGCCGGGATCAGCTTACCGATGATCACGTTCTCCTTCAGGCCGATGAGCTTATCCGAGCGCTTGTTGATAGCGGCGTCGGTAAGCACGCGCGTCGTCTCCTGGAAGGAGGCGGCGGACAGCCAGGACTCGGTGGCCAGCGATGCCTTGGTAATACCCATCAGCACGCGACGACCCTCGATGACGCTGCCACCGGAGGCAACAATCTCGCGGTTCTTAGCCATGACCGTGGAGCGCTCGACCAGTGCACCTGGCAGCAGATCGGAGTCACCCGGCTTAGACACAATCACGCGGCGCAGCATCTGGCTGACGATAACCTCGATGTGCTTGTCGTGAATGGCCACACCCTGGTCACGGTAGACCGACTGGACTTCCTCGATGAGGTGGCGCTGGACGCCTCGGCGGCCCAGGACCTCGAGGACCTCGTGCGGATCGGCAGCGCCCTTGAGCAGCTGCTGCCCCTTGACCACATGGTCACCATCGCGGATGGCGCGACGACGGCCATCGACGGTGATCTCAGCCAGGCCCTGACGCTTGGACAGCTTGTCGTAGACGACCTCGTCCTCGCTGTTGGCATCCGGGATGAGGGTCAGCGTGTAGAAGTGCTCGTCCTCTTCCAGGCGCACGCGACCGTTTTCGCGGACCAGCGGAGCCTTGTTCTTCGGCACGCGGGCCTCGAACAGCTCCTGGACACGCGGCAGACCACCGGTAATGTCGCCACCGACACCACCCTGGTGGAACGTACGCATGGTCAGCTGGGTACCCGGCTCACCAATGGACTGCGCAGCGACAATACCGACAGCCTCTCCGATGTCGACCAGCTTGCCGGTTGCCATCGAGCGACCGTAGCACTTGGCACAGACACCGGTTGCGGTCGAACAGGTCAGAACCGAGCGGACCTTGACTTCCTTGACACCGTGGCTGAGTGCCAGGGTGATGTGGTCGTCGTTCAGGTCGGTGTCAGCCTCGATAAGGACATTGCCCTCAGCGTCGGTAACATCGGCTGCCAGCACGCGAGCAATCGCGGCGGTCTCGACGTACTTCGCACGACGGATCTCGCCGGTCGGGTTGCCGGTTGCGTCCAGAACATCCTCGCCGATTTCGACAATGACACCATCGTGGGTGCCACAGTCCTCTTCGCGAACGATGACGTCCTGTGCAACGTCGACCAGACGACGGGTCAGGTAACCCGAGTCAGCGGTACGAAGCGCGGTATCGGCCAGACCCTTACGGGAACCGTGCGAGTTGTTGAAGTACTCGAGAACCGACAGGCCTTCGCGGAAGGAGGTCTTAATCGGGCGGGTGATGTATTCACCACGCGGGTTCGTAACCATACCCTTCATGCCGGCCAGCGAGTGAATCTGGCCCATGTTACCGGCAGCACCCGACTTCACGATCATCGGAATCGGATTGTCATCCGGGTACAGAGCTTCGACCTTTTCACCGACCTCAGCCGTCGCAGCCTTCCACAGGTTAACCAGCGACTCGTGACGCTCAGCAGCCGAGAGCTTACCGCGGCGGAACTTCTTCTCCACCGTGGCGGCCTTCTCTTCGTAGCCGTTTAGGATCTCCCGCTTGTTCGGGAGAACCAGCACGTCAGACATAGCAATGGTGACACCAGAACGGGTAGCCCAGTAGAAACCAGCATCCTTGAGCTTGTCGACGGTCTGAGCGACCGTGATCATCGGGTACTTGGCAGCCAAGTCGTTGATAATCGCAGCCTGCGGCTTCTTAGCCATAACGCCTTCGACGTATGGGTAGTTCCACGGCAGCAGGTCGTTGAACATAACGCGGCCCAGCGTGGTCGAAGCCAGCCAGGTATCGCCCTTGTTCCAACCGTCTGGGAACTGCTCGGATTCAATCTCAGCCGGCGGACGCAGGTGGCTGATGCGCACCTTAATCGGACTCTGCAGGCCAATTGCACCGCGGTCGTAAGCCATGATGGCCTCGGCCGGGCTGGTGTAAATACCCTGCTCCGGTGCGTCCTCGGTGGCATCCTGGTGGCCACCCGGCAGCTCCGGCTTCTCCAGCGTCAGGAAGTACAGGCCAGTGACCATATCCAGACGCGGCATAGCCAGCGGCTTACCGGAAGCCGGCGACAGAATGTTGTTCGAGGACAGCATCAGGACGCGAGCCTCGGCCTGTGCTTCAGCGGACAGCGGCAGGTGGACTGCCATCTGGTCACCGTCGAAGTCGGCGTTGAAAGCCTCACAAGCCAGTGGGTGCAGCTGAATTGCCTTCCCCTCAACCAGGACCGGCTCGAACGCCTGAATACCCAGGCGGTGCAGCGTAGGTGCACGGTTCAGCAGAACCGGGTGTCCGGTAATGACATCTTCGAGGACGTCCCAGACCTCTGGGCGCTGACGCTCAACCATGCGCTTTGCGCTCTTGATGTTCTGCGCGTAGCTCTTGGCCACGAGCTCCTTCATCACGAACGGCTTGAACAGCTCGAGAGCCATCAGCTTCGGCAGACCACACTGGTGCAGCTTCAGCTGCGGGCCGACGATAATAACCGAACGGCCGGAGTAGTCAACACGCTTACCCAGCAGGTTCTGACGGAAACGACCCTGCTTACCCTTGAGCAGGTCGCTCAGGGACTTCAGCGGGCGGTTACCCGGACCAGTGACCGGGCGGCCGCGACGTCCGTTGTCGAACAGTGCGTCAACGGATTCCTGAAGCATGCGCTTCTCGTTGTTGACGATAATCTCCGGAGCGCCGAGGTCGATCATGCGCTTCAGGCGGTTGTTGCGGTTGATGACACGACGGTAGAGGTCGTTCAAGTCCGAGGTCGCAAAGCGGCCACCGTCGAGCTGCACCATCGGGCGCAGCTCCGGCGGAATCACCGGAATGCAGTCGAGCACCATAGCGGCCGGGTCGTTGCCGGACTGCAGGAATGCAGTGACAACCTTCAGGCGCTTGAGGGCGCGCATCTTCTTCTGCCCCTTGCCGTCGCGAATAATCTCGCGCAGCTCCTCGGCCTCCTTGGCCAGGTCGAAGTTGCGGATCAGGGTCTGAATAGCCTCAGCACCCATACCACCGGTGAAGTAGTCCTCGTAGCGGTCGACGAGCTCGGTGTAAATACCCTCGTCGATAATCATCTGCTTCGGCTCGAGCTTGATGAAGGTGTTCCAAATCTCGTCGAGACGATCCAGCTCGCGCTGGGCGCGCTCACGGATGTGGCGCATCTCGCGCTCGGCTGCAGACTGAACCTTCTTACGGGCGTCAGCCTTGGCACCGGCTGCCTCGAGCTCAGCCAGATCCTCTTCCAGGGTCTGGGCACGCTCGGCCAGCTCCTGGTCGCGGTCGTCCTCAACCAGCTTCTTGTCCACGAGCATGTCTGCTTCGAGGGTTTCCTGGTCGTTGTGGCGAGCCTCTTCATCCACAGAAGTGATGATGTTGGCGGCGAAGTAGATGATCTTTTCCAGATCCTTCGGAGCCAAGTCGAGCAGGTAGCCGAGGCGGGACGGCACACCCTTGAAGTACCAGATGTGAGTGACCGGAGCGGCCAGCTCAATGTGGCCCATGCGCTCACGGCGAACCTTCGACTTGGTCACCTCAACGCCACAGCGTTCACAGATGATGCCCTTGAAGCGAACGCGCTTGTACTTACCACAAGCACACTCCCAGTCACGGGTCGGGCCGAAGATACGCTCACAGAAAAGGCCATCCTTTTCCGGCTTCAGCGTACGGTAGTTAATCGTCTCGGGCTTCTTGACCTCACCGCGAGACCAGCGGCGGATGTCGTCGGCGGTAGCGAGCCCAATCCGGAGCTCGTCAAAGTTGTTGACGTCGAGCACCTGTTTTCCCTTTCCCTCCGCATCGAAGTAATGCGGAAACCAAATTCTCTGCGGAGGTTTTTGTACGTTGTCGTCTGTGTTGGGTTATTCGCGAGTTAGGGCTTCCCGACCCTGATACTCACGCAATGTTTCGTCGTTAAGCGAGAAACTATGCGGAGTCAGCGTCGGAACGCTCATCGCGGGACAGGTTAATGCCGAGGGAAGCGGTCGCGTGGTCGAGTTCCTCATCGTCGGAGGAGCCCAACTCAACCGGAACGCCGTCGGCCGAAAGGACCTCAACGTTCAGGCAGAGCGACTGCAATTCCTTCAGAAGCACCTTGAACGACTCCGGAATACCCGGATCCGGAATGTTGTCGCCCTTCACGATTGCCTCGTAGACCTTGACGCGGCCAACCACGTCATCGGACTTGATGGTGAGCAGCTCCTGCAGGGTGTAGGCAGCGCCGTATGCCTGCATTGCCCACACCTCCATCTCACCGAAGCGCTGACCACCGAACTGAGCCTTACCACCCAGCGGCTGCTGAGTAATCATGGAGTACGGACCGGTGGAACGAGCGTGAATCTTCTCGTCGACCAGGTGGTGCAGCTTCAGCATGTACATGTAGCCCACCGAAACCGGGAACGGGAACTTCTCGCCAGAGCGGCCGTCGAACAGCGTGGCCTTACCGTCAGCGTTGACCAGCACCTCGCCGTCACGGTTCGGGCGGGACGACGCGAGCAGACCAGCGAGCTCCTCGTTCTCAGCACCGTCGAACACTGGGGTTGCAACCAGGGAGTCGGACGGAACGTCGTGCAGGTCAGCCGGAAGACGCTTAGCCCAATCCGGGTCGCCCTCAATGCTCCAGCCGGCCTTCGCCAGCCAGCCGAGGTGAACCTCGAGGACCTGGCCGATGTTCATACGACGCGGAACACCGTGGGTGTTCAGAATGATGTCGACCGGGGTGCCGTCCGGCAGGAACGGCATATCCTCCTGCGGCAGGATCTTGCCGATAACACCCTTGTTACCGTGGCGACCTGCCATCTTGTCGCCGTCCTGAATCTTGCGCTTCTGCGCAACGTAGACGCGGACCATCTCGTTGACACCCGGTGCCAGGTCGTCATCGTCTTCACGGGAGAAGACGCGGACGCCGATGACCTTGCCGGACTCACCGTGCGGAACACGCATGGAGGTGTCACGGACCTCGCGGGACTTCTCGCCGAAGATAGCGCGCAGCAGGCGCTCCTCCGGAGTCAGCTCAGTCTCGCCCTTCGGCGTGGTCTTAGCGACCAGGATGTCACCGTCGCGAACGTCGGCACCGATGCGGACGATACCGCGGTCATCCAGATCCTTCAGCATCTCCTCGGATGCGTTCGGGATGTCACGGGTGATTTCCTCCGGACCCAGCTTGGTGTCGCGGGCATCAATCTCATGCTCCTCGATGTGAATCGAGGTCAGGATGTCCTCCTCAACCATGCGCTGGTTCAGGATGATGGCGTCCTCGTAGTTGTGTCCTTCCCACGGCATGAATGCCACGAGCAGGTTCTTACCAAGTGCCATCTCACCGTTGTCGGTACCCGGACCATCAGCGATGACCTGGCCGGCCTCAACACGCTGGCCTTCGTCAACCAGTGGCTTCTGGTTGTAGCAGGTGCCCTGGTTGGTGCGTTCGAACTTGCGCAGCAGGTAGGTGTGGCGCTGGCCCTCATCATCCATGATGGTGATGAAGTCTGCCGACACGGTCTCGACCACACCGGTGGCCGAAGCGACAATGACATCGCCGGCGTCGTAAGCCGCACGCTGCTCCATACCAGTACCGACGAACGGAGCCTCCGAACGCAGCAGCGGCACAGCCTGGCGCTGCATGTTCGCACCCATCAGGGCACGGTTAGCGTCGTCGTGCTCGAGGAACGGAATCATGGCGGTAGCCACGGAGACCATCTGACGCGGGGAAACATCGAGGTAGTCGACCTCATCGGCGCGGACGGACTCGACGTCACCACCCTTCTTACGAACAGACAGAGTCTCCTGAACGAAGTGGCCGTTCTCGTCGATCGGGGTGTTGGCCTGCGCGACGACGTAGCGGTCTTCCTCATCAGCGGTGAGGTAGTCGACCTCGTCGGTGATGACACCATCGCGGACGCGACGGTACGGAGTCTCAATGAAACCGAACGGGTTCACGCGTGCGTAGCAGGACAGCGAACCAATCAGGCCAATGTTCGGACCCTCTGGGGTCTCAATTGGACACATGCGACCGTAGTGGGACGGGTGAACGTCTCGAACCTCAAGGCCAGCACGGTCACGGGTCAGACCACCCGGGCCCAGTGCAGACAGACGACGCTTGTGGGTCAGACCCGACAGCGAGTTGTTCTGGTCCATGAACTGGGACAGCTGGGAAGTACCGAAGAACTCACGGATAGCCGCGGAAACCGGGCGCACGTTAATCAGGGTGGTCGGCTGGATCGACTCCACGTCCTGAGTGGTCATGCGCTCACGAACCACGCGTTCCATGCGGGACAGACCCACGCGGACCTGGTTCTGAATCAGCTCGCCTACGGTACGCAGACGACGGTTACCGAAGTGGTCGATATCGTCGGTCTCAACCGGGATTTCGACACCTTCCGGCGAGGTCATAACATTCTCGCCGTCGTGCAGGCGCACAAGGTATTCGATGGTGGTAGCAATATCCTGCTCGGTCAGAACCATCTCGCCGGAGGCATCAGCGCCCAGACCCAGCTTGCGGTTGACCTTGTAGCGACCGACCTTAGCCAGGTCGTAGCGCTTCGGCTTGAAGAAGTTGTTCTCCAGCAGAGCCAGCGCGGACTCGCGCGTCGGCGGCTCACCCGGGCGCTGCTTGCGGTAAATCTCCAGCAGAGCCTCGTCGGTGTTTGCAACACCGTCCTTCTCCAGGGTGGCCATCATGATCTCAGAGAAGCCGAAGCGCTCCTTGATCTCCTCGGTGGTCCAGCCGAAAGCCTTCAACAGAACCGTGACCGGCTGGCGACGCTTACGGTCAATACGAACGCCGACGGTGTCCCGCTTGTCGACGTCGAACTCCAGCCACGCACCGCGCGACGGAATAATCTTCACCGAGTGCAGCGGGCGCTCGGTGGACTTGTCGATGGTCTCATCGAAGTAGACGCCCGGAGAGCGCACCAGCTGAGAAACAACGACACGCTCAGTTCCGTTGACGATGAACGTACCCTTGTCCGTCATCATCGGGAAGTCACCGATGAAGACAGTCTGGCTCTTGATCTCACCGGTCTCGCGGTTGGTGAACTCCGCGGTGACGTAGAGGGGAGCCGAGTAGTTGATGTCCTTATCCTTGGACTCATCCACGGTGTTCTTAACGGAGTCGAACCATGGGTCCGACAGCGTCAGGGACATCTTCTGGGAGTAGTCCTCAATCGGAGAGAGCTCTTCTAGAATATCTTCGAGACCGCTGGTAACCCGAGCGTCTTCTCCGAGCTCCTCCTGGCGACGAGCACGCCACTCAGGCGTGCCAATGAGCCATGCGAAAGACTCACGCTGCAGGTCGAGCAGACCAGGAACCGCAATCGGCTCCTGAATCTTTGCAAACGAGTACCTCTTCGAAGCTCCGGGAATACCGGTTACTGCCTTGGTCTGGCGGGAGACTGCCAAGATGCGTCCTTCCAGCACCTCACGCGGTGGAGCACACCGGCAACCGGTGGTGCGCTCCGCCCGCTTGGTTTATACGCGATTCAAGTTGCAGGAATTATTTCTGTTGCGCACCGGGATACTTTGCGTCTAACCTTTGGTCACACACGAAAGTGATTCCCCCGCCACTTGGCCTCCAAGACCAGCCTTTAAAGGCGAGCCCCGAGCCCTAACGGCGGCGCCGCAGCAACTCCTTTAACAGCTAGATGCACGAAAAACGGTGCTACATAATAGCCCCGCGCTCCGAGCGCAAACTATAAAAGAGCTGGCGACAGATACACTAATTCCAGCGCAACGATTTAGCCTATATCAAAAACTGGCAGTTGTCTAGTACAACTTGACAAATCGGGCGTGTCGCATTCACCCGTTACCGATATAACGATGAGGCCTGGGCGCTATGGCCGTCGTAAAGCGTTACTCTGCTTTACGACGGGTCGAAGGACGCACGATGCCCACGATTGCGATGAATACCAGAATTGAACCGGACGCAATGAGGCCGATTGACCACGGCTCTAGAGCTGGGCGCTGGAAATTCTGTATTGCGCCAAAGAGAAGCTGATTGGAAAGGCCTTCGTCCATCTTGCCGTTGAAGCGCAGGTAGTCCATGATCGGCTCGCCGTCGCGGGTCTCCCACCAAAGGTGGATGTCCTCGGCCATATCGATGACCGAGCCAGACTTGGGCTCAACCCACAAATCACGGGTGCCCTGGTACTGGAGGAAGCCGGACTTGTCATCCTGGGTTAACTGAGAGACGTAAGAACGGTACTTCTGGGCGAGATTCGTCTTCTCAATGTCCTGACGGAAATGCAGGACACGGTTACCACCGCGCTCCTCTTCCCCGACAAACTTTGCTGGCAAGGAATCGTGGAGGAAATCATCAAAGATCAGGTATTCCTTTTCCTCCGTGTCGGCCGGGAGCTTCACCCAGTTCCCCTCGAAAGCCACTGACCGTGGAACGCCCGCCATGCGGTCGACAAGCGTCGCAGGAGCCAGCGCCTCGCCGGTGAGTCGATCGATGGTAACTGTCCAGATATTGGCCTCGATAAGCTCCGTCAGCGGGTCGGTGCCGATAACCTCAGGGGGAAGCTCACGCATTTCAGTCACGCCGACGCGGAGCGAAACCTTGTCCGCATCCGCGGGTTCGATGAGCACGCCGTGAAGCTGTCGCTGCAGCGGCGAGTGCACTTCTTCCCGCTTGCCCTCTTCGTTAATCCTGGTGGATACGCCGTCTTCCGCCCGCAGGGTATACGACACCGGCGGCAGGTCAAGCGGCATTTTGGGATCAACATTGAGCACTTTGGGCAGCAAAATGCCAGCAGCAAGCAGTGCGGTGCCTAGACCCAACAGAAGGATAGACAAAATTCTCGGCCGTGAGAGCATGTTAGATACTTTACAGGCCAATAAGGGTAATCAAGACAATGAGTGGGCTGGTTTTTGCCTCAACTCCCTGTGACGGGTGAGATTAGTGAGGTTTTGCCCGGGTCAGGCGGGTTAGCAAAGGCCCCAGAAACAAAAGAACCGCCAACCCCGGGAACGAAGCCCAGAATTGGCGGTCAGAATTGGTAGCTTTAGGCCACTACCGGGGCCGAGGCAAGTAATTGAATTACTTGAGGGCAACCTTTGCGCCAGCCTCTTCCAGCTTAGCCTTAGCAGCCTCAGCGTCGTCCTTGGAAGCACCCTCCAGGATAGCCTTCGGAGCGGACTCAACCATCTCCTTAGCCTCCTTCAGGCCCAGGCCGGAGACGATCTCACGGACAGCCTTAATAACGCCGATCTTCTTAGCGCCAGCGTCCTCGAGGACGACGTCGAACTCGTCCTTCTCCTCAGCAGCAGCCTCGCCGCCAGCAGCGCCTGCAGCAGCAACTGCAACCGGAGCAGCAGCGGTGACGTCGAACTCTTCCTCGAAAGCCTTCTTGAACTCGGTGAGCTCAACGAGGGTCATTTCCTTGAAAGCCTCGAGCAGTTCCTCAGTGGTGTACTTAGCCATGGATATTCTCCTATGAGTGTGGTGCGGCCGCTCCCCTCAGAGATCCCTGGGGTCGAAGCCGTCAAAGTGATATTGAAAAGTTTTTCGCGTGATTTAGTTCGCGTAGATCGCGAGCCGCTCGGGATTACTTCTTTTCCTCGAGTGCCGCAGCAAGGCGGGCAACCGAGGAGGTCGGAGCGTCGAGCAGGCCAGCGACGTTCGCCAGAACGCCGTTGAAGGCACCAGCCAGCTTTGCCAGCGTGGTCTCACGGTTATCCATATCCGCAAGAGCCTCGAACTGTGCTGCATCCATTGCAGCACCGTCCATGTAGCCGCCCTTGATCACGAGGTTCTTGTTGTCACCGGCGAACTTCTTAATCGCCTTAGCCGCATCCACAGCCTCGCCCTTGATGAAGGCGACTGCAGTCGGGCCGTTCAGGTGCTCATCAAGACCCTCAATCCCTGCCTCGTCGGCAGCGATCTTGATCATGGTGTTCTTGGCGACGGAGTACTTAACATCAGCACCGAGGGCGCGACGCAGTTCCGTGATTTCCGCAACGGACAGGCCGCGGTACTCAGTCAGCACGATAGCGTTGGACTCTTCAACGTCCTGCTTCAGCGCTGCAACAGCTGCAATCTTCTCAGCATTTGCTGCCATGTGTACTCTCGCCTCCTTCCTGGTCTTTGCAATTTTCCGCTCGGCCAAGTGAAGGATTCTTTTGCGCAAATACAACAAACGCCCCAATCCTCGCACAAGGATGGGGCGCACAATTCTTGTGGCATGTTCCACTTCAACTCCGCCGACCGCAAGGACAACAGGTGAAGTCAAACTGCGCAAGCGCTTCCAAGCCCTCCTGCGTGGGCCGCTCACTGTATTCCTACAATGAAACCTTCAATCCGCTTCTTTCAAAGCGAATGACCGACGGTCTTCGGTGAAACTTGAGCACCAACCTCCATCTTCCCAACTCGATGTTGGTACCGATTGGAAGCCGGTCAAACTTCGTGAAGAAACTTTATACCAGACCCTGGCAATTAACCAAATCGACTATCCAAACCGCGCCGCACCGGGCTCTCCGAAGCGGCCGAACTCCAGGTCCTTCTCACGTTGCTGGACAATCATCTCGAGCTCGGCAAAGTACGCATTCAGGTCATCGTCGGCAAGCCAGAGCACTTGGTCGGCGTAGTCAAGCACCACGCGCACCATGTCGTCGGGATGTGCGTCCAATCTGGCGGCGTCGAGAATATCCACGGTGAGTGTCAGTGCCACGCGCACAACCGGCGGGATCTGCGATGCCAGGCACTGCTGCGCCACGACATTGCGCAGCTCGACGGCCTCCATCCGCGCGATGATCCGCAGCAGCCGCACAACCACGACCTGCGCCGCCCGAGCTTGTAGAGCTTCCTCCTCACTCATCCCCGGAAGCACCACAGAGTCCTGGATGTTGCGGCGAAGGACCTCAGCTACGCGTTCGTCCTCCCCTAGCCCCGTCAGTACCTCGCCCAGCAGAGTCTGTCCCGCGATGCGCAGGCAGGGCATGTCATAGGCGTCGTCACCCAACGAGTCGAGATACGAGATGAGCTGCGGTTCAATAATTCCGGAACCGTCGTCGAGCTGCGCCAGGCGATTAATCTCGCCGAGCGCCTCCAGCCCTTCTTCGGGTTCCAAAATTAACGTCATAGTCGCGATTTTAAGCAACAAACTTCGGCTGTGAGTCCATTTCGCCTGGATTAGTTGTTTGGATTAGCAATTCGCTTTACGACGTCTACCGCGCCCAAGCCCCCACCGCGCTATCGATACCCCTTATGCCAATGCAAAACCGCCACCTCACACACTCTGGAAAGTGCGCGCGGCGGCGGTTTTAAAGAGCTTTGCTCAGAGTTACTCTCGAGTGACTCGTGAAGAGCACACTCACCTATCGGCTGATGCTGATTTAGGCGGTGTAGTCCTTGATCACGCTGGTGTCAACCGGGATGCCCGGGCCGTTGGTGGCGGAGACGGTGATCTTCTTCAGGTACTTACCCTTAGCAGCGGACGGCTTGAGGCGCATCAGCTCGTCGATAAGCGCACCGTAGTTCTCGGCCAGCTTCTCAGCGTCGAAGGAAGCCTTACCGATAACAGCCTGCAGGTTTGCAGCCTTGTCAACGCGGAAGGAAATCTTACCGCCCTTGATCTCGGTGACAGCCTTAGCGACATCCGGGGTAACGGTGCCGGTCTTCGGGTTCGGCATCAGACCACGCGGGCCGAGGATGCGAGCCACGCGACCAACCTTGGCCATCTGGTCCGGGGTAGCAATAGCAGCGTCGAAGTCGGTCCAGCCGCCCTGAATCTTCTCGATCAGCTCCTCGGAGCCAACGAAGTCAGCGCCAGCCTCTTCAGCCTTGGTGGCGTTCTCGCCAGCAGCGAAGACGACAACGCGGACGGTCTTACCGGTGCCGTTCGGCAGGGAGACAGTGCCGCGAACCAGCTGGTCAGCCTTGCGCGGGTCAACGCCCAGGCGGATAGCGACGTCGATGGTGGCGTCGTAGTTCTTGGAGGAGGTCTCCTTGGCCAGGTTAGCGGCCTCGAGCGGAGAGTAGATGCGGCCGGCGTCGATCTTCTCGGCGGCGGCGCGGTATGCCTTAGAGTTCTTGCTCATGAAAAGTCCAATCTCAATTAAGTGAAATGGTTGGATTGTGGTGTGTAGCGGGCCGAAGCTGGCCCTACCACTTGATGAAGGTGCAGCTAAACGCTGACGGTTTACTTAGCGCCCTCGACGGTGATGCCCATGGAACGAGCGGTACCGGCGATGATGCGTGCACCCATCTCGATGTCGTTAGCGTTCAGGTCCGGCTTCTTCAGCTCGGCGATTTCCTTGCACTGCTCCCAGGTCACGGAACCGACCTTGTTGGTGTGCGGAACGCCAGAGCCCTTCTGAATGCCAGCGGCCTTCAGCAGCAGCTTAGCTGCCGGCGGGGTCTTCAGAACGAAGGTGAAGGAGCGGTCTTCGTAGACAGAGATTTCAACCGGGACAACGTTGCCACGCTGGTTCTCAGTTGCTGCGTTGTAAGCCTTGCAGAACTCCATGATGTTGACACCATGAGCACCCAGTGCCGGACCAACCGGCGGAGCCGGGTTAGCCTGACCAGCCTGAATCTGCAGCTTAATAATCGCAGAAAGCTTCTTCTTCGGAGCCATCGGATTAACCTACTTCCTAGTTACCGGGGCGCGCCGCCCCGATGAAAAGGCGACTCACCCCGTCCGGATGCCGACGCTTTACGACGACCCTTGCGCCCTCGACCATCATGGCCACTGGCGCTGGTCATTGAGTTGGTGCCAGCCACCGGGGATACGAATTACTTGGCGCATCTGTGCTCAAGGCACAAAAATGCACGCCTGGCTACGTTACCGCAGCGTATGGCGTGCATCAAAATCCGTTACCGGATTGGTTGCGCGAGCGAGCTAGCTGGTGCCTTGCTCGGCGCTTGGCTTGGCGGTGCTTGCCGCTTGGCTCTGCGCCTGGCTTGAGGCCGGGCCTAGTTCAGCTTCTCGACCTCATCGATGCCCAGCTCGACCGGGGTCTCACGGCCGAAGATGGAAACCAGAGCCTTCATGCGGCCGGTGTCCGGGTCGATCTCGGAGATGGTCGCCGCCACGGATGCGAACGGACCGGACAGGATGGTGACGGACTCGCCGACCTCGTAGTCGATGGCGACGGCCTTCTTCTCCGTCTGCGGAGCCGCTGCGACGGCCAGCTCACCGTCGGCATTTGCAGCTTCCTCAGCGGCGTCCGCGGTGATGGTCTCCTTCGGCATGAGGAACTTAGCGACCTCACGGATCTTGACCTTGGACGGCTGGCCCTCGCTACCAACGAAGGAAGTAACACCCGGGGTGTCGCGGACGACGGACCAGGACGGATCATCCAGGCTCATACGGACCAGAACGTAGCCCGGCAGCAGCTTGCGCTTAACGATCTTCTTCTTGCCGTCGTCCTTGCGCTCTTCGACTTCCTCAACCGGAACGATGACCTCGTGGATCTGCTCATCGACACCCATGGTCTGGGCGCGCATTTCCAGGTTGGTCTTCACCTTGTTCTCGTAGCCGGAGTAGCACTGGATGATGTACCAGTCGCCCGGACGACGCTTGAGCTCACGCTGGAACTCGCGCAGGCGCTTACGGTACTCGGCATCTGCGTCAGCAGCTGCCTGTGCCTCAGCGTCAGCGGCAGTCTCCTCTGCCGGCGCTGCTTCTGCTGCAGCCGTGTCAGCTGCGGCTGTGTCGGCTGCGGCTGCGTCGGCTGCACCCTCGGCCGGAGCTTCTACCTGAGCCGGTGCGTCCTGCGCATCCTGCTCAGTTGCGGCAGCATCCGCGGACTGGGCCTCGGAGAAAATATTCTGACCATCATTCATGTCGTGCTAACCCCTCTTGTATCTACATCAACGGTTCGCGACATTGGCATCTTCGCCTAAAGAGTCTTAAGAGCCAATATGCCATCCGCAATCACTTCGCACAGCCAGACGCCAGCTGCGCTAACGAATAATCCCGCCGTCCGGAACTCGGAGGCGGGATGAAAAGCATCACTGCGAAACAGTATAACCGATTACTTGCCCAACACCGATCGAACACCCAGACCGGCCAGCGTGTCCACACCCCACACGAGAGCGATCATGGCAATCAGGAACAGAATCACGATGATGCTGTAGGTGACCATCTGGCGGCCGGTCGGCCAAATCACCTTGCGCAGCTCGTCAACAACCTGCTTGACGAAAACCAAAGGGTTACGAGTCGAAAGCTCGTTGGTCTCCTTCTCACGCGCAGGCTTCTTCGCCACGGTGGTCTGCGCGCCCGTCGCCTGGCGCTTACCGGACGGGCGAGCCGCCGCCTGGAAAGTCTGGTTTTCCTCAGACACGATGCTCCTTCGCTACTTCGTGCATATGAGACCTAAAGATACTGCACAGTGAAACTCAAACGTGAATTCTTCAAGGGCAAACTCCGGGGAAGTTCTCCGGAGCCAAGCCCCCACTGTGCAGAGCAAGTCTGGTTCAGTGCGTAAATTCTAGCCGATAATCCACACTATCGAAGAAATGCCCTTCGTGGGAACCGCAGGCTTCGAGATTCGATTCTGACAACCCCAAAGAGCCACGGGCTGCTAGCTTGGCTGCTCGCTTGGCTGTTCGCTTGGGCTGCAGATGTGAACCTGTATGGGTTTATGACACTTTCAAGCCATTTTTCGAGCTGTTTTTGTCATAAACGCAGTCAGTAACTCGCATTGGCCCACCGCCCACCGCCACCGAACATAAACGAAAAACCCGCCACCCAGACGCATTTTTATACGCCCTGGATGACGGGTACTTGCAGGGGCGACAGGACTCGAACCTGCAACCTGCGGTTTTGGAGACCGCTGCTCTACCAATTGAGCCACGCCCCTTCACCACCAGCGAAAGAACTTTTCAGTCCTTAGCTGACAATGTCCCACCTTACTGCATTGCTGCATAATCAAGGCGGGGTTCGACGAACATCACTGTCCGTAGTAGCGATGGGGGGGATCGAACCCCCGACCTCACGATTATGAGTCGTGCGCTCTCACCATCTGAGCTACATCGCCCCTATTCTCTACCGGACATAAGTCCGTATAAAAGAACAGAGCCCCCTGACAGAATCGAACTGTCGACCTTTTCCTTACCATGGAAACGCTCTGCCGACTGAGCTAAGGGGGCATCAGCATCCGTTGAACTCAGCACGTAACTCCGTGGCCAATTGTTGACCGCTTTGTTTCGCTCTGTGCTCTCCGTGAAGCCTTGCAAAGATTAACCCGAAATCACCACTAAGCACAAATCAGCAGGTAGGCAGCGGTATTTCTTGTCGCGTTTGCAGACATTTGGCGCGCACTTATGGATAATTTATTCACTTATCGATGAGCTCCAGCGGAACCATAAGTGAATAGCTCATCGATGAGTGGCTGCCCTCTAACCCGAGCCTCTAACTCGAGCCCCTGCCCCGCTTAATCCAGAGCCCCTCACTCGAGCCCCTACCCCAAACCCCTGCCCCGCATCCCCACCAACAGCCCCTACAAACAAAAAAAATCACCGCGAGAAAATTCTCGCGGTGATTTCACTGTGCCAGATGATGGATTCGAACCAACGAAGGCAATGCCGACGGATTTACAATCCGCTCCCTTTGGCCGCTCGGGCAATCTGGCGTGCACTCTTAAACGGTGCGAATGGAATGCTACCCACTACTCTGTCATTTACACAAATCGGCAGGTCGAGAGGATATTTCCCTACCTGGATTCACCCCTCAGCAGAACTCACCCCAGAGCAGAGCTCACCTCAGAGCAGTGCTCGCCCCTAGGCCCATCTCGCCGATGGAGCTCAATCCGCTACCCCACGCGCTCCACGGTGTAGCGAGCAACGTGACGCAGGGCCTCCTTGGCCGCACAGTCAGGAAGGTCAGCGATGACGCGGTCGGACTCATCCAGCAGTTCATTGACCTTCTCCATCGCGCGAGCCACACCGTTGGTCTGAGCCAAAAGCTCGAGGGCCTCGTCGACAAGCGCGTCGTCGGAGACTGGGCCGACGAGAATCTCACGGAGGCGGTCAGCGGCTGGGGTATCCTCCTGCAGCGCGTAGAGCACCGGCAGCGTGAAGACGCCCTCGCGCAAGTCAGTACCCGGAGTCTTGCCGGACTGATCGGTATTGGAGGAGATGTCGATGATGTCGTCGACAATCTGGAAAACGATACCGATTAGTTCGCCATAGCGGCGCAGCGCGTTGGAAATCTCGGCCGACGCACCGGCGTGATAGGCGCCGAGATAACCGGCCGATGCGATGAGCACACCGGTCTTTTCGGCAATGACCTTCAGGTAGCGCTCGATGCGCTCTTCTATCGGCAGGTCCAAGTCGTTGAGGCACTCGCGCATCTGACCTGTGACAAGAACACCGAAGGTCTCAGCGAAGTGAGCCACGCTCTCGGAGCCGAGCTCTGCCAGCAGGCGGGACGCAGCAGCGAAGAGGTAGTCACCGGCCAGAATGGCGACGGTGTTGTCCCAGCGCGAGTTTGCGGAGGGCACGCCGCGGCGCTTATCCGCTTCATCCATGACGTCGTCGTGGTAGAGCGTCGCCAGGTGCGTCAGCTCCAGCACCGTCGCGGCGGTGATGACCTTATCGCTCTCCGGGTTCTCCCCGAACTGCGCGGCCAGCATGGTAAACATCGGGCGGAAGCGCTTACCACCAGCGTGAGCTAGGTGGGAAACCCGTTCGACTAGGAAGTCCTCGCCGCGCCCCAGCTCGGTAATCAGGAGGTCCTCGCTCTTGCGCATTCCCTCGGTGATTGTTGCTTCCAGCGCCTCATCAACGAAGTGAGAACTAGTGGCGGTGTGCTCACCAGTGCCCTGAGCACTTCCGGAACTAAGCCCGGAGTAGTCTCCAGTACGCATTCGAGACCTGCCTAACTGACGATAAAAGATAAGAAACTGCTAAATAAACTACCTTACGAGCATAGTGGCTAGCAGACCAGTTCCCATATTTGTTTCAACGTCGTTATACGCTGGGGCAATGACCTCAAGCCCGATTTCGCGAGTTTCCCCCACGTTCGACGGCACCGTCGCTCTACCCAGTAGCACTGACGTGCTCATTGTTGGCGCAGGCCCCACCGGCTCCGCAGCCGCAATTCACGCCGCCCGCGCCGGATTTTCGGTCACTGTGGTCGACTCCCAGCGCTTCCCACGCGACAAAACTTGTGGCGACGGGCTCACTCCTCGTGCCATCGCTGAGCTACGTCGCCTAGGGCTTGACGACGAGCTCCTGCGCCGCAACCGCAACCGCGGACTCAAGTTGCACGGCTTCGGCGGCTCCATCACCGCACCTTGGCCAGATGATGCCTCCGGCACTTTTCCCGCTGTCGGATCCGCGATGCCGCGAGTTGAGCTCGACACTTTCTTGCTCAATGCCGCCGCTGATGCCGGTGCGCAGGTCTTTGATGGAGTCGCAGCGCGGAAGGTGGTTCTCGGAGCGCTGAACACTGGCGGCACGCGGGGTCATGGCGTGCGCGAGGTGGAGCTTTCCGACCGCGAGGGCAAGCCACACACCATCTCGGCCCGCTGGTTGCTCGTGGCCGATGGGGTCCGCAGTACCGTCGGCAAGCAGCTGGGGCGTGCGTGGCATCGAGACAGCGTCTTTGGCGTGGCCGCGCGGTCGTATGTCAGCTTCGACAGCGCGGACGTAGCGGATGACTGGATTCACTCGCACCTGGAACTGCGCGACTCCGATGGGCAGACGCACCCGGGCTATGGCTGGATTTTCCCGCTGGGAGAAGGCCGGGCGAATGTGGGGTGTGGGGCGCTGGCGACGTCGGCACGCCCGGCGCGCACGAACGTGAAGAAGTTGCTGCGCGAGTACCACGGACAGGTGCGCGATCAGTGGCAGATGAGCGAGCCGGAGCACGTGACGTCGGCGCTGCTGCCGATGGGTGGTGCCGTGTCGAATGTGGCGGGGCCGAACTGGGCGTTGCTCGGTGATGCTGCGTGCTTGGTCAACCCGCTCAACGGTGAGGGCATTGACTACGGCATGGAGTCGGCGCGGCTAGCGGTGGAGCTGATTAGCTCGATTGGTGCGGGCCGCGATGGGCTGACGCACTCCTGGCCCGCCCTCCTTCGCGACCACTACGGCACCGGCTTCTCGCTGGCTCGCAAGTTGGCGCTGACGCTGACGTACCCGAGCTTCCTTCCCACGGTCGGCCCGCTGACCATCGGCGCCCCGTGGGGAAGCCAGCTCATGGGCGTTGCCGCACGCCTGATGGGCAACCTGGTCACGGAACACGACCGCGACGTAGTGGCGCGACTCTGGCGCGCTTCGGGGAGGACAGCGCTGGCCTCCGATAAGTGCTTCGGACGCCAGCCCTGGCAGTAGGAATCGCTTTACGACGGACCCTGCGACCCAGCCCGACTGAGAGCTAGCGAGCTACTGCACGGGCTTGGTTGCCGAGTGCAGCGCTGCGATACCGAAGGTGAGATTCTGCCAACCGGCATCCTCCCAGCCAGAGGCATTGATGTCGCGGGCAAGCTGCGGCTGGTTTGGCCAGGCGCGAATCGACTCCGCCAAGTACACATAGGCCTCCGGGTTCGAGGAGACAACCTTGGCAATCTGCGGCAGTGCCCGCATCAGGTATTCCTTGTAGAAGGTGCTGAACACCGGCACCACAGGGGTGGAGAACTCACAGACTGTTAGCTGGCCTCCGGGCTTGGCCACGCGGGCTAGCTCAGCGAGGCCCGCCTTGTAGTCCACGATGTTGCGCAGACCGAAGCTGATGGTCACCGCGTCGAAGGTGTTGTCCGGGAATGGCAGCTTCATGCCGTCACCGCAGACCTTGGGAACATCGCGGTGTGCACCGGCCTTGAGCATGCCTCGGGAGAAATCACAGGCAACGACGTATGCGCCAGACTTTGCCAACTCCACTGATGAAACAGCCGTACCGGCGGCCAGGTCGAGGACTTTCTGGCCAGGCTGCAGGTTCAGGCGCTTTGCCGTGCGCACGCGCCAGTAGTGGTCAATGCCACCGGTGAGCACGGTATTAGTGATGTCGTAATTCTTCCCCACGCCGTCGAACATCGAGGCGACTTCGCTGGGATTTTTCGTTAAATCAGCCCTAGACACGATGTCCAGATTACGCGACCGACTTCTGACGCGTAGCAGCACCTGCACGGGAGGCATCAATCGCATCTGCTACGACCTTGCTTGACGTCTCGGCCGCGGAAACCCCAGAAACCTCCTCGTAGTGGCGAACCAGGTCTGCACACAGTGCTTCCCAGGTGCGTTCGGTCACGGTGTCGCGGCAGCGGTTGCGCAGCTGCTTGCGTGCCAGCTCATCATCGACGAGCAGTAGCTTGTCGACCGCCTCAGACAGATCGCGGGTGAAAGTCTTGGGTTCCAGCAGGTAGCCGTTGACGTCGTTGGTAATCAGGTCGCGCGGGCCGCCTGCGTTCGGAGCGATGGCCGGCACACCGGAGGCGTGGGCTTCCTGTACCGCCTGGCAGAAGGTTTCAAAGTCACCGGTGTGGACGAACACGTCCAGACTGGCGAATGCCGCTGCCAACTTATCGCCGGTGAGCTGTCCGGTAAAGACGGCATTCGGCATCTGCTTCTGCAGCTTCTGCAGCTCCGGGCCATTGCCGACAATGACCACCTGGATATCATCGCGGCCGTTCAGCGCTGCCAGCCGCTCCACAGACTTCTCCGCCGCGAGCCTGCCGACATAACCAACGATCGGCTTGCCCTCCGGGCTCCACTGCTTCCTGAGCTCTTCACTACGCTTTGTCGGAGTAAAGCGAACCGCATCAACACCGCGGCCCCAGCGGTAGACATCACGAATCTTGTGATCCTGCAGGTCCTCAATAGTCGGCGACGACGGCGCCAGCGTTCGGGCGCAGGAGTTGTGAATCACGCGCGTCCACAACCATGCGGCCGTGGAGAGCCCCGCCAACTTGTAGTTCTTGGCAAAACCCGCAACGTCCGTCTGATAGATGGCCACAGCCGGGATGCCCAGTGCCTTGGCAGTCAGCGCGCCCGCACCACCGAGCACAAATGGCGAAGCCAAGTGGACAACATCCGGCTTAAACTGCGTCAGCGCCGACGCTACCCGACGGTTCGGCACACCAATCGGTAGCGAATCAATCAACGGCACCATCACAGTGGGCACACGCTCAATGCGGTAGTCGCAGTAGAACTCTGCCTCTTCCTGCCAGTCCCGAGCACCCGGCGCAATCACCAGCGCCTCGTGTCCTTCACGGCGTAAGTGTTCCAACACCCGCAGCACGGAGTTTGTCACTCCATTGATGTTGGGCAAGAAGCTTTCAGCAATGATGGCAACGCGCATGGTGCTAGTTTTCCATCTCGTCGGAAAGCGAAAGTGACCCTCTGTTTACCTTTTGGGGATCTCTTTGTAAACGACGGGTTGCGCGCAACGACAACCACCACAACGGCGCGACGACGAGAAATGCAACCACAGCGATACTGGTCGCCGGGAGAAGTGACAACGTCCATGTACGTCCGGCGACGCGGACGACATTGGGATCAGTGCGGTCGTATTCGACGCGGACGCGCTGCCCCTCTTCCAGACCAACGGGATAGAGCAAACCGGTTGGTGGCGACTGAAAATCACCATTCTCGTCGACGAAATCAACCGTGGTGCGAAGGAGCTCGACCGAGCGCACATTGGCTACGGACTGCCCCATGTTCGACTCGATATTGCGGTCATTAATGAAACAGCCAACCACCATGGCCAGGCACGACAGCAACAGGCAAATCATCAGAAAGAGCAGTACCTGACGAAGGAGGCGCGGCCAATTGGCCAGGGCAGTTTTCCACTGCATGGCGGTCGCGACCTCCTATTTTTCTGTCCCTGATTGTTTCCAGCTCTGATTGGATGCTGCCGGCCGGCTAGTGCTTGTCCAGCGAGCCTTGTCCAGCTAGTGCTTGTCCAGCACCCCAATCTCCGCATTGTATGCCAGCTTGTGATGCAACTGCCGACGCGTCGCACGCGTGGTCGCCACCTCAATGACGCGGATGCCATCGACGTCGGTATCCGGGTGCAACTGCGCGAGCAGATCTGGGAGGCGGTCGACACGCACGTGCTCGACTCCGTAAGCCTGGCAGATGCCCTCAAAGTCCACGTCCTGCGGCGTGCCGAAGATGCGCTCAAAGCTTCCCCGCAGAGCCGGGCTGCCCGCCTCCAGCGTCTCGAAAATACCGCCACCGGCATCATTGGCCACCACGATGGTGAGGTTTTCCGGCCTCGGCTCCAGCGGCCCAATTGCCAACGCTGCGGAGTCGTGCTGGAACGTCAGGTCACCCATAAGTGCAATCGTCCGCGGCGGGCGAATCTCGTCGGCATGCTCACGGTCGGACGCCAGCGCAATACCGATTGCCGTCGCCACCGTGCCGTCGATGCCCGCGGCACCTCGTCCCGCATACGTGTTCACACCCGGGAAAGGCAGGCCCGTGTACGACGCATCGCGCACCGGGTTCGACGCGCCCAGCACCACGTTGTCACCCGTGCGCAGGCTATCCGTCAGCGCCGCCGCCACATGAAATCCGGTCAGCGGTTCCTCCGCTTCAATCGACTCGGTAAGCGTCTCTCGCACGGACTTCACCGCCAATTCGCTGGCAGCCTCACAGATTTTCGTCCACTGCGGGTCCTGCTCCCCCACAGTCTGCACATGCCTAACGACGGCCCTTGCGTTCGCCGTCACATCCGGGAACTCCACCCCAAAACCGTGGTTTTCCGCTTCGGAGACAACGGTCAGCTCGATATCCGGATTGGCCAGCAGCTTAGAGATACCTCGGTGCAGCGTCGGCCTGCCGACTAACACAATCTGCTCCGGCAGAATCTGCGCAAAAGTACCCGCCGCGAGCGGGTGAACCGGGTGCGCCGGCGCATATGCATTCGGCTCAGCGATGGTTGGCAGATCCTCCAGTTCTGGCAGGTGCGAGGCATTCGAACCCGCAATCACGAGTGTGCGGCGGCTGATGTCAATTGTGGCTGTGCTAGCCGAGTTGGCCGGGCCGGTTGCGGTGGCCGAGTTGGCTGCGATGGCGGCCGCGCCGACGTTGTTGCTGTTGGTAGGCGCAATCGTGGTCCAGGGGCCGCCGTCGGCGCGGCCCTCGGGGATGTCGGCGACGGAGTCGTCGTCAGGCACGAGCGGTTCGACAAAACGGACGTTAAGGTGGCCGGCGCCGGATGCCATGGCGGCGACAACGCGATCGATGCGGGCGCGGATCTGCGCGGCGGTGGCCTTCGTGACCGGGGCGGTGCCGTCCAGATCGAACTCGACGACGGAGGCATCAGCGAACAGGCGGTCCTGGACGATGGTCTGGTTCGCGCCAGTGCCTCGATAATGCGCGGGGCGGTCGGCGGTCAGTGCCAGCAGCGGAATGCCCGACGCGGTGGCTTCCACCATGGCGGGCACGAGGTTCGCCACTGCTGTGCCGGACGTTGTAATTACCGGGGTCACCTTGCGGGTGCGCGAGGCCAGGCCGAGGGCGAGGAAGGCGGCGGAGCGTTCATCGATACGTACGTGGAGGCGAACCTTCGCCGCGTCGGCGGCCTGGACCAGAGCGCGGGCGAGCGGGGCGGACCGGGAACCCGGGCACACCACGGCATCGACCATGCCGAGACGCAGCAGCTCATCGACGATGAGGCCCGCTACCACTGCGGATGGGGCTTGTGTGGACTGGGCGGCGTGAGTGGTTTCGACCGCGCCGGTGTCCGGGTCTTGAGAGGTGTCCTGGTTATTGTTCACACTCAATAGGCTACTTGCCGGGAGTTACTGACTAGGTTTATGTCAGTTTGGAAGCCGTTTTTCGGGCTCAAAGTGTCATAAACCTAGTCACTTTCTTGGCGTTATAGATGGGCATACGCCGCGCGGAGGCGGTCGAACCACCAATCGCGGCGGGGGCCCGGCGCGGCGAGCTCGGCCAGGCGGGAAGGGTCGGGCGCGGGGTTGGTGACGGGCAGTCGGCCATCGATAAGTGGCCGGGGCTCGATGACGTCCTCGATAAACAGCGAGGACGTGGCCAAACCCGCCGCGTTCGGCTCCGGCTGCAGCTCTGTGGCAGGCAGGGCCGCCGCCGTGAACAAACCGGCGGCCATGCCAACACCGGTGTCCAAAGCGCTGGCGACGGTCACCTTCATCTCCAGTTCCTCGGCCAACCGAAGCAAGCGGCGTGGTCCACCAAGGGGCGCGACCTTCATTACGCCCACGTCAGCAGCCTGCTCGCGCGCAACCAAATACGGGTCCTCGGCCTTGCGAATCGACTCATCGGCAGCAACCGGGCAAAACTCCCCCACTGCGTCGCGGACCTCGCGCAGCTCGGCGACAGTCGCAACGGGCTGCTCCATGTACTCCAGCGGCCCCAACTCATGAGCGGCGCGGATGGCCTGCTCCACCGACCAGCCACGATTCGCATCCACCCGCACCACAGGTTCATAGCCATAGGCTTCGGCCACCGCGGTGCGGACGGCGGCTACGCGCTCGATGTCGTCGTTAAGCGATTGGCCGCTCTCTGCGACCTTGACCTTAAACGTGCGGCACCCGGGGTAGCGCGCCACGACCTCCGGCACCTGGTCGGGTGTGACGGCGGGGATGGTGGCGTTGACCTCGACAAACTCGCGCTTCGGGGTGGGCAGGCCGACGTATGCGCATTCGATGGCCGAGCGCAGCCACGCGGCGGCCTCGGGCGCCTCGTATTCCAGGAAGGGAGCGAACTCGCCCCAGGTGACGGGGCCGTCGATGAGGAGTGCCTCGCGGGTGGTGACGCCACGGAATTTCACTGCCATGGGCAGCGCGACGACGTGGGCGCGGTCGAGGATGTCGTCGATTGGCGGAAGCTTGATGTTGGGCGCAGCGGACACAGACATACCCCTCATGCTAGAGACCTTTATGCTGGAAGCCATGACTGATACCGCGAAGTACTCGACCGATAACCCTTTCCGCCCCGAGCAGTGGAAGACGGTTGATGGTTTTGAGGATTTGACCGACATCACCTACCACCGGCACGTCGGCGAGGGCCGCGAGAACGGCATTGTGCGTATTGCGTTTGATCGCCCGGAGGTTCGTAACGCATTCCGCCCGCATACCGTCGATGAGCTCTACCGCGCGCTCGACCACGCGCGCCGCACCCCGGATGTCGGCGTAGTGCTGCTGACCGGTAACGGCCCGAGCACCAAGGACGGTGGCTGGGCATTCTGTTCGGGTGGTGACCAGCGCATTCGCGGTCGTTCCGGCTACCAGTACGCAACGTCCCACGAGCATGACGACGCTACCGCGGACGCATCCACCATCGATACCGCGCGCGCCAAGGTCGAGGGAGGTCGCCTGCACATCCTGGAGGTGCAGCGCCTGATTCGCACTATGCCGAAGGTTGTTATTGCTGTGGTCAATGGCTGGGCCGCAGGTGGCGGACACTCCCTGCACGTGGTGTGTGACCTGACGCTGGCATCACGCCAGGAGGCTCGCTTTAAGCAGACCGACGCTGACGTGGGATCTTTCGATGCCGGCTATGGCTCGGCCTACCTGGCGAAGCAGGTTGGTCAGAAGTTTGCCCGCGAAATTTTCTTCCTCGGCCGCTCCTACGACGCTGAGACCATGCACCGCATGGGTGCTGTCAACGAGGTCGCGGACCACGCTGAGCTGGAAGATGTCGCGGTCGAGTGGGGTCGCATGATCAACGGTAAGTCCCCGACAGCGCAGCGCATGCTGAAGTTCGCCTTCAACCTGACCGATGATGGCCTGATGGGTCAGCAGGTCTTCGCGGGTGAGGCTACTCGCCTGGCGTACATGACCGACGAGGCCGTCGAGGGCAAGGAAGCGTTCCTGGAAAAGCGCGACCCGAACTGGGACGAGTTCCCGTTCTATTACTAGGCCTGTTGGGACACTGCTAGGGCTGGCTTAGCGGCGTGAGCCCCCAGCCCTACTGCACCCCAGCCCTACTGAACCTTCGTAACCTCAAAACGCTGCTCCGGGTGAACGTAGGCCTCCTGCGCGCGCACGAGCTCCAGCTCGCCAGAGCCGGACTCGTGCGTGACCTTCAGCAGCTCAAAGATGCTGGCCGCGGTGTTGCCCAACGCGACCGACAGGTCACCGTCAATACCGCGACCGCGCAGCAGGTTGCCCGCAAACAGCGCAGCCGTGACATCGCCGGAGCCGTTGCGCTTTAGCGGCAAGTATGGCGTCGCCACCAGCCATGCGCCCGAGCCGTTGACGGCGAGCATCTCAATCTCGCCCTCCTTGCGCTCCGGACGCAGCACGCTGGTGACCAGCACGGCCTCCGGGCCCATCTCACGAGCAGCATGGGCTGCCGCAATGGTGGACTCCAGGTCGTTGACCTCGCGGCCCGTCAGGTATCCCAGCTCAAACTGGTTCGGCGTAATCACGTCTGCCACCGGCACAACCTTGTCGCGCAGCAGCGGCGGAATGTCATCCGAGACGTGGCAGCCACTCTTGGCATTTCCCATCACCGGGTCACACGAGTAGATAGCCTTCGGGTTGCGCTGCTTGGCCAGCGCCACGGCCTCGATGATGACATCCGCAATATCGCTACCGCCCTGGTAACCGGAGATAATCGCGTCGACGTCGTCAAGCTTGCCCAGCTCATCGATACCCTTGATGACCTCGCGCACATCCGTGGCCGGAATCATCGGGCCGCGCCACTGGCCGTAGCCGGTGTGGTTGGAGAAATCGACGGTGTGGACCGGCCACACTTCAAAACCTGCGCGCTGCAGCGGGAAGACCGCAGCGGAGTTGCCCACGTGGCCATAGCTCACATGCGACTGGATGGACAGAATCGAGGGCACGCGGTTGAACTCCGCAACAGCTTCAGCTGCCTTTTCGGTAGGGGCCTGGTTTTCGCTCATACCATCTATATTGCAACGGATGCGCGAAAATCCCATATTCCCTAGTAGGCGCTGGGGCGACGTCGGCTGGCTTTGAGCTCGGAGCGGCGCTGCTTCTGCGCTTTACGACGGGCAATCGAGGCCCGACTCGGTCGAGTCCGCCGGCGCCTCGGAGGCGGTGGCTGCACAGCTTCTCGGATGAGTTCCGCTAAGCGCCGCCTGGCTTCCGCGCGGTTGCGTACCTGGGAGCGCTGCGTGGTAACGGACACGGTCAGTGTGGTGCCGTCGAGGCGGTGGCTGAGGTTCTGGAGAGCGCGGCGGCGGTGGACGTCGGAAAGCACGCTGAGCTCGGCAATATCGACCGATAGCTGCACTTTGGAGTCGGTGGTGTTAACGCCCTGACCGCCCGGCCCTCCGGAGCGTGCGAAGCGTTCAGTGAGCTCCGCTGCGGGGATGACGAGACCCTTTGGGATGCCGGGGCCTGGTGGGATGTTCAGGGGTTTCATGGTGGCCAGTGTAGAGGGCGCGTTTGTAATCGGGTCACACTTCCACCATTCGCCTGTTTCCGACCAAGTGCTCGCCTAAGCTGGCGAATAACATTTATCCACTTATAAAAACAGTAAGAAAAGGCAGGATTGAGGCACCATGGCCACTTCTGATTCCCCGTCCATTTTCATCTCCGGCGGCGCGCAGGGCATTGGTCGCGCGGTGGCCGAGAAGTTCCTGGCTGCAGGCTGGACCGTAGGCGTCTACGACATCAATGAGGATGCCCTGGCCAAGCTTAAGGCTGAGCGCCCGGAGGTAATCGTCGGCAAGCTGGACGTGACGGACTTTAAGCAGTGGGAAGACGCGCTTGCGGACTTCACCTCCCACACCGGCGGCAAGCTGACGGTGCTGGACAACAACGCGGGCATCATCGGCGATGGCGATATCATCGACCAGTCGCCGGAGATTATTCGCGCGCAGGTGGACATCAACTGCACCGGTCTGACTCTGGGCGCGAAGGCGGCGCACCCGTACCTGAAGCGCACTAAGGGGTCTCACCTGGTCAACATGGGTTCGGCTTCGGGCATCTACGGCCAGCCGCACATCGCGCCGTACTCCGCGTCGAAGTTCTACGTCTCTGGTCTGACGCAGGCTCTGGATCTGGAGTGGCGCAAGGACAAGATCCGCGTCGTCGCAATCATGCCGCTGTGGGCGAAGACCAAGCTGGCGGACGTTTCTGCTGGTTCCACCCGCCGTCTTGGCGTGCGCATCACGCCGGACCAGGTCGCTGATGCTGTGTGGAAGGCAACGCACCCGCAGAACTTCATTGAGCGCCAGCGTCACTTCTACTCGGTGTCGGCGGCAGACTTTATCCTGCGCTACCTGGGCAAGATTGGTCCGCAGTTCCTTTCACGCCCGGTTAACGCAATCATCGCGGGTTAAGAGGCAAACTAGACCTATGCTCTTCGATCAACTCCCGCGCGACGATGCCCGCATCACGCCGGGAGTTGTTCATTTGCCGGGATGGCTTCCATTGGAGCGGCAGGCGGGCATCATCACGCAACTCCGCGACATCGCCCGCGACGTTGCCGGCACTCCCCTGGCCATGACTCGCCCGCAGCTAAAAAGTGGCCAGATGCAGGTCTTCATGCTGCATCTCGGCCGCATGTGGGCCACGAATCCGTACCGCTACGTCACGCACGCCGGCGGCGTTCGCGTCCCGTCCGTGCCTGACAATCTGCTGCAGCTCGCCACCGAAGCACTTCGTGCCGCCGCGCTTTACGACGAATCCCTCAACCAGTGGCCCTCCACTTTTCGGCCCGACATGGCGTTGGTCAACTACTACCCACCCGGGGCCACCATGGGGATGCACCAGGACCGAAACGAAAACTCCCCTGCCCCGATTGTGTCGCTCTCTATCGGCGATGAGGCTCTGTTCCGCATTGGCGGGACTGAAAACCGCAACAAACCCTGGGATGACGTGACTCTCGCCAGCGGGGATGTGATTGTGTTTGGTGGTCCGAAGCGGCTTGCGTTTCATGGTGTGCCCAAGACTCGTCCGGGCACGCTGCCGGAAGGGTGCGGGCTTAAAGAGGGCCGCATCAACATCACATTCCGGCAAGTGGAAAACTCACACTAAACCGCGCAAGCCACCGACCGCTAGCCTAGACACATGCAGCGCACCGCTTCCTCCATGCACGCACAGCCTGCCACCGCGCAGACCCCTGCCCCACTCGACTGGCGCAGCCGGGTACGTTTCTTTGTCGGCTCGTTCCCAACTGCCGATCTCGCTATTGCGACTGCTTTCCTGCTGTGCTGCTGGTTGAGCATGACGCCGCTACTTACTTATGGCCCGAGCTTTACTTATGTCACCAATGTGATTCTGTCCGCGATGATTGCCGGGGCCGCAGCGTTTCGTCGTAAAGCAGTGCGTGCATCGTTTGTGGTTACGTACAGTGCCCTAGCGGGTCTCGCCTTGCTGGTGTGGCTATCCCCAGTGAACCTTGGGCTAGACCCCATTATTGTTGCTGCCCCACTATCTCTATGGGCTGTGACCAGGTGGGAACCGAATCGCACCTGGGGCATCGTTGGGCTGTTTTTAGGGTTGATTGGCAGCTTCCTCAACCCGGCAGTTCCTGCCTTCGGCTTTACCCCGGAACGACTATTGGTCTTCGGACTACCGGCGGTGCTTATCACGGCGAGCGCGTACGCAGTGCCACTATGGCTGCGCATCAACGCCGAGGAACATGCCGCGGAGTTGGAGAACGTCGTGGCGCTCAACAAGCTGGAGTTGTCCAGGGAGCTTCACGACGTCGTGGGGCACGGACTCACCTCTATTAAGGTTCAGGCCCAAACCGCTCTGTACCTGGCGGAGATGGATGGCTCACGAGCGGAATCCGCTGCTGAAAAGACCACGCTGGAAGGTATTGCCCAGACCGCAGACCAATCGTTGCGGGATGTGCATGCGCTTGTCGATGCGCTACGTGATGGCGGCGAGATTAGCGCTGACCCGAATGAGATTCCGCGTCTGGTTGCGGCAGTTTGTCCGCCGGGTCGCGATGTTTCGGTGACTCTGCCGGAGTCTTATGGAGACCTGGCGGATTGGCCACTCGCGAAGCGTTTGACTTTGGTGCGGGCAGTGACGGAGTTGGCCGCGAATATGGCCAAGCACTCATCGGGCGCTGGTCAGCTGGCACTGGTAATCGATCCACCTGCCGATGCTGATGACAGCCCGGCGCGGGTTCATTTGGTGACTGCAAACCGGGCTGAGAGCGAAACTTTGGAACCCAGGAAGCGAGCTGGCGCTGGCCTGATTGGTCTGGAAGAACGCGTGGCTCAGCTCGGTGGCGAGATGACTTATGGTGAAAGCGACGGCATGTTCCGCGTCAGTATTCGGCTGTAAGCGGTTCGACCGAAGCAGGGCTGACTGTCAATCCTGTTGAGAAAGACGAGCAATGGATGTAATTCGAGTATTAGTGGCTGAAGATCAGGCTTTGATTCGGCAGTCTTTCGCGCAGCTTATTGATGCCCACCCGCAGATGAAAGTCATTGGTGCCGTGGGCGACGGCGCCGAGGCTGTGCGTCGTGCCTCCGGAGCCGATGTGGTCGTCATGGACATTCGAATGCCCGTGATGGACGGTATCGAGGCCACACGACAGATTGTGCAAGGCGTGCCGTCCGGAGGTGCGGCTCGCGCTTCCACTCCAAAAGTCTTGGTACTGACCACTTTCCGCGAAGAAGACCTGGTGCTCGGCGCTTTAGAAGCTGGGGCCGCAGGCTTTTTGCTCAAAGACTCCAATCCCCGTGAGCTGCTTTCGGCCATCATGCGTATCCACCGTGGTGAAGGAGTCATCGATCCGAAGGTGACGCCGATGGTGTTGCGGCATGTTTCACCGCGCGCACCGCACTCAGGACAGCCAGCGAGAGCGTTCTCGACACATGGCGCTGACTCAGACCCCACTCACACAGGAACCCAATTCACACCCCGCGAACAGGAGATTTTGAACCTCGTCTGCCAAGGGCTTTCCAATGACGAAATTGCTCGCAGGTTGGTTGTCGCCACGACGACAGTGAAAACCCATGTGAAATCCCTGTTGACCAAGACAGGCTCACGCAGTCGCGTGGATCTTGTCATTTGGGCTGCGAAAAACGGGCTGCTGTAGCTTCTCCTCGCTGGTACCGTCATCCTCGCTATCGCCTCCTCCCTAGGGAGGATATTTCCGCCACCTCATCCTCAGGGAGGGCGCGAACCGTGCCAAACACTCCTATTACTTAAGGCATGAACGCACCAACCCCCACCTCAGGCCCTTCCGCAGACGCCGCCGCTCCCCTCCTCCAGCTGCGCGGCATCACTGTCTCCTACGGCAAGAACGAACCTGTCCTGAACGGCCTCGATATGAACGTCCGCGCCGGCGAGGTCTACGGGCTATTGGGACTCAACGGCGCAGGTAAATCCACGTTGATGAGCACGGTGCTTGGGCTAATTCCCTACTCCGGTGAAATCAGCATCGCGGGACACCCGTGGTCCGTTGTCGACCTGGACCGCATCGGCGCCTCCATCAATGGCCCGGCGTTCTACCCACAGCTCTCAGCCACCGACAATCTCAAAGTGCACGCACATCTGACCGGCACGGACAAGAGCCGTATCGCCGAAGTCCTCGACTTGGTCGGGCTTCATGCTGGTAACAAGCGTGGCCGCGCTTTCTCAACGGGCATGAAGGTTCGTCTTTCCCTGGCGATGGCGCTGCTCACCGACCCCGACATTGTGCTTCTCGACGAGCCCACCAACGGCCTCGACCCCGAAGCTATCGTGGGCCTGCGCACCTTGTTGCGAAATCTTGCCGCTAGTGGCAAGGCCGTCGTGGTGTCCTCCCATCAACTCGGAGAGGTCGAGAAGAGCGTTGACCACCTTGGCGTCCTTGCTGGTGGCCGACTGGTCTACGAAGGCCCGCTGGCTGACTTTGCGGCTGCTGGTCAATCCCTCGAGCAAGCTTTCTTCACCGCAGTAGGTGTTGCCCGATGAGCACTCAACCGCACACGCGCACTCTTAACACGCGCACCGTTCCTGCCCGCCGCTACTTCCGCGCCGAGCTACTGCGGGCAAAGTGGTCACTCACCATGTTTCTTCCCATCATCATGGTGGCAATCGCTCTGGTCAGCATGGTCTTTTCTAGAGGCGTTGACGCCACCGCCATGGCGAGCGCCCACATCTACTCGCTTATCCTGCTTCCTCCCCTGGCTGCTATTACGTCCGTCATCGGCCAAAACCGTGAAGAAAAACTCCGCCAAGGCGGCCTAATCTGGCGCAATATCTCGGGCACTCGAGTGCTCCTTGCCCGCGCAGCCACTGTCATTGCCTCCGCGGCCCTCGGTCACGCATTGATGGCTGCACTCCTTGCCCGGAGCGTGAGCACCGCATTGCAATTCACGCTCTTTAGCACGTTGTCATTCTTCGTCTTCTGGACATTCGGCCTTGCCCTATGGCGCCTTGTGCCACGCGCAGCTCTCTTCCTCGCTCCGCTCGCTTCCATCGCTTGGGCCATCGCAGGAACACTGGACGCCATGAGCCCAAACTGGAAAGTTCTCCCGTGGACCTGGGCAATCCGCCCAACGTTACCTATCCACGGAGTGCAGGCTAATTCCATCTCGGCTCCCGCCGACAGCGAGATCTGGAACATCGCCATCCTGCCGCCCGCGTTGCTGCATTTACTCCTCGGGCTAGGTCTATTTGCCATCGCATTGCTTGCGCACGGAAAATCTCTCAGCTTGCCGACGGGCCGGGAACGCAGCACTTCGTCGTTAAGCCATGGCATGAGCGCGACCCTTCCCTGGCGCACCTGGTGGAGTCTCGCAGCGCTGATGCTTGCCGGACTTGCGGTCGTGCGTGTGGTGTGGAACCCGGAGTATGCGCTGGGGCTGCTGAGTTTCGTCTGCGTGCCGACGGCCGCAACCGTGGTGGCCATCATGACATGGACTTCGCAAGCCGATGCCTGGCCAGCACTGATGTATCGGCGTGCGCGACGCAGCATCACGCTCCGACTGTTTGCCTTGGATATGGCGTTTCTCCTGCCGGTGCTGGTGGTTGCGGTGGTGATCAGTGGTGCAGGCGGCGAGACCAATAGCCAGACGGGCATTAACCCCTGGCCGTACCAGGCGGTCATCGCTCCTCTTGTGGCCGCGATGATTGTGGCCGTGACCGGCTTAATTGCGCGTCGAAGTGTGGCGGCCGCAATCTTTGTCTCGGTCGCGCTCGGCGGTTGGGCGGTGATGGTTGGCGGTGATGTCCTCAGCGCCTCACCGTTGTGGTGGACCTCGGAATGGGGATGGACTTGGGTAGTCCGTGATTACCCCGAGCGGTGGCCAGTGATGGTTCTCGTGTCCGCCATTGTGATGGCGGCTTTCGTGGCTTGGGCTCGGGCGACATCATTGAAGGCGATCCGATCCCAAGACTGACGGCGGCGCTACGAGCAGCCCACCTACTACTCGATCGCCTCGCGAACCTCTTCGACACTGAGGTTGGAGTCTTCAATCTCCTCGCGGGCCTCCTTGTTCCGGCCACGGCGGACCAGGCGGAAGATGCGCTTGCGGCGGGAAGTCTCTTCACTGATGCGCTCGCGGCCGCGCAACCAGGCAACAAGCATGACAGTAATGAGCAGCAGACCGATGTAGCCCAGGATTGGGTAGACCCAACCGATTAGGTTCTGGAAGCCCATGAAGCTCAAGGCGAAACCGAGCAAGACCAGCGCGACGTAGACAATCTTGAATTTTTCCGGGTGATTTGCGGTGACGCGACGCCCCAGTGCGTAGAACATGCCAAGTGCCGTGTTGAAGATCATGCCAAGGATTACCACGGCCATGGCCTGGCCTAGCCACGGGTGCAGTCGATTAATGACGGTGAGCATTGGCACGGCATCGGTGGCGACGGTACCAACAGTGTGGAACAACGTGATGGTGGTGATCAGCAGCATCGCGGAGTAGATCAAACCACCGGTAAACCCACCGGCTCCAGCGGCGCGGGGATTGAACAGGCTACCGCCAATAACAATCGCCATGGAAACCGCAACCATCAGGTTAAAACCGACATAGTTCACTGCGGCGACAACCCAGTTCGGCAGAGTGGTCGGGACTTCCGCAACGGCAGCTGCCTGCTCCGCGGCTGGGGTGGCATCGGTGAACGCCAGCGTATAAACACTGGCCAGCAGAATAAAGCCGACGATAAACGGCGTGATGGAACCGATCACTGTGGTCACTCGGTCAACATCGAGGAAACCGGCTGCAATGGTCACCAGCACCATGATTACGGCACCGATCCACACGGGGATGCCCCACTGCTGCTCCATGTTGGCACCGGCACCGGCGAACATGACGAACCCGGTGGCGAAGAGCGTGATAATCACGCCAATGTCCAGTACTCGCGAGAAGATGGGGTGCGATACGCGTCGGAAAACTTCGCCGTGCTCGCTGGCCTGAAAATAGCTTCCCAGCTGCAAAATGATCATCGCCATCAGGCTCATGATTACCGCTGAGAGAACGGCACCCCAGACACCATTGATGCCAAAGGCGACGAAGTATTGCATGATTTCCTGACCCGTCGCAAAGCCCGCGCCGACGACCACGCCGACGAAGGCAAATGCAACGCGCAGTACTTGCTTCACCACAAGGGTTCACTCCTATTCGACTATCGGATTAATATAACCACCTTACTTTTCTCAGTGAGTTTTACTAATCGCAATTAAGCGTTCTACGAAGTTTCGCCTTTAAATTCCGCAGGCCACGCCGGTCGAATGCACTGGGCAGTAGCCGTTCGGATTCTTAAACAAGTACTGCTGATGCTCATCCTCAGCCCGGTAGTACTCCCCTGCCGGGGTCTCCGCGAGTGGCTTAATCTCCGTGGTGATGGCCCCCAGGCCAGCGTCGGCAAGCTTCGGCGCGTAGGCATCGGCGATCTCCTGTGCCCGGCGCGCTTGCTCGGGCGTCGTCGTGTAGATCGCGGAACGGTACTGCGTGCCGACATCATTACCCTGGCGGTAGCCCTGCGTGGGATCGTGGGCCTCGAAGGCCTTGGCGATCAGCTGGTCGAAGCTAATCTGCTCCGGGTCGTAGACGACCTCCACAATCTCGGTGTGGTTGGTGCGTCCGGTGCAGGACTCGCGGTAGGTGGGATTCGGCGTCATGCCCCCGGCGAACCCGACCGATGTGCTGAGCACGCCCGGTGTTTCCCAAAACAGCTTCTCAGCACCCCAGTAACAGCCAATCCCGATGTAGACGACCTCCTGGCCTTCCTCCCATGGGCCGGTGATCGGCGTGCCGAGCACCGCATGCGGCTTCGGATTTTCCAACACCGGGTGCGAGCCGCCCTTTAGCGCCTCATCTTCCGGCACCAGCTCCGCTGATCTACCAAAAATCCAACCCATCTTCGACGCCTTTCTATCTATGACTGTCTTTGGTCTGCGCAACGCGCCCGAGGCCACGATTGTTCCGACCTCGCCACCAGAAACTACGGAATAACACCGACTATGGTTTGGGTTGTGCGTACGCTCAGCCTGCTTTCCATCAATCCCCACAACCCGACCGCCATCCTGCCCGACCTCCGCGCTGCGCTGGACGGTGAGGTCTCTCTTCTTCCCGTTCCGCTTCACGACGGCACGCGCGCCTCAATCTTGCGGAACTCGCAACGCGCAGGTGAGCCAATTGATGAATCCATCGCGCTTGTTGTCGGCACCTCCGGTTCCACCGGCACACCGAAGGGTGCACAGCTGACGGTGGATAACTTGGTCTCCTCTGCTACCGCTACACATCAGTGGCTCGGCGGTGAAGGGCAGTGGCTGCTGGCGATGCCGGCCTACCATATCGCTGGCCTGCAGGTTCTCATTCGTTCGCTGCTCGCGGGCACGAATCCGGTGTGTGTGGATGTGACCGACGGTTTTGATGTGGCCGCATTCGCCGACGGCGCCGAGGCCCTCACCAGCGACCGTGCCTACACCTCGCTGGCTCCGATGCAGCTGGCCAAGGCCATGGAAGAACCCTTTGGCGCGGCAGCCCTGCGCCTGTTTGATGCTGTCCTTGTCGGCGGCGCAGCCTTGAACCCGCAGGTGGCAGCGCGCGCCGAAGAACTCGGCATCAACGTCGTGACCACCTATGGTTCCTCCGAGACAGCCGGCGGCTGCGTCTATGACGGACAGCCCATCGAAGGTGCACAGGTCGCCATCGAAAATGGTCGCGTTTGGCTGGGCGGACCGATGATTGCACACGGTTACCGCAACGCGCCCAGTCACGAGGCTTTCCATAAACCAGGTTGGTTCGCCACCTCCGATGCGGGCGAGATCCACGATGGCCGACTAGTCATTACGGGACGCCTGGACACCATCATCGACTCCGGCGGGTTGAAGCTGCACCCCGAAGTCCTCGAACGTGAACTGCTCGCCATCGATGGAGTTACGGGAGCCTGCGTGGTCGGTGTGCCACACCCAAGGCTCGGCCACGCTATCGTCGCAGCGTATGAAGGCATCGCTGAGCTCGGCGATGTCATGGACGGGCTCGGCGATGCTGAAGACGCCGGGCGAATCAATCACTGGATGATTCCCAAGGACCTGCGTCGCGTGGAGGTCCTGCCACTGATTGGTCCGGGCAAGGTCGACCGGAAGAAAGTCGCGGCGCTCTTTTAGCTCATTCAGACACGCATTAATTCAAGGCATTTGGTGTCACGTCCTATTATTAATTCATGTCTGAAGCACCAAAGAGTCCTGCAACGGCGTCGTTAAGCGATTGGCTGGAAGGCGCGCGCCCCCATACCTGGGCGAATGCGTTTGCGCCGGTCATCGTCGGTGTCGGAGCGGCATCGACGCACGCGCCGATTATCTGGGGACGTGCGGTGCTCGCGCTGGTTGTCGCGTGGGCGTTGATTGTGGGCGTGAACTTCGCCAACGACTACTCCGATGGCATCCGCGGCACTGACGATGACCGCTCGGGCCCGCTGCGCCTGACGGGTTCTGGTCTGGTCGAGCCGAAGGTTGTGAAGTACGCGGCGTTCGGTTCCTTTGGTGTCGCCGGTCTTGCCGGTGTGGCGCTGTCCCTGATGAGCGCGTGGTGGCTCATTCTGGTCGGTGCACTGTGCATCGCGGCTGCGTGGTTCTACACCGGCGGTAAAAATCCCTACGGTTATCGCGGACTTGGCGAGGTCTCGGTCTTCGTCTTTTTCGGTCTCGTCGCGGTGCTCGGCACGGAATTCACCCAGACGGGCTCGCTGTCTTGGGTCGGCCTGGCCTGCGCAATTGGTATTGGTTCGGTGTCTTCTGCCGTGAACCTGGCGAACAACTTGCGCGACATCCCCACCGACGCCGCTACCGGCAAGATCACCTTGGCAGTTCGCCTGGGCGACTTCCGCACCCGCATCGTCTGGCAGATTCTCTCCCTCATGCCCGCGCTGGCCAGCAGCTTTATCGCTTTCTGGCGCCCATGGGCGCTGGTGGGTCTGCTCATCGTGCCGCTGTGGGTGAAGGCCTCCGAGCCAATTCGCATGCATAAGAAGGGCAAGGAGCTCATCCCGGTACTGGGGCTTACCGGCAAGATGATGCTTGCCTGGTCCGTCATTACGGCACTCGCACTCGCGCTCAGCTAGGGGGTACCGATGGACTTCCGCACACTGACGCACAAGGCGCTTGACGACGTCCAGGAGGCCGCAACCCGAGTTGGCGACACAGCAGCCAAGGCTCCAGCTTTCGCCCGCAGCGCTGCTCTGCGTTTGACCAAATCGGGACGCCGCCGACTGGCGCTGGAGCACGGTGCGCTGCATTCGCAGACCCGTGAACCGGGACTCACCGATCTCACGTCAACCGGCGTGGTGCATATCAAGACCGCACCGGTCACGGCCGAGATTGCGGCCAAGGACGACGAGCGGAAGGCCAGCGACAAGCCGGATGCTGTCACCACCGATATTCCGGTGCACTGGTACGAGGTTGAACCTAGCGAACCCGCCAAAGAACCCGTGACCATCATCTTCGTCCACGGCTTCACCCTGGCTGGCGAGTCCTGGTACCGACAGTTCAACGAGCTGCGCAAGTCGCACCCGGAAGCACGCCTGTTGACTATGGATTTGCGCGGCCACGGCCAGACCGGAGCGGTTCCGGCTTCACTCTGCACGGTCGAAGGTGCTGCGGCCGATGCGCTGGCCGTGATCGCCGAGCGTGCCGCGACCGGAAAACTCATCGTGGTTGGGCATTCGCTAGGCGGTTTGATTGCACTGCACATGGTGCGGGCTGCAGAGGAAAGCATTCGCCGTCGGATAGCAGGCGTAGTGTTGATTTCCACGTCTATCGACAAGCTGGCCGCCCAGGGTGTGCCGCAGATTCTGGCGTCCCCGGTGGCGGATGCGGCGCGCAATGCAATTGAGTCCTCGCCGAAGGAGATTCGCAAGTTCCGCGAGGCAATCGCGTCACTGATGGCGCCGTCGTTGGCAGTTGCGGTGTTCGCCCGGCGCACGGACTACGAGATCATCGAGTTCCACGCGGCCATGATTAATGAAACACCGCTGGAAACTTTCGTGGGATATCTCGACGACCTGCAGGATCACGACGAGTTCGCAGCCGGGCCTTACTTGGAGGGCTTGCCAGGAGCGGTACTGGTGGGCACGAAGGACGATGTCACTCCGCGCAAGCAAGCAGACCTAATTATGGAAAAGTGGCCGGACGCCGAACTGGTTGAAGTCGACGGGGCCGGCCACATGTTGCCGCTGGAGGCGCCTGAAGCGGTGAACCGGGCAATCGAGCGACTACTGGATCAGGTGCATAGCTAAGAGAATCTCTGGGGATGAGCATTGGCATTACATCGGTTGACCATTCCAGGAATAAGGAAAATATCTAGCAGCCACCAGATACCAGCGCCGCCCATAGTAATCAATTGAAGAAGACCCCCGACGTTATCGCCGAGATAAATCCGATGTGCGCCGAAAATCCCCAGGAAGAGCCACAAGAAATACGCTACGCCAATGTCCTTCGAGGCTTTAGGGGAAGGCTTTAACGCACTAGACAGCGTTGGCCTTGTTTCGAGCATTTTCTGAGCAGACATCATCGCGGCAGAATATGGGTTGTTCGCCGTCGCTTCGTAGGACGGCTCCTCGGAGGCATCTTCATCGTCGAAGTTATCTACTTCAAATGGGTCGGAGTTGTTCTCACCTGTCCACGCATCCGGAATTGCCAATAGCTGATTACCATTGACAAGTTTGGGGATATCTACCGACTCGGGCGCATAAAGGAAAGATGGAGCGACCTCATCCGCACGTGCTGCACATACAGTCATCGCTGCAGCCACTGCGGAACCACGGAGCATCGCACGAGCCGTGGGCTGCAAATTGAGCTTCTCAACCTGTTCAATAAGAGGTAACAGCCGGAAGACTTGTGATTGCGGCAATTCGCCTACCTCATCAAACCCAACGTGGACCGAGATTGCTGCCTGCCCTTCAGCTGCAGAATTTTTGCTATGCAAAGTTACCAAAACCTGGTTTTCACCGGATTCCGAAATCAATGGCTGCAACACATTTATTTGATTATTATCAATTAGCACAGGAATTGGCTCCCCCCACGGCAACAACGCCATGGGCAGTACAGGCGGGTCATTAACGGGGACAAGTGTTCCTGGCACTCCTAGTGCAATGATGAGGGTGAACTCAGCAAAAATCGAGTACAAATCCCCGTCTGGAATGAGCCGAGCCATTGTCGTCGGTCGTAGCCCAGTTGCAGCGATACGCGCCAGCTCATCCCAGTACTTTTCGGACTCATCCTCCGGAAGGTAGCCCAAAACCTCATCTTCAAAGCGAATCGAAATTGCCTGTCGAGAGCGGTGAAATGGATTATCTGGCTCCAACACCAGCTCTACAGGGAATTCGTAACTCCCATTTTCGTCTGCGGTACGGCTTGCACTTGCGCGCTGAGCAGACCGAAGATATTCGTCACAACCTACTGCTTCGATGTTGAACCACAATTTTCGCGGAGAAACATCATATGTCGCATGATGCATTTTGCCGACACCCTTCATAATTTTTAAACAAAATCAAGAGTGGATATTAGCAACATCTTCAAGCGCCCCGGACATGTGTCCGAGGTACATAAATAAAATGGACTAGGAACTAATAAAATTAGCGCTAGTTTTCCTCGCGGTCCTTAATCTGCTGCGCAATGTATTCCTTGTGCGCGCGGCGGTTCTCCGACCACACTGCAACAGACTCATTGGCCTGGACGCGCAGCTTCGGGAACACAAAAACCGACAGCGGCATCGCAATAATCAGTGCGAACACAGCCGTAATTGCAGCCGGAATCTGCACATTAACGAGGTAGATAATCACGAGCAGAATGAAGAACAGCACTAGGAATAGCAGCAGACGAGCAAGGCCGTACCAGAACAGCCCCTTCATGGCATTGCCGCGACCAGCATTCTTGGTCACCGGAGCTGCTGGCATCTGAGCCTCAGAAGCCAACTTGTCCTGCTCTGCTGGATTGGTCATTAAACCCTCACCTCTACGTGTTACGCCTGTGCTGTGCCCGGGCGTTGCTAGCGTCCATGGCTGTTCGTGTCCAACGTTCCTTTGTACCCTAACGAACTCTGTACGCCGTACCGCATGCAGTGCGATACCCCTCGTGGGCACTACGGGACTCGTTGCGTATTCTAGTCGGTAAATCCAGGAGGTTAGCTATTACATGGGTCGGCTCATTCTGCTGCTGTTCATCATCCTTGTCGTAGTCATGCTGTGGAAGGCATTTGGCCCCGGCAGTCGCGGCAACGGCATGCGACGTATTTCCGCTCCGCAACCGGAACCCCGTCCGCTCGCTCCCGACGATGATCCGGAGTTTCTCTGGAAGCTCAAGAAGGCCGAATTCGATCGCCGTAAACGTGAGCAGGAGCTACAGGAGCGGCGCGAACGGGAGCAGGACGACAACCCCGATAATCCCGGCGAAACTGACTAAACGTCCTTGCCACGCAGCAACAACTGCTGCAGATATTCCCCGTAGCCACTGGCGCTGAGAGCGTCGGCACGCGCGCTAAGCGCAGCATCGTCAATGAATCCCATGCGCCACGCCACCTCTTCCGGCGAACCAATCTTGAGGCCCTGCCGCTGCTCGATTGTGCGCACAAAATCGCCCGCGGCCATCAGATTGTCCACCGTGCCGGTATCCAGCCACGCCGTGCCGCGCGGCAGCACCTCTACCTGCAGTTTCCCGCGCTCCAAGTAGGCGCGGTTAACATCCGTGATTTCCAATTCGCCGCGTGACGACGGTTGCAGCGAGCGAGCTATCTCAACAACCTCGGCGTCATAAAAGTACAAACCAGGCACCGCGAAATGGCTGCGTGGTTTCTTCGGTTTCTCCTGGATCGCCACGGCTTTGCCGCTTTGGTCGAAGTCCACGACTCCATAGGCTGTGGGATCTGCGACCCAGTAGGCGAAGATCGCTCCGCCATCGACGTCATGGAAGCGGCGCAGCTGCGTGCCCAAGCCAGCACCGTAAAAGATGTTGTCGCCGAGGATGAGCGCAACGGAGTCATCGCCGATGTGGTCCGCACCGATGATGAACGCTTCAGCGAGACCACGGGGCTCGTCTTGGGTGGCAAAGGTGAGGTTGAGGCCCCACTGCGAGCCGTCGCCAAGCAAGCGTTCAAACTGCGGGGCATCATGTGGCGTGGTGATGACGAGGATATCCCTGATTCCCGCTAGCATCAGCGTGCTCAGCGGGTAGTAGATCATCGGCTTGTCATAGACGGGAACCAGCTGCTTGCTTACGCCAAGTGTGATGGGAAACAGCCGAGAGCCCGTACCACCTGCGAGGATGATGCCCTTCATAGTGCTCGCGCCTTTCTGCCTTACTGCCCGGCCGCTTCGTTGGCGATTGCCCACTCGTCGCGAGCCATGTTCTCAAGATCCTTGCAGTCAAACTCACTGGGGAGCTTATTGCCCTCGGCCTCGAACTGCTCGATAGTCGGAGCCTTCTGATCGCGCTCGGAGAGAATCATGTCCGCGTCGGTGAGACCACCCTTGGCCAGCAGCGCAGCCAGGTCAATTCCGAGAGTCGGGTCCTGGATGCTAACAGCACGCTCTGCCTCCGGGTTGTAACCGGTGGAAGTGAGGTAAGTGAGCACAGAGTCGTCGGCAAGCGAGACGAAGCCATGTCCGATGCCGTTGGGCAGATAGACCACTCGGCGGGTCTTGCTGTCGAGCTCGAAAACCTCGACCTTGCCGAAGGTATCGGAGCCGCGACGCAGGTCAACCGCAATGTCGAGGATGTGGCCCGCGGGACAAGTAACCAGCTTCGCCTGGCCGGGGTGGCCATCTGGCGCGGTGCTGACGTCAGCGAAGTGCAGGCCACGGACAACGCCTGCGGCGGAGACACTCATGTTGGCCTGCTCCGGGAAGAACGGGTAGCCCGTGGCCTCGGCGAATGCGTCGAGGCGATACCACTCGTGGAAACTACCGCGGCTGTCGCCGTGGATGACCGGTTCGAAGGTGAAAACGCCGTCGATAGAAGTGGGCTGGAATGTGCTCTTAGGGCTCATGGGTAACAAGTGTAGACGGGGCGCCCGGGCTGAGGCTGTGGCACGCGTTGAGTGTGCACTGAGTGTGCGTTGAGGGTTCGCTAGGCATGCCCCAGCAGCGAACTACAACTCCTGCTCGCGCTCCGCGTAGCCAGCCTCAGCGGCATCGTAGGCCGCCGCCCACCAGGACTCGTTGGCGCGATACCAGTCGATGGTCTCGGCGAGCCCCGCGGAAAAGTCTTGGTAGCGCGGCTGCCAGCCAAGGCTGCGGATGGATGCGGGGTCAATCGCATAACGACGGTCATGCCCCGGGCGGTCAGTGACATGGACAAAGTCGGACCGCTCACGACCGAAGCCCTCCAGGATGTCTCCGACCACGTCGAGGTTGGAACGCTCGCCATCGGCACCAATCAGGTAGGTCTCCCCCACCTCGCCAGAATCCAAGATTGCCCAGACCGCGTCGTTGTGGTCATCGACGTGAATCCAGTCCCGAACATTCTCGCCAGTGCCGTACACGCGAGGGCTACGACCGCGCAACAGACCACAGATCTGGCGGGGAATCAGCTTCTCCGGATGCTGCCTCGGCCCGTAGTTGTTCGAGCAGTTACTAATCGTCGCAACCAACCCGAAGCTGCGCACCCACGCCCGGACAAAGTGATCCGCTGAAGCCTTGGAGGCCGAGTAGGGGCTGGAGGGTTTGTACGCGGTGGCCGTCGTAAAGCGTGCTGGATCGTCGAGAGCGAGATCGCCGAAGACCTCGTCGGTGGAGACATGGTGGAGGCGAACGTCGTGGGTGGCGCAAGCCTTGGCCAGATTCACGGTGCCCATGACATTAGTGGTGACGAAGGGATCGGCATCCACCAGCGAATTGTCGTTATGGCTCTCTGCGGCGAAGTGGACGACCACGTCGAAGCGGGGCACGAGGCGATCGATCAGCTCCGCGTCACGAACATCGCCGCGGATGATTTCACAGTCCGCGCCATCCAAGCTCGCAGGGTTCGCGGCATAGGTGAAAGCGTCAAGCACCGTGACATTCACATCGGGCCGTGTAGCCAGAGTGCGGAGAACGAAGTTGGAACCAATAAAGCCGGCACCACCGGTGACGAGAACGCGCATGGAAGCGATTCTAGTTCACCCGGCGATGCCGGCTTTGTACAAGTGTGAAGACTTAGTTCAGACCAGCGTAGGAGTGCAGGCCCGAAACCACCATGTTGATGAAGAAGAGGTTGAACACCATGGTCGCGAAACCGAAGATGTTAATCCACGCGGCCTTGGTATTACGCCAACCCGAGGTCGCGCGAGCGTGCAGGTACAGAGCGTAGATAATCCAGGAGATCAGAGCCGTGGTCTCCTTCGGATCCCAGCCCCAGTAGCGGCCCCATGCGGACTCCGCCCAAATAGCGCCGAGAACAATGCCCAGACCGAACAGCGGGAAGGACCAAATAGCGGTGCGGTAGGCAATCGCATCCAGCTTCTGTGCATCCGGCAGCGGCGAGACCAGCTTGCCTAGGAAACCCTTTTCCTTGCCCTCGCGGTTGTACATCCGCAGCATGTACAGAATCGAGGCGACACCGGAAATCAGTGCGATACTGCACCCGATAGAAATAATCGAGACGTGAACCGGAATCCAAATCGACTGCAGTGCCGGCACCACCGGAGCAGCCTCAACATATAGGTTCTTACCGCCGTAAAACATCAGCGCCAGAATCGGAGCCAGCATCCACGGCCAGAACACACGCATGGTTTCACGATGCAGTACGCCAGCTGCAATTGCCATAGCAAACAGAATGGAAACTGAGACGTACTCGTAGAGGTTGCCCCACGGGAAACGCTGCACAGCCAGGCCACGCAGCAGCACCGATGCAAAGTGCACGGCCACACCGACGTAAATCAGCATTTCCGTCACAAAGCCGAGTCGGTTCGTCAGCGCCTGGTTCTTAGGCTCGCTTGCCGACGACTTCGTCGCCGACTCCCCCGAGTCAGCCGTAGCAGTGGTGGATCCGCCACCAGCACCAGCGGCTACCAGCTCGCGCTCGGCAACCTGACTCTTCGCTTCAGCAACCGCGATACGACGGCTGTAGTAGGCAATGGAAACAACAAAGGCCACAAGATAAAAGGCGAAGGCCGTGAAGTACGACCAGTCCGAAAACTGCGCCAGTGTCTTATTGACGAGCATGTACTTGGCTCCAAAGTGTGGAATTAGCGGAATACTTCTTCAAACCCTAGTACTAAAGAGGGACTAAGCAAAAGGGGGCCGGACATGGGGGACACAAAAAGTTGCGCGAAGGCGAAATTTTCGCCCCCGCGCATTCACCCCCGCAGAGGAATGGAACAGACTTAATGGTCAGTTAGCTTTTGACCTTGTTGTCTGTGCTGTCCTTATCGGCAGTGTCATCCTTGGCAACATCGTTTCCTTCGCTGTCCTCGTCATCGCTATCGCGTTCCAGGATGTCGTCCACGATGTACTGAAACTCCTCGCCCCAACCGGCCTTGTCGGTGCGGGCCAGGCCACCGAACTCAACGCGAGTGCGGCCATCTTCCAGCGGGAACATACGCACCCAAATACGACGGCGCTTAATACCCAGCGACATCACCATGCCAGCCAGTGCGGCCACAGTCGCCACCAGTACCCAGAACTGCGTGGGATCGTGCGAAACCTGCAAGTTGACGAACTCCTTCGCACCGAGGAATTCAATCTTGGTGCCGTCGGCAAGCTCGGTGGATTCGCCCTTCTTAAGGTTGACGCGGGCCTCCTTTTCCAGCTGACCCGAGTGCATCAGGTCGCGGTCGAGGGAGAACAGACCCTGCGAACGTCCAGTGTCCAGGCCAGCGTCGCCTCGGTAGACATCGACGGCCACAGCCGGATCCTGCATGGCCGGGTAGGAGGACTGCAACAGGGCGCCCTCTTCACCAGTGAACTCGGCGGTCGGGGCGAACAGGCCCTCAATCGCAATCTGGTTCTGGCGACGCTCGAACAGGTCCGGGTACATGCCTGCAGGCGGGTCAAAACGCAGAGCACCCGAAGACAGGAAGTACGTCAAATCATCTGGGCGGAACTGAACAATCGAAGTACGCGACTCACCATTCGGCCAGGTCACCTTGAACGCCGGGGCAAAGCCGTGGCCCTGCAGGTACACGCGGTCACCCGCAATGCGCAGTGGGTGATTGACCTGCAGCGTGGCCTTTTCCCATTCATCGACAGGCTTGCGCATGTCCTCCTCTTCCGCATAACGGATATGAGAGGTAAACATCTTGGCCTGGCCATTCGGCAGGTAGTCGGCGAAGAAGTCATCGACCTGAATACAGAATGGGTTCAGCGTCGTACCGTCAAAGGTGTTGCCAGCGCGCAGCGAGTCAAAGTTCGCCGCAGCAGTATTACAGAACGGAACGCCCACCGCGCTGTTGACGTTGTCGTCAGATATCTCGGTGCCGGTGTTGGTCAGCAAAATGACCTGACCTTCGTAATAGGTCATGCGACCCCAACCGACGATGATAATCAGCAGCGCAATGCCCAGGTGGAACACCAGGTTGCCAAACTCACGCAGGTATCCCTTCTCCGCGGAAAAGGATCGTGCCCCAGCGCGATCTTCATCTGCTGGAGTCTCGGTCAACGCCCACTTGTTCAGGCGCTCACGCACCCGCTTAGAAACTTCATCCGCAGAGGCATCGACCACGGCTTCGTCGTGAAGCGGAAGACGCGCTAACCGTTTCGGCGCCTTGGCCGGTGGTGTCTTCATGGCCTTGTAGTGGTCGATGGTGCGCGGAATAATGCAGCCGACCAGGGAAATCAGCAGCAAGGCCACGATGGCGACGAACCAGACGGACGAGAAGACATCGAAAAGCTGCAGCTTATCCATGATCTCGGCGGTCTTGCCGTTGGCGGCAAGATACTGGTCGACCTTGTCCTTATTCAGCGAGCGCTGTGGCAACAGGGCGCCCGGAACCGCTGCGAAAGCGAGGATGAACAGCAGAATCAGCGCTGTGCGCATGCTAGTCAACCAGTTCCAGACCTGCTGGAAGGGCTGTCGTACCTTATTCCAATTCACCGACATCGAAAAATCTTTCACTAAATTGGCGTTACCGTATCAGTAATAAAAGCGGCCTGAACCCAGGCAACAAAAACATCCCACAGTCCCGTGACCAGGGCAATTCCGACCAGCACCAGCGCCACACCACCGATGAGCTGAATAGTTCGCGAGTGCTTACGCAGGAATTCCACTCCGCGCATCGCGCGTGCCGACCCCAGCGCCACCAAGATGAACGGCAGCCCCAGCCCCAGGCAGTAAGCGATAATCAGCGCCACTCCCCTGGCCGCGGTCATTCCCTGTGTACCTGCGGACACCGAAATAATTGCAGTCAGCGTCGGCCCCAGACACGGCGTCCACCCCAGCGCGAACACCGCGCCAAGCAGTGGCGCTCCCAGCCACGTGGTCCAGCGCTTCGGCGCCATGCGGGTGTCCTTCTGCAGCGCTGGCACCATACCCATGAAGGCAAGCCCCATCACGATGGTCACCACGCCACCGACAATCGTCAGCGTGCGCGCCTGCAAACGCAACGTGGACACGAGCCCGAAAATAGAGGCCGAACCCAGCACGAAAATGACAGTAAAGCCCAACACGAACAGCAACGCAGCCAGGCCGACGCGGGCTGTTGAGGAACGCTGGCCACGGCCTCCATCGCCGTCATGCTTATCGACGGAGGTTGCGTCCGCAACTCCCGTCGTCACGCCATTGCCCTGCGCCCCCGATGCTCCGGAAATACCAGTGAGATAGGAGACATAACCGGGCACAAGCGGAATAACGCACGGGCTGGCGAAGGAGACGAGACCGGCCAGTGCAGCGGCGAGCAGCCCCAACACAATGGGACCGCCGGTGGCAGCGTCGGCGAACTGTTGGCCGATGCCATCGGCAGAAAAGATCGTGTCCATGGCAAGAGTTGACATGCCGGGGCCTAGCCCTCCGCCTTCACTTCATTGACAGCCTTCATCAGCATGGTGTGATCGACCTCGCGGAGGAAGACCTTCGCCGGGCGGTGCTGCTTGTCCAGGATGATGGTCGTCGGAATCACCGACGCCGGGATACCACCGAGCGCACCGGCGTTGACGAAAGCCGGATCGTAGATGGACGGGTAGGTGATGCCGTTGTCCTTCACAAAGTCGATGGGAGCTTGGCGGACATTGTCGCGGACGTTAATGCCGAGGACAGTGCCGATGCCTTCCTCTTCCATCTGTTCTTGGACGTACTGCAGGTCATCCGACTCGGAGCGGCACGGTGCGCACCACTGGCCCCAGGCGTTCAGAACCACAATCTGGTCCTTGAAGTCATCGAGGGAGATTTTCTTGTCGTCGTCCTCTAGAGAAGGACCGAACACCTTGCCGACCGGTTTGCGCTCCTCCGGTGCGTAGTCAATGATCTGCTGACCCCCTGGAGAAACAAACTCGAACTGACCGCCGACGGCAACGGCATCGTGTCCCACTGAATCTCCGGGGTTACATGCTACGAGCGACAGAGACAGAGTTGCTGCCGCTAGCGTTGCTGCAATTCGGGACGATGAGACCTTGGCCACTTGGGGTGCCACCTTCCGGGGTCAGTGAAACTTCAACAAGACTATTTATTCACCTTACAGGTGACCGGCCGGTTCACTGTAGCGCACGTCGACAATGGTGTCTCCGACGAAGATCAAAGAGGTCACGCTCGCCAGATCGCACTGCCTAGTTGCCGGGTTGTGGGCGAGCTTCAAGTACCGCGCACGACGCTGAGCTGCAATGATGCACAGCTGGTGCGTCACCAGCACCGCTTCCCCTCCCTCGGCGGCCTCGCGGGCTCGCTCGATGGCGTGGAACATACGGTCCGCGATCTCCTCGTAGGGCTCGCCCCAGCTGGGCACGCTCGGACGACGCAGCCGTGGCCAGTACTTCGGATTCCACAGTGCGGAGTCAATGCCCTTGATGTGCAAACCCTCAAAGGAGTTGCCAGCCTCCAGCAAATCTTCATCCAGGGTCGGCTTCATGCCGATTACCTCGGTGAAGGGCCGTGAGGTTTCCTGCGTGCGCTGCAGCGGAGAGCAGGCGAAGTAGCGGATGTCGTGGCCTTCGAAGGACGAGGCCGTGGCTGCTGCCTGGCGCTGACCGCGCTCAGACAAGTGCCAGCCGGGCAGGCGACCGTAGAGAATCTTATCCGGGTTATAAACCTCGCCGTGGCGGACGAGATGTACGACCGTGGTCTTGGCGTGCTTTGTTGCACGCTTAGACGCCTGGTTTTCCGGCTGTGTCGGCTGCGATTCCTGCTGCTCGGCCTGCGAATTGGTCTTGTTCGACACGTGTCACCTACTCCGGCTTGGCGGCTGCCGCCGCCTCGGCCGCGCGGGCTGCTGCACGCTCGATAATCTCGAAGTCGGCGTCGGTCAGCGCAGCGGAGACGAACCAGGTCTCGTAGCAAGAAGCCGGCGGGTAGACACCATTGGCCAGTAGGGCGTGGAAGAAAGCCGGGTAGCGGAAAGTATCCGCTGCCTGCATCTGCTCAAAGTTATGGCCCTCGCCCTCGGCGAAGCGTGGCGAGAGCATCGTGCCCGCACGCTGAATGTGGTGGGCCACGCCCTGCTTGGTCAGGGCGTCGGACAGAATCGTGGCCAGGCGATCTGCGTTGGCTGTGACGGTGTCATAGACATCCTTCGTGGCATTTTCCAGGTTGGCCAGGCCAGCTGCCATAGCGACCGGGTTACCGGAGAGTGTGCCTGCCTGGTACACCGGACCGTTCGGAGCCAAGTACTCCATGACGTCGCGGCGACCACCAAAGGCAGCTGCTGGCAGACCACCGGAGACGACCTTGCCGAAGGTGGTCAGGTCACCGGCCACACCATCAATGCCGTACCAGCCGTTGTAGGAAGCGCGGAAGCCAGTCATGACCTCATCGAGAATCAGCAGTGCGCCGTCTGCATGGCAGACTTCCTTCAACTTCGCGTTGAAGTTGTCCTGCGGTGCGACGGTACCCATGTTGCCCGCTGCCGCCTCAGTGATGACACAGGCAATCTCGCCCGGGTTCTCAGCGAATGCGGCCTTGACGGCCTCAATGTCGTTATAAGGAACAACAATGGTGTCGGCAGCCGATGCACCGGTGACACCCGGCGAATCCGGCAGACCAAAAGTAGCGACACCGGAACCGGCCGATGCCAGCAGCGCGTCCACGTGACCGTGGTAGCAGCCGGCGAACTTGATGATCTTGGAACGGCCAGTGAAACCGCGAGCCAGGCGCACTGCGGACATGGTGGCCTCAGTGCCAGAGTTGACCAGACGCACCTCATCTACCGACGTGCGTTCAACGATGTGACGAGCCAGGTCGGTCTCAGCCGTCGTCGGAGCGCCGAAAGACAAACCGCGAGTGGCGGCGCTCTGAACGGCCTCCACCACTGCCGGGTGCGCGTGGCCCAGAATCATTGGACCCCACGAGCAGACCAAGTCCACATATTCGTTGCCATCAACATCCACGAGACGAGAGCCCGCGGCGTGGTCAATGAAACGTGGGGTGCCACCGACGGAACCGAAGGCGCGGACCGGCGAGTTCACGCCACCCGGCGTCACTGCCTGAGCCTGCGTAAAGAACTCTGCCGAACGATCGGTGAGCTCAACGTTTTCTGGGACATGAGGAGCATTAATGTCTTGAGTCACGGTGACCATCGTAGACGGCCACTCGGATGAAGGGCTACCCTGCCCTACCAACGTCCCAGCTTCACCCTGAATAGATGCTTGCGGCGAGAGGACACTCGACGGGATCGCCAGTCGATCCACAAGCTGGAGAAAATCATCAAAAGCGATGCCAGCAGCGGGTGAATCATACCGGTCATACCCAGCAGGATGACCGCAACGTTGTAGAACCACGCAAAGTAGATGTTGGAGTCCATCATCCGCACCACAGCACGTGCGATTTCAATGGCCTCCGGAATCGACAACACGTTGTTACGCAGTGCCACGACATCGGCGTAATCAACATCAAGATTCTGATTGCCTTCGGTGTTGTCCATCAAAACACCCACGTCAGCGGCACGCAGAGAGTCCCGGATGTCCTTGTCGCCAACCATCACGACAGTCTCGCCGTCACTGTGTACCGAACGCACCGCAATGGCCTTGCGGGAGGCAATGATGCCCGCGAATACTCGTGAGATATTCAGCCGGTCAGCAAAACGACGGGCTACTGGATACGGATCTCGCGTGATCATCATGGTGTCCACGCCCATATCCTCAAGCTGGTCAATGCTCTCGACCGCATCGGGCTTAATGTCCTCACCAATGGTGATGACACCACGGACCTTGCCACGCCACGACACCACCATCGGAGTACCGCCACTGAGCGCAGCCACAGCCATTTTCTCGCTGAGTGCAGTGAGATCACGCGGACGCCAAACACGCCCCTCAACAAAGCGCATCTCTAACTTGTCGTCGGAGTCCTTCACCGGAATCTCTACCTGGCCAACGAACGCACCATCTTCCGCAATTGCGACGTGTACGGTCTCAATCCAGTGCGGCACCTCGCCACCGCCGGAACCGGCGTCGCGGGATGCACGGCACGCGCGTACGATGGCCGCCGATGCCGGGTGGTTGCTCTCCATCATGAGAGCGCCCGCCACACGCAGAACCAGATCCGGATTTTCATTGCGCTCAGCGGCGACACCGAGCACGTGGGTGTCACCCTCGGTCAGCGTTCCAACTCGGTTAAAAATCACCACATCGGCAGCGGCCAGCTTTCGGAAAGTCTCATTGCCACGAATCAAGATTCCGTTACTAGCACCGGCCAGAATCCCGATGCGCTGCACGGTCGACGTAGACATTGCCAATGCCACCGGCGCGATGCCCGAGAGCATAGCCAGCGCTACCGCGAGGGCACCGCTCATCGTGCCCGTAGCCAGCCACCAGCCGCAAAAAGCCACGCCCGCCAACGACAGCGTCCATGGCACCAGCTCTGATGCCGAGTGCACTGCGGTCTGGTGCATCACCGTTTCTTCTCGAACCGCTTGACGAAGCCAGCGCGCTATCGATGACGCCCGGGTCTTGAAACCGGTGCGTTCCACGCGCACCTTGAGCTCCGAATCCAGGTTGATTGCACCGGCCCAAACCTTGGAATTGACCTTGACCTTCTGCGGTTCAACGCCGATACCGAGTAGCTGCGCATCCATCATGGACGCACCACCGATGACTGAGCCGTCAACTGGAATCACCGAGTGCGGTGGAACCACGATGTCATCACCGATATTGAGCTCCGCGACCGTCACCTCCACCCGTTTCGGCTCCGCGGATTTAGCGCTCTTGCGCACGACTGTCACGTTTCGCTCAGCTGGAATGCGCAGGTTGCGCAAGATTTGTCCAGTACGCACCTTGTTGTAGCGCGTAAACATGCGACCTGTTAGCAACAGCACGGTCAGACCGCAGGCAACGTCGAAAAACACCTCTGCCGAGGCGCTTTCCCGGTAGTTGAAAGCAAACCACGTGGGCGCAGTGGTATATCCAATCTGTCCCGCGGGACCAAAGATAAGCTGCGCTAGCGACCACAGCCACGCCAGCAGGATGGCAATGGAGCTCGCCCCATCCAGCGCCGACATCCGCCGACGCAGGGACGCCGCCATTGCCCGGTGGAACGGCCAACCACCCCACCACACCACAATCGTGGTCAGCACAAGACACATCCACTGCCAACCCGGGAACTGCCAGTTGACGTTCAACGACGTCACCAGCACCGGAATCGATAGGAACAGGCTTCCCCAAAAGCGTTGCTTGGTCACCAGTTCACGCGCCGTGAACAGTACTTCCGCGCCACCGCCGCTTCGGCGCAAGGCCGCTTCACGACGGCGAATGCGCTCCTCCTCATTCTGTTGAGCGGCAGCCGGAACAGCGGGACGGCGATGTTGTGACACATCCAGCCGAGTTGCACGACGCCGAAGCGTGCTGCGCGTGAGGTACGACTCGACCCCAATTTCGCGGAGAGCTTCGATGAACTGATTCGGATCGATGGTATCGGGCGCGGTAATCCACGCGCGTCCGGGCTTGTAGACCACAGAGGCCGTCACATCTGGAAAGGATTCCAAAACATGCTCAGCACGCTCAGCGCTCTCGGCGTTTTCCAAGTTTTCCAGGATGAGTGCGAAAGCTGTGTTGGACTGGCCTCTGCGGTGTGCAAGTCGCTGATGGGCACTTTCTTCGTCGATGTCCTGACGGCTTCGTGGCAATGCCTTACGAGCAGCGACCTTGGCATCCACAATCGCTTGTTCAACGCGATTGTCCAGAGAGAAATCAAACTCACCGGTGTCACTCATGGCCTTTGAAACTTTCCGTCTAATCCTGTGGCTGGTTGGCGCGCGTGAGCGCTAATTCACGATAGAGCAACAGTAGTCCACACGCCATTGCCAGGCTGGGCACGATAACCCATACAGTCAGCGCGCCGGCCATAACGGCAAAGAACATGGCGAGAGCCGTGATAATCACCATGATGAGCAGGCAGTTCCGGGAGAGTTTGAACTCAGTGGCCGTCGGCAAGCAGCCGCTACCAATAAGCGAGCAGACCAGCGTCACACCGGCGACGATGTAGATATCGCGGCCAACGGCGGCGGGAGCCTGCGAGTAGTCGCCGGTGACCAGTATCAAGCTCAGGACAATCTGGGCGATGAGCGCGACGAAGAGCACCCACTGCCAGGGCCGACTCGGCAGGGACATCATCGCTTGGACTCCTCAGGCTGCTTGGGCTGCTGGGGCTGTGACTGGTCCAGCTGCTGTTGCTGCTGGGGATCAGCGCCATGCTTCGACGTTCTCGGCAGATGCGATTCCGTGGCGGACGGAGTCCACGGTTTCGATGGGCGCTGATGATCGAAGTAGTCCTTGGACTCCTTCGAAGCGGCCAGCACCAGGCCAGCTACCGCGGCAGTGGCAGAGGCGATTCGCACAATTCCGCTGATAAGAACGAGGGATGCCGGCACTCCCGATTCGGAAGCCGTAGAAGAGAAGAAGGACATCAGCGCTGACAGAGCCAGGTAAAGCGAGCCGATAACCAGCACGGTGCGAGCACCTTCACTCCCCTTGCGCATTCGCTCGATGATTGCGAAGAACGCGATGCAAAGCCCCACTGCGAAAAAGAACGCGATAACGATAGTCGCCTTCATGGCGGCATCAATCTGGCCCTCGCTGAAACCCGGGAAATTCTCCTTAGCGGTTGAGGGGCTCATCAGCATTTCCGGATGCAACCAGTAGGTCACCGTAGCTACCGCAGCGACGAGCAGCTGCAACACGGCCGTAACCCGCCACGCCTGCCTAGCTCCCTCGACCTGCTCGGGAATTGCGGGCTTCTTCTCTTCTTTAGTCATCCGTCCACTTCTCGATATTTACTACTGCACGTTCACCCCAGCGGATTAGAACTGGGCACGCAGCTTCTTCGCCAAGTCCACCGCTGCGTACGTCAAAATCTGCTCCGCACCAGCACGGCGAATGCTCAGCACTGCTTCCATCATCGCAGCATCCAGGTCAATCCACCCGTTGGCGGCAGCGGCGTGAATCATCGCGTACTCACCAGAGACCTGGTAGGCGGCAACCGGCACCGGCGACATATCTGCGACCTCGCGCAGAATGTCCAGGTAGCTCATGGCCGGCTTGACCATCACCATGTCCGCGCCTTCGTCAACGTCGAGCTGCACTTCAAGCAGGGACTCACGACGGTTTGCAGGATCCTGCTGGTAGGTACGGCGATCGCCCTGCAGCGAGCTGCCCACAGCTTCACGGAATGGACCGTAGAAGGCGGAGGCGTACTTTGCCGAGTACGCCATGATGGAGACATCCTCATGGCCAGCGGCATCCAGGCCTTCGCGAATTGCGGCAATCTGGCCGTCCATCATGCCCGAAGGGGACACGATATGGGCACCGGCGTCGGCCTGCGCAACGGCCATCTTGACGTAGTTAATCAGCGTGCGGTCATTCTCAACGACCGTGTTGCCGAAGCGATCCGTGCCCAGTACACCACAGTGGCCGTGGTCAGTGAACTCATCCAGGCAGGTGTCGGCCATGATCAAAATGTCATTCCCGAACTCGTCGCGGAGACGACGCAGGGCACGGTTGAGTACGCCCTCCGGATTCCAGGACTCAGAGCCCTCGCCGTCCTTGTCCGCATCCAGCGGGACACCGAAGAGGTCAACTGCCGAGATACCTGCCTCAACAGCCTCGCGCACAGCTTCTACCAGGGAGTCCTCGGTATGCTGCACTACCCCGGGCAGGGAGCTGATTGGCTTCGGCTCATCAATACCATCTGCAACAAACATGGGCAGGATGAGATTCTTCGGAGTCAGTGTCGTCTCCGCCGTCATCGCACGCATCACCGGGTTGGTGCGCAGCCTGCGTGGGCGACGAATCGGGAGAGGAAATCCAAACTGTTCGAGATCGATTTCGCGGGATGATTCAGAAGCTCCAGATGTAGTCATAAAGACAACCTTAATCAAAACGCGAACTCGCTCCGGTACGCCCCTGCTCAGTCCTTGGTTTTACGCGAACGACGACGCTTCTTGCGCGGTGGTGGCAGCTGCCCTGCCGCCCGCAGTTGCGCAACATGCTCTGCCAGCGCATCCACCAGCTCCGGGATGCTTGCGCGCTCCGGCACGACATCTACCCGCAGGCCGTACTCGCGAGCCGTGGCTGCGGCCATCGGCCCGATGCAGGCAATGATGGTGCGAGCATGCGGCTTACCCGCGATGCCGACCAGGTTCTTCACCGTCGACCCCGAGGTAAAGCACACTGCGTCGAAGCCACCGGACTTAATCATGTCGCGGATATCCGCACTCGGTGGCGCTGCCCGCACGGTACGGTAAGCGACCACATCATCAACTTCCCAGCCCAGGTCAATCAGACCGTCGACAAGCACATCGGTGCCGATATCGGCGCGCGGCAGCAGCACGCGGTTGACCGGATCGAGATCCTCGATGTACTCCGGGAACACGTCGACAATGCCCGCGGCATTTTGACGAGTGTCATCCGGAAGCAGCTCCGGAGTGATGCCGAGATCGCGGATGGCAGCGGCGGTGCGATGGCCGACTGCTGCGATGCGGACCCCGGCGAAGGAGCGCGCGTCCAAGCCGAATTCCTGGAACTTCTCCCACACTGCGGTGACGGCGTTGACGGAAGTGAAGACAACCCACTGGTAACGGCCGTCGACAAGCCCCTTGATGGCGCGTTCCATCTGCGCCGGGCTGCGCGGTGGCTCGATTGAGATGGTCGGGACCTCAATCGGGATGGCGCCGTGCGCAACGAGACGGGCACTCATCGGCCCTGCCTGCGCCTTGGCACGTGGGACCAGCACCTTCCATCCGTAGAGAGCGCGGTTTTCCCACCATGAGTACTTCGAACGATTGTCCACACCCTTGCCAAGCGTGACCACCAGCGGACCGGCCAGGTCACCCGAGAGCTGCGCCAAGGTGCCCAGCGTGACGTCGTAGGTGCGCTGCAGACGAGTCGTACCGTTGACAGTCACCGACACCGGCAACGACGACGGCAGGCCGCGTTCGCCGAGCTCAGTTGCAATGGCGGACAGGTCGTCCTGCACGGCCTGCAGTACCAGCGGCTGTGGTGCCTGGGCCAGCTCGTCCCAGTCCACATCGGCGCGACCGAGATCGGTCTCCGTGTACGTCGAGCCCAACGCGATACCGGCAAATGCCGGGACGGTGGAGGGCACGGACATGCCAGGGACAATCTGGAACTCAACATCGGCGTGCGAGACCTCGTTGATTTCGGCCAGCAGCGAATCGTTGGTCAGCGGATTGCCTGCCACCAAACGCACCACGTCATTGCCTTTAGCGGCTTCTTCGACCAGCAGGTTGGCCATCTTCTTGGGATCGTCGATAGGCGTGCGCAGATCTGCGGCGGTCGGTGGTGCCGGACGCGGCGGCTTACGACGAGATCCCTTGGCCTTGGCTGCGGCGCACATGCGCTCGTACTCTTCCTCGGCTTCCTTCAGCAGCTCGGGAGGAACAGGCACATCGGTTGCGACGAGCTCTCGAACCCCCGGCATGACATCGGCGTCGACGTAGGCGATAGCGGTGTCTGCGAGAATCTCACGGGCGCGAAGCGTCAGCAGGTCGGGATTTCCAGGACCAGCGCCGACGAACAGGATGCGTCCCGTTGCTGAGGGGAGGGAGGTGTTCATCGTTGCGGAGTGATTTCTTTTCTATTGGTTGTTCACTTTTCGTGCCGATGAGTCTTGAAGGAAGAAAGCGGACATGCGCCAACGCATGTGAGTGGCAGGTGGACACCTGAATCTCACATGCGAGCACACGAAGGAAACCCTTATCCCAACGGCATGCATACAGGCCTATTAGCATAAAGGGTTTGAGCCAAATTAACTAACCGGCTACTTTTGAGATTCCCGCAGGGTATCGCCCATTACCTCATGAGCACCCCGTTCGAGCAGGGCCGCCGCAACCTTCCGGCCAAGCTCATCGGCCTTATCCACGTTTGCGGTAGCGGTCTCGAGCAACTGACGCGAACCGTCGAGTGCGAACACCCCCGCCTGCAGGGTGAGTTCACCACTGTCGCTCACGGTTGAGTAGGCCGCGACCGGAGCGGTGCAGCCCGCTTCCAGCTCATTGAGTACCGCGCGCTCAGCGACAGCGCGGGCATGGGACACCGGGTGGTCAATCTTGCGCAGAATATCCACAATTTCGCGGTCAGCAGTGCGGCACTCCAGCGCCAGGGCGCCCTGAGCCGGGGCCGGCATGAGGACGTCCACGTCCAGGGATTCCGCAATCTCTCCGAGGCGACCCGTGCGCTCCAGTCCGGCGCGAGCCAGAATGACAGCGTCCAAGTCCTCAGAGACACGCCCCATGCGGGTTTCGATGTTTCCACGCAGTGGTACAAGTTCCAGATCGGAGCGCAGCGCACGCAGCTGAGAGACACGACGCGGCGCGGAGGTACCCACACGAGCACCCTCAGGCAGGTCCATCAGCGGCGTAGCATCACGGGAAATCAGCGCTTCTCGCGGATCGACGCGCTCCGGCACGGCTGCGACCATCATGTCGTCTTCCGGCAGGGTCGGCAGGTCCTTAAACGAGTGCACGATAATGTCGCACACCCCCTCGCGGAGTGCATGACGCAGCGCCTGGGTGAAGACACCGATGCCAATCTTTTCCACCGGGTCGTGGCGGTTATGGTCACCGGCGGTCTTTACAATCACCAGCTCTGCAGGCTGTCCCAGCTCAATCAGTGCATCACGGACGTGACCGGCCTGTGTCGTAGCCAGTTCCGAGCCCCTGGTACCGATACGAATAGTCGCTGGGTCAGGCATGTTTCCCTCCGGGTGTTAATTTTTGGTGGTTTCAGCAACGCCTTCAATGATGGCACTACTGTCAAGACCATACTGCTCAAATCCCTGCATCCGCCCAATTCGGCCCTCTACCATGAGATCTGCGGGGATATCGGTGTCAGCATACAGGCCAGAGGGGGTGGATAGGGGCAGGTCGAAGAGCTTCTGCAGGGCAAGCGCGTAGTTGCCACCGCCCTGCTGGCTAGAAAGCTTCTTGACCTGCACCGTTGGCGCGTGCAAGAGCTTATCGACGACGCGGCGAACCGTGGACTCGACCTCGCGACGTTCCTTTTGAGTAAGACCCGGTGTCTTCGCCTCCAGGCGAGCGAGCTCAGCCGCCGCCACATCCGCCGCGCGCTCACGCAGAGCGCGAACAGTCGGTGCTACCTCGCTTGCGCGCTGCGCCGTGAGGTAGGACTCCAACTCTTCGGCCACAATGTCGCGCGCTGCAGCCTCATCATCACGACCCGGAACCTCCGTGCGAGTCATCTGCAGCAATTCGATGTTGAAGAGTGCGATCCCCTCAAGCCCGGAGACATCCTCCGCGACGTCGCGAGGCATAGACAAATCGACGATGGCGAGCGGGCCGTGGTTGACAACATCTGCAGCTGAGACCACTGGAGTCATGGCTCCGGTGGCACTGACGAGAATGTCCACATCATCGAGGACATCAGCGAAATCATGCAACGCAATAGCAGTAGCGGGGATGCCCGCTTCGATCGAGTGGTTAGCCAGGTTCTGCGCCCGGTCAACGGTGCGGTTGGCAATAATCAGACGATCAATGCCGCAGCGCCCCAGGTAACTGGCGGCCAGCGAACTCATCGCACCGGCGCCGAGGATAAGGGCCGAACGTCCGGCCAGAATATCGGCACCCTCAGCGACGTCAACACCAGAGTTGAACCCAGGATGCAGCGCAGCAATCGCCTCGTCGATGGCCACGGAGACCATCGATGCGCCCGCGTTATCAATCAGCGTTTCGCTGTGGACTCGCTTACCTGTGTGCAGCGCCTTCTGCGCCAAGTCATGCAGCATGCGGCCGACGGTGCCGGCTTCGTCCGCTTCCTGGTAAGCATTGCGAAGCTGACCGATAATCTGCTGTTCCCCCAGCACCATCGAGTCAAGACCAGCACACACCGAGAAGGCATGCTCCGCTGCGGCCTGTGCGTACCGCACATAGAGGTGCGGTGTCAGTTCATCGAGTTCGAGCCCAGTACGACCGACAATTTCACGGACCACGGCCGATAGCCCAGAGTGGAAGCCGTTGGCCACCACGTAGTACTCAACGCGGTTACAGGTCGACAACAGCATCGCTTCGCTGATCGCTTCATCCGCGACCAGCCGAGCCAAAATGGCCTCTCGCTCAGTTTCACCGACGGAGACCTTTTCAAGAAGGGTCACCGGTGCAGACCGGTACGACATTCCGACGAGAAGCACACTCACCGCTCAATCACCGCTCTATTGCTCCTTCACAGGCCCCGCTACGGGCTTTTTCACACAGCTATGACTGTTAACGCTAGACAACTCTGCCATCTCGTCACAACAAAGGCATACTTTACTTAGTCTCTACCTCGATGTTCGCAGCACTCCCCTGCTTCTTTGCCGCTACTCCACATTCTGCCATGTCTCCGCAGCTCCTAGCAGTTTGGCAGAGTTGTCTCCCGAACTTATTCGGCCTCCGCTATCGCTTCCAGGAGTTCATCATCATCGATTTCCCAGCAAGCGATTTCCTCATCATTGACCAAAATCACCGGCACGCGATCGCCAAATTCCATGGCCAAGTTCGGATCGGTATCGACGTCTTCCACCTGGAACTGCGCATTTTGGTCCCGAACTAGCGGCTCAATCTGCGCAATCACTCGGGCGCACGAACCGCACGTCTTCCTACTCATCACCGTCACAGTCACCATAACGGCCAGTCTAAAGGTCGACTGTTTCGCTTTACGACGTCCCCCTCCCCACACTTCCCCTGCAAAAGTGACTCTTCTTATCCTTGCCCTTATCCGCTCCTTGAATCTCAGCGCGCAGCTTTGCCTAAAGAGCGGATAATATTCAACAAGAGCTTCCGATAACGGATGTCGGTTGCATACACCGTGGAAAGAGATTTTCGTGCCGTGAGTGAGTTCAGTGCCGACAACCGCTCCCCCTTCCCCATCGACATGCTGGGTGACCTTGCGTCCTCGCAGGGTAACGTCCGCAACTTCCTCGAGCAGGTAGTTCTCGCTCCGCTCAATGACGAAGCACAGGAGGAAGCTGGTGCTGCAGCGGCTGCAAATGCACTGGAAGCTCTCGGCGAAGTCTACGACGTCGGCGGCGAAGAACTGGCTACGGGATTTCGCAGTGTAGCGGGTGCCGAAGATGCCGCTGGCGGTGCACGTGTGCTCTCGCAGCCCATTCCAGGTGTCGAACGCGATCAAGGCGCAGCCGCTTTCTTCGATGTGGACAACACGCTTGTCCAGGGCGCATCAATCTTCCTCTTTGCCATGGGTTTGGTCGAGCGCGGCTTCATCAAGAAGCGCGATTTGGCCGGCATGATTTGGAAGCAGCTGAAGTTCCGAATCTCAGGCGCGGAAAACGCTGCCGACGTAGCTAAGGCTCGTGAACAGGCATTGGAGTTTTTCGCCGGCCACGATGTGAATGAAATGGTCAAACTCGGCGAAGAAATCTTTGAAGAAAAGATCAGCGACCGCGTTTACCAAGGCACCCGCGATCTGGCGGAACTACATATCCAGGCTGGCCAAGAGGTCTGGCTGGTCACCGCCACCCCGGTGCAGCTGGCCCAGGTTATCGCTAAGCACATCGGACTGACCGGCGCCCTTGGCACGGTCGCCGAGGTCAAAGATGGCAAGTTCACTGGCCGCCTGGTAGGCGATATTCTCCACGGCCCGGGCAAGAAGCACGCGGTGGCAGCTCTGGCGGCCTCTTCCGGGTTGGACATGTCTCGCTGCACGGCATACTCAGATTCCGCCAACGATATCCCCATGCTGTCCATGGTAGGCACCGCCGTAGCCATCAACCCGGACCGCAAATTGCGGAATTACGCCCAGAAGATGCGGTGGACTGTCTACGACTACCGTCACTTCCGCTCCGCAACCTTCGCCACGATGCGGTGGCTCTCGATCGGAGCACTGCTGGCAGGAGCTGTCGGGGGCGCGGGACTCGTCGGCAAGCGACTGTGGGACGCGAATAAGGAAAGTTAAACGCTGCTAGGCGCACTCGAGAGTTAGTGACTGCGTTTATGACTAAAATGGCTCGAAAAGTGGCATGAAAGTGTCATAAACTCCTACAGTTTCACATTTGCAGCCCGTAATCGGCAGCCCGTGATTAGCCCCCAACGACAAAACCCGCCCTATCTCAACGAGACCGGGCGGGTTCTGCTTTTAAACGTGTACGCGACGCAGCACGCGCGCTCCTGCGATAACGGCAGGAATACTGGCTTACTTGCCGAGCTTACGACGCTGCACGCGGGTACGGCGAAGCATCTTGCGGTGCTTCTTCTTCGACATGCGCTTGCGACGCTTCTTAATGACGGAACCCATCGGCTCGACCTCGCTATTCGTTGACGGAAATTTCTTTTCTTGCACAATGGCGGCGTACTCAATGCGGCCTTACAACCGCCGAGATGTCACGCCCTTTTTCCTTCCGCCTTCACAGCTAGATACTTCATGACTTGAAGACGATAGGAAACAGGGGCGCAGCACAGCACCATGTACTAATCGGATTAATCATAGCGGGGACATATGCGTTCAGGTCAAACAGCCCCGCTTAAAGGCAGAAAAAATTAACCCGCGTTGTAGAAGGAGGAGTCCAGGTATTCCTTGACTGCGGACTCATGGACGCGGAAAGAACGGCCAACGCGCACTGCCGGCAGCTCGCCAGCGTGAACCAGGCGGTAGACGGTCATCTTAGATACGCGCATGATGTCAGCAACTTCCGCAACGGTCAGAAAGGTGCCTTTATCTGCATTCTGCATTAGTAAATATTCCCTTCAGCGCACGCGACGCGCTGCAGGCTTCCCCTCCTGCAGAAAATCGTGACACGCACGTGCTTTTCATATCCTACCGGTAGGCAAGGTGCCGGTGCGATTTTTGATAAAAAATAGGGGCATTGGCGAATGGTGTGACAGTTGTGACTAACCCATCGTCCCTGCGTATCGGATTAGCTACTGCCACTGACCATCTCCAATGCCCCAAATATTGGGGTTACTTGTACACCCGCTTCCACGCGGCGACATACTTATTTACCCATCTCGTTGGCCTTGTCATAGCAAGCCTGCAGCGCACGATGCACCGCGCGACGAATGCCCTCTTCCTCGAAAACTCGGGTGGCCGCAGCTGTTGTACCGCCCGGCGAAGTGACATCGGCACGCAGCGCAGTCGGGTCCGCACCTTCCTGCATCATCATCTCAGCCGCACCAGCAGCCGTAGCCGACGCCAGACGCTTAGCCTGATCACGCTTGAGCCCCAGGTTCACACCCGCGTCGGTCATCGCCTCGACGAACTGGAAGAAGTAAGCCGGACCGGAGCCCGAGACTGCAGTGACTGCAGACATCAGCGACTCATCGACAACCTCAACGCTGCCGACCTTCTTCAACAGTTCGACAACCTCGTCGGTCTGGCTCTCCGTGACAAAGCGGCCCGGCGCGACTGCACAGACCCCCTTGCCCACCAGCATCGGGGTATTCGGCATGACGCGGATCACCGGAGTACCGACAGCACAGACGCTTTCCATCTTGTCCAGCGTGATGCCAGCCGCCATCGACACCACAATGGTGTCGACCTCAGAGTCATCGAGCACGTCGGCAATCTGCTCGAGCATGTCGATAATCAAGTACGGTTTTACGCACAAGAACACCACGTCGGCACCGTCGACGGCCCCTACTGGGTCGTCGGCATCGACAATGCCGTAGGTCTCCTTCAGACCGGCCAGGCTCTCCTTGGTGCGCCCCACCACATAAATCGAGGAAGGCGAGACACCACCGTCGATGAGACCACCGACGAGTGCGCTACCAATCTTTCCGCCACCAATTACAGCAATTCTTGTCATGGACGCTAAGTGTGCCAAAACTGGCCCACACATGCGAATGCAGGGACCGGAAAACTACGCTTCCGACCCCTGCATCAGGTGATGATTATTCTGTTGACCCCACTACAACTGGAAGAGAATCCAGGGGCCAAATGTCAGCGCCAAACCGACAAGTCCCGCGAGAATCGGTGTCAGTTTGTCCTTCTCACGGCGCAGGTAGTTCGCCATTCCCGCGAAGCCACCAGCGACCACGAGAGCCATGATGACAACCACGATCTTTGGCAGCGACGACCAGGCCATGGTGAAGCCCAGGAACACCAATGCACCAGCAATCAGACCCACGAAAACCTGGATTAGCAGCAACGGCACCGAGAGGGAATTGTCCTCAGCGTAGCCATCGCGCGCGACGGCCTTGCCCTTGGAGCTCTTGGATTCTTCACGCTTAACGACGTCCCGGGGCTCCGCCTGCTTCTCGTCAGCTGCGGCCTGGGTCGGTGTGGTCTCGACCTGTGCAGCCTCAGCGGGGGCGTCCTCGGCCTGCTCAATATCGGCCTGTGCGTCTTCCGCCTGTGCAACTTCAGGAGCAACAGCGGCTGCCACTGCCGCCTTGGAAGCGGCACCGGTATCGGCGTCAGCGTCGGCAGCCTCGAAGCTAGCGGTTTCCTGAGCGGCTTCAGCCTCAGCAAGCTGTTCACCGTCGACGTCATCCGATTCAGCGGATACCTCGGACTCTTCGTTGACATTGTCCTGGACAACCGGAATGGAGGCGGTCGGACGGTCGTCGTAAGCGTTGGAACCGGTGAGTACTGCACGAGCGACTGGCCCCGGCTCCCCAATCTGCTGCGACTCGTCTGCCATGTCACGCAGTTCGGTGAAGGTGTAGGTAATCTCCGAACGCTCGGAGTTGACCATGACCGGACGGGGTTCCATCGGAATTGCCAATGGCACCGCCGGGGCTGCTGGCTGCGCAGTTGGTGTGCTCTGCGCGGCTTGCTCCTGCTGCGAAGCTGCCGGTGCTACCGGAGCAGCCGGTTCTTCAGCAACTTCGGTAACTTCGTCAGCTTCGGCCTCCGCGACCTCGGCCTCAGCGACCTCGGCATCAGCCTCAGCTACTTCCGACTCCTCTTCTTCCTGAGCAGCAGCTTCAGCCTCGGCCTCAGCTTGAACCTCATGCTCCGAAGAATCCGCCCCTTCAGCAACTACCACTGAATCAGCGACAGCCTCCGAGTGCTCCGGAGCTTCTACCTCCGGTTCGGCTGCCTGCGCTTCTTCGGCGGCGTTGGCCGCAGCTTCTTCGGCAAGCAGATCGCTCGTAGTCGTCTGGTCGTCGTCTGCGTTGGAAAGAGCGTGAGCACCACGTCGCGGTTCGTCGGCCTTTACACGAGGGATTGAGCCGGTGAGTTCCTGAACGGACACACCGCCTTCTTCAAGGCTGCGTCGACGGCGGCGCCGCGGTGGTTCAGAGGGGGCTCCCTCCTTCTGCCGCCGCGCCAGCAGTTCGGCAACGGTGAGCTTTTCCTCGCTCATCTCAACCCTTTCCGTATAGGTCACTGTCCAGTCGTCGGAAGATGATGCCCTCGCGCAGCGCCCAAGGACAAATCTCGACCTTCTCTAATCCCAATGCTCGCATACTAGCCTCTGCAACGAGAGCACCTGCGACAATTTGGTGAGAACGATTCGCACTAACACCCTCAAGTTCAGCACGGTCAGCCGCCGTCATGCGGGAAATAAACGCAATCAACTGGCGCAAACCAGCGGCAGTCAGAGTGCGCTTAACCCTGGGACCAGCGGCGGAAGGCGCCGCACCGGTCAGGCGGGCGAGAGTGCGGAAAGTCTTCGAGGTGGCGACAGCCAAGTCCGGCTCACCAAGCGTACGCAGATGACGCGCTGGCTCAGCGAGCTCAGCATCAATGTAATCGCGCAGCAGGTCAATCTTCTTGCGCTCCGGCGGATCGGTCTCGAACCACTCGTGGGTCAAACGTCCCGCACCGAGCAGCAGCGAGTACGCCGCCTCCGGATCTTCATCAGTACCCGACGTCAGCTCAAGAGAACCGCCACCGATATCCAGGTTGATTAGACGACCAGCAGACCAGCCGTACCAGCGCCGTACTGCCAAAAAGGTCAGACGAGCCTCATCCTCGCCGGAGAGAATCTGCAGCTTAATGCCAGTTTCTTTCTCAACGTGGGCGAGAACCTCGTCCGCATTCGTGGCATCGCGAACAGCTGAAGTGGCGAAGCTAATCATCTCTTCGCACTTCATCTGCTCAACCAATTCCTTGGATTCAGCGACGTAGCCCGTCAGCTTGTCAATGCCCTTCTTGGACAGGTTGTTGTCCTTATCCAGGTACTCGACCAGCTTCATCGTCGACTTGGAATCACTCATCGGAGTCGGATGTCCGCCCCGGCGGGCGTCCACCATCACCAAGTGGACGGTATTACTACCTACATCTAATACACCTAATCTCACTCTTAGTAGGTTAGACGGTCTACGGTGTATTGGTGTGAATCAACCCCACCCCCGCCCCGGTCGCGGACCGCAACCGTCTCCCGCTGAAGTCGCCTATGACTTTCCCCGCGAGTGGTTCGAGTTCGCCCACCCGGAGGACCCAGAACATATCATCACCTGCGACCTAACCTGGTTGATGAGCTCCTATCAATGCGCTTTCGGCACCTCCGCTTGCCAGGGCATCGACTCCGCGAACGCGGATGTCGGATGCTGCGGCCATGGCGCCTTTATCACCGACGAAGAAGACCGCGAGAGGGTTATTGACGTCGTAAAGCGAATGGAAGGCGACTCCGCAGAGCCCCAGTGGTGGCAGAACCGCCCCAAACAAACCCTGAAGTGGCTCGAAACCTACGAAACCGACCCCTCCGAACCGTTGGAACCGTGGTTAGTGTGGGACGAGCTTGACGACGAAAACGGAGAGCCTGAGCCTGCTCTGAAAACGAAGGTCGTGAAGAATGCCTGCATTTTTGCCAACCGTGACGGGTGGCGCAATGGTGCGGGCTGTGCCATCCACCAGTGGGCAATGGCCAACGACATTGACCCCGTGAAGGTCAAGCCGGATGTGTGCTGGCAGGTGCCGCTGCGCCGACTGGAGGACTGGGAGGAACGCCCAGACGGCCAGGAGATTCTGCGCACGACCATTACTGAATATGATCGTCGTGCCTGGGGCGATGGCGGCGAGGACTTTGAGTGGTTCTGCACGGGCGCGCCGGCCACACATACCGGTGGCGAGCCGGTGTGGCGCACGCACAAGTCCGAGCTAATAGAGCTCATCGGCGAAGAGTGCTACGAAATTCTCGCGGAGCACTGCCGTGCCCGAGAAGCAGCGGGCGCGGCCAAGGTTTTCGGGCCGAGTGGCTACCCACTGCTGGCGATTCACCCGGCCACACGCGCAGCGGCCGAGGGGCTGGCACCGGACGAGGTTTAAGTCGAGGTTTCTCAGACCGCCGGCGGAGATCGTCGGCAGCAGTCTGCTGAGCTAGTCCTCGAACTTGTAACCCAAGCCGCGAACGGTGACCAGGAATTCTGGCGAGGAAGGATTGCGCTCAATCTTGGAGCGCAGGCGCTTGATGTGTACGTCCAGCGTCTTGGTGTCGCCGACGTAGTCGGAGCCCCAGACGCGGTCGATGAGCTGGCCACGGGTGAGCACACGACCACGGTTGCGCAGCAAGTACTCCAGCAGGTCGAATTCCTTGAGCGGCATTGCGACATCATCACCGTCAACGGTGACTACGTGGCGCTCGACGTCCAGCACGACCGGGCCGCCGCGCAAGACCTCCTCGTAGAGATCCTCGACATCGTCGGAGTCGTCGTGACGACCGCGGCGCAGCACAGCGCGGATACGGGCAATAAGCTCGCGGGAGGAATACGGCTTGGTCACATAGTCATCCGCACCAATTTCGAGGCCGACGACCTTGTCAATCTCAGTGTCACGGGCGGTGACCATAATCACTGGGACAGAGGACTTTAAGCGGATGTTTTTGCAGACCTCGGTGCCACTCATACCTGGCAGCATGAGGTCCAGCAGCACAATGTCCGGTTCTGCCTTGGAGAATTCTGCAAGTGCTTCCTGGCCGTCAGCGGCCATCCGCACCTCGAATCCTTCGCGCTGCAGCAGAAACGCAAGCGGCTCCGCCAAAGCCGTCTCGTCTTCGACAATAAGTACCTCAGTCACGGATTAGTTCATTCCTTCCTTGGAATCCTTGTTCTGGGAATCCTTATCCTTGCCACGGGTTTTGCCCGTACCTCGCTGCGCGTTTTTCTTAGCCGCAATTTTACCCGCAGGCGGGGTGTGGCCGATTGGCAAACGTGCAGATACATCGCCATCATTCGACGTGGAACCGTTCTTTTCCATCAGCGGGAGCTCAATGGTGAAGGTCGATCCGGTGCCCAGCCGACTCCACAGCTTGACGGTTCCCTTGTGATTCGCTGCAACGTGCTTAACAATTGCCAAGCCCAGACCGGTACCGCCTGTCGCCCGCGAGCGTGCCTTATCCGCACGGAAGAAGCGCTCGAAGATACGCTTCTGATTCGCCTGGGAAATGCCGATACCGCGGTCAGTGACGCGGATAGCGACGGTGTCGTTATCCTCCTTGACCGCAGTCACAGATACTGGCGTGGCCTCTGGCGAGTAGTTGATCGCATTTGAAATCAGGTTGGACACTGCGGTGATCAGCAGGCTGCGTTCACCTTCAACCACCAAATCCGGTTCACAGTCAACGGTGATTTCAATACCCGCCTGCTCAGAGAGCATCTGGTTACGACGCACAGCTCCCTGGACAATCTCTTCAACCTTCACGGGAGACATGTCCGGCAGCGGCTCTGCCCCCTGCAGCTTCGACAGCGAGATGAGCTCCGTAATCATGGTCGACATCCGCTTAGACTCCTGCGTCAGGCTCTCACTAAAGTGACGCACGGCAACCGGGTCGTCGGTAGCTTCATTCAGCGCCTCGACCAAGAGACTGATGGCACCTACCGGCGTCTTGAGCTCGTGGGAAACGTTAGCCACAAAGTCACGTCGCGCGGCCTCCATACGGGCCTGTTCGGAGACATCCGCCGCATAAATCACCACAAAACGGTCGTCCACCAGTGACAACGGAGTTAGCTGACAGCGGACAATTGTGTCCGGCGCCCCCGCCCGGCGCGACGGCAGCACGAGTGTCAGCTCCTGGTCCTCCTGCGAGTCAAAGACCCTGAGCGCAGCTTCCCAGCCCACGTCATTGAGGCGGCGCTCATAGACCAGCCCCAACTTGTGCGCCATGGAGTTCGACAAAATCAAATCACGTGAGATGTCAACGACCACCACACCCGTCGGAGACTTCTGAATGGCCAGGTGCATGACCTGCGCCATGGTGGTTATTGAACTTTCCTCGTCGCTCTTCTGACGCCGAGCGGCGTTATAGGCACCCGAGACAACTCCACCAAGAATCAGCACAGCTGCCATAACCGCAGCACCTAATAGAGCGGCGATAATGATTTTTGACACGGGTCTTACCCTAAGCTCTTTTCACAGTCCGCGCGCGCTGAAAAATCATTGCGCTAGCTAGCTCTAAATAGACCAAGGAGCACAGCCTCACTTGGCTGCGCCCCTTATCGGCCTATCAAACACCTACATATTTACTTGTTGCCCTGAGCGGCAACAGCAGCAGCACCTGCAGCTGCAGCTTCCGGATCCAGGTAGGTGCCACCCGGGTTCAAAACCTTGCCCTCAGCATCAAAGTCGTAAACCAGCGGGATACCGGTCGGGATGTTCAGAGCGGCAATGTCCTCGTCCGAGATGTTGTCCAGGTGCTTGACCAGTGCACGCAGGGAGTTACCGTGAGCTGCCACCATGACAGTCTCACCGGCCTTCAGACGCGGCAGGATTTCCTCTTCAAAGTAAGGAATGAAACGCTTGACGACGTCCAGGAGGCACTCCGTGCGCGGAACCTCATCCAGGTTGGCGTAACGCGGGTCATTAGCCTGCGAGAACTCGCTGTCATCCGACAGCTCCGGCGGCGGAGTGTCGTAGGAGCGACGCCAGGACATGAACTGGTCCTCGCCGTACTTCTCCTTGGTCTCTGCCTTGTTCAGACCCTGCAGAGCACCGTAGTGGCGCTCGTTCAGACGCCAGTCACGGATAACCGGAATCCACAACAGGTCAGCGGTATCCAGGGCAATGTGTGCGGTGTTAATTGCGCGACGCAGCAGCGACGTGTAGAGAACCTGCGGCTTCAGGCCTGCCTCTACGAGCATCTCACCGGCACGTACTGCCTCAGCGCGGCCCTTGTCGGTCAGTGCAACGTCGACCCAGCCCGTGAACTGGTTGGATGCGTTCCACTCACTCTGGCCATGACGGACAAGAATCAGTTTTCCATTGCTCATACCCCTAATTGTGCCCCAAAACGGGAAAGCCCGCCGTTCGTTGCCCCGCTATGTGGGTTGCTACCCCCGGCTACTCAACCATGTGGCGGAACTGCTCCAGATTGGCCAGGTTTTCCCCACGGTCAACCCGCCACTCCCACTCGCGCTTAATTGCCGATGCAAAGCCGCGTTCGAGGATCTGGTTGAAGTCCCCATCGGCCGTCTCGAGCAGCTGACCGAGGAGGCGGTCGAGGTCATCGTCGGAAAGCTCAGCCGGCAGTTGACCGACCAGGTAGATGTCGCCGGCGGCGTCGATGGTGTAACCGATGCCGAACAGGCGGCGGTTGCGCTGCAGCAACCACTTGTAAACGGCCTCGTGGTTTTCTTCGACCGCGCGACAGACGAAGGCTTCAACACGCAGGGAGTCCGGTGCCGGGATGAGGCCGACGACAGTCTTGAGCTTCTTCTTACCAGGCAGGACCACCACGGCGGCATTGTCTGCAATACCATGCTCGACACCGAGGCGTTCCAGCTGCTCACCGAGGGATTTCAGCTGTACTTGGATGTCCGTGCTCATCGTGAATCATCTCCCTGCTTTTGTGGCTACGGCTCTGGCGGTACTGAAGCTAACGAAACCTACCGGGAGCCGCCCGCATCCCGGATAGAGCCGGGACAATTTTCCTTTTGGAGTTCGGTTCGATGATAGACATCGGCCAACCGATCCACGGTCTTTTGCCAGGAAAACTCCAAGGAGTGCTCACGCGCCTGGGTGGCCAATTTAATGCGTAGCTCGTCGTCCTCCACCAGGCGACCGAGGGCATCGGCCCAGGCTGCGGGCTCGTGACCGTCGACAAGCAAACCGCTGACCCCATCGTCGACAGCGATGGAGAGTCCGCCGACATTCGCCGCGACGACGGGAGTTCCGGTGGCTTGAGCCTCCATCGCCACCAACCCGAAAGTTTCGTTGTAACTGGGCACGGCGACAATATCTGCGGCCTGGTAGAGCTTCGCCAGATCCTGCGGCGGGCGCGGGGGCATGAACCGGACTAGGTGATCAATCCCCTCTTCCGCGGCGAGATTGGTGAATTCGTCGGGCGCGTGCAGCCCAGAACCGGACAGGCCACCGCAGATAATCACTCGGACATTAGTGGCGGGATGGCGACGCATGAGCTCACCGACACCCCGCAGCAATACCTGCGGGCCTTTCAGCCGCTGCAGCCTACCGACGAACAAAATGACCTTAGTGTGCAACGGGATGCCCAGCTCACGACGGGACCGCTCGGTGGCACGATCACTGCCCGGCGAAAAGAGCTCCACGTCCACCCCGGGCGGCACGACATTGATGCGCCACGGGTCGGCATCGTGGAGATCCGCGAGCTGCTTAGCCTCGGCATCGGTGTTGACGATGAGCCGGCACGCATTGTCCACAATCTGCTGCTCACAGATACGCCGAGACTCCGGCTCCGGCGTATCTCCCTCCGCCAGATGGAGATTCTTCACTGCCGCCAGCGTGTGCGCCGTGTGCACAAACGGAATGTCAAGCAAATCCGACAGCAGCCACCCCACCTGGCCAGAGAGCCAGTAGTGCGAATGGATCAGGTCGTATTCAATCCCCTGTTTGCGGGCGAATTCAATGACCCCACCGGCAAAGGCCGGCATCTGCGTAGCCAGGTCTGACTTCTCTAACCCCTCATAGGGACCAGCCACAATGTTGATGACGCGGAAGTTCTCACTGACCTGAATCACCGGCCCATCGCTGGAACGCGTGGCGCGGGTGAAAACATCCACCTTCACACCGCGTCGTGCCAGCTCCTCGCAGGTGCGCAGCACGTAGACATTCATGCCACCAGCGTCACCGATGCCCGGTTGCTCCAGCGGAGAGGTGTGCATGGAGATCATCGCGATGCGGTTCGGCCACGCCGGGGTGTTAGAGGTGGCTGCGTCTGCGCCCGCCGTTGCCGCCGGAAATGTTTCGCTCATACTGCCCAGAGTGCCTACGCCAGGGGCAACCCCGCAAATGAGTACCTCAAATACGTGTATCGGAATTCCGGCATCGCAGTGCGACGTACGGCACAATAGAGGTCGATACCTACTACGTCGTAGGTTATTATCACCTCACGACATATTCAGGTGCTAAACAAAAATTTAGGAGGACCCCATGGCCGATACATCCAGCTCACACGCTGCAAATGACTCTGCCCCAGCTCACGGTTCCGCACCCAACGCTGCGGTTTCCAAGGCCTGGCTGAACTTGTATCCGGAGTGGACCCCACCCCACATCGACTACAACTTCGACACCCTCCTAGACGTCTACCGCCACACTCTGAGCAACCACCCGCGCCGCAAGGCACTGACCTTCTTCGGTCGCTCCACCTCGTATGCGGAGCTGGATGCCAAGGTTCGCAGCGTTGCCGCCGGCCTGCGCGCACTTGGCGTACGCAAAGGCGATCGCGTGGCACTGCTCATGCCGAACTGCCCGCAGCACGTCATCGCCTACTGGGCAGTTCTGCACCTCGGCGCTGTTGCCGTAGAGCACAACCCCCTCTACACCGCCCACGAACTGCGCCACCCATTCAACGACCACGGCGCCCGCTTTGCCATCTGCTGGGACAAGATCGTCCCCGTACTTGAAGACCTCCGCAACAACACCCCGCTCGAGACCATCATCGCGGTCAATATGCTGCAGGACCTGCCGTTTGTCATGCGCACCGCCCTGTCGATCCCGCTGCCGAAGCTCCGCGCCGCCCGCGCTAAGCTGCACTCCTCCGCACCGCAGGTCATGGGTTTTGACGCTTTGCTTCACGACGCCGTCGGCGGAGATGGCCACGACCTCCAGGCCGATGAATCCATCACTGCCGATGACACTGCAGTGATGATGTACACCTCTGGCACCACGGGCTCGCCAAAGGGCGCACAGTTGAGTCACCAGGGGTTGGTAGCGAACATTCTGCAGGGTAAGGCCTGGGTGCCGGGCCTTGGCAAGGAGCGGGAAATCTCCCTCGGCATCCTGCCAATGTTCCATGCCTACGGCCTGACCATTGTCACCAACTTGTCCATGCTGATTGGCGCTGAACTGGTGCTGGTGCCGGCACCGGAGATTCCGCTGATTATGAAGGTGATGAAGAACAATCGCCCGACATGGGTGCCTGGTGTGCCGACTCTCTACGAGAAGATTGTCGAAGCAGCCGAGCGCGATAATGTCGATCTCTCCGGGGTAAAGTTTGCCTTCTGTGGCGCCGCTACCCTGCCGGTTTCCCTTGTACAGAAGTGGGAGAAACTCACTGGCGGGCGCCTTGTCGAAGGCTACGGCCTCACCGAAACGTCACCGATTATCGTCGGCAACCCGATGGACGGCAACCGCCGCCCGGGCTACGTTGGCCTGCCATTCCCCGACACCGAGGTTGCCATCGTTGACCCCGAAAATCCCACCAAACTCCGCGCTGACGGCGAGGAGGGCGAGGTCATCGTCCGAGGCCCACAGGTTTTCGCCGGTTATCTCAACCTCCCGGAGGCAACGGAGAAGTCCTTCACCGATGGGCCTGCTGAGCTTCCCGCTGGCGACCGTTGGTACCGCACCGGCGATGTCGGAGTCATGGAGTCGGACGGCTTCATCAAGCTGGTTGCCCGCATCAAGGAGGTCATCATCACCGGTGGCTTCAATGTCTACCCGGCCGAGGTCGAGGAAGTACTGCTCTCTCACCCGGACATCACCGATGCCACGGTCGTCGGCCTGCCGAAGAGTGACGGCTCCGAGATGGTCGTGGCCGCGATCACCCTTGCTGACTACGCCCGACTGGATTCCGACGCCTACCGCGACCACTGCTACGACAACCTGACCCGGTACAAGGTGCCGCGCGCATTCTTCCACCTGGAGGAACTTCCTCGCGACCAGATGGGCAAGGTCCGCCGCCGCGATGTCCGCGACGTGCTGCTCACACAGCTGGAGCAGAAGGGCCAGAGCGTCGATTCGCTTTCCCACCGCAAGTCCCATTAGTTCACGGTGGTTTTGTAGTTGGGATAGGGGCCTGAGTAGAGCGGGCTCCTATCCCTTTAAGGCGGACCCCGGCTCCCCCCCCCCCAGACTTAGTGACTAGGTTTATGACAAAAAACTAAGGGTGAATACTATTCACATGTCATAAACCTAGTCACTTTCTCTATCCCCGCCATTGGGAGAAGGCCCGGGAGCGCAAACTGAGGACTACCCGGCGGTTCTATCAGCCCCAGCACCCCCGTTAGTCCCATCAGGCACGCTAGCCTCTCCAGTCCGCCCCCACTGGCCATCAGCCACCCGCCGCGGGCCTAATCGATGCTCACGCCGACCCACACCGGCTCGGGCACCAGGGTCACGCCGAAGGCCTTTTCCACACCAGCGCGCACATCGCGCGCTAAAGCCACCAAGTCGGCGGCGGTCGTAGGCGTACCATCGCCGGACTCCCCGCGGTTGGTCAGGGCAAGAGTGTGCTTAGTCGACAGTCGCGCGGGCGCACCGTCACCGGGGTAGCCCTTGGGGAACCCGGCGCGCTCGATAAGCCACGCCGCCGAGAGCTTCACGGCTCCCTCGTGGCCGGGGCCAGCGGGGAATGCGGGCATATTCGCGGCCTCATCGGCCCCACGCAGCGCGGCAACCTTTGCACGCACAGCCTCCACCGAGTTCTCCGGAATGATCGGGTTGGTAAAGAAAGAACCCGCGGACCAGGTATCGCGGTCAGCATCTTCGAGCACCATGCCCTTGCTCCGGCGCAGCTCAAGCACCTTTTCACGCACCAACTCAGCCGGCCTGCGAATCTCGCCAGCCGCAGCCTCGGCCTCGTCGACGCCCAGGCGCCGCGCCAGTTCGCCATAGCGAAGTGGCACGGACATGCCATCCACACTGAGCTCGAACCGCACGGCCAGCACCACTGCCCGTGCGGTGAACTTCAGGTTCGAGTAGCGGTAGGAAAGGTCGAGAGACTCCGGTTCCACCCACTCGACCGAGCCGGTTGCGCGGTCGTAAAGCTGCACCGCGTCCAGGACCTGCGACACCTCAGCACCGTAGGCGCCCACGTTTTGCACCGGAGTGGCTCCGGCCGATCCCGGAATACCCGACAGGCATTCAAGGCCGCCAAAACCTGCGTCGACACTCATCTCCACGACCTCGTCCCAGACCGCACCGGCCTCGGCCTCCACGATTGCCGACACGGACTCCAGCCCGTGTCCGCGAGTGCTCATGGTCACGTTGTCGGCCTCGATCACCACGGCCACCAGCGGCTCGAGTTCATCGGCTACCACCAGGTTGGATCCGCCTCCCACGATGAGGAGGGGCACGTTAGCGTCGTCAAGCGCGCGTACAACATCGACCACAGCGTCCGTCGTGCTACACCGGACGACGGCACGCGGCATCCCGCCGAGGCGGAGCGTCGTCAAATCTGCGAAAGCGGTATGCGTGCTGAGCTCCACCCCCTCTAGCCCCGCAAGCCCATCGATGGCTTCTTCCATGTCGGAGGTCAGGTGAATTGGGTTCGGCGATTGGTCGAGATTTTCCACGCCCCTAGCGTAGTGCAAATTACGTATCATCAAGCGCATGACTACGACTAACACGCACACCGTCAACTTCGACCAGCCGATTGAGAAGGTTTACGAGGCCCTCACCGACGCCGGTTTCTGGGAGAAGGTCGCAAACCGTTTCTCGGCAGCTGACGGCAAGGTGGAAAAGTTCGAGACCACCGATGCTGGCACGACCGTCGTGATTCGCCAGACCGTCTCTGCTGACAAGATTCCGGCGCAGGCGCAGAAGTTCGTCAAGTCCGGGGTCGGCATGACGCGCACGTTCGTCATCAGCCCGCTTAACGACGACGGCGCGACCTCTACCGTGACCACAGAAGCTTCGGGCGTACCGGCGTCTTTCAGTGCGTCCCAGAAGCTCACCGCCCAGGGTGAAGGTTCCGTGCTGACCACCAACTCCGAGTTCGCCATCAACGTGCCGCTGCTCGGTGGCAAGCTCGAAGAGAAGGCAGCTCCGTACCTGGAACGCGTCCTCAACGCTGAGACCGCTGTGCTGGCGGACTACGTCGCTAAGTAGGTTGCGCAGCGGGGCACTCCGGGGCGACACCGAGGGGACGGATACCGGGCGAAGATAAGTGGTAGCGACGGAGCCGTCGTTAAGCAAGACTGGGAACCATGAGTTCTGCTAAACGCTCGTCGAGCGTCAAAGTCCTGCCCACCGTCCTCGGTGTCATCATCGTGGTGGCACTCATTGCGATTGCCGGCGAAATCGGCGTCCGGATGTTCGTGAGCAAGGAGATTTCCGACGGCTACCGCACCTCCGCCGAAGAGCGTGGTGCGACGGTCACTGAAGACCCCAAGGTTTCTTTCGGCACCCGCCCGATGCTGCTCGCCTTGGCCACCAAGTCAGTGCCCTCGATGGATCTGTCCACTCCGAACACACTGGAGGTCAAGAACCCGGAGGCGCTGGGTGGCGCACCGGAGATCAACGGTGACCCGGCAGCGGAAGTGCACCTGGAAAACGTGGATCTGAGCAATCGTGCGGATCCGACCGCAGAGTCGCTGCGAGTAGACGTCACAATCCCACCTCAACTGCTGCAGGCGCTAATTAACCGGGAAAGCGGTGTACGCGCTTCCACAATCACGCCGTTGCCGGACGAAGGCCTGTTCAACATTGAATTCGCCTCCGGATTTGCGACCTCCAAGTTCCGCCCGATTGCCAACGGCGGTCATATCGAAATCAACTTGGAGGGCGGCTCAATCCTCGGCTTAAACCTCGATGGCCTGGCCGGCTGGCTGGGAGAAGCGAGCGGTACGCTGTTGAGCTACGACATCGGCCACGGTATGCAGGTGGAGGAAGCACACGTCACAGGGGAGGGCCTGGCGTTGACGCTGACGGGCGCAAATCTGCCTTTGTCGACCGTGAGCGAACTTACCTTTAGCTAGCAGGTAAGATACCGAGAATGACTCGCTCTCTCATCACCGCAAATAGCGGTACTCCCACCGAGCGCCAGTACATCTTCTCGCTCGGCTGTCCAGACCGTACCGGTATCGTTTCCACCCTGTCGACCTTCCTGTCCGACATTGGTGCATGGATTACCGAGGCGGACTTCTTCTCCGACCCGGAGACCGGATGGTTTTTCACTCGCCAGGCGGTCCGCGCCGACGCTCTCGACCTGACGGTAGAAGAGCTGCGCGAGAAGTTCGCTGAGCTCGTCGGTGATTGGGGCCCTGAGGTCCGCTGGAAGGTCACCGACAACGCTGTCCCGAAGCGCGCTGTCATCCTGGTGACCAAGGAAGGCCACTGCCTGCAGGATCTGCTCGGCCGCGTCGCACAGTCCGACTATCCGATGGAAATCGCTGCAGTAATTGGTAACCACCGCGATCTGGAGCCACTGGTCGCAGCGTATGACATTCCCTTCCACCACGTGCCCTTCCCCAAGGATGCCGTCGGCAAGCGTAAGGCATTCGATGAGGTCGCCGAGATTGTCGATGCCGAAAACCCGGATGCCATCGTGCTCGCACGTTTCATGCAGATTCTGCCGCCGGATCTGTGCGAGAAGTGGGAAGGCCGCGCAATCAATATCCACCACAGCTTCCTGCCGTCGTTCATGGGCGCGCGCCCGTACCTGCAGGCTTATCGACGTGGTGTGAAGCTCATCGGTGCCACCTGCCACTACGCCACTGAGGACCTCGACGACGGCCCGATTATTGAGCAGGACGTCATGCGTGTCTCCCACAAGTACACCGCTGCGGACATGCAGCGTGAGGGTCGCGATGCGGAGAAGCAGGTCCTCGCCCGCGGTTTGCGCTGGCACCTGGAGGACCGTGTGCAGGTCTACGGCAACCGCACCGTGGTGTTCCAGTAGATTACCGTGGTGTTCCAGTAGGTTTTCGGGGAGCCAGACCTATCCCTATCCCCTCCCCCAGAAAGAAAGTGTCTGGGTTTATGACAAAATAACCGGGTTTTTCACCCAGAAACTGTCATAAACCCAGACACTTTCTCAGTTGTGCGGGCTAACACCCGCCCTGGGCTAGCACCCGCCCGGGACTAATACCCGCCCTGTGCGTTCGACAAAATGTCCTTGATCTGTGGGCGAACATCCAGCCAGTAAATACCCGTGATGACTAGTCCGGCAATCAGCGGGATGCCCAGCATTGCCCAGCCCAGCCACGGCAAGAGCAGGAAGATAGCCGAACCGACCAGCATGCCGGCCCAGACGTTGCGGCTCTTGCGGTCTGCAGCGTCAAAGGCATCCGCGCGGGTGGTGATGACAAGCACCGCACCGATTAGCGCCAAGATGCCGATGACAAACGGAATGGCGAACTGAAACAGGACGTCCACATAGACGGAAATTGCCATCAGCGGCGAATCCGCAAGACTGGGCAAAGATGGTAACAGGCGCACCGGGGGAACAACTCCTTTAACAGGGATGCATTGCTTTTTACATGCTAACGCACACGGTCTGATGTGCTGGGTTGTGCTGCTAAATAGCCCCAAACACCAAGGTCGACAGGGTGTAAATAGCCAAACCGGCCAGTGATCCGACAACGGTGCCGTTAACGCGAATGAACTGCAGATCGCGACCGACCATCAGCTCAATCTTGTCGGAAGCCTCATCGGCATCCCAACGCTCGACGGTCTCGGAAATGATCGACGTAATCTCGCCCGCGTAATTCTCAGCGATGAAGACGACAGCCGCTTCCAAACGGCGATCCATTCGCTTGCGCAACTCAGGATCGGACTGGATCCGCTCGCCGTAGCGAGCGGCCGTTTCCGAGACCTTCCGACGGAGCAGGGAGTCCGGGTCGCGGGCAGCGTCGACAAGCTTTGCGGATGTCGATGCCCAAATCTTCGCCGGTGCCTGTGTGACGGCAGCGGACGAAAGAATATCAGTCTTAATTTCTTCGACCTTGGCGATGGTTTTCTCGTCGTTCTGCAAATCAACGGCGAGCTGTGTGAGGAAGCGGTGGAGCGCCAGGCGCGCGTCGTGCTTAGGGTCATGCTGCACCTGCCAGGTCCAATCAACCAGCTCGCGATAGACCTTGTCGCCGATGAGATCGTTGACAAAGCTCGGCGCCCAGGATGGGGCACGCTCTCCGACGAGACGGTCGATAAGATTCTGCGAGCCCAGCGACTTCCGGTGCAGCCACTCAGCCATCTGCTGGACAATAGGCTCGGTGCGCCCCTCTTCGATGAGCTGCTCGAGAACCTTACCCGCTGGTGGCCCCCACTCCGGGGCTGCAACTTCGTCGATGACTGCTGACTTCAGCACTGCGGCGGCATCGTCAGGATTAATCGCCTCCAGCACATTTCCGGTGAACTTACCGACCTCTGCGGACACTTTGTCGGCGTTTCCCGGCGCTACCAGCCATTCGCCGATACGCTCAGGAATCTCGGCCTTACGCACCTTGTCCACAATCAAAGCGGGGTTCAGGAAGTTATCACCGACGAACTGCGCCAGGGACTCACCGACCTGGTCCTTCTTGCGGCGGACGATAGCGGTGTGTGGGATAGGAATGCCGAGCGGGTGGCGGAACAGGGCTACGACTGCGAACCAGTCGGCGAGGGCACCGACCATGCCAGCCTCAGAAGCAGCGCGAACGTAGCCCACCCACGCGGGCACAACTTCGCCTGCGGATAAGTGTGAAGACTCAATACCGCGGCATGTGAAATACACAGCGGTTGCGATGACCAGCAGCATCGTAGCGAAGGCCTTGGCCTTACGCAGTTGCGCACGTTTTTCCGCCTCAACCTCTGGTGATGGCCCGGGAACTTCGAGACGGCCCGAGACCGTATCTACAGCTGCCGGGAGCTTAGCGGGGTTGTTATCCATGTGTATAGATTAGGCGCCGAAAACGCGAAAATGCCACCGCGCCGCAGTCCGCTGTTGGTGAGAGAGGTACTTCTCAATACTTCCCTACCCCAGCGCACTGTGCACAGTGGCATCAACTGTGGAGGTGCTAGTTCAAAAGGCTAGCGTTGCATCCGCCTAGAGGCGAGCCCCTTTAAACTGGGGCAAGCCTTTAGTGGTGAGTGCCGAATTCCTTTCGGTAAGCCTTGTAGTCACGACGACCGATGGAGATGCAGGCCAGACCCGCAATAACCATAACCAGTCCGACTACCAGGCCAGCCCACATGAACACGCTGCCGTCGAAGTTCCAACCACCGGTGTAGTCGGTGTAGTTGGCGGCATCCTTAGCCAGGAAACCGTTGCTGTGAGAGGCAGCAGTCTGGTCGGCAAAAACGGTCGTTGCGAGACCGAAAATGAAGGTGCCCCAAGCCGCCAGAGAGGCGAGCATGAGTCCCATGCCAATCCAGGTAATGCTCTTGTGAAGCGAGGAGTATTCGGCATTCATGCTCTGAGGCACGTAACCGTCGACGAAGTGCTCTTCGCCCTGGTAACGCTTGACTGCATTCGCCATAATCTATGTCCCTTCTGGAAAACTCTAATCGAGAAAGAGTTTAGTCGTCCTTACCGCGGAAGAACGAACGAGCTCGTTCCTTGGTAACGGCGGCAACCGCAGTCAGCGGGATACCGGCCGGGCAGACATCAGCACATTCACCATAGAGGGAGCACGGACCGAAGGTGCCTTCGACCTCGTCAACCATCTTGCGAGCACGCTTGCCACGCTCTTCCTTACCCAGCGGGACCAGGGAGAGGTGAACCAGCTTTGCGCCGGTGAACAGGTGTGCAGCACCGTTCGGGCAAGCTGCCACACAAGCACCACAGCCGATGCAGGCTGCGTGGTCAAGTGCGAACTCAGCCGTCTCGTGGTTCAGGTGCAGAGTATCTGCATCCGGAGCGGTACCAGCGTTGATGGAGACGTAGCCACCCTGCTCGAGGACACGGTCCAGAGCGGAGCGGTCAACGACCATGTCCTTGATGACCGGGTATGCGGCGGAGCGCATCGGCTCGATCTTCAGGGTGTCACCATCGCTGAACTGGTGCAGACGCTGCTGACAGGTCGGGGTGTTCTGGCCCGGGCCGTGCGGACGACCGTTGACGTTCAGACCACAGGTACCACAGATACCCTCACGGCAGTCAGATGCGAACGCGAACGGCTCCTTGCCGGACTCGACGTACTTGGAGTTGACGTGGTCAAGCAGCTCCAGGATCGACATCTCTGCGACGGCGTCGTCAACGTCAACGGATTCAAAGTGTCCCTCGACGTTCGGACCTGCTTGGCGCCAGATTTCAAGGTGCAGTTTCATTACTTGTAGTTCCTTGTCATGAGCGGGACGGCTTCGAAGGTGAGCGGCTCGGCGTGGCGAATGAATTCGTAACCGGACTGATCCCATGCAGGACCGTTGTTGCCTCGCTCCCATGCGGAAACGAAGCACCAGTTAGCGTCATCGCGCTCTGCCTCGCCATCTTCGGAGATGTGGTCATCGCGGTAGTGAGCACCGCAGGACTCATCGCGGTCGAGGGCGTCGACACACATGAGCTCACCGAGGTCGATGTAGTCAGCAACGCGGTTAGCGTACTCGAGCTGCTGGTTCATCTCGTTCGGCTCACCCGGAATGAACAGGTCAGACCAGAATGCCTTACGCAGTTCGCGGATCTCCTCGATACCGCGAGCCAGGTCTTCCTTGTTACGGGCCACACCACAGTCGCGGTAGAGAATCTCACCGAGCTGGCGGTGGAAGTACTCAGCGCCGTGCTTACCCTGGATGCTCATCAGCTTGTCCAGGCGAGCCTGAGCGCGGTCCAGTGCTTCCTTGGCCTCCGGGGCATCCTCAGCCAGGCGGTCGGTACCGAGCAGTGGGCCAAGGTAGTTCGGAATGGTGAACGGCAGGGTGAACCAACCGTCGACCGAACCGGACAGCAGGGAGTTCGCACCCAGGCGGTTTGCACCGTGGTAGGTCCAGGATGCCTCGCCACCGGTGAACAGACCCGGGATGGAGGTCATCTGGTTGAAGTCAGACCACAGACCACCCATGGTGAAGTGGCAGGTCGGAGCAATACGCATCGGAACCTTGTACGGGTCCTCACCGATTGCCTCTTCGTACATCTGAATCAGGTTCGAGTAGCGTTCCTTGATGACCGGCTGGCCCAGGCGCTCAATTGCGTCACGCAGATCCAGGTAGACGGAGTTCTTCAGCGGGCCAACACCGTAGCCGGCGTTAATCTGCTGAGAGTTGGCACGGGAAGCGACGTCACGCGGGACGAGGTTACCGAATGCCGGGTAGCGACGCTCCAGGAAGTAGTCGCGCTCGTCCTCCGGGATGTCGTTGGCCGGGCGCTCGTCGCCCTTCTTCTTCGGGGTCCAAATACGTGCGTCGTTACGCAGGGACTCGGACATCAGAATGGTCTTCGACTGCCAGTGCGCGTTAACCGGAAGACCGGTCGGGTGGAACTGGATGAAGGACGGGGATGCGAAGTAAGCACCCTGGTCGTATGCACGCATGATGGCCGAAGCGTTGGAGTTCTTGGCCAGCGTGGACATGTGGTAGACGTTGCCGTAACCGCCGGTAGCCAGAATAACTGCGTGAGCAGTGTGAACGGTCAGCTCACCATTGATGAGGTTACGCATGATGGCACCCTGGCAACGGCCGTCGGCGACGATGATGTCAACCAGCTCGTTGTGGGTGAAGATCTCGACGTTGCCGAGACCAATCTGACGCTGCAGAGCCGAGGTAGTCGACAGCTGCAGCTGCTGACCCGTCTGACCACGGGTGTAGTACGTACGGGAGACCTGCACACCACCGAAGGAACGGGTTGCCAGGGTACCGCCGTACTCGCGAGCGAACGGAGCACCGATTGCATTCAGGTGGTCGATGACGCGGACGGACTCGACAGCCAGACGCCAGCAGTCGTTCTCGCGGCAGCGGTAGTCGCCGCCCTTAACGGTGTCCTTGACGTGGCGGTAAGCGCCGTCGTTGTCGACCTTCTTACCGCGAGCGGAGTTGACACCACCCTGTGCAGCAATGGAGTGCGCACGGCGCGGAGCGTCGTGGTAGGTGAAAACCTGCACGTCGTAACCGAGCTCGCCGAGGGCAGCAGCGGCAGCGCCACCAGCCAGGCCGGTACCGACGACCATGACGCGGAACTTACGACGGTTCAGCGGCGAAACCAGGTTGGCGTGATCCTTCTGGTACTGCCAGTGGTCCTTCATGGAGACCTTGTCACCCGGGGAGTTATCGGACAGAACCTTGCCGATCTTGACCCCGTCGACAACGCTTTCCGGCGCGCGGAAGTCCGCAGCGACGGTTGCTTCAGTGTTAGTCATAGTAAATTTCCTCCTCGACCTACGAGACCAGACCGGTCAGGACGGCGACTGGGATGAAGATGTTGCCGACAACAACCAGCAGCGGCAGCAGGCCGGACAGGAACAGCAGAACCTTGCGCCAGCGCTTACCGGTGATACCGAGGTCGGAAGTAGCAGTCCACAGACCGTGGGACAGGTGCAGCAGCAGAGCGAGCTGCGCAATGATGTACCAAACAACAACACCCGGACGCGAGAAGGACGCAATCACGTTCTGGTACGCCTCACCGTGCTCGAAAGAAGACGGAGCAACGCCAGCACCGATGGTCAGGTCCAGCAGGTGGAAGATGATGAAGGCCAGCAGCACGATGCCGGTGATCACCATCGAACGTGCAGTAAAGGTGTTCCAGCTGGACACCATGCCCTGACGGCGGAACTTGCCGCGGGACTGCTTAGCACGTGCAGCCAGGGTGAGGCCACCGAAAATGTGCAGGACAATAGCTACCAGCAGGACAATGCGGAAAACCCACAAAATGCCCTCGTTCGGAACTGCCGGAGCACCGACAGTGCGCAGGAAGGTCGCGTATGCGTTGAAGTCTTCCGCGCCAGCGAAAATTTTCAGGTTACCCAGCATGTGGACAATAACGAAGAGGCCAAACAGCACGCCAGTGACGGCCATGGTCAGCTTCAGAGCCCATGAGGGATATTTAGGCTGCTCGCGCAGCGGTTCTACATTAATTTTGCCGTGCGCGATTGCGTCACGGTTTGAACTTTTAACAGTCATGGCACCTCCAGTGTCATATTCACTCTAAAGTCACACAGCGCCTGGTAAACATTTTTCCCCCTTTTGGGTGGGGATTTTCACAGGTTACCTAGGTCTTTTCTCCGCCTTTTCTCAGGTTATCGCATTTTAGCCACTTCTGATGTCGTCGCTGTATAAATCCTCTTCCCCACCATAAAAACGCCCCTACCCCGACTTTTGCCGATTTTTTACCTGCCCAAACCAGCTAATAACGCAACATAAATAGCACGAAAATAAAAAACCGCCCACTTTTCTCAGGTGGACGGTTTTAATACTCAATAATTATGTTGCGAAATTCTTTATTTTTACCCCTGCCGAATTCCCCAAAGGCCCAAACAGCCACCCCCAACAGGCAATCCCCCCCCATTGGCACCGGTACGGCCGAAGCCGTCCGACTAATCCTCGCCCTGATCCGAGTTCGCCATCACCACGGTCAACGGCTCCGGGCCAATGATCACCTCATGGCCTGCGACCATAATCGGCCCAACCTGGTGGTCTCCCTCCTCCAGGACGACTTCCACCGTGCGGCCGCGCACCGTCACTCGGATACGACAACCACGAATAGTGACTCGGTACGTCAGACCACTCCAGTCCTCCGGCAGACGCGGGTCAATACTGTAGCGGCCGTCATGATCGCGGAAGCCACCGAAACCATAGACCAGGGACTGCCACACACCACCGGCAGATGCGACGTGGACACCATCGGCAGCGTTGCCATGCAAGTTCGCCAGGTCCACATAGAGTCCGCGTAGGAAGAAGTCCATTGCCTGATCCTGCAAGCCCAACTCGGCCGCAACAATGGACTGCACAACGGCGGACAGCGAGGAATCACCAGTGGTGAGCGGATCGTAATACATGTAGTCTGCGCGCTTTTGTTCCGTCGTAAAGCGATTGCCCATGAGGAACAGTGCGAGGACGACGTCCGCCTGCTTAATGACCTGGTGACGGTAAATCGTCAGCGGGTGGTAATGCAGCAGCAACGGACGCAGGGGTCCGACCTCGGGATCGTCGAGATTCCAGCGCTTACGCAGTAGGAATTGGTCATCCTGAGGGTGAATGCCGAGCTTCTCATCGAACGGGATGTACATCGCCTCAGCAGCCTGCTCCCATTCTTCAACCTCTCGCTCGGTGAGGTCGAAGCGGTTGGTCAGTTCGCGATAGGCAGCAGGGCGATCACGCTTCATCTGCTTGACGACGTCCGCAGCAACCCGCAGGTTATACTGCGCCATCACGTTGGTGTACAGGTTGTTGTTCACCACCGTGTTGTACTCATCTGGACCGGTGACGCTGTGAATCTGGAACTCTCGCTGTTCGGCATCGAAGAATCCCAGTGACATCCAAAACCTGGCCGTGCCGAGCAGCAGATCCGTGCCCTCCTTGAGCAGGAACTCCTCATCGCCGGAGGCATAGACGTACTTCATCATCGCGTACACGATGTCCGCATCGATGTGGTACTGCGCCGTGCCGGCCTCAAAGTAGGCCGAGGACTCCTGACCATTGATAGTGCGCCACGGGAAGAGGGCACCGTCGTGCGCCAGTTCGTCGGCACGCGCCCACGCGGCTTCGAGCATGTCCCAGCGGAAACGCATGGCATTGCGCGAGAATTGCGGCGACGTATAGGTAAGGAATGGGGTCACGTAGATTTCCGTGTCCCAGAAGTAGTGGCCGCCGTAGCCGGTGCCGGTCATTCCCTTGGCTGGGACGCCTTGGAATTCGGCGCGGGCGGCGGCCTGGATAATCTGCCAAATGTTCCAGCGCACTGCCTGCTGAATCTCCGGCTGATTGTAAATGACCACGTCAGAGCGCTCCCAGAAGCGTTCGAGCCACTCCTCCTGGTTCTCCATCAGCCCCAGCATGCCGATGCGACCGACGCGGTTCAGGGTGCGTTCACAGCGGAATGCCAGCTCTTCAGCACGCACCTTACGGGAGGAGTGGTACGCGACCAGCTTCTCCAGGCGTATGACAGTGCCGACTGGCGCATCCAGGTTGAACAGGGAGCTGGCCACATCCGGCTCGGTCGACTGCGAAATCTCTACGAACGGCTCCGTGCCGTCGGGAGTGCGGACAGTAAAGGTGTGGTCCATGGAGGTAGCCACGGTCATACCGGAGTTCGCGCAGCGGTAGCCCAGCGTCGAACGCTGCCCGTGCGCCGATTCCGACTGAAATGCCGGAATGAGAACGCGGTCTTCCAGCGCCTCGGCGCGACGGGGATCCAGTTCGGTGCCCTGCGCCTTAGCGGCATCGTGGTATTCGTCCTCGCCGTCCTGGCGGTTGAGGATCTGCGAGTTAATCATCACCGCAGCATCCGCATCCAGCAGCTCGACTTCCAGACTCATCGCGGCCACATGCTTTTCCTGGAAAGACACCATGCGCTCAGAGGTGACGCGAACGCGCTTGCCACCCGGGGTGCGCCAAATGAACCGACGACGCAGCACACCCTCGCGGAAATCCAGGCTACGTTCGTAGTCGCTGACCTCAGCATTGCCGAGACGCAGGGGCTCATCGTCAATGTAGAGACGCATTGCCTTGGCGTCCGGAGCATTGGCAATCGTCTGCCCCTGACGGGCTAGGCCGTAGGCGTCCTCGGCGTGCCTAATCGGCCAGGTCTCATGCAGACCGTTGATATAAGTGCCGTGCTCACTGGAGTCACGGCCCTCCGGCGGGTTGCCACGCATGCCGATGTACCCGTTCGACAGCGCAAACAGCGTCTCGCCCAAACCGAGCGGGAGGCCGTTCGGCTTCGTCTCAATCAGACGCCACTCATCGACCGGAGTGATGTCTCGGTCCATGAGTCCCTCGGCATTTACAAGGTGGTGGTGCTTATCCGCACGATCCGCCGGGAAGTTACGACGCTGCTTACGACGAACTGAGGACACCGTCTCCTCCTGTTTTTCAGCCTCTGCGGTCTCCGCGTCGTGACCCTGCCCCTGCGGAATCACACGCTCGGTCTCGTCGACTGCTGCCGTGGTCGAATCGTTGGCCATGATGCCTTCCGGTTTTGTCTCAGCCATTTGTCACGAGCCAGCCTAGACGAGTGCCGCCAAGTCACTGACCACAACGTCGGCGCCCGCTCGGCGCAGCGCTTCCGCACCAGCACCGCGGTCAACACCAATGACCAGACCAAATGCGCCGGCTGCACCCGCTTGCACACCACTGATGGCATCCTCGACCACCACAGCATCGCGCGGCGCCACCCCCAGATTCTTCGCCGCGTACACGAAAGTATCGGCGGCTGGCTTACCCGGCAGGTTGTTCTCATGCGCCACCACGCCGTCAACAATCTCCACGAACCGCTCACGCAGCCCAGCGGCCGTCAGCACCGGCACCGCGTTCTTCGACGAGCTAACCACCGCCAACTGCGGTTTTTCGCTTGCCGACGAGTCCCCCGCGCCCTGTAACTCGTCGAGCAGCGCAACCGACCCCGGGTAGGCCTCAATTCCCCTCTCGACTCGCGCCAAGAAGTCATCATTTTTGCGCTTCCCGAGCCCGACAATCGTCTCGTCTTTCGCTGTGTCCTCATCGCTACCGTGCGGCAGCGAAATGCCGCGAGATTCCAGGATTGCTGCGATGCCCTCATCGCGGCGGCGGCCATCGAGGTAGGTGAAGTAGTCCTCCTCTGTGTAGGCCGAGACGCCCTTGTGCTCGAAGTAGTCGCTAAACATGTCCGCCCACGCCTGCTCGTGCACATCGGCGGTAGGGGTAATCACTCCGTCGAGGTCAAAGAGGATTGCGCCCGCGCTATGGAGGAATTCTTTGGCCTTGGCGAGGTTGGTAGCACTGTCGGTCGTGGAATTAGTCATGGGGGGGTCGCAGCTCCTTGGACGTTGCAGACTGCATTTTCTCAATTAACTTCCCAATCAACGCTAGCAACGTTGCCCCTGCCCCGCTTGCGAACCCGGGTATCTCGAATCTGAGAATCATGGTGCGCTTCCCCAAAAACAAAACTGCCGGCGCGCATGCGGTATTGGCATCAGAGGTTAGCCAATACCACCTACACACCGGCAGTATGGATATCTATTTTGTTATTTCAGGCTCGGCAGCCGCAGCCCGACCAAGAATTAATCCTGGTCGATGCCCTCGCGCTTCTTGAACTCCAGGCGACGGCGGTGCAGAATCGGCTCGGTGTAACCGGACGGCTGGTTCACACCATCGAGGATGAGCTCCTTGGCGGCCTGGAAACCAATGGACTTGTCGAAGTCCGGAGCCATCGGCAGGTATGCCTCATCGCCCTCGTTCTGGCGGTCAACGACCTCGGCCATGCGCTCCAGCGAATCGATGATCTGTTCCTCGGTGACAACACCGTGCAGCAGCCAGTTAGCCAGAGTCTGGGAGGAAATACGCAGGGTAGCGCGGTCCTCCATCAGGTCAACATCGTTGATGTCCGGCACCTTGGAGCAGCCAACACCCTGCTCAACCCAGCGGATAACGTAGCCCAGGATGGACTGGCAGTTGTTGTCCAGCTCGTTGGCCTTGTCCTCATCGGACCAGTCAGCGCCCGGCTCGCCAGCCTTAGCTGCCGCTACCGGGATGGTGAGCAGGTCACCGAAGGTGTCACGGCGACCGTCGGTAAGCAGCTTGTCCTGAACGCCGAAGACGTCAACCTCGTGGTAGTGGGTAGCGTGCAGCACACCACCGGTCGGGGACGGAACCCATGCGGTGGAAGCACCCTGCTTCGGCTGACCGATCTTCTGCTCCAGCAGCTCGGCCATCTGCTCGGTCATGGCCCACATGCCCTTACCAATCTGAGCCTTGCCCTGCAGGCCGTGTGCCAGACCGGAGTCGACGTTGTTGTCCTCGTAAGCCAGCATCCATGGAGCGGTCTTCTGGACAGCCTTGCGGAACATCGGACCAGCCTGGATGGAGGTGTGGATCTCATCACCAGTGCGGTCCATGAAGCCGGTGTTAATGAAGACGACACGCTCGGAAACAGCCTTGATGGCGGCGTCCAGGTTGACGGAGGTACGACGCTCCTCGTCCATCAGGCCGACCTTCAGGGTGTTGTGCGGAAGACCCAGCAGCTTCTCAACGTCTGCGAACAGCTCGTTGGTGAATGCAGCCTCATCCGGGCCGTGCTGCTTCGGCTTCACGATGTAGATCGAACCGGTACGGGAGTTCTTACGTGCGTTGTCCTGGTCCAGGCCCGGGATTGCACACACAGCGGTGACGACGGCATCCATGATGCCCTCGAAAATCTCCTCGCCGTCGCGGTCGAGGATGGCCGGGTTCTGCATCAGGTGGCCGACGTTACGGACCAGGTTCAGGGAACGACCGTGCAGGGTGACCTCGGAACCGTCAAGAGCGGTGTAGGTGCGGTCGTCGTTGATGGTACGGGACAGCTTCTTGCCGCCACGGGTGAACTCGACTGCGAGGTCACCGACGTTCAGGCCCAGCCAGTTGGTGTAACCCAGGGTCTTGTCTGCAGCGTCAACTGCGGCGACAGAGTCCTCGAGGTCCATGATGTTGGTGACAGCGGCTTCCAGGATGATGTCCTTGACGCCAGCCTTGTCGGTCTTGCCAACCGGGGACTCCGGGTCAATCAGCAGCTGGATGTGCAGACCGTTGTGCTTGAAGTAAATGGACTCCGGCGCGTCCTTATCACCGGTGTAGCCGACCAGGGTCTCCGGCTCGCGCAGACCGGAGGTAGCGCCACCTTCCAGGGTTGCCTGCAGGTGACCGTCGACGATGTCGTAAGAGGTGACGTCCGCGTGGGAACCGTCAACCAGCGGCAGAGCCTTGTCCAGGAAGTTACGACCCCATGCGATAACGCGGTCACCGCGGACCTTGTTGTAGCCCGGGGTGTCCTTCTCCGCACCGCCATCTTCAGGAATAGCGTTGGTGCCGTACAGCGCGTCGTAAAGCGAGCCCCAGCGTGCGTTCGCAGCGTTGATGGCGAAACGGGCGTTGAGAACCGGCACAACCAGCTGCGGGCCAGCGGTGGAAGTGATCTCGGTGTCGACGTTAGCGGTAGTGACCTGGAAGTCACCCGGGTTGTCAACGAGGTAGCCAATTTCCTTCAGGAATGCGACGTACTCATCCTGATTCTGCTCGCCCGGGTGTTCCTTGTACCAAGCGTCGAGCTTTTCCTGCAGCTCATCGCGCTTGGCCAGCAGCTCGCGGTTGCGCGGAGTGTACTTAGCGACAATGTCACCGAAGCCGTTCCAGAACGCGTCCTTGTCCTCAATGCCGGCGGCGGGGAGTGCGGTGTCATTAACGAAGTCGTAAAGAACCTTCGCGACCTGCATTCCACCTGCCGAAATACGCTGTGCCATTGCTCTCCTCAAAACTATTGATTGCAATTTGCCCATCCAGCCACGGCCACGTCAGCGGCTCACACTGGATGCGTTGTTCCCCTACTGTATGTGATTCGGCGCACTTATGAACCGTCTTTTTCCATAACCGCCAACCGCCAGCCCGGTATAGCGCCGCTCACATTTGCCATTTCATTCGCTTTACGACGAGCACCCTGCGAACAGACCCCACCCCCTCCCCGATGACCATTCGGGCATTCAATCCTGACGCCACAACCAGCCCTCCCCCACCCGCATTGACTGCAGCATCCCCGGCACTCTTCCCTCCAGCCACAGAACACCACACACAATGGGAAAGTGTCGCGTCTCACAGACATTTACTATTGCGACCTGCGTATCAACGGCCAGCGACGAATCACGTCGCTACAGCCTCCGCCTTCAAACCAGACCATAAAAGCGAGATGACAACCGAGACCCTGGCCACTACCCAGGGATGCTCCGGCGGGGTACTGACGGTGTAACGGCAGTGTATTTAGAAGCCCGTTTCCACCTTTACGGCCGTAATTTCGGGGGTAGCGAAACACCCCCTAAACCCCAAACACTGTTAACGGCCAGCTTTGATAAATACCAAAATTTAAATCACCCCAAAGCGGGGGGAACATTATTCGCGAGCCCGCCACAGGGAAATAACAGTACAAATGTACCGGCCGGTCACAGGCGCAAATTGTTAAAGCCAAGCTACACATCACAATGTTTGCAATCTTCACAAGTGTTATCCGTATTACATACTTGAATTCACATCGGAAGCTGCTTGACGAACGTAGCGCTATGCCCCAAAATGTGAGACATGGCACGCGGAAGCGGACATTGTTTTTGTTCGCGTGTTTGCGTGCAGGGGTACAGCACTTTGCTAGCGCCCCCTGCATTCACGTGACACCGCGGTCACTATCGGGTCAGCCTGTAGATCGGTTCTGTCGGAATTGTTCTTAAGTCAGCACCCGGAGTTCAAAAAGCAAGCAAAAGGAAGTGACTCCGTTTATGTCTAACGTTGGTAAGGCACGTACCGCCGCCGAAATCCAGAAGGATTGGGACGAGAACCCGCGCTGGGAAGGTATCACCCGCGACTACACCGCTGAGCAGGTTGCTGAGCTCCAGGGCTCCGTCGTCGAGGAGAACACCCTCGCTCGCCGCGGCGCTGAGATCCTGTGGGAAGGCGTCAACGTTAAGGACGACTCCTACATCAACGCTCTGGGCGCACTGACCGGTAACATGGCCGTTCAGCAGGCTCGCGCTGGCCTGAAGGCTGTCTACCTCTCCGGTTGGCAGGTTGCTGGTGACGCTAACCTCTCCGGCCACACCTACCCGGACCAGTCCCTGTACCCGGCTAACTCTGTGCCGAACGTCGTTCGCCGCATCAACAACGCTCTGCTCCGCGCAGACGAAATCGCTCGCATCGAGGGCGACGACTCCGTCGACAACTGGCTGCTGCCAATTGTCGCTGACGGTGAGGCTGGCTTCGGTGGCGCTCTGAACGTCTACGAGCTGCAGAAGGCTATGATCAACGCTGGTGCCGCTGGTACCCACTGGGAGGACCAGCTCGCTTCCGAGAAGAAGTGTGGCCACCTGGGCGGCAAGGTCCTGATTCCGACCCAGCAGCACATCCGCACCCTGACCTCTGCTCGCCTGGCTGCTGACGTCTCCAACACCCCGACCGTCATCATCGCCCGCACCGACGCTGAGGCCGCTACCCTCATCACCTCCGATGTTGATGAGCGCGACCAGAAGTTCATCACCGGCGACCGCACCTCCGAGGGCTTCTACCACGTCCAGAACGGCCTGGAGCCGTGCATCGCTCGTGCGAAGTCCTACGCTCCGTACGCTGACATGATTTGGATGGAGACCGGTACTCCGGACCTCGAGCTGGCTAAGAAGTTCGCTGAGGGTGTCAAGGCTGAGTACCCGGATCAGCTCCTGGCTTACAACTGCTCCCCGTCCTTCAACTGGTCCGCTCACCTCGAGAAGGACGAGATCGCCAAGTTCCAGAACGAGCTGGGCAAGATGGGCTTCAAGTTCCAGTTCATCACCCTGGCTGGCTTCCACGCTCTGAACTACGGCATGTTCGACCTGGCTTACGGCTACGCTCGCGAGCAGATGTCCGCATTCGTCGACCTGCAGAACCGCGAGTTCGAGGCTGCCGAGAAGCGCGGCTTCACCGCTGTCAAGCACCAGCGCGAGGTTGGCGCTGGCTACTTCGACCGCATCGCCACCACCGTCGACCCGAACTCCTCCACCACCGCCCTGAAGGGCTCCACCGAGGAGGGTCAGTTCTAAGTCACTCGGCTTAGGGCTTAGGTCAAGGACCTAACTTCAACACCCAGCGAGGGTTGCACTTGTAGCCCTCGCTGGGTGCTTTTGTGTGTTCATCGACATGTCGACTCCGGGCCGTCGTGAAGCGTGCAACCCCTCAACGAGCTTGACTATTGCCAGCTACCCCGCAATGCATCTGATTTCATAAATGCCTTCCCACCTGGATTAATGTGGTTACCCCCGTGGCATTTTTACAACATGTGTCACGGTAGTCACACTGGTAACATCCGTATCACCCTTTGTGGTCATGGGTACAGCTCCCTGCACGTATTCCATGCCCCGTGGATAGTTTTCGGAGCTTTTCGATTCCTCCTCGCCAAACCTTCGGGATTTCAGTTGCGCGTGGTTGCCACGGGGAATGCTCACTTCTCCACGAAAGATACGTTTATGAAATCCAGACTCTTCTCACGCATGTCCAGCTCGGTTTCCCCCAAGAACTCAGTCAGGCCCGCCACTGTCATGGCAGTAGCTGCTGCCACGCTTTTCGGATCCACCTCCGTAGCCTCGGCGCAGGATATGAACAGCCTTCTGCCCGGCGCATCGTCTGACGGCAACGTTGTCGTCACCGACAGCCCACGAATCCAGGTCATTGTCGGGGAAAACAAGGGTGAAGACACCGTCACCGTCGAAATTAAGAACAACTACGACAGCAACTTCTCCTGTTTCGCTCCGGGTGTTTCTACCGATGCGAAGAAGCCAGCTCAACTGCCTAACACGGTGACTGAAGCCGAAATCGTCGCGCAGGCTGTGGATTACTACCGCACCTGGCCAAATGTCCCTTCCGATGGCATCAACGTACCTCTCCTGGGTGTCATCCCCACCAACGGACTGTTGGAATTTGTTCCGGACGGGCTGCTGGGCTCCGCCCTGGGCAAGCAGCTGAACACTCGCGCGCAGCTTTTCCGCGCCTGGGAGCAGGCAAAGTTGGCCGGCCATACTGGCGAGATTCCCGTCTTCGAGCTCAAGCCTTTCGGGACTTCCACTCACGAAGTCGTTCTGAATAAGCCAGGTTCTGGCGAGCGAACAGATTTCGAGGCCGCCGCTCTCGTCTACTGCACGGACAACGATGATCCGCATAAGCAGCAGTACGTCTTCGCAGGCTACGAATCCGGCAAGGCTCCCAGGGTCGGCGGCTTCGGCGGTTCACTCGGCTCGCCTGGCCTCCCTTCTCCCTCACTAAAGATGTCGTAGTGAACCACCGCTTTACGACGACCCCTCCCCGGCCCCCTTATCCCTTCGCCTCTAAGGACCTGGATTCCATGACTTTCTCTCTGTCTCGTGTAGCTAAGGCCGCCACTCCTGCAGTGGCTCTAGCCGCCACCGTTACCCTGCTTTCCACCACTCCCGTTCTTGCAGATACCCACAGCAATGTCGTGCCCGGCGCGGATCAATCCTCGATTGTCGTGCACACTGACACGAAGCTGCTGACCGTTACCGTGGATGCAGCTGATGCTGCCGCAACTGAAATTTCCGGAAAGGTCACCAACACCTCAGATAAGAAGTTCACCTGTGCTGGCCCACGTGGCTCCGGCAAGGTCGCAGGCGACGTCACCACGTCAAAACTGGTGGCGGAGTCTGAGGATTATTACCGCAAGAACACCTTCCGCGAACTGCCCAAGGTGCCAATCCAGATCGGTGGCATCCCCATCATTGGCAACATTCCGCTGGGACAGCTGGACCTGGGAATGCTCGGACCACTCCTACAGGGACTCGGTGGACTGCTTGGCGACCCGAATGCCCAGCGCAACCAGATTGCAAAGGACTACTCCACTGAGCGTGTGAAGGGTCACGCAGGTCTGATTGACGCGTTCACCATTGAGCCTGGTGCAACTCACGACTTCTCCGTCTATCTGAACAACCCGAGCTCAGGTCCGCGCACGGATTTCGATGCTGCCGCCTTCATCATGTGCACCGATGAGAGTAATGCCGCATACGCTTTCACCGGCTACGAGGAGGGAACTCGCACACCAGGCAGCGCATTCTTCGGCTCCCCAGGCCTGCCATCGCCACAGAGCCCGGGCTTCCAGAGCCCAGGCTCACAGGCCCCTGATAACCCCGAAACAGTACCGGCAGCAGAAACTGCCGGTACCGAGGCCGAGGCCTCAGAGTAATTCCGCTGCCCGGGTCTCCTCAGATCTCCCGGTCCCTTCTCCAGGTAACTGTCCTTGAGTGACCGCTCAGCGGACAGACGTACGACCCTTTCGATAGAAAGCAATGCCATGACCTCTCGCAAGACCCTGCGCATCACCACGGCAGTAGCCTGTGCCTCCGCATTTGCCCTCTTGTCTGCTCCGGCTGCTATGGCAGACAGCGCAACTGCGACCCATACCGACAGCCAATCCATTTACAGCCGCACTGTCAGCAACACGACACCGGCTCCAGGTGAAATCATCACCTACGCCCAAACCTTCACCACAACCTCTGGAAATGACTACATCTACGACTGGAAGAACAACGTAGACTCCTGCCTCGAGTACCAGTCGGGTTCTGCAACACTCCAGATCGGCAACGCTTCCGCAATCACACTCCCCGAGGACAAAGTGACTGCTACGCCAGGTGCCACCGCCATCAAGTCCAATGATGCCTCCGGCTACTGGACCTTTAACAAGGACGCCCCGCACACGTTTACTCTGCAGTACAAGGTGAGTGACGCATGCGCACAGGGCAAGGAACTCACTTCTGGGTTTTACTACAAGTACGGAAGCTTTCTGAGCTCAAAGACCTACGGCAGTGACAAGTTCAATGGCGGCCCAGGAATTACCGTTGTCGACGCTAGCCGCGTCCGCACGTCCGTAGAGCTGGTTGACACTCCGGACACAGCAGTGGTGGATCGCCCGCTCACCTTGAAAGCAAAGGTTACTGCCAGTGCAAACGACGGCGTGGACGCTCCTTCCCTGGCGGGTAAGAAGGTGAGCTTCGTCAGTGGCGGCAACACTCTCTGCACTGCCGATATCGCAGCCATCACCGATACAGCTACGTGTGACTGGACCCCAACCAGCGCTGGGAACTTCGATGTCAAGGCAGTTCTCGAGGCCTCCGATGAAATCCTCGGCAGCAGTTCGGCCACCAAGTCCATCACCGTTACCGTCGCTCCGCCCGGGGCCCCTTCGGAGCTGAAGGTCGAACCCGCCAACGCTTTTGGCAAGGCGCAAACAGTCATCAGCGGAAAAGCTGAGCCGGGCACCACTATCGAAGCCCTGGGCCCAGGTGGTACCCGCTGCGTAGCCAAGACCAATGATGAGGGAGCATTCTCATGCAATCTCGGATTCCTTCCGTCTATCCCGGGCACTGTCACCGTCACCGCAGCCCGAGGTGACGCAAAGTCGGAACCACGCCAGATGCTGGTCAATACACAACCTAGCTTCTTTGATTCCTTGAGCTCGCCTGGCCTGCCGAAGTTCGAGTTTCCGACCTCCGGCAACTAAGCATGCCCGAGAACCTCAGCACCTACACACGTAAGCAAAGGTTGCAACGGTTTTCTACACAAGTTCAGCAAAGCCCGCGATATGCTGGGCAGTATGTCGAAAACCTATGTCGGATCCCGTCTCCGCCAGCTGCGCCGCGAACGCGACCTCAGCCAGGCTGCGCTCGCGCAGGCGTTGGGCCTCTCGGCTAGTTACGTCAACCAGATTGAGCACGACGTCCGCCCGCTGACTGTGCCCGTGCTGCTCCGCATCACGGACACATTCGGCGTTGACGCGACTTTCTTCTCCCGCGATGACGATTCTCGCCTCCTCGCTGAGGTTCAGGACGTGGTGATGGACAAGGAGATCGCTAAGTCCCCCATGGACCTGCAGGAGATCTCGGAAATGGTTCGCGACCATCCCGACATCGCCCGCATCATGGTGGATATCCACCGCCGCTACCGCAACGTCACCGACAAACTCTCCCTGGCCACCGAGGAGCGCAACTTCGGCAACAGCACCGACACCGCCTCCGGCTCACAGGCGCTGACCATGCCACATGAGGAGGTCCGCGACTACTTCTACGCCCGCCAGAACTACATCGCTTCGGTCGACACCGCCGCTGAGGAGCTGGCCCGCGAGCTGCGCATCACCGACGAGACCACCGATGTGGTCTCTGTGCTGGCCGACAGGCTGTCCAACGACCATGGGATTCGGATTGCGCTGGAATCGTCGTTAGGCGATGTGCAGCACAGCCTTGATCGGCGGACGAAGACGCTCTACCTCGCGCGGCACCTCTCGCCGGGGCAGCGGGCCTTCCGCATGGCCACGGAGCTGGGGTTTTTGGAGCAGGGCGAGACCATTTCCGAGGCCGTCGCGTCCGGGCATTTCATGTCGGAGGAGTCGCGGAAGCTGGCGCAGCGCGGAGTCGCGACGTACTACGCGGCGGCGCTGATTCTGCCGTATGAGTCGTTCCATGCGATGGCTGAGTCGAAACGCTACGACATCGAGCTGTTGTCGCGCACTTACGGCGTCGGCTACGAGACCATCTGCCACCGATTGTCCACGATGCAACGCCCCAGCTTGCGCGGCATCCCGTGGACATTCGTGCGCGTCGACCGCGCGGGCAACATGTCCAAACGCCAATCCGCTACGGGCTTCCACTTCACGCATTCGGGCGGTACCTGCCCGCTGTGGAACGTCTACGAGACCTTCTCCTACCCCGGCAAGGTCATGCGGCAGGTCGCGCTCATGCCGGATGGTCGGCCGTACATGTGGATCTCGCGGACCGTGGAGCATCACGCGGCACGTTTCGGCAAGCCAGGTAAGGTTTTCGCCATCGGTTTGGGCTGCGAGGCCCGTCACGCTGAGCGCACCGTGTACGCCGATGGTCTCGATCTCGCGGACCTCGACGCCGCAACTCCAATCGGTGCCGGCTGCAGGGTCTGCTCCCGCGAGGCCTGTCCGCAGCGCGCGTTCCCGCCGATCCATCGCGACATCGACATCAACATGCACCGCTCCACCGTCTCGCCGTACTAGTTCGCTTTACGACGGGCGCAGGGTCGGCCTGTTTGCGGGGGCTTGGTTCGCGCAGGATGCCCCCCAAAAAAAAGGAAGACCCCAAAAAGAAAGTGCTTAAGTTTATGACACTTTCGCACCGATTTTCACGGTCAAACTGTCATAAACTTAAGCACTAACTCGTATTTGTCTGAACCGGGACCAGCCCAGTGAGAGCCAGGACCAGCGAAAACTGGCCCCAGGCCAAAGCCACAACCTCTTACAGGTTGATCATCTTGCCCATAACGCCCTCAGCTGCTTCCTTCATAGCCTCGGACATGGTCGGGTGAATGTGGACGGCGCGGCCGATTTCCTCAGTGGTCAGCTCGTACTTCTCAGCCAGAACCAGCTGCGGCATGAGCTCGGAAACGTTGGCACCCACCATATGGCCACCCAGCAGCTCGCCGTATTCGGCATCTGCAATGAGCTTCACGAAACCAGCCGGCTCCGCCAGACCCTGGGCCTTACCGTTTGCAGAGAACGGGAAGGTGGAGACCTTAATCTCGCGGCCGTTCTCCTCTGCCCACTTCTTGGCCTGCGCCTCGGTCTTACCGAAGGAACCAACCTGCGGGTTACAGAAGGTTGCGCGCGGCATCATGTTGTAGTCCGGGATGGTCTCGGTCTCGTGACCCGCCATGTGCTCAGCTGCGATAACGCCCTGTGCCTCAGCGACGTGTGCCAGCTGCAGCTTCATGGTGACGTCACCGATGGCGTAGATGTTGTCGACGTTGGTGCGCATGTACTCGTCGATGACAATCTCGCCGCGCTCGCCCAGCTCAACACCAGCCTTGTCCAGGCCGATGCCCTCGGTGCGCGGTGCGAAACCGATGGAGACCATAACGCGGTCGACGGTCAGAGTCTGCTCGTCTCCGCCATCCTTGGCCTCAACCTTGACCTCAACCGAGTCGCCGTTGTCCACGATGGAGGTGGTCTTGTGCCCGGTCATGAGCTTGACGCCCAGCTTCTTGTATTCCTTGGCAATAACCTTGGAGACGTCTGCGTCCTCGTTCGGCAGAACGTTGTCCATGAACTCGACGATGGTGACATCCACGCCGTAGTTAGCCAAGACGTACGCGAACTCCATACCGATGGCGCCAGCGCCGACGATGACCATGGAGTCCGGCAGCTCATCGGAGAGAATCTGCTCTTCGTAGGAAACGATGTTGCCGCCGACCTCAACACCCGGCAGAGAACGGACGACGGAGCCGGTCGCAATAATCGCCTTGTCGAAGGTGATTTCCTTGCCCTTGTCATCGCCATCAGTGATGGCCATGGAGGTCGGGCCAGTGAATTCACCGAAACCGTTGATTTCGGTGATCTTGTTCTTCTTCATCAGGAAATGAACACCCTTGACGATGCCCGCGGACACCTTGCGCGAACGCGCGTGTGCGGCACCGAAGTCAAAGGAGACATCGCCGGAGATACCGAAGGTCTTAGCCTCATGGTTGAAAATGTGCGCCACCTCGGCGTTCTTCAACAGAGACTTGGATGGAATACAGCCAACGTTGAGGCAGACACCGCCCCAGTATTGCTTCTCCACCACAGCAGTCTTCAGCCCCAGCTGGGATGCACGGATTGCTGCGACGTATCCGCCAGGACCGCCGCCGAGTACTACAAGATCAAAATGTTCAGCCACGTGCACAAGTCTACGCACGACTTGTCTTTACTTCACGCGCGAGTCCCGGTTTTACCTACTGCGGTCGGCTACGGTGGTGGGCATGGGCACCGACACGGACACCGACTTGGGCAACAATCCCTCCTTCCTCTCCACTGATCTTGTCCCCGATTGGCTGGACGATATCGACGGCTCCCAGGCGCTGGCGTGGGCCCGCGCGCAGTCGAAGGCCACCGTCGCAGGTGTCGATTCGCTTGCCGACGACACCAGCGACCGCACCAACTTGGAACAACGCATCCTGGCTGCGCTCAACACCGATGCCCGGATCGCATACCCGGTGCGGCGCGGCGAGTACCTCTATAACTTCTGGCGGGATGCCGAGCATCCGCGGGGCCTGTGGCGGCGGACGTCGTTGCAGAGCTATCTGGCTGGCCAGGAGGATCCGCAGGCGACCGAGTGGGAAACTCTCATCGACCTCGATGCGCTGGCGAAAGCCGAGGGAGAAAACTGGGTCTGGAAGGGCACGGTGTGCCGTTATCCGGAGTATGACCGCGCGTTGATTTTGCTCTCTCGCGGCGGCGCCGATGCCACTGTGGTGCGGGAGTTTGACCTCGTCAACTGCACTTTTGTGGAGGATGAGCCGTTCTACCTCCCGGAGGCGAAGTCCGATGTCTGTTGGTTGGGCCGTGACGAGATTCTCGTTGGCAGTGACTTTGGTCCGGGGTCACTGACGGATTCGGGCTACCCGCGGCAGGTGCGGAGGTGGCGGCGCGGCATGCCGTCGTCAAGCGCGGATGTGGTTTTCTCGGGCCACAGTGATGATGTGGCCGTGGGCGGCTGGTTCGATGCGACGGAGGGGTTTGAGCGGCTGTTTGTCGAGCGTGCGCATGATTTTTATAATTCGCAGCGGTTCGTGGCAGCGGAGCGTCCGGGCAAGTTGGCGGCGCAGCAAAACGGGGACTTTTCCCTGCAGATCCTGGAGGTGCCGCAGGACTGTCGGACAAGTGTCCATAGGCAGTGGTTGGTGCTGATGCCGCGCACGGAGTTCAATGGCATTCCGGCTGGTGGCGTGGCCGTTGTGGAGCTCGATAAGTGGCTGGCGGGCTCGCGTGAGGTGGAGGTGATTTTCACCCCTGATGCGCACACCTCGTTCCAGCAGCTGGCGTGGACGAAGAACTTCCTGGTGCTGACGCTGTTGGAGGATGTCGCGACGAAGTTGGCCGTGTTGCGGGAGGGCTCGTGGGAGCCGGTGGAGGCTTTCGGCGAGTTACCTGCGCAGGCCACTGTGAGCGTGATTGATACGGCCTCTGAACGCGACGATGAGATCTGGTTGGTGTCGACCTCGGCAACGCAGCCGGCAACCCTCTGGTACGGGCAAGTCGGCAGCCAGCTCACGGAAGTGCGGCGTGCTCCGGCGCTCTTCGACAGTGAGGGGATGGAGACGCGGCAGCACTGGGCGACCTCGGCCGATGGCACGCGGATTCCGTATCGCATCACCGGCCGCTTCAGCGCGGGCGTTGGTGCAAGTGCTGACGCAGGCGCTAGTGCAGAGACAACCACAGCCACACCCACTCCGAACCCAGCCCCTACCCTTGTGCACGCCTACGGCGGTTTCGAGGTCTCACTGGTCCCGCAGTACTCGGCGATTCGTGGCCTGACCTGGCTCGAGCGGGGCGGGTACTTCGTGGAGGCCAACCTGCGTGGCGGTGGCGAATTCGGCCCGACCTGGCACTCCTCGGTGGTCAAGACTGAGCGGATGAGGGTCTATGAGGATCATCAGGCCGTGCTGCGCGACCTGGTTGAACGCGGCTACTGCACGCGCGAGCAGCTGGGCGTGCGCGGTGGTTCCAACGGCGGGCTGCTGACCGCTGTCTGCCTCACCTCCTACCCGGAGTTAGTGGGAGCGGTGGTGTCCCAGGTGCCACTGGCGGACATGATGCGCTATCACAAGCTGTCCGCAGGAGCCTCCTGGATGGCCGAGTATGGAAACCCGGACGACCCCACCGAGCGGTCTGCGATTGCGCAGTATTCGCCGGTCCAGCGCGTCGTCAAGCGAGAGCAGCGCGCCTACCCACCAGCGTTGATTACGACGTCTACCAGGGACGACCGCGTCCACCCGGCACATGCGAGGAGCCTGGCGTGGCTGCTGGAGGAAGCGGGACAGCCGGTGGACTATCACGAAAACACAGAGGGCGGGCACGCGGGCGCGGCGGATAATTCGCAGGTCGCGTTCGTCGAGGCACTCATATCTACGTGGCTGTGGAACAAGCTCAAGTAAGGTAACAGCCGTGAGTAGCGCTGATTTCACTAATCCTTATACCGGTATTGCGTTCAACCTGGGTTTCCGGGTGAACAAATACGAGCTGGACCTCGATTATCGGGTCGGGCCGAATCGTCTGAAGGCGACGGCGACTCTGCATATCGAAATCAATGCTTGGACCTCACACATCACGCTCGACTTTGCGGATGCGCTGGGGGCCGATTCGGTGGATGCGATTTCCGATTCGCAGGCACACTCAATCGATGTAAAGCGCTGGCGCCATTCGGGACGCAAGCTGCGCGTCACCTTTGACCGCGAGTTGGCTCCCGACGAGACGCTGCGGCTGATTGTCACTTACTCGGGCACGCCACGTCCGGTGCGCTCGAAGTGGGGCGAAATTGGCTGGGAGGAACTCGAAAACGGTGCACTCGTGGCATCGCAGCCGGTGGGCGCGGCGTCGTGGTACCCCTGCGATGACGATCCCGAGGTCAAGGCGTTCTACGAGTTCACGATGGTCACCGACGCTCCCTACGAGGTCGTCGCACCAGGGCTTGCCGACGCTCCGGTGAACGTGGGCGGATCGCGCCGCCGCTGGCGGTTTGTCACCGAGGAGCCCATGGCCTCCTACCTGGCCACCATCAATGTCGGCCAGTTTAAGAAGGTCGAGCTGCCGTGCCAGACCTCGACCGTAGTGGCCTGGGTGCCCTCTGAGTTGGTGGCCAATGCCCGCCATGACTTCCGAGATCAGGGCCGCATGCTCGATGAATTCGCCAAGCTCTTTGGTCCTTACCCCTTCCGCGCCTACCAGGTGGTCATTTGTGAAGACGACCTGGAGATCCCCATCGAGGCACAGGGTCTGTCCATCTTCGGAGCCAACCACGCCGACGGCAAGGACACGTGGAATCGACTGATTGCCCACGAGTTGTCACACCAGTGGTTCGGCAACAGCGTCGGCATTTCGCAGTGGCGCGATATCTGGCTCAACGAGGGTTTTGCCTGCTATTCCGAGTGGGTGTGGTCCGAGGTCAGCGGCGGTGCCAGCGCGGATGTGCACGCCCGCAAGCACTACCTGGACCTGCTTGAAGATGATCAGGACATCATCATCGCCAACCCAGGGCCCAAGCTGATGTTCGACGACCGTCTGTACAAGCGCGGCGCGCTGACTGTGCACGCTCTGCGTCTGCTGCTGGGCGACGAGGTGTTCTTCGACCTGGTGCGCAAGTGGACCACCACCAACCGCCACAGTGTGGTCGATGCAGTGGACTTCCGCGCACTGGCCAACCGCGTATGCCGCGAGCGTGGCATCACCACCTCGCACCTGGATGTCATCTTTGACTCCTGGCTGTCACGCAGCTCCTTGCCGGACTTCCCCACTGATCCGACGCGCTCCCCTGCTGACCAGGGCATCGACGATAATGGTGCTCCAATCGTGGATGAGGAACTGGCCGCTCAGTTTGAAAAGCTCGGCTACTCGAAGGCCAAGGACTAGAGAGCTAGAGGCACGTCAATGTCCGGTTTCAAATGGTTGTCGCTGGCCACGATTGTCGCGGCGATAGGCAGCTTCGCGGTGCTGATTATCTCGGCTCGCGCACTTCCCAATGCTATAAACCTGCAGTTCGTGGCGTTCTGGGGGCTTTTCTTCGCGCTCACGGGTGTTCTCGGCGGGCTGATGCAGGAGACCACGCGCGCAATCGGCGCTGCGGAATCGCGGGAGCGGGAGCGAGAACAGGAGCAGAGGCAGGAGCAGGGAGCCTCGGAAGCAGGTCAAGTTCTCGGCGCTCGTCCCATCACAGTGTCCCTGGGCGTCGCCGCAGTTACTTTCGTCACCATGGCAGTGACGGGTCCGCTGTGGGCCCCACTGGTCGTGCAGGATGACGCCGGCACTGCAATTCTGCTTATGGCTTTTGGTCTGGCGCTGTACTCTATGCAGGCCACCACCTCGGGTCTGCTCAGCGGCCGCCAACTGTGGGGCCCCTACGCCGCGCTAATCATGATTGACATTCTCGTGCGCGTGGCTCTGGCACTCATCGCCTGGTACTTCGGCTGGGGCCTGCTGGCCTGGCTGATTATCACGGTATTCGGCACTGTCAGTTGGCTCATTCTCGCGCTGTTTTCCCCGGCAACCCGCTCGGTCATGTTCGCGCGTGCCGACGTCCCGGTGCGCCGCTTCATCACTCTCATGGTCACGGCCATGGGCGCATCCGGCGCATCTGCTGTGCTGGTCACAGGTTTTCCGACAATCGTCAAGATTGCCGGCGAAGCAGTCACCACTGGCGCCGGGATAGCCGAGTCGCTTACCCCGCCGCATGCCAACAACTTCACCGCAGCGGTGACCATTGCGGGTATCGCCTACGCCGTAACGCTGACCCGCGCTCCGCTGCTCATGCCCTTGGAGAAGTTCCAAAACGCCATCATTGTGAGCTTTGTCCGGCACCGCTCCGAGGGCGTGCTGGCAGCGCTGGCCAAGCCGTTGGGAGCGCTGGCTGCTTTCGGCGCCTTCGGCGCAGGCCTGGCATGGCTCATCGGCCCGTGGATTATGACTCTCATCCTGGACGATAGCTATCACGTGTCCGGGCCGGTGCTCGCAGCGCTGACGCTCGGTGCGACGTTGACCGCCATGTTGATGATTACCGGCTCGGTCACCTTGGCAGTGGAAAAGCACCATATGTATCTGATTGGTTGGTTGGCTGCGACCACGATCGCCGTTGCCATTCTTTTCCTCCCTGGGCACCTGTCGGTACGCACGGTCGCGGCTATCGCCGTAGGCTCTGCAGTAGGTGTCGTCATTCACCTGCTTGCGCTGCGCAAACTTTCCCCACGTGCTGCCAGGTCAGCCGTATCGGAGGCTTTTGCGGTGGAATAACACCACCCGCATCCAATACCGCCCCCCCCCCAAAAAAAACTGTCCAAATCCCCCTGCAACTCCCAAGGTTCGAGACTCACATGTCCACCATCACTAACCTCACGGTTCTCATGACCGTCTACCACCGCGTCGTCCCCGACCAGCTCGATGCTGCGCTGCAGTCGCTGTGGAACCAGACGCGTCCGGCCGCGCACGTCATTGTGGTCATCGATGGCCCGATCGGGCAGGAACTCGACCGGGTCGTCGTCAAGCATGAGCAGGCGCATTCGGAGATGACCGTGCTGCGTTGTGCAGAAAATGGCGGCTCGGGAGTGGCTTCGCAGGCGGGTCTTCAGTTGGTGGAAACGCCATGGGTGGCGCGGCTGGATGCGGACGATATTGCGCGTGCGGACCGCTTTGAAAAGCAGTGGGACGTGCTGACCGCTAATCCGGAGTTGGATGTGCTGGGCAGTGCAATGGCGGAGTTCGAGGGCACGCCGGACAACGTGGTGCGCGTGCGGACTCTGCCGCAGACGCACGCCGAGATTGCGCGTTATATCAAGATTAATTCACCCGTGAATAACCCCTCCTCGATGCTGCGAACGGCGAAGGTGCGTGAGGTCGGTGGGTATCGCGACATCCGTCTGATGGAGGACTACGACCTCTGGGTGCGCCTCATGGCCGCTGGCGCGAAGTTTGAGAATCTGCCCGAGCCGCTGGTGTACTTTCGCGCCGACGGCATGTTCGAGCGGCGAACCTCGCGCGGCATCATCCGCGGTGAACGTCAGCTCCAGCGCACGCTGGTAGCTGAGGGGCTGATTTCCAGGCCGCGGGCGGTGTTTAACTTGGCGGTGCGGACACTTTTCCGACTTTTGCCAACTCAGCTCATGTCACGCGCGTATCGACGATTGTTTGTGCGGTAGGCTTCGGAGCGATGACTGACAACATGGATTTCTCGGACACCTGGCTGATTGTGCCGTGCTACAACGAGGGCCAGGTTATTCGTGAGGTTCTCGAGCACGCTCGCGAGACCTTCCCCAACATTGTCGCGGTCAACGACGGCTCTTCGGATAACTCCAGCCTGGAGATCCACAGAGCTGGCGCTCACCTGGTCAACCACCCTGTCAATTTGGGTCAAGGGGCGGCTATCCAGACCGGCGTGGAATACGCTCGCGCGCAGGCTGGCTCGAAATACTTTGTCACCTTCGACGCCGATGGCCAGCACCAGGTCAAGGATGTCGTCGCCATGGTGCAGCGACTGCGCACCGAACCAATCGACATCATTGTGGGAACCCGTTTCGGCCGCCCTCGCGCCGAGGATGACCAGGTGCCGCTGATTAAGCGAATTGTCCTCAAGACGGTGGTCATGTTGTCACCACGCACGCGCCGGCTCGGTCTTACCGACGCCCACAACGGCCTGCGCGCCTTCAACCGCACGGTGGCAGAGCAACTGAACCTGCGCATGAACGGCATGAGCCATGCCTCCGAATTTGTCGAGGTCATGGACAACAGAGGCTGGCGTACCGCTGAGCAGCCGGTGGATATCCTCTACACGGAATACTCCATGTCCAAAGGGCAATCCTTGTTCAACGGTGTCAATATCCTTGCCGACTCCCTGATTTCGAAGAGGCTGCCATGACCGCATCCATCGTTCAAATTATGTTGCTGCTGGCGATGGTGGGCCTGGTGGCTTACTTCGTCGCTAACCGTCGTAAAGCACGCGCCAAGGCGGGCGTGAAGCTGGGATTCGTCCTTTTCGTCGTCGCGTGCCTGTGGGCAATCGTGCGTCCCGACGATCTGACCGTGGTGGCCAACTGGATTGGTGTGACCCGGGGCACCGATTTGCTGCTCTACGTACTGGTGTTGGCGTTCGTGTTTACCACGGTGTCGTCCTACATCCGCTTCCGCGAACAGGAGCTACGCTACGCGCGACTGGCTCGTGCAGTGGCCTTGAAGACCGCTGTGCGTCCGGAAGAAGAAATTGTGATTTCGGGCAGCCAACAGAACAGTCAAAAGGACAGCGCGACGAACGTTGAGAACAACGCTCCGTCCGACTAATCGACACGCTAAGCGCATGTGAATCTGAGGCTGTGGTTCCATAGAAGCCATGAGCGAAGAAAATAAGGACAACGCAGCCGCTGACAACAGCAGTGATTCGCAGCAGCCCCCGGCAGACACGGCGTGGCAGGCGACACCGCAGGAACCCCAGCAGGATTCTCAGCCGGTCCCCACTGAGCAGGATTTGGAGTCCTGGTCTGCCGACAGCGGTGGGAAAACTAAGTCGTGGTACTCGATTCCGAACGCCGCATGGGCGCTAGCTGTCGTCGCATTGATTGTTGTCGGTGCAGCGGGCTTCTTCGCTGGTTCGCGTTCGGCTAGCTTCAACGGCGTGAGCACCGTCAACATGGCGGGCGTTGCACCAGGCAAGGGCGAGATCGCGCCAGTGCCTGGCCCGAATGGCTCTTTCGACGCCAGCATCTACGGACCAAAGGCGGGAGCACAGCTGAAGTCCCCGGAGGACATGGACAATGTCCACCGCCGCAATGAAAATGATCCTTTTGCTCTCGGTGCAGTGGATGCGCCGGTCGTAATCTCGATCTACTCGGACTTCGAGTGCCCGTTCTGCGCGAAGTTCGCAAACGAAACCGAGCCTGACCTCGTGGAAAAGTACGTCAACGAGGGACTGGTCCGCCTGGAGTGGAACGACATGGCCATCAATGGCGAGAAGGCCATCAAGGACGCTGAGGCCGGCCGTGCCGCAGCAGCGCAGGGAAAGTTCTGGGAGTTCTCCCGTGCGCTGTTTAAGAAGGCCGGGGAAAAGGGCCAGGGCCACCCGGAGTTCACTGAGAAGGACCTGATTGCCGTCGCTCGCGAGGCCGGTGTGCCGGACATGAAGCGCTTTGAAAAGGAGCTGAAGGACGGCAAGTGGACCGAGGCAGTCAAGAATGCCACCCAGTTTGGCTCCATGCTGGGCATTTCCGGTACTCCGGGCTTCCTCGTTGGCACTCAGTTCGTCTCAGGCGCACAGCCTCTTGACGTGTTCGAGGACAATATCGAGCTGGCTCTCATCCACGCTAAGCGCATGGAAGAAGCTGGCAAGTAAGTTGCGCTGACTTGCTGCTAACTTATGCGGGCGAGTGCATGAAGCCGCCCGCGTAAGTTGTGCTAGCCCTGATTCCGGAAGTACTCCACAGTACGGGCAACGCCCTCCTGAATACTCATAGCCGGCTCCCAGCCGAGTACCTCACGCGCCCGCGTGGGATCCAACGCCGACCGCGCCACATCACCAGTGCGCGGCGGTGCAAACTCCGGGTTATCCTCGGCATCCGCAGCCTGCGCCACCAACGAGTGCAGCTGACGATCCGAAGTTTCGACACCGGTGCCAATGTTAAAGCGCATTCCGCCACCGACCTCGCCGGATGCGCGGTAGAAAGCATCCACCACATCGTCGACATACACATAGTCGCGGGTATTTCCGCCGTCACCGAACACCTTGGTCGACTCTCCCGCCAGCAGACGCTGGGAGAAAATAGCCACCACACCGGCCTCGCCGTGCGGATCCTGTCGCGGGCCGTACACATTTGCCGGCGCGATGTGCGAGCATTCGAGCCCGTAAAGATTGCGGAACATATTCAAGTACAGCTCGCCCGTCGCCTTTGAGGCGGCATAGGGGCTCATCGGATTGACCGGCACGCTTTCCGACACCGGAAGCTCCTCCGGCGTGCCGTAGATGGAACCGCCCGAAGATGTAAACACAACCTTGCGGACACCGTGCTTTCGGGCCGCATCGGCAAGTTTGATTGTGCCAATGATGTTCAGCGTCGCATCCCGCACCGGGTCGGCTACGGAAATCCGCACATCAATCTGCGCTGCGAGGTGGAAAATAACCTCCGGACGGCTTTGCTCGAGCAGCTCGTCCCAGTCCACCTCCAGCACATCGGCGGTTATGAACTCAAAGTCGTCGTTAAGCGATGCCTGCTGGAGGTTTTCCAGCTTTCCGTGGGAGAGATCGTCCAGCGCCGTGACCGCGTACCCTTCAGCCAGCAGCCGGTCAACCAGCGTCGAACCGATAAATCCCGCACCACCCGTCACCAGCGCACGCGGTTTCGCGCTTGCCGACGATTCTGTCATCGCGGTGGCCGGTGATTCGTTCTTGTGCTTCTCCATAGGAAGAACTATAGGCGCTTAGTAAGGAAAACCGCTTATACGTGTGCCAACCTCACATTGACGGGGTTGATTAATCTTCCGAGGAATGCGAGATTACTCAGCGCGCTGTGGCAGGTTGACAGTGGAATTGAAGAAAATAACCAAGCCCATCAGGATGGCGATGACCATACCGCCACCGAGCATGACCGGGTAGGTCATCCAGGAGATGGACTGGGAGAGCTTGGTCAGAATTGCCGGGAATGCGAAGCCGATGTAAGTCAGGCAGTAGAAGATACCGGTCAGCCCGGCCATGTCGCGCGGGCCGGCGATGCGCTGGACCTCGTTGAGGCCGGTAAACATGGCCAGGCCGTAGCCCGTGCCCAGCACCAGCGCTGCAATAAACGCCGTCACTGCGGTGGGGTTGGTGGACATCCATGCGGCCATTCCCATGCCGATGACCACAATGCCAATTGCGATTAGCGAACCGCGGGCGTTGTGCTCGGTTACAAAGCGTGGACCAATCTGCTGAATGCCAAAACCACAGAGTAGCGCAAACAGTGTGACCATCGCGGAGTAGAACACTGGCTGGGAGACGTGGTCCTGCAGCAACGACGGAATGATTGCGTAGGCAACACCGGCTGCACCGAAGACCCACGGCGCTCCCATCGCGGCGACGAGCAGGAAGCGACGGTTAGTTACCGAAGGGGTGTGTAGGGACTCCCAGACAGTCTCGTGCGGAGCGTTGCTGCCTCCCAGGTGCGGCGACTGGCGGGTCTCCGGCACAGCCACAAGACCGAAGATTGTCGGGATGGAGATCAGGATGTGGATGATATAAGCCAACTGCCCCGGCAGCGGTGCGAACTGCGCCAGCGTGCCGGCAATGCCCGCGCCTAGGCCAAAGCCCAAGGTCAACGCCATGGACTGACGCTTCGCTCCCGAGGTGGAGGTGGCCTTGGGGTCAAAGCGCGGATCGGAAAGCTCCTTTACCCACGAGCCGCCCACGGCCATGACAATGCCGACTGCCAAGCCCGAGATAAAACGACCAGTGAGGATGAGCGGGGCGATGGTCTCGCCCAGCGCGATGAGAGTCGAGCCCAGAATCGAGAGCACCGGCGCGGCGAGCATCACCGGCTTACGGCCGATACGGTCCGAGATTGGGCCAGAAATCAGCAGTGCCGGTGCGATGCCGAGGGCGTAGACCAGCAATAGAAGGTCAATGAACACCGGCGCCAGGTCGGCGTTTTCGCGGTACATCACCATCAGCGGTGTGAATTCATTGCCACCCCACGCGACGGCGAAAACTGCAATTGCGGCGAGCAGCCACAACGGCGTGCCTTTATTGGATTTGGCCCTGCCGTGAGGTACCTCATTTTCATTGCCGTTAGTTCCTGCGTGAGAAGACATGTCGTTTACTTTACGACGGTCCCCAGCGTCTTACGCGCAATGGTGGAAATTGAGTTACGGGGGCTAACCACAAAAGATGTGTCGGGGTGGTTTCGGCGCTTGGCGCTACCACCGCCCCAAAATGCCCCTGAAACCTGGGGCTCACACCCCCGTCTCGGGGTGGCATGTTGCCGACCTTGCGCCCCTGCCCCATCCGGGGGCAATGATCTTTTCGACACTACATCGTTATTATTCCGTTACTTCTTTCATATCTTGCGTCACGTTTGCCACACCATTCACATAACTTCTGATTATATAATTACAAATTAGTTCAATGTGGGGGTAGCCGAACAGCCATAAAACGCAGATTTCCCCTATTTAAGACAGTCTCACGCACAAACGGCCATCAGGTCGCACACATTAGGCCGAAAACGACCCATCGTTAAGCAGCGCCCTTTCCGCACCCTTTGCATACCCCCGATTCCACCTTTCCTAGACATTCAGGAAATGAATCCGGTCACAAACAAAGGAATTCGACCGCCATTCACCACCCCCTATTACCCCCGTTGTTCACTTTTTGTCATCGCTCGCTGAAGTTCAAACGCTGGTCGCTACCGACCTGGCTGTGTAAGAATTCGACACCGTCAAACAATCTGTCCATTCCCCAAACGCTGGCTGAGAAAAACCTGGGGCGATTTCTGCACGACCGCTGAGATCGCCAAGGTCCTCGATGGCCGTGCGGACGGGTATGTAAAGAAAGTCTTGTTATTTATGACTACTTCGATCATCGCGAATGATCCCAAGCAGCGCCGCAAGGTACTCACGGGAACTCTCGTGGGTACGACCATCGAGTTTTATGACTTCCTGATTTACGCTCAGGCCGCAGCTATCGTGCTCGCTCCGCACTTCATCGAGCCGGCTGCGAAGTCGAACCCACAGGTCGCTCAGGTGCTCGCCTGGGCAACCCTGGGTATTTCCTTCCTCTTCCGCCCGCTTGGCGCTATCGTCGCCGGCCATATCGGTGACCGCTACGGCCGCAAGATGATTCTGGTCTTCACCCTCATCGGCATGGGTGCAGCTACTTTCTGTATCGGTCTGCTGCCGACTTATGAGTCAATCGGCATCGCTGCACCTATCCTGCTGGTTCTGCTCCGTATCTTCCAGGGCCTTTCCGCGGGTGGCGAATGGGGCGGTGCAGCCCTGATGTCCGTGGAGTACGCACCGAAGGAAAAGCGCGGTATCTACGGCGCATTCCCGCAGGCCGGTGTTCCGCTGGGTCTGACCCTGGCTACCGGCACCATGCTGATTGTTATGGCAATCATCGGCGAGGAAGCCTACATGGACTGGGGTTGGCGTGTGCCATTCCTGCTGTCCTTCATCCTGGTTCTGATTGGTTACATGATTCGTCGCACCGTCGACGAGTCCCCTGTCTTCCAGGCTATGCAGGCTGAGTCTGCTGAGCGCTCCGCTCCGCTGCCGGAGCTCTTCCGCAACCACTGGGGCAAGGTCATCCAGGGCGCCCTGATCTTCGCTGCTCAGCAGGCTACCGGTTACCTCGTGATCGCATTCTTCGGCGCTTACGCACAGAAGACACTGGGCTACCCCGCAACCGTCGCTTGGACAGGCACTCTCGTCGCCGGTATCTGCTGGACCATCTTCATGTTCATGGCCGGCGCTTGGTCCGACCGTATCGGCCGCGCCAAGACCTTCATCATCGGCTACGTCCTGATCATGATTTGGGAAGCCGTCATGTGGAACATCCTGGATAAGGGCCCGTTCCTCTACGTCATGACCGTTGCAGTCCTCACCCTGCCGCTGGCGCTGACCTTCGGCCCGCAGCCGGCCATGTACTCCGAGATGTTCCCGGCTGAGGTTCGCTACTCCGGTGCTTCCATCGCTTACGCTATCGGCGCTGTCCTGGGTGGTGCATTCGCTCCGATGATTGCCCAGATGATCATGGACGCCACCGGCAACCCGTTCTACATTTCCATCTACCTGATGGTCATGGCTATCCCAGCCCTGATTGCCCTGTTCCTGCTGCCGAAGGGTCTTGAAGACCGAGACCTCATCGAGCACCCGGAAACTAACCTCGACGAAGTTAAGTCGCGCGTCTAGTTCTCAGAGCTAAGGGCTCTGCCCCACCGGGGCGGGCTGATTCCGCGAGCCGTCGTCAAGCACTGCACAACGCAGCATTTGCTTGACGACGGCTTTTGCGTTTCCGCCTTCCTTTTATCTCGGTAACTGGTTTTCTCTTGCCGCGGCCCCGATTTCCTCATGAGTTTCTCAGTCGAAAGCGGCTGACAAGCCCCAGATATCCCATTAACGTTGGGTTATGGCACAGACTTCTTCCAGCTCCGCGCGAATCCCCCGCCGTCGCTCGACCGACGGTCCGAAGACGCTCCCCTCCCGTCCTGAACCGGAAGTGGCAGGTGCACTGCAAAAGGCCCTGGACGGCTATTTCCCCGAGGCGCGCGCTGATGTCCGCGTCCTTCTAGAAGACCCCTCCCTGCGGCCCACCTCTGGGCTGACCGTGGAGGAGGCCAGGCAGCACACCACCGACGCGCTTTCCAAGGTGCTTAAGACCGGCATGCCCTATGGCGCTTTCCGCACTGACCAGGGCGGCACGGGAGATACCGGTAGCACTCTCTCCGGGATTGAAATGCTCGGCTGCACCGACTTGTCGTTGATGGTGAAGTCCGGCGTGCAGTGGGGCCTTTTCGGTGGCGCTGTCAGCAACCTGGGAACTGAGCGCCACGGCGAGTTGGTGCGTGACCTCATTGAGCTGCGGGCTCTCGGCTGCTTTGCGATGACCGAGCGCGGCCACGGCTCGGACGTCCAATCACTCGAGACCACGGCGCACTACGACCCCGAGACGGAAGAATTCATCCTCAATTCCCCTACGGCTTCCTCTGAGAAGTGGTTTTTGGGCAATGCCGCGCGCGATGGGCGCTGGGCTGCGGTCTTTTGCCAGCTCTACACACCAGGGCAGGAAGAATCCCATGGTGTGCACTGCATTGTCGCTCGAATCCGCAATGATGATGGTTCGCCTGTCGACGGAGTTGCTATCGGCGACCACGGCACCAAGGGCGGCCTCTTGGGCGTGGACAACGGCACTCTCATGTTCGATCACTACCGCGTGCCGCGGGAGAACCTGCTTAACCGTTTTGCAGATGTCTCGGCCACTGGCGAGTACAGCAGCGATATTGACAGCCCCAATGCACGGTTTTTCACAATGCTCGGTGCCCTCGTGCGCGGCCGCGTGACAGTCGGTGCGGCCGCTGGTGCGGCAACCCGCACCGCATTGACCATCGGCACCAAGTACGCACACTTGCGGCGCCAATTTGCTCCCGACGATTCGCTGCCGGAAAAGAAGCTCATTGAGCACCGCCAACACCGAATCCGACTACTCCCCCGCATTGCGCGTTCGTACGGTCTGCAATTTGCCACCAACCTGCTAATCAAGCGGATTCACGACCTCGAAGCGGAGGGGCTGGACCGTGCGAATCTCACCCCGGAGCAGGCTCGCGATTTGCGTGAAGTGGAGGCGCATGCCGCCGCATTGAAGGTCGCCAACACCGCACATGCCACCGACGCCATCCAGGAGATGCGTGAGGCCACCGGTGGAGCCGGCTACATGGCAGAGAACCTGTTGACCATTCTCAAAGAGGACTCCGACGTATTCACTACCTTTGAGGGCGACAACGTGGTGATGTTGCAGCTGGTCACCAAGGAACTCTTAGGTGGTTTTGCCCGGGAGGTACAGAGTTTTTCCAACCTGGAAATGGTGCGCTTCGGCCTCGACAATTTCAGTGGCATTTTGCGCCGTCGCACCGGTGCGGACGCCGTCGTTCAGAACCTCTTGGATGCGCTGACTGACGCTGATGAGTCCTCGCTCTTTGACCCCGCCAGCCAGATGCAACTGCTCATCGAGCGCGAAAATCGACTTCTCAAGTCCCTAGCTCGCAGGCTGCGCCCGGCGCGGAAACTGCCTGTGGAAGAAGCCGTGAAGCTGGTGGACAAAGTCCAGGACCACATGATTTCCTGCGCGTGGGCGCATATAGATCGCATGATCTTGGAAGCATTCTTCGAAGCCGAATCCACACTCACAGACGAGCGCTCTCAAGAAGTGCTCGAGCAGGTTCGTGATGTGTTCTTCCTGTCGGTCGTCTGCGATAACGCCGGCTGGTTCTTGGAGCAGTCACTGCTCACCGGTACTCGCACCAAGGGTGCGCGGGCGGGCTTGGCTGATCTGGTTGATTCCCTTGGCCCCTGGTCTGAGGTACTTGTCGACGCCTTTGGCACCCCCAGCACCATGCTGGATATCCCCATGATGGAGCCTTACGACGCAATGACGCCGAAGGCTAAGGCCAACCCGGCTAGTTAGCGGGTTGGCCGGTTGGCTACTGCGCCAAGAATCCTTCCAGCCCAGCCACAGTGGCCTCTGCCAAGCGCTGACGGCCTTCGTTGGAGTTTAAGAGGGCAATATCGCTGCTGTCGCGCATGTTGCCGTATTCGACCAGCGCCTTTGGCTTCGTCGATAGGTTGAGTCCGGTGAGGTCTGCGCGCGGATTCAGCCCCTGGCTGCCAAGGTAGTTGGATGGAGCAAAACCGGCTGCGACGAAAGCATCGCGCAGCGCGGTTGCCAGCGCGGTAGATCCCTGCTCGTCATTATTGGCGAGCGGCTGAGAGATCGCAGACACATGGAATCCGCGGTTGCCCTCTCCAGCACCATCTGCGTGGAGGCTCACCACGGCATCGGCGTTGGAGGCATTTTCCTTCTCCGCACGGGCATCGATGCAATCTGCACGACCGGTGTCATCCTCGCGGCTGAGTAGCACCTGGGCACCGCGCTGTTCGAGCAGTTGCTTGATTTCCTGTGCCATCAGCCAGTTGAACTCGTGCTCCGGGAAACCGTCGTTGGAAGCAGTTCCGGAGGTATTACACGGCTTCTGTCCACCACGACCATCAGTGACCATCATGTCCGCTGATGGTGGGGTGCCGGCGTGTCCCGGGTCGAGATAGATGACCTTGCCGGCTACAGCGCTGGAGCCGTCGGCACGCGAAGTAGCGCGATTAGCTTGCTGTTGTTGTGCATCGCCCGGAGCGACTGCGTCGGGGTTAGCAGAATCAGGCATTGCAGACTCCTCATTCGGCGGAGTGGGGTTCGGCATCTGCATGGCTTCTTCCTCAGCTGCCAACGACGTTTGCGTTTCTGTCGACGCAGCTTGCTGAGCGCTTCCTGCTTTGGAAGCCTCCGTGTCGATGGTGCAAGCTACAAGACCGGCTGGCAAAACTGCCGCAGCCACCAAAGCCACAGCTAGTCGTCCTGCTGATCGCTGCACTGCTAGTCGCTGGTGTCCGGACTGCCGCATAGTGCGTTCTCCTAGTTTCCGCGTACCTGCCTTGTGCTGAGTAACAGTACCAAACACTCGACTGAGAGTCCCCAGCTCCGAAAGTCCCTCCCCCTTCGTCTCGGAGAATCACCGCAGTCCTCGGCCTGCCGCTGGATTCACTCTACTCATGTTTGACCGATCCAAAAAATAAAAAACGGGACCCCTTTAGAAGGATCCCGGTTCCAACCGAGCCGCCTGCGAGAATCGAACTCGCGACCTTCTCATTACGAGTGAGACGCTCTACCGACTGAGCTAAGGCGGCACGCACATTGCGCCGAGCTTTCAAGCAAGCAGAAATAACCCTGCACAAAATGTACAAGCGGTAATACTACTGCACTGCCCCCATCGCTACCAAAATGGGGCCTACAGTCCGCTAAATTGGGAGCTTCTCCCGGATTACCTGCGGCCAACCTGCCCCGCGATCTGCAATTTAGCCATCAATTCATCCATCAAGACCGTCAACTTCACTGCAGTCACGAGCATGCCCCGCACCTCGGTGACAGCATCAATGGAGGCCAATATCGCCTCCGGCGGAAGGCGCCGGGCTAGCTCCGTGGCTGTCCGACGACGGTCGGGATTAATGAGGTAGACGGAGCCATCCCCAAACTCGGAATCAGCGTCAGAAGCCGACCCACCACGCTCGGCCCCAAACGCCAGCACCAGGGCGTCACGGTAAAGCCCCATAATGTCGGTCAACGACAGGTCGATCAGATCCGACTCCGCGCGCCTGCGTCGCCGCTTCTGATTTTCCTCCAGCTCCTTGATAACGCCCTTAGAGCCACGCAGTGCCGCCTGCGCTCCCTTACCGGACGCCCCGACGCCCAGCGAACGCTCGAGGTTCTCCAGCTCCTCAGCCTCTAGCGGCTCCATCCGCCGCTTGACCTCGCCTGCTACTTCGTTGGCTAGCTCACGCGCCGCCACGTACGACTTCGCCGGGTCGAACACGGCCTCCACGAAATCCAGAGCCTTGCCCCGCCAGGCACGCGAGCCCTCATCGGAGACAAAGCCGCGCGCACGCCCAATGTGACCATTGGACACCGTCGCGGCCCAGACCGCTTGCTCGTCGGTAAGCTCTGGCCGCTCGGCGCGCAGGAGGTTTGTGACATCGTCGATATGCGGCGTCGGCACATAGACATGGCGGCAGCGCGAACGGAGCGTGACGGAGAAATCCTCCGCGTTCGTCGTTGGTGCGCACATGATGATGACGGTGCGCAACGGCGGCTCTTCCACCACCTTGAGCAGCGCATTTGAGGCGGATTCGTTGAGACGGTCGGCGTCTTCGATGATCAGTACGCGGCAATCCGCCGTCGTGGGCATCTTGTAAGCCCAGGGCCGCAGCTCGTCCCTCACCGTCGCCACCGAGATAATGGTGCCCTCCGGGCGCACGATTTTGATGTCGCCATGCGTTCCCGCCAGCGCCGTCCGGCAGCCCTCGCACTCGCCGCATCCGGGGTTGTCATGCCTCGTGCACAGCAGTGCCGCCGCAAACGCCGTCGCCGTCACCGACCGCCCCGACCCCGCAGGACCAGTGAACAGCCAGGCGTGCGTCATGTCCGAGTCGCGTGGCACATCGCTTAACGACGACCCCGCGTCCCCACCTTCCGGCGAAACCTCCGCCCCATCGCCTGCCAGCGGTTGACCATTGGCAAAGCGATAATGCGCAGCGCGCACAGCAGCCTGCAGCCGCTGGCGTACCCCACCGGTTTCGGGCATACGAGAAAACACGCTGCGCTCTGTCATGGCCACAACTCTAGCGCGCCCCACAAGACTCTTGTGAGGTAACTACTCCCTGCAATCCGGGGTTGCCACTAAGGTAGTAGTCATGCAACGGCTCTGGCGAAATCTGAAATGGCTAAGTGGGACAATGTGGCCTGCTTATGCCTCATTTATCTTCGTCTGCAACCTTGTCGGAGCCATGATTGTCGGCTTGTTCCTCGGCATGCTGTTGCCACTGAACCAAGAAACTCACTTGCCACGGTTGGCTAATAGTGTCATTTATGCCCTGGCTGGGTACCTGGTTCTGGCAATTATCGCAGGTATCGGCACTACCTGGATCCTGTTCAAACCGCTGGTGAAATGGCAGCGTCATCCGGATATGCACGATCCGCGGCGGGTGCGCTATCTGGTCATGCGCGTGCCCGTCTACCAGGCACTTTTGGGTACCGTCATCTGGTCTTTGGGCGTGATTGTCTTCAGCGGAGTCGCGTTCGCCTATGACAGCAAGATTGGCATGATGGTGCTGCTCACCTCGGTACTCGGTGGCGCAATGGTGGCGCTGTTGACCTATCTGATTGCGGAGCGCATGGTGCGTCCGGTTGCTGTGGAGGCGCTGGCGCGTAGGGCTCCGGATTCCTCGCTGGAGCCACCGATTGGTCACCGCCTGCGCCAGACATGGGTGTTGACCAGTGGTGTTCCAGTGGTGGCAATCCTGCTTGTGCTGATTGGTCAGCGCCGTGGCCTATTCACAGATGATGCGGCAGATTTGCTGCCCACCATCACCGCGCTGGCAATTCTGGCTCTGATTACCGGCTATTTCGGCACGATGCTGGCCAGCATGTCCATCGTTGACCCGATTCGGGATCTCACGGGCGCAATTAACAAGGTCCGCCAGGGCCAGGTGGATACGCGCGTGCCTATTTACGACGGCTCCGAGATGGGCGTTCTCCAGGCGGGTTTCAATGAAATGATGCGTGGCCTGCAGGAGCGTCAGCGGGTCCGTGACCTCTTCGGCCGCTATGTCGGGTCTGAGGTCGCCCGTAAGGCTCTGGAAGAAAAGCCGACTTTGGGCGGCGAGAATCGCCTCGTCGCGGTGCTGTTTGTGGACGTGATTGGTTCGACCAACTTCGCGGAGAAGAACTCACCAGAAGTCGTTGTCCGTGAGCTCAATGCCTTCTTCGACCACGTTGTTGACTGTGTGCACCGCAATAAGGGCATTATCAACAAGTTCCAGGGTGACGCGGCTCTGGCTGTCTTCGGCGCTCCCCTGCCCCTCGATGACACTGCTGGGCACGCCCTCACAGCCGCCCGTGAACTGCGCGAGGAACTGCTCGACCTCCAGCTCACCGCAGGTATTGGCGTCTCCGCCGGGCACGTTGTCGCCGGCCACATCGGTGCCCGCGACCGCTTTGAGTACACGGTCATTGGTGACGCGGTTAACCAGGCTGCCCGTCTGACCGAGCTGGCCAAGGACACCCCGGGCCGCGTGCTCGCCACGGCTTCTACTATTCGCCTGGCTAACGAGGACGAGCAGGCTCGCTGGACCACCCTGAAGTCTGTGGAGCTGCGTGGCCGTACGCACATGACGCAGCTTGCACGCCCGGTGCGCCCGACGCTTGCCGACGAAGCCTAGGGCTCGTTGGGCGCCCAGTACCCCTAGACTTCTCAGACGGCGAGCACACTTACTCCACCGAGAATAAATCTCCTGGCTGGCAGTCCAACGCTTCGCACAACATAGTGAGCGTCGTGAATCGCACGGCCTTCGCCCTGTTGTTTTTCAGCACTGAGAGGTTGACCGGAGTGACCCCGACCTGTTCGGAAAGGGCTGCCAACGTCATTCCGCGGCTTTCAAGCAGCTCATCTAAGTGGCACACAACCTTCGCCATTTAAATGAGTCCTTCCTGATCTTCCTGCATTCGCGCAGCTCGGAACAACATAACTCCGAGAGTGGAGATGACTATCATAGGCACAAACCATATTCCCAGGTGCTCATTGAAATCGGCATGATCACGCTGGTACCACGTGCTCAGATTCAGGCTACTTGCGACCCAGTTTTCGCCCATATGCTGCAGGAAACTACTTGCCGGATACATCGCTACCAGCCAGGAGATAGCCATAACTCGTCGCGCAGTCTTAACTGTAAAAAACTCGCCTTTCAGGTACGAGAGTGAGAACAACACGCAGAGCACGGCAATCGCGGCGACGATAGCGCATCGAACAACAGTCGCAGCAATAAACAAGGAGAGGACTCCACCACTCATAACCTCGATAGGAACCCCTTTGTCACTTCCCAGCACTTCGGGCAAAAGCAGGGTCAGATCACTGGGGAACTGCTGATGAAGAACCGGATGGCGGAGCTGGAGCAAAATGTAAGCCAGTGCAAACACTCCGGCAAAAAGGCTCACGATTACATCCCGGCGCTCCTTAGTTTGATTGACATACGGGTCCTTTGGCTTCTTGGTCTGTGGAGATGCCATAGCTAACTTCCTTACTGCACCGTAATTGGCGCGGTTAGTGAGATTATTCTGCGGGACGCTTGGAGCTGCAGCCAAACCCCCCGACACATCGTTATTCGATGTATCGATTTTCGATACTATATCGCTTTTCGATATGCCGCAAGGCTCCTGCAACAATCGCCGTCCACCGCCAACCTGCGCACCCTCCCGCCAATCCTTTACGTTGGAGGAATGACTGACAACCGACCCAGTTCTAGCCCCAACCCCAGACCTCGCATGCTCGTCCCCGACGCTGCGCGCGGGTTCGCTCTCCTCGGCATCGCGATCGCGAACATTGCCACCGCCTGGCTGGTTGCAGATCCCGAACTGCCCGCAGCATTCTTCGGCGGCGTCATAAGCGACAGCATCGCCGACAAGGCCACCGTGCTGTTTACCGCCGTGACCGCACACAATCGCGGGTTGCCAATGTTCGCAACGCTGCTCGGCTTCGGTGTCGGACTCATTGTCCGCAGTTTGGCCAGGAGGAACTTTCCACGGTCGCGGGCGCGGGTGGTCGTCGTAAAGCGTTATGCGTTCCTGGGGCTGTTCGGCATCGCGCACATGCTGTTTCTGTTCTTTGGCGACATCATGTTTCTCTATGGCATCTGCGGCATCATCCTCGGGCTACTTATGGGCCTCAGCAACAAGGTGCTGACGATTCTCGCGTGGATTGCGCTGACGATCAACGCTGCACTGAGCCTGCTGTTTTTGGGATTCGTAATTGCGATGCCCGACGCCGAGTTCGTCGGCTCCGACATGAGCCAGTTCGTCAACGGCGGTGCGATTGAAACAAGTTACCTGGATATGCTCGCCGCGAATCTGCAGGTCCTGACAATGAGCATCACTACCCTGCCGCTGCAGCTGTTCCTCTACCTGCCGGTGATGATGATTGGCTTCGTGTGGGCTCGCAAGGGCGTGCTTGACGACGTTGACGCGCACCGCCCCCTGCTTATTCGGTGGCTCGTGGTGGCTGTGGTCGTGGCTTTCGGTATCGGCATCCCTATGGGGTTGGCAGCGATTGGTGTTCTTCCAGCCGGACAGCACATGGCCTTCGTGGTTATCAATAGCTTTGCTGGAGTCTTCACCGGCCCGGGAATTCTGGCCGGTTTGGCGCTGGCGCTGCAGCCGCTCCAGCGACGTCTGAACGCGGGCGCGGCTGTGCCTGGCTGGTTGGTGCCGATTGTGGCACTCGGTAAGCGTTCGATGACGGGCTACCTGATGCAGTCGGTCATCTTCTTTGTGCTGGTATACCCGTTTATGCTGGACATCCCGCGCGACATGGGCGCGTTCGTGCAAACTCTCATTGCTGTGGGCGTCTGGTTGGTGACATTGTTCGCCGCGTGGGCGATGGAGCGTCGCGGCATGCAGGGGCCGTTCGAGAAAGTGCATCGCCGGCTGTCGTACGGGCCGACAATGCGGGCGGAGTTGGCCGGGGTCGGCGGCCCCAAGCCTGCTCCGCAGGATGCGCCGGGTGCGCCGAGCGCGGCGGGCACGGCGGCCCCTTAAGCCCTACTTGCCCCGGCGGGTCGCCTTCACCACTCGCTTGGTGGTGCGCTTGACCGCCTTCCTGGTGGTCTTCTTCGCAGCCTTCTTCGTGGTCTTGCGAGTCGACTTCTTGGCAGCCTTCTTGGTGCCGCCATCAGCAGCTTCCTTCGCGCGACGCTCAGACAGCAGCTCGCAGGCGCGGGCATCAGTCAGCGTCTCAGGGGTATCCCCCTTGCGCAGCGAAGCATTGGTGACGCCATCGGTGACGTACGGACCGAAACGGCCATCCTTCACCGACATCGGGCGACCGGAGACATCGTTGTCACCCAACTGCTTCAGCGGTGGCTTCGCAGCAGCGCGACCGCGTCGCTTCGGCTCAGCGTAGATACGACGCGCCTCGTCCAAAGTCACGGTGAAAATCTGCTCTTCGTTGGCCAGTGAACGCGAGTCCGTGCCCTTCTTCAGGTACGGACCGTAACGGCCATTCTGAGCGGTAATAACCTCGTTATCGACCGGATCGACACCGACCTCGCGCGGCAGGCTCATCAGCTTCAGAGCCTCTTCCAGCGTGACAGTCGACGGCTCCATGGAGGAAAACAGCGAGGCCGTCTTCGGCTTCAGAGTTTCCTCGATGATTTCCGCGGTGCGCTTTTCCTTCTGCTTGGCGGCGGTCTTGGTTTCCCAGTTCTTCTTCCGCTTGCCCTCCGCAGCGCGCTGAGCGTCCTCTTCGGCGCGTTCAGCTGCGATGATCTCCTCAGCCTTGGCTACGACACTCTCGCGTTCTTCATCGGTGACCAGCTCGGTGACGTAGGGGCCGTAGCGGCCATCGCGAGCAACAATCATGCGGCCATTAGCCGGGTTAATGCCCAGTTCACGACCGCCCTGCGGCATCGCCAGCAGCTTCTCGGCAGCAGCCAGATCCAGCTCGTCCGGAGTCATGGCCTCCGGGATGTTGGCACGCTGCACCTCGTCGGCGCCGTTTTCACCGGCCCCCGGGCGCGTACGCTCCAGGTACGGCCCATAGCGGCCAACGCGAACGATGATCGGGTTGCCCTCGGCATCGTCGAAAAGGTGGAGCGAATTGACCTTCCGAGCATCAATCGATTCCAAGTTCACATCGATGATGTTCTTCAGACCACCGTGGGTCGCAATAGCGTCGGCTCCCTTGTGGCGGTGATCCTTGTCATCGCCGAAGTAGAAACCGGTCAGCCAGGTCGTGCGATCCTTATTGCCCGCAGCAATGCCGTCGAGCTCATCCTCCAGCTCGGAGGTGAAGTCGTAGTTGACCAAATCGGAGAACGCTTCCTCCATCAGCCCCACCACGGCAAAGGCCACCCACGAGGGCACCAGAGCGTTGCCGCGGGAGTAGACGTAGCCGCGATCCTGAATGGTCTTGATAATCGACGCGTAGGTCGACGGACGACCAATTCCCAGGTCCTCCATCTTCTTCACCAAGCTGGCCTCGGTGAAGCGCGCAGGCGGGTTGGTGGAGTGACTGTCGGCACTGAAGTCCGTGGCCGTCAGGCCCTGGCCTTCCGTCAACTGTGGCAGACGCTTCTCGGCGTTGTCGGCGACCTTGCGACCGTCGGAAAGCGCGGAGACCTCGACGTATGCCTTGAGGAAGCCCGGGAAACGAATCGTGCGTCCAGTGGAGGCGAACTCGACGGCGTGTGTGTCGGTAGCACCTGCGATGGTGACCTTCATGGACGTGCCGCGCGCGTCGGCCATCTGCGAGGCGACGGTGCGCTGCCAGATTAGTTCGTAGAGTTTGAACTCCTCGGCATCCAGCGAGCCAGCCAGCTGACCTGGCGTTGCGAATGTCTCACCAGCCGGGCGAATCGCCTCGTGCGCTTCCTGCGAGTTCTTCACCTTGCGCGAGTACTGGCGCGGCGCATCGGCGACGTATTCCGAGCCGTAAAGCTCCAACGCCTGCTTACGCGCGGCGTCGATGCCGGCCTTGGACAGCGTCGTGGAGTCGGTACGCATGTAGGTAATGTGACCGTTTTCGTACAGACGCTGCGCCACACGCATCGTGCGCTCAGAGGTGTAATGCAGCTTGCGGCCGGCCTCCTGCTGCAGCGTGGACGTCATAAACGGCGGGTACGGCCGGCGGGTGTACGGCTTCTCCTCCACCGACGCGACCTTGAGCTCAGAGCCCACGAGGTCCGCCGCCAGGGTTTCGGCGAGCTGCTTATCGACGACCCGAATGCCCTCAGACTTCTTCAACTGGCCACGGTCATCGAAGTCGCGGCCCTGCGCTACGCGCTGACCATCAACGCTGGTCAGGGTTGCGACAAATTCCTTCGGCTGGTTGGCATCAGCAGAAGCCGAGCCGGTGTCCAAAGTTGCGGCGACATCCCAGTACTCAGCGGAGATAAACGCCATGCGCTCACGCTCACGCTCGACGATGACGCGCGTTGCCACCGACTGCACACGGCCTGCCGACAGGCGCGGCATGACCTTCTTCCACAGCACCGGGGAGACCTCGTAACCGTAGAGGCGGTCGAGGATACGGCGACCTTCCTGGGCATCGACCAGGTTCTGGTCCAGCTCACGAGTGTTGGCGGCGGCCTCCAAGATGGCCTGCTTGGTGATTTCATGGAACACCATGCGGCGCACCGGCACCTTGGGCTTCAGAACCTCCAGCAAGTGCCAGGCAATAGCCTCGCCCTCACGGTCGGGGTCAGTTGCGAGATAGAGTTCGTCGACTTCCTTGAGCTTGGCCTTCAGGTCGGCGACTTTCTTCTTCTTATCAGCGCTGACGACATACAACGGAGCGAATCCGTTGTCGACATTAACGCCCAGACGAGCCCAGGGCTCCTTCTTGTAACGAGCCGGAACGTCGGCTGCGCCACGGGGCAAGTCGCGAATATGTCCCACCGACGCCTCCACGATGTAATCATCGCCGAGATACGGCTGAATCTTGCGAGCTTTCGTCGCCGACTCGACAATTACAAGGCGCTTGAGGCCGTCTGAATTCGCCATAGAAGTTTTTCTATCCTGCAACGTTGAATGTTTTTGACTGTTTAGATTCTGGTTTTCGTTTAAATCTTGGGGTTCTTGGCCGGACTCTGGCCGGGCTTCAACTGTGAGAAGCCCGCAATCGGTTCCAACCGGTTCCGATCAGTGCAAATCAGTTCCCGGCCGCGTTCTCCCCGGAAGATTATCTGGAAAGAATATGAAGAATATAAGGAATACCGTACACACAATCTAGTTTGTCGCGCGGATTCCTCAAGTATCGGGCGGATTTTGGGTGTGACTGAAGGGGCTGCTGTGGGGGATCCCCGGTGGCCGGCAGTTGCCGACCCGACGGCTGCTGTGCGGCTGGCCATGATCATCCCCGTGGCTGTCAGTGGCTGGCCACGACAGGCCGCAGCGGGCGCAGCCGCCGCAGCGGCCGCGTGATCGCGGGCTGCAAATGTGAAACTGTATGAGTTTATGACACTTTCAAGCCATTTTTCGGGCCATTTTTGTCATAAACGTAGTCAGTAACTCGGATTGACCCACTGCCACCAGAAATGCAAAAATCCCACGCAGAAATTACTTTCCGCGTGGGAGAATCAAGGCTCACCCCATGAACACAACATGGACCTTGAAAAGCCAAAAATTCCGTGCGCCAAACCAGACAATAGCCCAGTTCAACCCGGAAACGGTTGACTTACAGAGGCTTCACGTCCAGAGCCTGCGGACCCTTCTGGCCCTCACCAATCTCAAACTCGACTGCCTGGTTCTCTTCCAGCGTCTTGAAACCAGTGCCCTGGATCTCGGAGTAGTGAACGAACACGTCGTTGCCACCGTCAGCTGGGGCGATAAACCCGAAGCCCTTCTCCGAGTTGAACCACTTCACAGTACCCTGTGCCATTACAAAACTTCCCAACTTCAGGATTCGATAAAACAAGTATTCGCCACGCACATCCGGCCACACACGATGGGGTAAACACGGCCAAAGCACCCTTTCGCCTCGTGCGAGTTTTTGCTGGGTGCCCGTTGGCGGGCGATACACTCAAAAAGTCTGCCACGTTTGGGGCGCGAGCGCCGATTAGGAACAGCTTCTTGCCACCCCCGTAAACCCGTGTTCGAGACCCTGACAAACTGGGGTGTCGAATAGCGAGAATGTGGCTGATAGGCAGCGTCGTCAAGCATATGAAGTGCGCGTTTACAGGAAAGGGTGGTGTCGGTGGAGTCGTTTGGGCGGGAGCTGCTGGGGCCGGTTATTCGTGCGCATCCGCGGGCGACGGTGACGCACATTGCGGATCTTCCTGCACGCGCTGGCGTGACTGCGCCTTGGCCTGAGTGGGTGCCAAATTGGCTGAGAGAAGTGCTGGTAGATCGCGGAATTGAGAACCTGTGGACTCATCAGGCGACAACCGCGAACCTTGCCCGCGAGGGCGTGCACTGCGTCGTCGCGACGGGCACGGCGTCGGGTAAATCGCTCGGCTACCTGCTGCCCGTGCTCACAGAACTGTCCGCCACCCCCGCGGCCACCGCGCTGTACCTCTCTCCGACCAAGGCGCTGGGCGCCGATCAGCTGGACACTGCACGCGCGATGGCGCCGGTGTCGCTGAGTTCACTGATTTCGCTTTACGACGGCGACACCCCACAAGATGCCCGGCGCGCCATTCGCGACCATGCCCGTTGGGTGTTTACGAACCCCGATATGCTGCATGTTTCGGTCCTCGGCAACCATGTTCGGTGGACGCGGATGCTGCGCAACCTGCGCTATATCGTCGTCGACGAATGTCATGCCTATCGAGGCGTGTTCGGCGCCAACGTCTCCCAAATTCTGCGTCGCCTCCTGCGGCTATCCCGCGAGTACGGTGCCTCGCCGACCGTGATTTTTGCCTCTGCGACGACCAACGACCCCGCTGACCAGGCTCGTCGCCTCATCGGCGAGCCTGTCGAGGCCATCACCGAAGACGGCGCCCCGGTCGGCGAGCGGACTATCGCCCTGTGGGAACCCGGCCTGCTCCCCGACCTCCAAGGCGAGAACGGCGCCCCCGTGCGCCGCCCCGCCCCGACCGAGGCCGCGGACATCATGGCCGACCTGCTTGTCGAGGGCGCCCGCACCCTGACCTTCACCCGTTCGCGAAGCAGTGCCGAGAAGGTTGCACTCGGGGTGCGCGAGCGCCTGGAAAAGCGCCGCCGCAGCGATATCGCTGAGCGCATCGAGTCTTACCGCGCCGGCTACCTGGCCGAAGAACGCCGCGACATCGAGCGCATGCTCGATGACGGCAACCTGCTAGGTGTCGCCACCACCAATGCCCTGGAGCTGGGCATTGACGTCGGTGGCCTCGACGCGGTGGTACAGGCCGGTTTCCCGGGCACGGTCGCTTCATTCTGGCAGCAGGCCGGCCGCGCGGGTCGTCGTGGTCAGGGCGCACTGGTGGTGTTGGTGGCTCGCGATGACCCCATGGACACGTACTTGGTCCACAACCCGTCCGCACTGCTGGGCAGGCCGGTGGAAAAGACCGTCTTCGATCCCCGCAACCCGCATGTGGTGTGGTCACACCTCTACTGCGCGGCTGTGGAGAAGCCCGTCACCACCAGCCAGCTTCAAGCGTGGGGAACTTTGCCCGTAGCCGAAGACATGGTGTCCGCAGGCTGGTTGCGCAAGCGCACCTGGGAAGGACAAGAGCCCGTCTACTACCCAACCGACCGCGATGAAGGGCCGCGTATCGCCACTGCTCACGATGCCGTGAACGTCCGTGGCGGCGATGGCCAGGAAGTAGCTATCGTCGACCAGACCGATGGTCGACTGCTTGGCACCATCGATCTTGGCCGGGCGATGCAGCAGGTCCACGACGGTGCCGTCTACTTGCACCGCGGCGAGTCCTACGTTGTTGACCAACTGGACTTCAATAGCCTCGTCGCCCTAGTCCACCCCGAGCAGCCACGCTATTCCACCAGCTCGCGCATGGACACCACCATCCGCATCCTCGATATTGACGATATGCGCCACTACCAGGGCTTACAGGTCGCCTCCTGCCAGGTCGAGGTCTTTCACCAGGTCACCTCCTATCTTCGTCGCCTGGATACCGGCGAGATTCTCGACAGTGTTGAACTTGACTACCCTCCACAGCGCTTGGTCACGCGCGCCGTGGCCTACACAATGCCCGAGTCCACCCTGCGCTCGTGGGGCGTGGGCTCCGACATCGCGCCGGGGGCTCTTCACGCAGCCGAGCACGCGGCTATCGGCATGCTGCCACTGATTGCCACCTGCGACCGCTGGGACATCGGCGGTGTTTCCACGGTCATGCACGCCGATACCCAGCAGCCCACCGTTTTTGTGTACGACGGGCACCCTGGTGGTGCGGGGTTTGCCGACCGTGGCTACGAGGCCTTCGCGCAGTGGATTCGCGCGACCCGCGATGCCGTCGCCGCCTGCGAGTGCGAATCCGGCTGCCCATCGTGCATCCAGTCGCCCAAGTGCGGCAATGGCAACGATCCGTTGGACAAAGCCGGCGCAATCAAGGTGCTCAGTGGGGTGTCGCGCGCGCTTAACGACGGCCAGTAGCAGCATCCTCCACCGCTACCGGCCCTGCTCTGGACGTGGCTTTTCTCTCCTTTCGTTGGACGCTGACCTGCACGTCCTCCCCATCAATCTCACAGGTCACAAGGCGTGCGTGGTTAGCTTTTGCGATTGACCCCGCAGCTTTGCAGGCGTCGTCGCTCTCTTGCGCTGCCACGGCGCCGGCCACCGCGGCCAGGTCCGCTGCTACCGCTGCCTGCCGAGCCTGCACCACCCTCACCCCGGCCGTAACTCCGACCAAAGTCAGAACGACGAAAGCGGCGATGAACAGTGCGGCTGCGACTGTGGTGGAACCTTCTTCTTCGCGGAGAAGGCGGGCTGTCACGTTTCTCATGACGATGCCGCTCTTTCCCGCAGTGCGACCGCGCGTGCTTCCAGCGAAAATGGCCCCGCTGAGCGCCGAATGGTCACGCGCACGGTACCGGAGGTTTCCGATATCGCGACCTGCCCATCCGCGTCGGCGCGGAGCTCGGCTACTGTCTCCACATCGCCCCGCGCCTCAGCCCGTGCGATGGCTCCGGCTGCGTCGGTAAGCCCTAGGTACATTGCGATGGTGACCAGCCCTGACAGAGCCGTGACCATGACCGTGACCAGCGCCGCGAGACCGAAAGCGGTTTCTACCGTCGTTTGGCCTTCGTCGCCGACGCACAGGCGATGAAGCGTAGAGCGGATGCGGCTAGACATCGGTGTTGAGCGCCCTTTCGATGATGTCGGTAAGCGCCTGGGTGATATCGCCGCCGGTCACGATGGTGTAGAGCAGGGCTCCGAAAGCGGCGGCAGCGATCGTTCCGAGAGCATATTCCACGGTTGACATGCCATTTTCCTCGGTTACCAGTGCGCGCAGACGCTTGTGCAAATACGAGCGCAGCTGGGACTGCGCAGCGGTCAGCGGATTGGTTGAAGAGTTGGTTGGACGGTTGGCTGGATGGTTGGAGTTTTGAGTGGTCATGAGTGTTTCCCCCTATGTGGATGTCGAGTGACAGGTCAGTTGTGAGGTGTGGTGCGTGTTGGATTGCGGCGCGGCAGGCGGCCCGCGCGCCCGAGCGAAGCCACAGCTGAGAGCGCAACCAGCACTACATTCGGCGCGTGCCAGCGCGCGAGGCTTGGCGCAGAAGTGTCCACGCTTCATGACGGCATCAGTCCTGCAAACATTTCGTCGGCAAGCCCAGCGATGGTGGGCACCAACCCCAGCACCACAAACGCGGGTAGAAAGCACAATGCCAGCGGCCCGGCAATGAGGACACCTGCCTTTTCGGCGACGGCTTGCGCCGCATCGTGCGCTTGACTGCGGTACGTGGCAGCGGTGTCTTCCAATGCCTGCGCCAGAACGGTGCCGGATTCGCTTGCGCGGCGCCCAGCTGTCGCCAGGGGTACGAGCGCGGGTGTGGCAGCAAGGCTGTCCCAAGCTGAGTGCGCGCCCACGGACAACCTGGCGGAACACTGTCGAAGTGGCTCGGCCAGCTCAGGGTCTGCACCATCGGCGGCTGCCGCCATGGCCTGTGACAACGGCATGCCAGAGCTCAAACAAGCGCCAATGATGTCGAGGGCTGCTGCGGCATCGAGCAGCACAACCGGGCTGATGCGCTCACCGCCAATGACAGTTCGCGCACGTTCCCGCACCTGTGCGACAATTTGCGACACCCGATTGGCCACCTGCCGGCGTACGCTTCCCCGCGCGCGAGCATCCGACTCGGCTACCAATTCGGGCAGTCGGCTGCGGACGGGATTGAACGTCGGCAAGCAGAGGTAGACGGCGATGAGAAGTGCGGCGGCGATCACTGTCCGGCCTCCGCGCGATCGATGATGGCGACGGCCCATTCGATGCCCGCGCACACCAGCCCGACACCGATGACCAGCACGATTCCTCCGATGCCGCGACTGAGGAACTCGAATGGGGACGCTCCGAACGCTTGCCCCATGACCAAACCGAACACCGGCAGTGATGCCAAAATGGCAATCGTCATGCGTGGTCCCGCCAGCGCGGCAGACGTCTGTGAGCGATGCGCCTGACGAGCCTGCAAATCACCCCGCGCGCAGTCCAGCAACCCAGCCAAGCTCAGACCGTGTTGCTGCGCCACCGTCCACATACGCCCAATCCGGCGCAGTTGCTCCGAAGATTCTTCGCTCTCCCACGGGTCGGCGAAGTTCGCGCGATGCGCCGCGTGCGCGAGATGGTCAGCCAACACAGTCTCATCCCCTGACCTGCGCAATTCCGCCGCTGTCGCGTTGAGCGCTCGTGATGCCGCCGCACCTGCGCGCAGCTGCGCGGTCAAGGTTTCCAGCGCTACCGCAGCGCTGTCCGCTTCCCGACGTTCGCAGCGCCTCTCCCCCACAGCGTGCACTACTGCCCCTGCGGTGCGGCCCAGCAACAGCCCGGCTATGACACCTGGAATCCCGGCGAGCCACAACAACACGAGCGCCGGGCCTGCAACGATGAGGATTGATAGCCCTGTAGTTCGATTCGCACTGCCAGTGGTTGCTGCACTCGACCCCGTGGAACCAGCACCAAGTCCAACCATGCGCTGCAACCACTTCAGCCCGCCGGACACCTCGCGGGCACGGCCTGCCAGTGCTCGCGAGCGCACCGCCGCCGAGCTGTCCGGCCAGATAGCGACTGCTGCAGCCGCGCCCCCAATGAGCATCGCCACGCTAAATCCCTCCCCCATAGCTGTTAACCTCCCCGTCTAATCCCCTGGCTTTTCCTCTGGTCATTCCACCGGTTATTCCCCGCCGACCAGCAACTTCTGCAACGCTTCCCAACCCGGCCCAGGCCCATCCCGAGCAGTCCAGACCTCCACAACCTCCGGTGGGTTACCCCTCAGCAGCCCGATCTGAGCCAGCCGGCGAACATCAGCGCGTTCGACCACCAACACCACCTGCACCGCCGAGACCAACTGCGCATGCAGCCCGGCGCGACCAAGGCCACCGATCAGCCCCAGGGCCTCAAAGCGCGCGACGACATCCCCGATGCGGTTGGCGTGAATTGTTCCCGCCCCACCGCGATGCCCCGTGTTCAACGCTGCCAGCAGATCCACCACTTCGGCGCCTCGAATCTCCCCGACGACAATGCGGTCGGGACGCATGCGCAGCGCCTGCTTCAGCAACTCCTGCTGCCCAATCGCACCGGCACCCTCCAGGTTGGCGGCCCTGGTCACCAGCTTCACCACATGCGGATGCTGAGGTTGCAACTCCGGAGTGTCCTCGATACACACAATGCGCTGGTCAGGATTAACTTCTGAGAGCATCGCCGCCAATAGCGTGGTCTTTCCCGCACCCGTGCCTCCGGCAACAATAAATGACAGCTGTCCCGCCACGATTCCCCGGAGCACCGGCAGAATCTCTGGTGGAAATAGCCCGACATCGCATAGCTCCGCAAGTCCGCGACGAGCCGGACGCAGCACCCGCAGGCTAATCTGAGTGCCGGTCGCCGACGGTGGTGAAAGCACCGCATGAACTCGCACACCACAGCCGCCGACACCGCCAGGAATATGGCCGTCGGCCCAGGGTTGCGCGTCGTCAAGCCTTCGTCCACACCGCGAAGCGAGCCGCACCGCATACGCGCGCACCTCGCCCTCGTCCGCGAAGGAAATCTCGGCGCGCTCCAGTCCGTTGCCGGCGTCGACCCAGACCTCGCCCGGCGCGGTGACCAGCACATCGCTGACACCCGGGCGTCGCAACAGCGCATCCAACACACCCGCGCCCACCGTTTCCTCGCGAATCGTGCGCAGAATCTCCAGCACCTTCACATCGGAGACAACCCCCGAGGTCTCTGCGCGAATGATGTCGGCGACCTCGCTATGCGATGCCACCCCAGGCCGCTCCGCAAGCGCCGTCCGCACCGCCGCCAACAGCCTGACGTCATCCATCGCCACCACCGCCGACAAGGGCAAACATCGCTTCCAATCCCCGCGTCAGCTTGCCGACGGCCCCAGCGAGCCCGCCCACATCTATCTCGTGAGCTACCTTCTTGCAGTACTCAATCTCACCAACAATAGGCAGGTCGAGAGCGTATTCCACCTCTTCGACACTGATATCGCGGTACTGCTGGTACCTCACTGCAAGATTTGGGGTGAACCCCGCTTGTGCACAGATGCTCGCCAAGGGGCCAGCGGCTGCGATGGCTCGAACGGAGGTGGGCAGGACTATGACGGTGTCATCGGCAAGCGCGCCGAGAGTGGTGACGTACTCCACCTGCTTCGGGCAGTCCACGATGACCGTAATTCCGGCATGAATAAGGCAACTAATGGTGCTGGCAATGTGCCGGACATCGTCGGGCCTGTCGATTCTGTCGGTTCTGTCGGCGCTGTCGAATTTGTTGTTCGCAGAGGCGTGGTTGTAAGTCGTCTCGGGCGTGCGACTGCGAGTCCACGTCAACACTTTCAGCGCGGGCGATCGCGGGCAGGATGGCAGTGCTTCGTAGAGTGCCGCCCCGTCGAGACGGCCATCAGCAGCCGAGAAATCTTGCCACCTCAATCCCGGTTCCGTTTCCATCCCGAGCACCAGATCAATGCCTCCCGCCAGCGCGTCCGCATCCACCAAGCAGATGGGCCTTTCGCGGGAAAGAACCAATGCACTCGCTGCCGCCGCGATGGAAGCACCGGCACCGCCGACCGCAGGAACCAACATCAGGCACGTTGCCGAGGAATCGGTTGTAATTGCCGGCACGTTCGGTACGGGTTCTGTACCTGGCGCTGTAATCACGTCGGTGCTTGCAGGTGACGCTGGGTTCTGATGGTGGTTCAGGAGGCTCGAGCCGTTTTGGTGATCGGTGGGATTCGGAGCATCCGGGCGTACGTCGCCACGACCGAGCAGTTCGACAATATCGACGTTATCCGCGGGCAAACTGGCGCTGTAAACAGGCGCTAAAACCTTCGCTACCTGCACATCTTCCGCCTCAGTATCACTGCGGACCAGGAAGATCGCTCCCTCACTATGAGGCCGTCCGGTCAATCTTCGGGCTGCCGGTGCATCGACGAACACCGCTGGTGCCCGACGCCACAGGGCCGATGACACTCCCGCTCCTGTCGATACTGACGATGGGGAAGGCTCTGGGGCTGATGATGATAGTGATGCTGGCGGCGAAGCAAATGTTTGTGCGGCCACTGACGCTGCAGCCACAGGTGGCACGGTCTCCTGCACACAGTCACGACCGGTAGCAGCGACTATGAGCGCAACCTCTTCACGCAGCGCTTCATCATCGACGGCGTTGACTACTGGATTTGTTGGAGCCTCGGTTCGCTGAGCCATGGACAGTTTCTTGATCGCCATGGCCATAGCGTGCACTACAGGGCGGATTCAATGATGCCCACAAGGGGCCAAAACCTCGCTGTCTGTGGATAATTTTCAGACTGTGGATAACTGCAGAACGCCACGTCGCCTTTGCCTTATGCTACTGCGTAGCATGACTACTGCGCGGCCTAGCCAATGCAAGTTAGTGACTGCGTTTATGTCAGGTGGCGTTGGGTCGATGCGAGTTAGTGACTGTGTTTATGACAAAAATGGCACGAAAAATGACTTGAAAGTGTCATAAACTCATACAGTTTCACATTTGCAGCCCGCAATTTTTACTACGTACCCCTCAACATTGGGCCAAAAAGGGGCGACGCCCCGCGCCGGGGGGGGATTGGCGCGAGGCGTCTTTAACCGGCTCGGGGGGGGATTGAGCCGGGGCGGCCTCGCAGTCTGTTTCTAAAAAGAACAAGAAGGGGCCAGCCACGTCCAAGTATTACATATCCCGAGGAATCTGCAAATACCTTACAAAGGATTTAATGCCCAATATGTTCGATGTCACGTTTCCTCGATTAATCGCGCCCAGGAAATGCCGCGCCCCAATCGCCGCCAAGCCCCCACGACCGCCACCGCCCCAATCGCCCCAGTCCCCCACCCAGCAGTTAAACACTCATAATGCTCTCCCCGAGCCCGACATCCATGGGTAAGCTCGGAGTCTATGAACACCGGCGAGAACAAGGCTTCAACAACGCCGCAGCCGCGCGCTTCTACGGACACGAGCAGCTCTAAAGATGCCCAAATCGCTGCAGGCCTCCACGCCACCGCTGACTCTCGCGTCGCTGCGTTCTTTGACCTGGATAAAACCATTATTGCCAAGAGCTCGGCATATGCGTTCAACAAGCAATTCCTCGAGCGCGGCATCATTTCGCCGACAGACATGCTGCAAATGGCGCTCAGCCATGCCCTGTACATGTCGCAGGGGCACGATGAGGCGCAAATGGAGGCCACCCGCGAGCAGTTTTCCGCCCTTATCGCTGGTCACAGCGCCAGGGAGCTGCGCCAGGTCGCCATCGAAACCCTAGAGCAGAACATCACGCCGTACATCTACGCCGAGGCATTGGAGCTCATTCGTGAACACCGCGCACAGGGGCATCAGGTGTTCATTATCTCGGCATCGGCTCGGCAGATTGTTGAGCCCATTGCGCAGGCGCTCGGTGTCTACAACGTGGTGGCCACCGAGCTGGAGGTCCGCGATGGGCTCTTCACGGGTGAAACGGAGTTCTTCTGCCGGGGCGAAAACAAGGCTGTGCAGATGCGTCGGATAGCGGAAAAGCGCCAGTTCGACCTGGCCGAATGCTTTGCGTACTCGGATTCCATCACTGATGAGCCCATGCTGTCTGCAGTCGGCCATCCCGTTGTGGTCAATCCCGATCGCGCTCTGCGCAAGATTGCGACGGAACGTGAGTGGCCTGTGCGCCAATTCCGGAATCCCGTCCCGCTGTTTCGCGCGCCGTCGAAACGCAATGCTGCAATTCTTGCCGGCGTCACACTGGCGCTTGGCGCGGGTGCGACGCTATTGGCACTGCGCAAAAACGACGACGAGCCAAAGGCCGACTAACTCACCATCCAGCAGCCGGCCTGCCTACACCGCTTCGGCGATACCGCGTGCTTCCACGGCACCGGCCTTCAGCCCTTCCAGGTGCAGGAGAATCCACGCACGCAGGCCATCGGCGCTTCCCGACGCGAACCCCTCTGCAGCCTCGAAATACTCCTGGCGGTGGCGGGTCCAGTAGACCTCGGGCACGGCCAAGCCACGCGGATCCAGGCCGGTTGCGACAGTTGTCAGTCGCGAGGCGGCGCGGGCGATGATGCCGTTGTGATACTCGAAGGGGCGCAGAGTCAGCAGCTCACCGTGCACAATCGCCGAGAGCACGCCAGCATGGATTTGGCTGCGGCCAGTGATGAAGTCACCGAGCACGTGCAGACGCTGCTCCTTCATCGCGGACGAGAGCTTGTCGTCACCGACCGGACGGCCGGCCTTCATCCGCGCCTCGGAACCGTCTTCAGTTTCACCTGCGGGCGATGCGTTCAACGCAAACTTGGCCAGCACCTGCTGCGGAGCGCGCTGCCACACGCGGGTGGTCTCACCAATTGACTCCGGGGAAATGGTGTCGGCAACCCGCAGGGCTGCTGCGAGTACGGGGTCGGTGATGTTGCCGTCGTCGGGAAGCGATGGCTCGCCGCCTTCTAGCCACGCCGATGCCCGAGCGCCACGCAGGACCGACTCGGAGCCGGTGACGTTGTGCTTGCGCAGGTTGGCCTTGTGCCTGTGGACGGACTGGATGGCCTTGGCCGCAACATCAGCCGCGTGTGCAACGCCGTCGAGCTGCCACAGGGGCGCGAGGGGGTCTTTGGGGTCAAGCTGCGGAATAGCAGCGGCGGGAGCACTGTCAGCGCCACCGGCACCCGATTCAGATGCCTTCGCCTGCGCTGCCTCACGCTCTGCGCGCTTCTTCGCCGACACGGAGGACACACCCAGGCTCATGCCAGCTAGGCCACCCTTTCCGACACCGGCGCCATTGCCGACACCGTTGCCAGCACCGGCGCCAATTCCATCGGCTCCACGCACGTTCTCAGGCTGATTGTTCATATCCCACACCCTAATTCTTCACCGCTAAGTAAGTGACAAACTTATATAGAAATGGTCAAAGATGAGAAAAACTTCAACGAGTTCTTGGCTTTTTCGCCCTTATGGCGCGCCCTACCCACAATCAGAGGTAGTATGGCAGTTTGTAACTGCAGTTTTAAAGTTTCAAACCATCTTTTCCAACCATCTGCGTAGGAGGAAGTACACGTGAGCAACGACGATACGAAGGGTCTCTTTACCGACGGCACCGAACCGCGTGTTACCGCTATCCCGCTGAGTGATGTGGATAGCAACGCATCGGGTGATGCTAGCGTCGGCCAGCTCGTGTCTAATGCTTCTTCGCAGATTTCCGCTCTGGTTCGCTCTGAGATTGAGCTGGCCAAGGCCGAAATTGCTGGCGAGGCTAAGAAGGGCGCAGTTGGCGGTGGCTTCTTCGCGGTTGCCGGCGTCGTCGCACTGTACTCCTCGTTCTTCTTTTTCTTCTTCCTCGGCTGGCTGCTGGATGTTTGGCTGCCAACCTGGGCTGCGTTCCTCATCGTTTTCGTTCTGATGCTGGTCATCGCCGGTGTTGCAGCACTGCTGGGTCTGAAGAAGGTCAAGTCGATCCGCAAGCCGGAGAAGACCATCGAGTCGATGCAGGAGCTGAAGGGGGTCGTGCCGTCGGGGTCGGCGAAGAAGTCTTCGCAGTCGAACGGTATGTACACCTAAAGGCTTAAAAGAAATTGGGCGGGACTTGTTGGTCTCGCCCTTTTGTCTTATTCAGTCCCGGTTTAAGCCCTTCGGAAAAGGTATTTTCCCCTCATGACCTCCCTCAGCGATTCTCTCACTGGCCCCTGGCGTCATCGTCTCATTCACGTCCGCGGCCAGCGCCTACACATCGCCGAGTGCGGCCGCCCCTCCGATCCGCTCGTGTTGTTTATTCACGGCTCGACTGGCGGTTGGTTTGAATGGCGCGAGGTTCTGCCACTGCTTAACGACGACTCGGGCGACCCCCTCCCCGTGCACGCTGTGGCTATCTCTATGCGTGGCTACGGTCAGTCCGACCGAACACCGCAAGGCTACGATCCGTTTGAGGCGGCCCAGGACATCGCCTCATCGATTCGCTCGTTGGGGCACTCGACCGCGCTGCTGGTCTGTCAGGGGTTCGGCACCTGGGTGGCGTGGACGTTGGCTTCGCGGCAGCCCAATCTTGTCTCCGGAATTATTGGTTGTGGTGCTGCACATCCGAAAGTGTGGCTGAACCAGTTGAAGAGCCCGTGGTCGGAGGACTTCCGCAGTAGCCTGGCCCCGCTGCTGCGCCGTTCATGGTGGGATTCGCGGCCACGGGTACCGCAGTTGCGTCGCAATAAGTTCAGCACGCAGGCGGCTGAGGCTCGCCAGCAGCGGCTCATTGACCGCATCGTGCGCGAGTCCATGTCCACCACCGGGCAGGGGTTTGCCGAGACCCCTACGGGGAAACAAACCGCGGAACTCATGGCTGACAGCCTGGCCAGTGGTGCACTCCGCCCTGCACTGGCTCACATGAATTGGTGGACGCGACCGGCTCCGGCCGCTTTCCGCAAGTGGTTGGGCGCGATGGAGGGGTCGTCGAAAAGCGATGAGCACACGGTGCTGCTCGTCGGCGAGCAGGACACTCGTACCCCACGTGCGCTAGTGGAGCTCAGCTCGAGTCACGTGCGCGTTGTGCCGGATTGCGGGCACTTCCTGCCGGCAGAGAAACCGCAGGCTGTGGTGCAGGCAATCAGGGATCACCTGCACTGGTTGCCAGAGGGGTCTTAGACTCCGGCTCGGCTGGGGCTGGCGCGCCCCACACAACTTTCCGCTTACCCCGCCACGCACTGCTGCGTGCCGATGGCCCCGTAGTTATTCATCGCCTCATCGATGTGTGGCTGGACCTCGGCGTGCGTCAGCGCGTAACCAGTCTGGTCATTGTTCACACCGGCACCGAAGACCAAGCCCAGGATCTGGCCCTGCGGCGTAATCAGTGGGCCGCCCGAGTTGCCGTGGCGCACATCCGCCTTCAGAACATAGGACTGACGCTCGTGCCGAGTCGACGAATAAATATCCGGGCCTCGAATAATGATGTTCTCCGTCACGCGCGCAGGTGTGGCCTTAAAGGGGCCGGACTCGGGAAAGCCCAGCACTACCGCGTCATCGCCCGGACGAGCTTCCTGATCCGCCCACTGCATGGGCTCCAGGGGTAGGTCGGTGGTTCGGAGCAGTGCGACGTCGTCAAGCGGATCGTAGTGCACGACGTTCGCGTCAGCCATGCCGACCACGGTTTCCAGCCGAACAGTGGTGGCGCCAGCGACCACGTGCGCGTTTGTCAGAATCAAATCCGGCGCGATGACAAAGCCAGTACCCTGCAGCAAGCGTTCACACTGCGGGGCCTCGCCCAAGACGCGGACGATGGACGGTCGAATACTGTCGACGACACCTTGTGAAATCACATTGGGGTCGGCGGGCTCATCGGGGACGTTCTGCTTGTAGCCGAATGGCGGAGCGATGGCGGGCATTCCATCATCGCGAAGCTGACGGAGGATGCCACTGAAGCCGTCACTCCATTCGTCGGGCGCGACCTGGTCAATGAGGTTCATGCCCTTGGACTCACGCACCCAGTCGGCGAACTGCCCGGGCACGGCGGTGGCCAGCGGCACGGCGATCATCCATGTCACTACCAGCGCCGTCACGGACTGCACGATGGCACCGAGGCTAGAATCCAGGCCGACTGCCAGCGGCGAGCGAATGGTATTCCGCAGCGACTGCCCCGCCACTGTTCCCACCGCATGACCAATCAACGCCAACAGAATCACCGTGCCGAGGCCCAGAAGAACCTTTCCCGACTGGTTCTCGACCTGCGCCATAGCTAGCGGCGCCAAGGGCACACCAATGACCAAGCCCAGGACAACGCCCAAAATGGCCATAATCGACGAGACGGCGCCCTGCTGCCAGCCGACGATAAGCGCGAAAATGAAGACCGCCAGCAGCGCAACGTCAAACACAGCGATTGCAGGCATCATCGTCGGCCTCCCTTCAGTACGGACAGTTTTTCACCATTAGCGGAACGCGCGAGCACCGGCAAAAGTTTCTGCACGTTGGTGTCGTCCCACGGTTCCGACCAGCCGGCCACGTCTAGCAAGTAGGACAGCACGCCGCCGGTAAAGCCCCAAACGACGAAGTCACCAACCTTAAATGCTGGCCCTGTCCAGCCGTGATAGCCCAGCATCATGCGGTTGTCCGGATTCGTCAGATGGCTAATTGGCACATTGAGCACCGATTCCGTCTCTGCAGGGTCGACCACACGCAGCGGATGCGGTGCATGCCAATACGCCAACACCGGATTCACCGCGAAGCCAGTCCGCGAAATGTCAATCGAGTCCAGCACCCGCACCGGCGTCACCGTCTCTCGGTTCAGGCCGGTTTCTTCCTCGGCTTCACGCAGCGCGGTATCGATTTCATCCACATCCTCGGGATCGACACGACCGCCCGGAAAAGCCATCTGGCCTGCATGCTTACGCAGGGTTGTCGCTCTGTGCGTAAGTACCACGCTGGCATCCTCCGGCCGCTGGTGCGCCTCCGCATCACCGCTGATCAGCACCAACACCGCCGACCGCGCCGGATTCCGCAACGGTTTCTCCTGCGTCGAGGAGTCTCGCCGCAACTTCGCAAACGCGCGCTTCACGCTTGACGACGAAGCGGAGCGGCCGGCCACCTGCTGCTCCGAGTGGCCTGTTGTGGCGTGGCTGGCGCTGCTGGCGTGACCTGCCGCGTCGTGATCAGCGCTGACCAGGTGCGGCGGCAAACTATTGGTCAACCACTTCGGCAGATACAGCCCCGAGCTTGCGTCACGATTCCACGACTGTCCCTGAGTCACTTCAATGCACCTCGCACGAGATCAGTAATCTGCTGCGCATCGGTGAATTCACCAGGATGAATAGTCGCCACCGTGCCATCTGCCTTAAACACCACGGTGATGGGCACAACTCGCGGTAGATTCAACGCTGGTCCGACCACGTCGACCGTGTCCGAGTAGGTCGGTAGCTTCACTCCGATTTCCTGCAGGAAGGCCTGGCCACGCCCCGCCTCGCGAGCCGCATGCACCGTCGCCACCTGCACGTCCGGATTGTCCTTGGCCCATTGCTCAATAAGCGGTAGCTCTTGGCGACACGGCGCACAGTTCCACGCCCAGACATTAAGCACCGTCGGCTTGCCCTCGACGACCTGCCCCATGTCCACCAGTTCCACTTGCCCAGCCTCGTTGTCCTGGCCTGCCGAGTCTCCCGACTCCGCCAACAGCGGCAAGCGCACACTGGTCAGCGAGCCACTACCCGCTACCGCCGCGATCTCATCCTTCGACATCGCTGGCGCTGCCGGTGCACCATCCACTTCACCCTCACTGCCAGCGCCATCACCATTGCCAGCGCCATCCGCACCGACACTCACACCAGATCCGGTCCCACCACCGTCGGCCTCGTCATTGCCACCAGTGGTATTCACAATCGCGAAAATCACCAGACCCACAATGCTAACTCCCGCGATGAGCAGCGTAATCAGCGATGCCGAACGGTTAACGTCCGCCTGCCGATCCTCATAGTGGCCACCATTGTGACTATGACCGCCCTGCTCATTCACGAAAAGTGCTCCTCGACTAGTCCTGTGTCGCTGTGGTGTTGCGCGCGCTATCCCCGTCGTCAAGCGCGGAAAGTTCCTCCCCACTGTAGCCGTCATTAAGACCGGCCAGGTAGAGAAGCCATTCCCTGTCGTCTGACTTAATCAACTTCTCCGCAGTCTCCGGCTCCGCCGGACCCGCGATGCCGTACGACGGGCAATCCGCCGCCAAGAAGCACGCCCCGCACGCCGCCCGGCGCGAATGGCACACCCGGCGACCGTGGAAAATCAGCCGATGCGAAAACCACGTCCACTCCGCGCGCGGCAGCACCTCCATCATCTCGTGCTCCACGCGCACCGGATCTTCCTGCTCCGTGAGGCCCATGCGCCGCACCAGACGCCCAAAATGCGTATCGACCGTCAAACCCGGCACCCCAAAAGCATTCCCCAACACCACATTTGCCGTCTTTCGCCCCACGCCCGGCAGCTTCACCAGCTCCTCCAACGTGCCCGGGACCTCGCCGCCGTGCTGCTCCATCACCCCCTGCGCAAAACCGATAATGTTCGCAGCCTTATTCCTATAGAAACCCGTCGGTCGAACGAGCTCCTCGACCTCCTCCTGATTCGCAACCGCCAAATCGGCCGGGCTGGGGTACCTAGCGAACAACGCCGGCGTGGTCATATTCACCCGCACGTCCGTACACTGCGCCGACAGAATCGTCGCCACCGCGAGCTCATACGGATTACGAAAGTCCAGCTCACAGTGAGCATTCGGGTACGCCACCGCCAGCGTGCGGTTAATCCGCCGCGCGCGCCGCACCATACCCAGGTGCGTCTCCTTCCCCCGCGCCGCCGGATGCGCCCCCACCGCCCGACGCTTCTTCGACGTCAGAGAGCCCTGCGGGTGCGTGGGTTGGGGTTTGCTTATCTGGTGCGTGCTTAACGACGATGCCTTGCCGGTCGTATCCATGGTCGTAGTGTATCGGCTACCCCGGATTGCAATTCGCGTGCGCACTTTTCGCGGGCCGAATCTTTAGATTCGTCCGGGATGCGGATGGAACCGGTAGCAGCTCGGGCATATTCGGTCAAAAACCAAAGAAGTCATGCCCCACCACATCTTGGAACACCGTTAGCGAATTGTTAGTTATAAATACACAGTTCAGCGGCTTTTCACCAGAATTCCCCACAGGCGCAGTGGCTCTTTTGCTACAGTGGTGCTTATCACATCTTGGTGACGGCGTAGTTTTGGGATGCATCTGTAGAGGCGATTTGTCGTGAAATTCGTCCAGGGATGAACCTGCCTTGAAAGCTGGCAGCGGCGTTACCGGGAAAGACCGAAAGTAGTGGGACTAGTGGGACGGGGCAGTTTCTCTTCCTGTTTGGCCACTGCAATCTGTAGTCGAGTGTTAATTTGGTGGCTGCTGGCCTGTATTTACGGTGGTTAGTGGCCAAAGACAGGAGAATTTTACCGTGGATGACGTCAAGGAGATTCTCTCCCGGGCCGGTGTATTTCAGGGAGTTGACCAGGAGGCTGTGCAGGCCCTGCTCGGTGAGCTCGAGACGGTTCGCTTCCCGCGTGGAACCACCATCTTCAATGAGGGTGAGCCGGGCGATCGGCTCTACATCATTATTGATGGCAAGGTGAAGCTGGCTCGTCGCTCAGCCGACGGTCGTGAAAACCTGTTGACCATCATGGGCCCATCCGACATGTTCGGCGAGCTCTCCATCTTCGACCCGGGCCCGCGCACCTCCTCGGCGGTCTGCGTCACCGAAGTTTCCGCCGCGTCCATGAGTGCCGATCAGCTGCAGGAATGGGTTGGTTCACACCCTGATGTTCCAGCTCAGCTGCTGCGCATGCTGGCCCGCCGTCTGCGCCGCACCAACAATTCACTGGCTGACCTCATTTTCACCGACGTCCCAGGTCGCGTTGCTAAGTCCCTGCTTCAGCTGGCCAATCGCTTCGGTGTTCAGGAAGGTTCTGCTCTCCGCGTGAACCACGACCTGACTCAGGAGGAAATCGCACAGCTCGTCGGCGCCTCCCGAGAGACCGTTAACAAGGCTCTGGCAGAGTTCGCCCACCGCGGCTGGATTCGCCTTGAGGGCAAGTCCGTACTCATCTCCGATACGGAGCGTTTGGCCCGCCGCGCACGTTAGCTTGTTGCGCACGTTAGCTTGTGGCGCACGTTAGCTTGTTGCGCTTGTGGCGCTGCCCAAACGACTCACATCCCGCAGCCTCTGCTTTTGGATCCCCGGTTCCCGTAGGAGCACATGAAACGCATGAGGCTCGCGGGATTTTTGTTGTCTTCCCCGCTGGCCTGGCATGCTGACCTGGCCCGCTGGCCTGCCATGCCGGCCAAGTTTGGCGCACTTATCGACGCTTTTCTGCCACTTATCGATGCTTTCCCGGCACCTATCGATGCACCATTCACCGATTTCTCCCCGCATCAATCACTTGTCGATGCGCTGTTCACTTATGCGCGCGCTATAGCTCATCGACAAGTGGATACCTCATCGATAAGTGATTGAGCTGCCCCCAACGAGGCCACCCCAACCCACCCCAACCAGCACTAGCCCAAACAATAAGCGCGCAACCCGCAAAACTGCAGGTCACACGCTCTTTTCATGCGGTGAGTCAAGCTCAGCTTCACTCAAGCTCGGCTTCAGCCCAGTCTCAATTAAGCCCAGCCCAGACCAGCCCAGCAACTGGCCGAAGCCCAAGCCGAAGCCAAAGCCAAAGCCCAAGCCGAAGCCAAAGCCCAGCAATTACTCCCCGTGATCGCGCAGGTAGCGCAGGGTCACACGAGTCGACTGCTCAGCAGCATGACGCAGCACCGGATCGACATCGGTGTAAATCTCATCCACAATCTGGTCGACTGTAGCTTCGTCGCCCAGCTTGGCAACGGCATCCTTCACCTGCTGCAGGCGCAGCTTACGACGCTCAATGTACTTCTGCGTCATTACAGTGATATCCGGCAGGTCAGCACCATGACCAGGCAGCAGACGAACACCCTTGCCGCGCGAATCCAGCATTTTCAGGGTTTCCATATACTTACCCAGGTCGCCGTCGGTCTCCGAGATCATAGTGGTGTGGCGGCCAGCGATTGTGTCACCGGTAACGATGCCTTCAACATCGTCCTCGCCATCACCAGTGTGGATGAAGAAGCAGACGGAATCAGCGGTATGACCAGGGGTTGCCACGACCTCAATCTGCGGAGTCACTCCGTCGAGGACGATACGTTCGCCGTCGACAAGCGGATCCTGACCTCCCGCGCAGTACTGAGACTCCAGCTCACGAATCGGCGCGCCGGTGAGCTGGCGGAAACGTGCGGCGCCATCAGCATGGTCGCCATGACGGTGCGTCAGCAGAATCAACGCAACGTCGCCGGCATAACGCTGCAGGACGTTCAGGTGTCCCTCGTCCTCCGGGCCCGGATCGATGACAATGCTGCGGCTATCCCCCTCAGCCTTAATAACGTAGGAGTTCGTACCCTCCAGCGAAGAGTAGCTGGGGTTCGGGCACAGAACGACGCCCACAGACTGAGAAATCTGACGCAGTTGGCTATACGCAGGATGCTCCATGTCCTCTATCCTACGTGGTTGCGCAATCCGGGGAGCGCGCCACGTCGTCCAATTCGGCTCATTTGGGTGTAAACACGCTTTACGACGACTCGGAGAACGCAGCATTCCCGCTGCTCACGGCAGCAAACACAGCAGCTACTGGGCTACTTCAACGATGATCTCGACTTCCACGGGAGCGTCCAGCGGAAGCTGATTCACACCCACTGCTGAACGAGCGTGCTGGCCGCGTTCACCGAAGACCTCGCCGAAGAGTTCCGAGGCTCCATTGATAACGCCCGGCTGACCAGTGAATCCGGCGGCGGAATTGACGAAGCCGACGACCTTCACGATGCGGGCGACATTGTCTAGGCCAACCTCAGCATCGACTGCGGCCAAAGCGTTAAGAGCGCAGGTGCGGGCGGCCTCCTTGGCCTCCTCAGCAGTGACTTCTGCGCCGACGTGGCCGACGTGGGTGAGCTCGCCGTTAACGAATGGGAGCTGACCGGAGGTGAAAACGAGGTTGCCCGTGCGCGTTGCGGGTACGTAGGCCGCAACTGGCGCGGCAACGGCAGGCAGAGTAAGCCCCAGGTCCTCGAGGGCCTGGGACGGAGTGCGAGATTCAGAGTTGCTCATTTGAGTTAAGCCTTTCCACGGCGACTGGGGCCCGACGAATAAAGCCGGACAAAGCAAGATGGCAGCCAACTGTTAGTCAGCTGCCAATCGAAAGCACAACCGCCGTTGTTAGTTAGGTGCTAGACACTGAGGTAATTAGTCAGCCTTCGGGCGCTTGAAGTAACCGACGTGGTTTTCGCCGGTCGGACCCGGGAGAACAGTGACAAGTTCCCAGCCGTCCTCACCAAAGTTGTCCAGGATGGCCTTGGTGTTGTGAATGAGCAGCGGTGCGGTGAAGTATTCCCATTTAGTAGTCATGGAAGCTACTCTATCTGTCCCCCAGCCTCGCGCGCTGGGGGTTCAGTTTTACTTCGGTTTAAGTTCGGTTTTTACTTAGCCAGCTTTGCCTTGCGCTGAGCTGCGTACTGCTCAGCGTAGAAGTCGGCCCACGAAGTAATTTCCGGGTGCTCGCGCAGCATTGCGCGGCGCTGACGCTCGGTCAGGCCACCCCAGACGCCGAACTCGACGCGGTTATCCAGAGCGTCGGCACGGCACTGCAGAACCACTGGACAGTGGCGGCAGATAACTGCGGCTTCGCGCTGTGCGGCGCCGCGAACGAACAACTTATCCGGGTCAATATCGCGACACTTAGCGCGCGGGACCCACTCCTGGCGATCGCGGAAGCTCTCTACACCGAGCTCGTATTCTGGCGTAGTAGCAGTGCGGTTGCGATCTGGAATCGTGGCGGTCATTGTAGCCTCCTCGTGCCTGCGATTTTCGTTATTTCGAAATAGTTTCAACTAAATAGTGCTGAAATTTTGTTGTAAGTCTATTCACACCACCCAAATAATGTCGATTGGGTCACACTAGAAGGGTGGACGTGGCGCAGCTCTAAATATAACGATGCAGGTGGGGCAACTTTTTCCAACAAAAGCACGGGGGTGATTTGCGTCACTATGAAAATCTTTTTCCGGAAACCACTACACGACGAGTTGCGCGGTGTTGTAAGGGCATTCGTAGCGCCCCCTCCCCCGCTCGCCAGGCGTTTTACTGGACTCCCCGGGCATGTCACTAGGTGGATTTTCGAAAACCCACTTCGGCTCAATCCGCCCTACCTTGTAGTGTGATTGCTGTGAATAAAGGTTCGACGCTGTTCAAGCTCTCCGTTGCCACTGTGTTGGCAGCGTTGATTATGGCCAGCGCCCTCTTTCCTCTTGTGGGCGGCTCGGCCTACCTCGTTGCGCGCACGGCTGATGAATTCGCGTCGGCGTCGCGGTCGGTGATTTCTAAGGACGCACCAGGGGTCACCACTATTACGGATCGTAATGATCAGCCAATTGCGTGGCTCTATGATCAGCGGCGGTTTAATGTGCCGTCGGAACGCATCTCGCCAGCTATGAAGGATGCGCTGGTCAGCGTGGAGGATAGGCGCTTTTATGAGCACTCTGGTGTGGACTGGAAGGGTACTGCTCGTGCGGCGGTAAAGAACTTCATGTCTCAGTCGGTGCAGGAAGGCGCCTCCACGATTGAGCAGCAGTTGATTAAGAACCACACGCTGCTCGTGGACGCGCAGTCGGAGTCGGAGCGCCGCGCTGCCACTGCCACGGATTATGGTCGCAAGATCCGCGAGATTCGCATCGCGTTGGATCTGGAAGATGAGCTGACGAAAGACGAGATTCTGACCAAGTATTTAAACTTGGTCCCCTTCGGCAATGGCGCTTTCGGCGTCGAAGCTGCAGCTCAGACCTACTTCGGCATTCCCGCGTCCGATCTGAATGTCCCGCAGGCCGCTCTGCTCGCGGGCATGGTTCAGCAATCTTCCGGGCTCGATCCGTATACAAATCCGGAAGGTGCGCATGCACGGCGTAACGACGTGCTTGCGGCTATGGAATCCACGGGGGCAATTGGCCCGCAGGAGGCTCAGGACGCCAAGGCAGCTGATCTCGGTATTCTTCCGGAGCCTCAGCGCCTGCCGCAGGGCTGTATCGCGGCGGGCGATCGGGGTTTCTTCTGTGATTATGTGGTCTCCTACTTGGAGAACCACGGTATTGAGACCGATAAGCTCAAGCGCGGTGGCTTCCATGTGAAGACCACACTGGACCCGCGTGTGCAGGACAGCGTGCAGGAGTCTCTGCGTCAGCAGGCGTCACCGACTGCGGATGGCGCAGCCGAGGTTATGAGTTTGCTTGAGCCTGGGGATGACTCCAGGAAGTTGCTCGCGATGGCGTCGTCACGCGTATACGGCCTCGATGCGGAACAAATGCAGACCGTGCAGCCGCAGCCATTTACGCCGGTGGGCAATGGCGCGGGCTCGATTTTTAAGATTTTCGCGGCGACGTCGGCGGTGGAAAAGGGGCTGGGTATTGACACCAACTTCCCGGTGCCGCGTCGTTATGAGGCCTCCGGACTGGGCACCGGCGGCGCAGAGGGCTGCCCGCCGGGCCTGTACTGCGTGGAGAACGTGGGTAGTTTCCCGCCGTCGATGTCGCTGCGTGAGACGCTCGCGCGGTCGCCGAATACGCCTTTTATTCAGATTTCGGAGCTGGTTGGCGTTGATGGCGTGATGGACATGGCGGTACGCCTGGGCATGCGCTCATACACGGAGCCGGGCAGTTTTGATGGTGAGTCCTCGGTGGCGGACTATGTCTCGGAGCATAAGCTCGGCTCATTCGTGCTGGGTCCGACGGCGGTGAATAACCTTGAGCTGTCCAATGTCGCTGCCACCCTGGCCAGCAATGGCCGCTGGTGCGAGCCCTCTCCAATTGAGTCGATCACGGATTCCAAGGGCAATGCGGTCAAGCTGAATGTGCCACCGTGCGAGCAGGCAGTGGAGCCGGGTGTCGCGCACGCAATTGCTAATGCGCTCAGCAATGACGCCACCGATGGCACCGCGAAGGATGCCGCGAAAGAGCTGAATTGGGAAGGCCCAGTCGCGGCTAAGACCGGTACCACCGAGTCGAACCAGTCCGCGGCATTCCTGGGCTTCACCGGCGGCCTGGCCGGATCGGTGTACGCCTACAACGACACCCCGACGGTCACGGAGCTGTGTACGTCACCGCTGCGCCAGTGCCCAAGCGGCAACCTCTTTGGTGGTCGCGAGCCCGCGCGGACATGGTTCGGCGCAGTTGGCCCAGTCATCGAGGACTACGGCGGAAAGAACCTCCCACCACTGGATTCGGACTACGGCCTGGGCACCTCGATCACCCAAATGCCGAATGTGGTGGGCATGCAGAAGGCCGAGGCTCGGGAGACCCTTAAGAAGGCTGGCTACAAGGTAGAGGAACGCACAGTCTCCCTCACCGGCGAGTCGCGCGGAATCGTGGTCGGGCTGGATCAGCCGCCGCTGCTTCTCAAGGGTGGCACCGTCACAATCCGCGTGGCCGATGGCACCCGCCGTCCGACCCCGCCACCAGCGCCGTCGCCGCGGCCGGACTCGACGACGACCCGGCCGGATCCGCTACCGCAGTTCCCTCGCCCGAACACTCCGCCAGCGCCGAGCTTGCGGGATCTGATTCCGCTGCTGCCGTTCTAGTTCACCCTAGAAGGCAGCTCCAACGCTTATCGCCGAAAAAGGAAACGGCGAAAGGTCGCGCTAGCCCTGCAGGGCAGCCTTAACGGCCTCGGAAAGCCGCTTGCCATCGACCTGGCCAGCGGCCTTTTCCTTAGCCACCTTCATAACCTGGCCCATGATCTTCATGCTCGGCGCGTCATCACCAGCAACCTCGGCCACGGATTCCGCGACGAGGTTCTTCACGGCGTCGTCGTCAAGCTGTTCCGGCTGGTAGCGGGCGAAAACCTCTGCTTCGGCGAGCTCGGCGTCGGCAAGTTCCTGGCGGCCGTTCTCGGCGTACATCTCAGCGGACTCGCGACGCTTCTTGACCTCCCGCTCAATCACACGCAGCACCTCGTCATCGGTGAGCTCGTGCTTGGAGCCGGAGACCTCCTCGGTCTGGATGGCGGCCTTCAGCATGCGTAGCGCCGCAACGGTTTCCTTGTCGCGGGCCTTCATCGCGGCGGTCATATCGGAGACAATTGTGTTCTTCAGTTCACTCATACGCCCTAGATTACCGCTGTAGTTGATAGTGTCTCTGTCATGACATCGCGCGCTTTTTCCAACCGAATTCTGCGGTCTGCCGCAGCTATCGCCACGCTTGGCTTGACGACGTTCATCTACGCGAACCAAATCGAATTGCGCGCATTTAAACTCCACCGTGTGCAAGTTCCCGTGCTGGCACCCGGCACGCTCGCCCGGGCGGGAAAGCGCGAGGGTGAGCCTTTCCGGATTCTGCATGTCTCCGACTTCCACATGCTCCCCGACCAGAAGTTGAAGCAGAAGTGGGTTGCCAGCCTCGATGCTCTGAACCCTGACCTGGTGATTAATACCGGCGACAACCTGGGCAGCGACAAGGCCGTCCCCAGTGTCCTCGCAGCGCTCGGCCCCCTACTGAACCGTCCGGGTGCCTTCGTGTTCGGTACGAATGACTACTTCGCGCCGCGGCCTGTCAATCCGCTGAAGTACCTGACGGGCAAGAAGCGCAAGCCCTCGCGCGTCGAACTGCCGTGGCGCGGCATGCGCGCTGCGTTTATCGAACACGGTTGGCAGGATGCCACCCATGCCCGGCTGGAGTTTGTGGCGGGTGGCGTGAAGGTGGCGCTGTCCGGTGTAGATGACCCTCATCACGAGTTGGAGGATTATTCGCAGATCGCCGGTGCCCCGAATGCGGATGCCGACATCGCTATCGGCCTGTCGCACTCCCCCGAGCCGCACGTGTTGGACGCTTTTGCGGAAGACGGCTACGACCTGGTGCTTTCCGGCCATACCCACGGTGGTCAGGTCTGCCTGCCCGGAGGGAAGGCCATTGTGACCAACTGCGGTATCGACCGCTCGCGGGCCTCGGGGTTGTCGCGCTGGACCGAGAAAACATGGCTGCATGTCTCCAATGGCCTCGGCACTTCCCCTTACGCCCCGGTGCGCCTGTTCTGCCGCCCATCCGCGACCTTGATTGAGGTTGTGGAGCGGGATTCGTAGTTCGTAGCTCGTAGGGGTGCGGTTCGTAGTTTGTAAGGGCGCGGCGGAGACCGCGGCTTGTCCCCACAGCCCGTTAAGCAGGCGTTTTGCATTCTGACTCAGCGTCGGGCTAAAGTAAGTCCTCGCAAGCACAGCACTAAGACGTATGTTCCCAGTTTGTGTCTGTGGCCTCGGGGTATGGCGCAGCTTGGTAGCGCGCTTCGTTCGGGACGAAGAGGCCGTGGGTTCAAATCCCGCTACCCCGACCAAGTAGAAACCCTCTCTCACCTGGAGTTATCCAAGTGAGGGAGGGTTTTGTCATTGGCTTCTGGGCCTACTTTTCGCCGCCGTTCAGGGTTGATAGCCAAAGAGTGCATCCAGTTCTCAAGGTAGTGACTGGTCAGACCCCGACTTCGGCAGCACCACAGCCCGGGGTTACGTGGCAAAACTGTCGACCCGAAAACTCAGGGGCTGCAAATGTGAAACTGTCTGAGTTTATGACACTTTCAAGCCATTTTTCGGGCCATTTTTGACATAAACGCAGTCAGTAACTCGGATCAATCCAACGTCACCAGACATAAACGCAGTCAGTAACTCCCACCGACGCCCCGTTCATCACTCGTTCCTATGTATTTTCATTACTGGATCCACAGAGCCTTTCCCCGCTCCCCCAAATGCCCCTTTCACCCCGCGTGGAGCAATTTCGTGGCTGTTAGTCTGTAGAAGTACGAACCTTTTTAACAGCAATGTGAAAGTAGCCCCCAAGTGACGCACCTGGCAGCAGCTCTGGCATCAGCCAGCTCCTTTACAGCCAGTCCGCCGTCGGCGACCGCACCACCAGACCAGACATTGGCTTCTGAGTTTGCGTCCGGCGGCGTATCGGCAACATTGAATTCTTTAGATTCCGTTCTTTCTGCCCCGGCAACGATTACCGCCCAAGCAAGCAGCTCCGCAGAGCACGCAACAACGCTCGCGGCTCAAGCAGCCCAAGCTGCCCAAACAGTCCAAACTTCCGCCAACAGCCTGACCCTCCTTTCGGTCCCGCTGTTGGTCGCGGTTGCCCTGGCGCTGACCCCGCTGTTTGTGAAGCTCCTTGGTCGTCACGCAGGCTGGCCCATCGTCGCGTTTTTTCTCGCGTCGGTGGTCCAGCTTTCGCGTGTAACGGGCGATATTCTCGACGGCACCACCTTCACCTGGTCCCGCGTCTGGTCCCCGGAACTGAACGCGGCGTTTGCGCTGAAGCTCGATCCCCTCTCCATGGTGTTCAGCTTCTTGGCGCTGTTGGTGGGCTCGATAGTCTTCATCTACTCCACCGCGTATTTGCCGCCGAAGAAATCCGCGATGAGCTTCTACGTCCTGATGACGGCGTTCATGCTGGCGGTTTTGCTCCTCGTGCTTGCCGACGACATCATGCTCCTCTTCATCGGGTGGGAGCTGGTCTCGATGGCGTCGTTCCTGCTCATTGCAAGATCGGGCTCGTCGGGTGAGCTGGGCTCGTTGCGCACACTTCTGCTGACCTTCACCGGTGGCCTGCTGCTTCTGGCCGCCCTCGGCGGTGCGGTGTGGCTAACCGGTTCCACGAACCTCACCGAGGTTTTGGCTTCGCCTGAGTGGGAGGCCAACCCGGCAGCGCGCAGCCTCATTGCCGCGCTGGTGGCCCTGGGCGCTTTCACGAAGGCAGCTCAGTTCCCCTTCCACGCCTGGCTTCCAGAGGCCATGGCGGCGGCAACTCCCGTCTCGGCTTTCTTGCACGCTGCGGCCGTCGTCAAGGCAGGCGTTTACCTGCTGATGCGTTTTTCCACGGTCTTCGCGGACGTGCGCGTGTGGCAGTTGCTGCTGATCGTCATGGGTATGTGGACGGCTGTTGCCACGGCCTACTTTGCGCTGCAGCAGACTGACCTGAAGAAGCTGATTGCGTACTCGACGGTCTCGCAGTTGGGTTGGATTGTCGCCACGATTGGTGTGGGCACGAAGTTCGCGATTATGGCTGCGGTTGTGCACACCATTGCGCACGCGATGTTTAAGTCTTCGCTGTTCATGATGGCTGGTGTGGTTGATCATCAGGCGGGCACGCGCGATATTCGTCGCCTCGGTCCGCTGTGGAAGCAGATGCCGTGGAGCTTTGGCTCGATGATTTTCGGTGCGGCATCGATGGCGGCAATTCCGCCGTTCTTCGGCTTCATGTCGAAGGAGGGCATGCTGACCGCATTCGAAGGTGCGCCGCTCAGCAACACCGGTGTCGTCATTCTGCTGACGGTGGCGGCGATCGGTGCGATTGGTACTTTCGCGTACTCGGCACGTTTGGTGTTCGGTGCATTTGTGGATGGTCCGCGCAACGTTGACCACATCACTGAGGCTCCAATTTCGCTGTGGCTCCCGGCTGCCATCCCTGGCGTGCTCAGCCTTCCAGCCGCCTTCGCTGCCGGCGCTATTTTGAACCGTCCGCTGGACCGCGTGGCAGATACGGTCGGTCAGCTTCCGGCTGGCACGACTCAGGAATCGCACTTGAGCCTGTGGCACGGCGTGAATGTGCCGCTGATCATCTCTGTGATTGTGCTGGCTGCCGGCGTGGGCTTCATCTTCACTCGTGCCCGCGTAGGCGCCGTTATGGCCGACCGCAAGCTCTTCCCGTTCACTGGCGTGGAGGCAATCAACGCGTCGCTGAGCGTCTCGCAGCGTGTGGGGCGCGCGATGGGCAAGGTGGCGCGTTCGCATCAGCCATCGCGTCACCTGTTGCCGCTGCTTGGTTTGCTCGCGGTGTACGCCCTGGTTATTGCGATCGCTCCGGGTGTCGGCGGCGCTCCGGTGCTGCCGAAGATCGACGGCATCGATCACCTGACCGATCTGATTCCGCTGGTTGTTGTCGTGATTGGCGTGTGGGCCACACTTCGGGCGAAGAACCGCTTGCAGGCGGCTGTGCTGCTCGGCGTCACCGGTGTTGGTGTCACGCTGCAGATTCTCCTGCTGGGCGCACCGGATGTGGCATTGACGCAGTTCATGGTGGAAATCCTGACTGTCGTGTTGATGATGCTGGTGCTGCGCTTCCAGCCGCGCGCGTTCTCTGAGACCTCAAAGAACCGCCAGGCTTCCGCCGCGGTCGTGGCGGTTGCCGTGGGCTTGGCTACGTTCGGCGCGGTGTGGTTCCTCACTGGCCGTCGTCAGATGCCTGAGGTCGCGCAGTGGTACATCGACAACACTGAGAAGGTCACGGGCGAAACCAACATTGTCAACGTGATCCTGGTTGAGTTCCGTGCTTTCGATACGATGGGTGAGCTGGCGGTTCTCGGTATGGCGGGTGTCGCGATGGCGGCGGTTGTCACGTCGATGCCGCGCTTCCCGCACCTGCTCGATCAGCCTTCCCCGCTTGCGGAGCCCGCTCTGAACTCCATCATGATGCGTTGGCTGGTCCGCTGGTTGGCTCCGCTTCTGTTCGCCCTGTCCGCTGTGGTTCTCTACCGCGGCGGTACCGCTCCGGGCGGCGGCTTCAACGCGGCGCTGATTGGTGCCGCTGCCGTCATGCTGATTTACCTGTCCAAGGACCGCGACGAGCTGGTCTTCGGCAAGAAGATCCCGGTGGCGCTCAGTGCTGCGGGTGTCATCACGGCTATCGGCACGGGCTTCGTCGGATTCGCCAAGGGGTCGTTCTTGGCACCGTTGTACGGCGAGTTCCTGGGGCAGCACCTCACCACGGCATTGCTTTTCGACGTCGGCGTGTACCTGGCCGTCATCGGCATTGTGGCAACCGCGCTGAATCTCCTGGGCGGCCCGAACCGTCCTGGTGTGACCGGGTCGGACGATGTGATGCAGGATCTCTACTCAGACCGCTCGAGCTTGCGGGTGCCGCCGGAGATGGGCGTGTTCGCCTCAGAAGCGGAGAGCGCCTCCGCCCCCGCCCCAGCTCATGCCACCGTTGAGGAGGCTAAGAAGTGATTATCGCCATCATGGCTGCCGTCCTCGCAGGCGGTGGCACGTACCTGGTGCTACAGCGCGGCATGCTGCGCACCATCATCGGCATGACTCTGATTTCCCATGCCGCCAACCTGATTATTTTGTCCACGGGTGTCGGCGCCTGGCGCGGCGAACCGCTGCTGGGCAACGAGACCACTGCGGGCGCTGGCGCTGCCGAGCAGATGGCTGACCCGCTGCCGCAGGCATTCGTGCTGACGGCCATCGTGATTACCATGGCCGTCACCGCGTTCATGCTGGCACTGTCTGGTTTGGGCCGCGATGACGACACTCGTATCCATGAGGACCGCGAGGCTATGCGACAGCTGTCGACGGCTGGTCGTCGTGCGGGTAAGCACATTCCGTCGGACTCAGACTCCACGGTCACCGGCACCCCAGGGGTCTCTTCGGCTCCGAATAAGTTCCCGCGCGAGACCACATTCGGCGGTGACGAGAAATGGTAGAAGCCTCTGCAATGACCTCTGCAATGTCCCCTTCAACTCTGTCTTCGCTACTGCCGCTGTTTGCGGCACTGCCGCTGATTCTGTCGGCGGTCGCAGCCATTCTGCCGAAGCTGTGGATGCGCGCGACGATGGGCATCGCCGTTCCGGCCCTGTCGTCGCTGGCTGCGTTTTGGGTGATGTTCTACGTCGCTGAAAACGGCCCGGTCGGCCACGGTGTGGGCGCGTTCCCCGGTGGTATCTCGATTCCTTTCTTAGCGGACACGTTCTCCATGCTGATGCTGGGTGTGGCCGCAGCTGTGGTTGCCATCGGTAACTGGTTCGCCCACGTCGCAGGCGAAAACACATCGCGGTTCTTCCCCTCCCTGACACTGATGATGTTGTCCGGTATGTCGGGTGCTTTCCTGACTGCCGATTTGTTCAACTTCTTCGTGTTCATGGAGGTCATGCTGCTTCCCTCCTACGGCCTAATTGCGGTCACCGGTACCTGGCACCGCTTGGCTGCTGGTCGCAACTTCGTGCTGGTCAATCTCTTGACCTCCACGGTGCTGCTGATTGGTGTCGCGCTGATTTACGGCTCGGCGGGCAATGTGAACATCGCAATGCTGGCCGACATGGCCAGTGAGGGCGGCCCTGGCGGCACGGGTGTGGTCGCACTCGGCATTGTCATCATTGCGCTGTGCGTGAAGGCTGGTTTGGTTCCGGCGCACACATGGCTGCCGAGGACGTACCCGTCGACAAGCCCTGCGGTGATGGCACTGTTCTCTGCGGTACATACAAAGGTTGCGGTGTACATGCTCTTCCGCATCTACGTCGTGATTGTCGGCATGAATCCCTCCTGGCACTGGCCGATCATTATCATCATGGCGATCTCGATGCTGGTCGGCGCGTTTGCTGGGCTTGCGGAGAACACCATGCGTGAGGTGCTGGCCTACCAGATGGTCACGGGTATGCCGTTCATTCTGATTGTGCTGGCGTTCACGGATGCTAACGACGGGGGCGGCGCCAAGGCGGCGCTGGCTGCGGGTATTTTCTACGCAATCCACCACATGGTGACTGTCGGCGCCCTCATTCTGGGCTCCGGCGCAGTGGAAGAGACCTACGGTACGGGTACGCTCTCCAGGCTTTCGGGGCTTGCTCGCCGCGACCAGGCGGTTGCCTGGGTGATGGCGGCAATGAGCTTCTCCATTGTGGGCTTCCCGCCGTTTTCCGGCGTGTGGGGCAAGGTGGGCATTGTCTTTGCCTCTGCCGCCACTGGCGATGCCCGCTCGATCGTTGCGATCACCGCAATCATCGTTGCCTCGCTGGGCTCGCTGCTGGCCATGATTCGCCTGTGGCGCGCGGTCTTCTGGGGCCGACCCATGCAGGGCGTGGATGATTCTGTTCGAGTTCCGGGAACGCTGGTTGCGCCGTCCGCCATGCTGGCAATTGTTTCTGTGGCCATGTTCGTCGCGGTCGGCGCCGTCACTTGGGCGACCACCGGCGCGGCTGATGCGCTGCTGAATATTGATGGCTACCGCGAGGCGACTCTCGGCGGAGTTGAAAACGCCATCGGAGGTACTTACTGATGAAGTTTCTGCATGTTATCCGCTATTCCCTATGGCTGGTCTGGCAGGTTGTTGTGGCTGCGACGGACGTGGTGCTCGATACTCTGCGCCCGAACCAGAAGCAGCAGCCGGTGCTCATTGGGCTGCCACTGCGTGTGAAGTCTGACCTTGAGGTCACTCTCTTTGCCGAGTCCATCACCATGACCCCGGGCACGCTGGTCTGTGGTGCCCGCGAGACCGATGCGGGGCGGTTGTTCATCATCCACGCGATCTTCGGTGCCGACCTGGACGCGCTGTACGACTCCCTCTACGACATGGAGGAGCACCTCGTCCCCAGCCTCCGCGATGTCCCCCGCCCGAAGGCTTTCGTCTTCGAGGAATACAACGCAGACCAGTTCATTGACCCGGATGCCGTCGTCGGTGTTGCCGCTGAGGTCGACCATGGTCTGCCACTGCCGGACGGCATTGCCTCCAATGGCGAAGACAAAGGAGCACGCTCATGAATGACACATTGATTGATCCCACCGCAGTACAGGTAATTAGCGGCATTGGCATTGCTCTGTGTTCAGTGGCGCTGCTTGTGGGCGTGGTGCTGATCTTCCGGGTCAAGGGCAATGTCTCACGGGCAGTGCTTTCCGACGCCGCTTTCTACCCCATGGTGGGAGTGTTCCTCACAACTGCCATGCTGCGAACTACGGCCATTACTTTCGATATTGCAATGCTGGCGGGCTTGCTTGGCATTTTGTCGACCGTGGGCCTGGCCCGAGTTATTTCCCGTGGCCGCCGCTAAGACCGATTAAGGACGAATCGCAATATGAGTATCGCTTCAATCCTTGTAACTATCTTGTTTGCCGTGCTGGTCATTGGCGGATCTTTGTACCTGCTTCTGGCGGGTGTGGCCATGTGGCGCTCTAAAGATGCCCTGAGCCGGTTGAACCAGCTTTCGGCCGGAATCATGGTGGGCATCCCCGCGCTGGTGATTGCCAACTTGGTCTTAGAGGCCGACCAGGGCAATCTGACGTGGGGCAAAACCCTCACGGCCATTCTGGCCATTGTTGCTGTTCTGGTCGTCGCTACCGTCGCCTCCGAAGTACTTGGACGCGCGGTGCTGGGTGCCCGTGACGGCTCCGCTGAGGACTACGCCCCGGAGCGGTAGCTAGCGGCGCGGGAAACGTCCTGAACACACCGTTAGCGGCCAGTTTCACAGCGACCCCTCAGCGCGCTCCGACACCCCCTTTAGGCCACCCGGCCTACCCAAAAGGGGGTATATTTCCCCACACTTTTGGCCTCCCACAATGTGATGTACCTCTCATAGGCTATGGCCCGGTCGTTAACTCCATTTATGCCCCTAAATTGAGTGGCAGTTTTTGCCGTTTACTAACGTTTGGTTTTCCTTACTTAGGGAACCCTTAGTTATCATTTTTGATGAATTTGTCGTTTGCCTGCACCTTTGTGACACCAAGAACAAAACAATCAATGCAATTCCGGTAAATTTTAAGAAAACAACACTCTTGTCATCCGATATTCAGGCAGAGGCCGGAGTCGTCACAGACACCACCAAACCGCCCTCTTTCCAATATTTTTAGGCGAATTTGAGCGAGCTTTGAGGGACGCAACCGACCGGAAGCGGATCGAGGCACTTATTTTTTCATTGCAGCCCCTTGCCCCATCGGTTAACTTAATTTCTGTGAGTTCGCCAAGAGCGACTCAAAATCTTTACCCCCGAGAACCTAAGGATTTTCTCATGTCCTGCTCCGCAGAAGATATCGCAACCATCCTCGAAGCCCTTCCGGCCGTCACCGTTGAGAGCCCGCTGCCGGCTTTCGAGCAGCTGGCTGGCAACGACGTCAACTTCGCTAACGTTGGCGGCGACCTGAACCTGCCGTTCGGTAACGACTTCCTGGACATCTCCGTCACCGACGACCACTCCACCACCGACTCCCACGACGTCGAGGTTTCCGACTTCCTGAACCCGGAGACCACCGTCGACAAGTCCGACCAGCGTAAGTTCGACTTCCTGAACCCGACCATCTCTGGCATCGGCGGCTAAGCCCCCGGGCTTCATGGCAGGACAATAGCTCCGCCAATCCTTGACACAATAAACCGCGAGTCTCTAAAAAAGACTGCGGTTTATTGTTCAGTTAAAACCGATATTCTTCATTTCGTTACTGTCTAAAAGGAACACCAAAAATGGACGTCACTCCTATCGTTGAGGTTCTGGAAGCAATGCCTTCCGGCCCGACCGTCAACGTCACCTTCGAGATTAACCCGACCATCGATGGTGATCTGACCCTCCTGGAAACCGGTGACTGGAACGCTCCGTTCGGCCGCGACTTCATGGACATCAACATCACGAACGATCAGTCCACCCACAACGACAACTCCACCCACGTCTCCGGCGTTGAGGCTGATAGCGTCTCCGACGCTGCCGAACAGGGCCGAGAGGTGTCCGAGTCCGCTGATGAGGCTGACGAGGCTGCAGCTGCTCCGAAGTCGCTTTTCAACGGCTCCCCGAGCCTGCCGGGCATCGGTGCCTAAAACAGCTCACACTTAGGGTTGTTCCTTAGCCGCCCCAACCGGGGTCGGCGTGCAGACAACCACAAAGCCGTGGCTGTCATGCACAGACAGAAGTTTTAAATAAAGCGTTAGCCCTGCAGATGGTTTGACCATCTGCAGGGCTAACGCTTTTCTATTTACTTTGACCTACCGCATGACTGTGCAACTTTACTCTGCGGTTTTACTGCACAGCCCTACGCGGTTGCTTTACTTCGTTGCCTTGAAGCGCTTTTCCACCTCGGCACCGAGCCAGGAATCAACGTTGGTCCAGTACTGGTAGACACGCTGCTCCACCTCTGGAGAAACACCCTGCATGGCACCGACGATGTTGTCTGCCAAGCGATCGCGCTCGGCATCGTCCATCACGTTGCGAACAAGGTCGCCTGGCTGCGAGAAGTCATCATCCTCAGGGTGCTGCACGTAGGCGCCAGCATAGAACTCTTCGCCCACACTCTCCCACTGACCAAAGGCACCAGCATCGACCTGGCCGGCGTGACCGGAGCGCACTGGGCAACCAGCAGCCTTAGCTGCAGCCGCAGTATCGGCCTCCGGACCGCGAGCAGTGGCGTTGGAGCCGTGAACCGGCAACTTCGGATCCGAGTAGTAGTACGTGGCCGCACCATCCTGCGAGAAGGAATTCACTGGGCAGCGAGACTGGTTCACCGGCAGCTGATCGCTGTTGACGCCAAGACGGTAGCGGTGCGCATCAGCGTAGGAGAACACACGCGCCAGCAGCATCTTGTCCGGCGAGAAGCCGACACCCGGGACCGTATTCGACGGTGCGAAAGCGGCCTGCTCAACCTCAGCAAAGAAGTTGCCCGGATTGCGGTTCAGAGTGAAGTGGCCGACCGGAATCAGCGGGTAGTCCTTCTGAGACCAGGTCTTGGTCAGGTCGAACGGGTTCACCTTGTAGCTGGCGGCCTCGTCGTAAGGCATGATCTGCACCTTGACATCCCAGGTTGGGTAGTCGCCGCGCTCAATCGCCTCGAAGAGATCCTGGCGAGCGTGGTCGGTGTTTTCGCCAACCAGCTCGGCGGCTTCATCATCCGTCAGGAACTCCCAGCCCTGGCGAGTCTTAAAGTGGTACTTAACCCAAAAACGCTCCCCTTCAGCGTTAATCCACTGATAGGTGTGAGAACCGAAGCCATCCATATGACGGAAGTCCTTCGGAATACCGCGGTCACCCATCAAGTAAGTGACCTGGTGAGCGGACTCCGGAGAGGCAGTCCAGAAATCCCACTGCATATTGGCGTCGCGCAAACCTGTGTCCGGCAGGCGCTTCTGAGAGTGGATGAAGTCCGGGAACTTAATGCCATCGCGGATGAAGAACACTGGCGTGTTGTTGCCCACGATATCGAGGTTGCCCTCTTCGGTGTAGAACTTCAGTGCAAAGCCGCGCACGTCACGCCAGCCATCCGGGGAGCCCTGCTCACCTGCGACAGTGGAGAATCGCGCCAGCATCGGCGTGACCGTGTTCGGCTGGAATACTGCAGCCTTGGTGTACTTGGAGACATCCTCGGTGATGGTCAGTTCACCGAAAGCACCTGCACCCTTAGCGTGAACAACGCGCTCCGGAATGCGCTCGCGGTTGAAGTGCGCGAGCTTTTCCAGCAGGTGGATGTCGTGGAGGTTAATACCTCCCTGTGGGCCATTGGTTAGCGAGTGCTGCTCTGTAGGAACCGGCGCACCGTTGAGGCGAGTGGTCGGGCCATTGGAGCCTTCATAGAGATTGGACATGGGGATTTCCTCCTAAAGACAGGGGCTAGATGGCAGTCACAACATGCCCTGACGTTTTCCACCCTACACGAAGTTTCATATTTTTCCTATCAGTCTCCCGCGATTGATATGTGGACTTAATTATTAGTCCGATTAGGTTCGCTGTATCAGCCACAAAAATCGACCCAAAAAGGGCAACATCTCCTCCACAAAAACCACACGCAATGACCGTCGTAAAGCACTTACCGCGCTTTCATGCAATACCTATCAGCACTGAATAAAAGGTATAGCCAGCACTACCACTGCCCGCGGAGGTTAAGGGTAGGATTTCACGCGTACCACGCTGTCAATTTGGATTCTGATCGGATACTTCTGCAGACATGAAAAAACAAGGGAGGGGCGCGAAAGCGCTCACAGTCTTCAAGTACACGCTGGCGTTGCTGGCGACCGTTGCGCTTCTCAAGATCGCATTCTTCCCCGCTAACGACGAGGACTATGCGCAAGCAACCGGTGATTTCTCCCAGCCCACCACGGAGCTATCCCCTCAGCGGATCAATAACACGCAGAAGCTGTCTGCCACCATCGTCCCGGACGAGCCCACCGTGATCCGCGCCAACGCTTCCGGCGAAATCACTGACGCCTATGTCAACAGCGGCGGCAACGCCGTAGAGGGGCAAAACCTGCTTCAGGTGAAGAAGACCTCGGTATCTGAGACTGCCAGCACCTCCGGCGGCGCGGATTCCGATGAAGAAGGCGCCGCAGCCGCCGCACCCGAAACTACCGTGACCTGGGGAAACATCACCGCTAAGGCCTCTGGCACTGTGCAGTGGGATATCGTCATCGGCCAGACGGTTGAGATCGGCCAGGAGATTGGCACGATTTCGCCGAACAGCTTCCACGCCGTAGCACCTATTAAGCCGAGCCAGCTGTACACGCTGGGAGACTCGATTAACAATGGCCGCCTCGCCATCACTGACGGCCCGGCACCATTTTTGTGTGATTCGGTGAAGACTGTCACGGGAAGTAGCGCGGGCTCGCAGAACACTGGCGCCGGAGATGGGGCTGGCATGGGTGCCGCCGCTGCTGGGAATTCCTCGGGCGGCCCACAGCTACGCTGTGACATTCCCGCAGATCAGACCGTCTACGAAGGTGTTCCTGCCACGCTGATTCTTGGCAGTGGCACCACCTCGGAGGTCCCAGCACTGCCGGTGACCGCCGTGGAGGGACGCTTCCGCGAAGGTGTCGTCTACGCTCCGGCTAAGGATGGCGGCAAGCCCACAAAGATCAAGGTTGAGCTGGGCGCCAACGATGGCACTTTCATTGAGATCAAGCGCGGCCTGAAGGAAGGCCAGCAGGTCTTGGAGTACGTCCCTTCCTACAAGGACGAGTCCGCCGGCGACGGCACTGGTGATGGCGCTGGTGATGGCAGCGACACTGGCTTCGATGAGTCCGGCGATGACGCTGGCTCTGAAAAGTAGGCCCGCGCCATGCTTAGTTTGACCGCAGTCACTCGAACAGTGACGCTCCCCAACGGCGAGGAGCTGCCTATTTTGAAAGGCATCGACCTCGACGTGCCCCGCGGTGAGCACCTCAGCATTGTCGGCCAGTCAGGTTCGGGTAAGTCAACGCTGCTGAACATCATTGGCATGCTCGATTTGCCGGACTCCGGCACGTACACGTTCGACGACACTGATATTTCCACCTTGTCGGACAGGAAACGCGCTGCACTTCGCGGCGATAATTTGGGATTCGTCTTCCAGCAATTCAATCTCTTCCCCTCCCGCACCACGCTGGAAAACGTCGAGGTTCCGCTGATGTACGACCGAGGTGAGAAGTTCTGGAATCGCACCGAGCTCGCCGCCGCGATGCTGGAGCGCGTCGGCCTGGGCGATCGCCTAGAGGCCACGCCTTCCCAGCTTTCCGGTGGTGAACAGCAGCGTGTGGCTATTGCCCGCGCGCTCGTGCGCCAACCGCAACTCATTCTTGCCGATGAGCCCACCGGTGCGCTCGATGTCGACACCGGCAAGATCGTCATGAATTTGCTCGAAGAAGTCGCGGCGGAAAACAACGCCGCATTGATTCTGATCACACACGATTTAGAGGTCGCCGAGCGCGGCGATCGTGTGCTTGAGCTTCGCGACGGTCAGTTGCACGCCGACTCCGTCCTGCTATCTGCTGCCAACGTCATGCACGGCTCCGAGGAGGTTGCTGATGACGACGAATAATGAAACCGAATCGAAGTCACGGCCTTCCTTCCTCTATGCAGCAACGCCTTATCTCGGCGCTCTGCTGGAAGCGTGGCATGAGCTGCGCATTAACCGTGGCCGCATCATGCTGTCGCTGGTCAGTGTGGCCGCCGCAGTGTGGGCGATGACTACGGTTATCGCACTTGGCAATATTCTCACCAGCTCTCAGGATGCGGTCACCGCACAGAGCACGGGTGTCGCCGGAACGGTCACGTTGACGGCCGGAGCGGGTAATTCCGATTCCGAGGAAGGCGGTAACTTCGGCGACGGTGGCTTCAGCGGTGACGGCAGCGCCGGCACAATGGCCGATAGCTTTGGAAGCTTCGGCGGCGAGGGCACCGGCGGAAACGGCCCGGACGATTTGAGCGTCATCAACCCAGACGGGTCTATCAACGACGCCTTTTCCGCTGCCACCCACCGCCTGGTGGAGACCACTCACGCCAACTTGTGGTCGCGAGTTCGAATGCAGCCAGCGACTCCCGAGCAAAATATGGATGACTGCGCCCCGGATGATTACGAGTGTTTTTCGCCAGGTACTCCCGAGCTGATCGCCGCTGACCCGGGATGGTTCGACATCTACGCCCGCACCATCGTGCAGGGACGCCGTTTAGAGGATGCCGATGGCCAGCGCTTGATGAACCCCGTCGTGATCAACGACCAGTTCTACGAAAGTCTGGGCAACCCAGCACTAGCCGACCATCCAACCTTCAGGTTGAAGGAAACGGGCAACACCACGTTCACCGTGGTGGGAGTGTATAAGTCCCTCGGATCGTGGGACGCCCCGAGCATCGTCACGCACTACGATTCCTTCCTCAACGCCGGCTACGAGGGACAGGTGGGTGAGCCGCAGCTTCTCGTCGCAACGCCTGAAGAGTCCGCGAAGGAGAACCAGAAGGCGCTGCACAACATTTTCCAGGCGGAGCTCGGCCCCAGCTGGAAGGTGAATACCTCCCTGTCGGAGAAGGACACGCAGATTTCCCAGGAGATGAATAACACCATCACCACTGCGCTGGGCATTATCGGCGGCATTGTGATTGCGCTTGGTGCATTGGGGCTGCTCACGGTCTCGATTGTCACCATTGGCCACCGCGTCCGTGAGATTGGTATTCGTCGCGCAATGGGCGCGTCGGCAGGCAGGATCTTTATCTCTGTGTTCCTGGAGTCGATTGTCGCCACGACGGTGGCGGGTGTGGTTGGCGTGATTGCCTCGATCATCACGGTCAAGCAGCTGCCGCTGGATAAGATGCTGGCGTTGCCGCTGGAGACCGGTGCCGTGGCCTACCCCGTCACGGCCGCTGTGATTGGCGTGCTGGTCGCAACATTAGTGGGTGCCTTGGCGGGCATCATCCCCGCCACTATTGCCGTCCGCGTCAAGCCCATCGACGCCATCCGCTTCTAGCATTTCAGCCCCTAGTTCGCCTGGCTGCGTCGCCTCCTGCTTTTTGCAGGTGAGGCCATGTGCAGCCAGGCGAATTATCTTTAGGTTTTAAGTTGCTAAGCTATGTCCATGACTCCCGCACGCCTCGTCTCTAATGACGAATACATCACGCAGCTGGCGCTGAAAGCCGGCCGCGGTGATCAGGCTGCGCTGACGGAGTTCGTGCGGCTGACGCAGAAGGACGTGTGGCGTCTTGTCGCACATCTGGGCGGCGTTGATGCCGCAGATGATTTAACGCAGGAGACGTATCTGCGTGTCATGGGGGCTCTTCCCCGCTTTGCGGCGCGTTCTTCTGCCCGCACGTGGCTGTTGTCGCTGGCCCGGCGCGTGTGGGTGGATTCGGTCCGCCATGATTCGGCGCGCCCGAAGAAGTCTGCGGTGGAAGTGGAAAACGCTGCCGAGCAGTTCACGACCGGCGAGTCGTGGTCAGAGCTCGCTGATGCCCGCGTGCTGCTGGAGCAGCTGCCGGAGGAACGCCGCGAGGCACTCATTCTGACGCAGGTGCTGGGGTACTCCTACGCGGAGGCCGCGGAAATCGCAGGTTGTCGCGTGGGCACTATTCGCTCACGCGTCGCCCGTGCGCGCCGTGATCTGGTTGCCGCGCTTGACGACGGCGACAGTGCCAGCGGCGACTCTGCAGCTGTGTAAACCCGCTCCCCCCAATGGACGTTGATCTTTCTTCTACCCCATTTTTGGAACACTATCGCGCATGATTGCTCAGTTGAGCGTAGGTTCTGCCTTAACTGATAGTTTTATACATTTCCTTATATTCGCGATACGAAACGGGTATATGAACTGCCCAGTACGCATACGTTCCATCTTTTCCGACGAGATTAGCTTTGTTTTGGGCCACCACCGACCAACTCACTGAGGAGCAGATTTCCCCATGAATAGACCTTCATGGATTTTCACTGTCACTGCCGTTATCACCGCTACAACCGGACTACCCGCCTACGCCGCCACCATTAACCAAGGTGATCCAGTAGTCATCATTCACGCTAATGGACCACAAGCTAGTGTCTGTACAGCTGGCTATGTCGACAAAACCAAGTCGCAAATCTACACAGCAGGTCATTGTGGACAAGAGGGAGACACAGTGACGGATGGGACCTTTCAGAAAATTGGAGTTTTCCAACCGTCTCCCACCTATGACCATTCACTAGATACGGGGAACGATATTGGCGTTGTCTCGCTTGACGACCCCGCTACTGCAGGCGTGAATTCGTATTCGGGCGACTCAATGCTATCCCCCACCGATGTTCAAACTGGCGAGACAGTCTGCATATACGGAAATACTACGGGGAAAGTTTCCTGCGGTTTAGCCGCTGATCGCGAGGCATACCAAATCGAGGACAACGCTCTACAGGTTCAAAACGTACAGGCTCAACGCGGCGATTCCGGAGGGCCTGTATGGGTTCCGGAGAAAGGTGCTGTCGGTGTTGTTTCAACTACCTGGAACATCATCGATGGGAACGGACAGAAGCTGGGTTCCTATATCACCGCTAATTCACCCTGGTAAGAGCGCTTTGTTTACGTAGGGCTTGTCATCCTCTGAGGTCACGTCACCCGACCGAGGAAAACAAGCCATCACCGATAGCCAAAGGCGAAAGCCCGCCTCTCCTACCGATTACTCAGTAGGAGAGGCGGGCTTGATTCGTCAGAGGGAATTGGCTCCCTCCGAATCCCTAGCTCTTAAGCGTTACGACGTCGCATTGCGAAGACTCCGGCAGCTGCCAAAGCAGCACCAGCCATCGCCCACAGTGCCACACCGTTGCCACCAGTCTTAGGCATTTCGCCCTTGGTCACATCGGCAATCTGCAAAATGCCCACCTTCGAATCACACTCTGGAATGCCAGTCTTATCGCACTGATTTCCAGACACTGCGACACCGCCACCGGAGAGAACTTCGATAATCGCATTGCCCTTTTCATCCCACGCCGTGGAGAACTTAATGGGCTCAACGAGCAAGTTGTAACCCTGCGGTGCCTTAGTTTCAATCAGGTAGTAAACACCCGGCGCATCCAGGCCCTGGAGTTCAACACGGCCCGCAGTGTTTGTCTGAGACTGTCGCACTACTGGGTTCGTATCAAGGTTGACACTTCCGTCAGAATTCAAGTTCAGCGCGCCATTGGGGTCGGCACGGTGAACTGCAAACTCTGCACCGTCGAGCAGTCCGCCGGTTTGAATCTGATCCGGCGCATCCGGGTTGTAGCTGACCTTCTCCAAGAAGATTCCCATCTTCTTTTCTGGAGGGGTCAACGGGATACAGTCGGTATCCTTCCAACCGCCCATTTCTGCCTCATTCATAAGGCCAAAGTTGGGTTCGTAGAGACCATTCTCCTCATAGCAACGGTAGTTACCGGACGGCTCTGATGGGTGCCCTTCAGGCACAGATGTTTCATCCAACTTCGATGCGTCGAGAGTGAAACGAACAGTGACCTCATAGACATGCTTGCCGGTACTACCGTCAACACCTTCTGGTTTCGTAATCTTCGGAGTGTTGTTGCCATTTAATGCATACGGACCTGGGCCACGGAATTCCCTAGGCTCACTTAGGCGGTTAAATTCGTCGCGGAACACTACCGTTGCCCCGGTGACGGCCGCCGCACCGACAAACTTCGGCGTGTCTACCAGTTGCCCATAGACGACTTCATTCGACTCGTACCCCGGAGTCTTAGGGTACTCCACGACCACGTTGTACCTTGCAGTAAATTCATTTTGCGTGCCCGGTACCGGCTGAGGTTCTGTATCTACCGCAACCTTGTCTACGCAAGCTTCAGTGGAGACATTATCCGCGTCACCCGGACCCGACTCAGAGTCTGTTGCGACGAGCTTCACACGGTTAGGGCTACAGACTGTCTTTAGATTGCCGTGTTCATCTGTACGCACTGGAGCAGATACAACGAATTCAACCTTTGCATGAGGAGGAATCGTACCGACATAGCCGGTCATGTATTTTCCTTCGCCTCCCGCAGGGGCTGCCGCATTCATGCCCGCAAAAATACCGCTGCCGGCACCAATCTGGTCTGGTCCGGGTTTACGTCCGTTGACCAACGAAGACCCGGGACCAAAGCCCTCAAACTTCGCAGTTGGCTCCTTAGCATTTACACCGTAATGGGTATCTGTCGGAAGGTACTCGTAGAAAGTACCACCGGAGCTTGGGAAATCACTCGTGTTTTCTACCGTAATCGTCCAGAAGGTTCGTGGAACTCCATTGACAATCTCCGTCTTAGAGCGGAGCTTTTTCACAGCAAGGTTGGACTGAAACTCTGGCGGAGGCGCCACCAAGTTAGACGCCGCGTCCGTATTGAACGAATCCGGAAGATTGTTCAGAATGTTAACCAACTCAAAGGTCGGCTGGCTGGAGGAAGGGTTGTCAATCTTTAGCTCAAAGCCATTTTGGCCAGCACTTTGACTACCAGCACCAAAACCCAGATTTCCGTTCGCGTAAGTCCAGGCCTTACCCCAAGAGGCTGAGCTAAATTCAACCTTGCGTCCATCGAGCGTGGTCAGGTTAGACAAATCCCAGGTAGAGATCTGGCCCGTAGCAGTATCGATCCGCTCCAGAATCACCCTATCTCCGGCCTTCGCCTTACTCTGGAAGCCCCACATATACCGTGGCGCTTCCGGGAGTACTGCCCAGTCTTCCGAGTAGGAGGCTTGGTTACCGAAGACTCTCTCTGCGGTGGAATTATCTGTGTTGACCCGGTAGAGCTTTCTGGTACCCGACGTCGAGGTATTGGCCACAAAGTAGCCATTTTCGGTCCATACACCTGTATTCGAGACATTACGGTCGCCATCAGTTTCGAACGCAGTGACTTGGGTTCCTGGTTTCGTAATCGGCCCCAGATTGTGGACCTCGCCTGTGCGAGGGTCAATCTGAAGCAGATTACCGCCTGGGTAGCAGGGATTACCTTCGAGACCATGCACTTGGCTCACCGCGTAAAGCCAATTGTCATTCGGGTCATATGCCAAAGAGTTATAGACCCAACGCGATCGACCGACCTCCTGGTAGGCCTTACCTTGATCAATTTGTCGGCTCAAAATCGAGGTATCTCGCCTAAGGTCCTTCGGTGTACTGGTGACGACGTACACCGGGCTGCCGTAGGCAAACTCTTCAGCCGTCAGCTGACGCGGTGGCAGCTTTCGGACTACTTCCGTCTCTGGGGTCGGGTTCTCGCACTTCGGGACGATTGGCGGGCTGGGAAGATTAAAAGTCGCCGAAAAAACCGTGTTGGCAGGACCACGATGCACGCCCTTGAACTGGATCTGTGTGCTACCACCGATAGTAATCTGCGGCAAAGTTACTTCGTATTGCGTATTGCTAATTCTCTTGTAGGGAACTGCAATCTCGCGCCATTTGCCACCCTCATCAGTGTAGAAAATGGTCAAATCGGCCTGATTGGTGGAAAGGTAACTCGTTATATTCGATTTGAGAATGACCTTAGTTCCAGCGGGTAGGGTAATCGATCCATTCGTCAACTGATCCGAAGGAATATTAAAGTTCGGAATATAGCGACTCCCCTTGAGGACGTAGTCAGTATTTTGGGGAATCGTAAAAGTATAAGGTCCGTCAGCCGCCGCCGGTGCAGCCATCCTCTGTGGCGCACGCTGCGGTTGTGCAGCACGAGGTGCCGCTACCGGATCTTCAAGGGAGGGCTCTGACACCTCAAGCGGTGGCTCACCGGCTTCCACTCCCGGAACATCGGGCGAATCGGCAGCAACAGAGGCGTCTTCCTGCTCGACCGCGCTAGAAGACTCAGATGGTTTAGCCGACTCCGAATTATCTGGCTGAGGGGCTCCAGAAGTCTGAGCAATCTCGCCTGATGCTGCTACCGAAGTATTGCTGAAGATAGCGCCACTCGAAATTTCGGGGGTCTCAAAAACAAACGTTGTTCCATCGGCGACTTTAGCGTTCAAGCCCGTAATGCTGAACTTTACGGGATTCGAAGAAACATCGACCCCTAGATTGTCTCCCTCACGGAGAGCAATCTTTTTACCATTGATGGTCAACGAATACTTGCCGTCGGCAAACTCCAAATCAGAGGCACTATCTGCGCTAATCTCCAACTCGCTGAGAATTGCATCACTGGCAAACTTTCCTTCAAACTTCGCGGTATCACCGCTGGTGACCGTTAACTGGTCGCCTGACGTCAACGCCACACCGATATCAGTGGTCTGCGCTTCCGCCACAACACCAGCCACCTCTGGCATGCCTGCTGGCATGACAACACCGAAAGTGAGGGTCAGCGCCGCAGCGACCGACGCCATCACGCGCACATTTCGCCGCGCGGATTTCGGCTTGCTAAACATTGTCCAGGACATTAGCGTCCCTCACTTCCTTTATCTTTCTTCCTGCTCACCGCAATAATGATGAAGCCCGCACCAATTAATGCGGCAGCTGCCGCCACCAATCCAGCAACCTGCACACCTGTCAGCGCCAGAGAACCTGATGCCCCTGACGATGACGACTGGCCTTGACTTGAACCTGACGCCGATTCGCCAACCGGTGTCTTCGGAGGTTTGGTGGGCGCAGTAGTAGGCGTTGTCGCCGGAGTAGTCCTACCATCCTCCGGAGTCGTCGGAGGAGTGTCCGGCGGAGTCGTCGGCGGTGTCTTAGGTGGCGTCGTCGGAGGTGTCTTAGGTGGAGTTGTCGGAGGTGTTGTCGGTGGTGGAGTTTTACCCGGCGTATGCGACTTCGCCACGATGACGCCTTCGACCGGGTTGGGGTCTTCCGTCACTGTGTGGAAAGGTACCGCGACCAGGAAAGCGTTGATTTCACGGTAGTTACCGTCCGGCGCACTTGAGGTCACAAGGTAGATACCGTCGACAAGCCCGGAAAACTGAACCTCGCCGTTGGCATCTGTCACCTTGGAAAGGTTTAAGTCCTTGTTCCATTTTTGGATTTCGTCAAGGCGGGCCGATTCCACTCGCTTCATATCCGCTGGATTTTTGGGGTCAATCCCCTCCAACCGATCTAGGTGAATGGTCACTCCCTCAACGGAACCTGCGACAGTCTGACCGTCATCATCGGGGTTTCCCTTGGTCAAACGAATCTTCAGCACATTCGTGCCAACAGACTGCTCGACTCCCGCCACGCCGTCACGTCCTGCGACAGGGACAGCCTGCGCGATATCCGCACCTGCCCCAAGGCCAGCGCAGGTGAAAGCAAGCGCAATGGTTCCTGCAACTACGCTGTTCAGCCGGTTATCACGGTTATTAATCATTGTCATGCTCCCACCAGCGGTCTTCATCGTCTCCGTCTTGCTCGGAAGCTGATTGCGGCTGCGACGGATCCGATTTTTCAGCTCGCTTTCTCGTGCGCCTGTGGCGACCGCCAGCGCGATGGCTGGTAACGCTTTCGTCGGCCTGATCGCCGTCATAGTTATCAAAGGAATCTTCGGCCATATCGCCGTCGTGATTGTCTTCATCGAAGGCGTCGTCAATATCTTCCAGCTGGCGTTGACGCCATACCCACCAGGCAAAAGCGGTGCCAAGCACTAGCACGACTACAAGCAAGGTGTACATCCACCACTGCCAACCCGCACCGTGGGTCTGACTGAAAACTTCATCATCCGCTTCATTCAGCGGCACTTGATGGCCACGCACCAAAAGCCTGTGGGTGTTAATGCCATAGGGCGTACACGTAATAAGCGTGACGTAGTCCTGATTGGGCACAGGCCTCAAATCGTCAGTTTCGTGTGGCAGAACGACCTTAATTTGATCGACTACATACTTGAGCCGATGACCGGACACCTGAATATAAAAGGCGTCACCTTCACGGGCTTTGGCTAAATGGTCGAACATTGTTGAGTTCGACAGACCAGTGTGCCCAGTGATAATCGAATGCGTTCCGACGCCGCCGACCGGTAAATCGGATCCATACAAATGACCTAAACCACGTTGCAGGGTCTCATCCGAGGTTCCATGCAGTACAGGCAAATCTACATTGATGGATGGGAAAATGAACCGAGCCATCGCTTCGGTCTCATTTAGTTGATTTAAGTACTCTGCGTACTCGGGATTATCCGCATGGATGCGGTTCAACCACGGGTCCAGGATTGGACCGGTATCGCGGCCCTCGTTGTACGCATGCGCCCGTTCCCACTGTGTGTTCTTCACATCTTGTGGAATGTCTTTATCCAACTGCGCATACGCTCGCGCGGCGCGCGACGCATTCATGTTGTTCCATGCTGTCGACACCACCGGGTACAGCATGACCAACAAGCCGATTACAACAATAATTGCGGGCAGCGTAAGGCTTTTACGGGCCGGCTTTTCTGATTGCTGGCTAGCATCCAGCTCGACTACCGAAGCAGACGACTGTTCCACGGGACAACTCCCCAAAGATTCCTAAATACGCATAGCCTTCAACAGCCAGATACACCAAACCCGCCGCCAATTGCCACTGCGCAGACAACCAAAATCAATCACAACAGCAGCGCACTGACCACAGTGCGCTAGGCAAAGCAGGGTACACAACGCGTACCCTGCTTCACCGTCCTTAGAGCGGCTTTCGCTCTAAGGCACCGAGTACAAACTCGGATTTAGTTCTTCGATCCGCGGCGAGCGAACCATGCACCAGCTGCGACGATAGCTGCACCGATGGCAGCCAGGATGCCGACACCGGCACCACCAGTCATCGGCAGGTTTGGAGTGTCCTGCTTGATGTTCTCAATCTCAGAAACCAAAGTGACCTCATCGTCACCCTCGCGCTCACCGGTTGCAGATACATTGGCTCGAGTGAACTCAATCTCAGTGACATCCTTTTCCGGCAGCGCGTAGCCAGCAGGAGCCTTGGTCTCCTTCAGGCAGAACTTCTTGGTTGCCGGGGCTTCCTTGCCATCCTCGAAGTCAGTCAGGTGCAGACCATCAATGGTGAAAGTACCGTCAGCACCGGTGGTCCACTTGTCCTGGTCCTTGACCTTCAGCTTCGCGCCCAGGTCAGTTGCCGAGGTGCACTGGTAGAGCTCGAACTCAGCGCCTTCCAGGACCTTACCGGCCTCCTTGCCGTCCTTCTTCACAACCTTCAGCTTGCCGTGGTAGGTCACGACCTCGTTGGTCTTGTTCTTGACCTCGTTACCGGTATTCGGGTTGTTGAAGATGACGTCAGCCTGGTTCCTCAGCTCAGTGGTGTCACCAACCTCCTTGCGCTTGACCTCGAAGGTCAGGGACATCTTGGCGCCGGACTTAACCTTGGCCAGACCCTGCTCAGTCAGCGTGACGACGAGCTTGTTGCCATCGCCAGCCGGATTGTTGACAGTGTAGTCACCGTCACCCAGAACGACCTCTCCAGCCTTGACCTCGGTAACCTTCTGGAAGTCCAGGCGCTGATCCAGCTGATCCTCGAAACGGAAAGCAGTCAGGCTCTTGTCCCCACCCCAGGTCGGAGCGTCAGCATCAATGGTGTAGGTGTATGCGTCCTGGATGTGCTTGTCCGCATCCTTGACGGTCTTTACGGTCTTGGTCTCCGTGTTCTTCGGGTAAGCAACGACGTCGTAGTTCCACGCATCGGAAGCCTCATTGACCATCGGAACAGAAACGATGAACGGAGCACCAGCAACGATGCCGGCCGGAGCGTCCGTTTCCTCGACCAGGTAGATACCCAGCTCCAGGTTCTGGAACGACACCTTGCCATCGGCACCGGTGGTCTGCTCAAACGTCTTGTCGGTCTCGTGGCCCTTGGCATCGGCAGCGTTCTTCGGGAAGGTCGACCAGTCACCATTCTGCAGGTCGTAATCCAGCTTGGTGATCCTGTAGGTCACACCAGCGAGCGGCTCGCCCGGTACACCCTCCATCTCCTGGCCGGTAGCCGCAGTGTCCGACTCAGCACCCTTCTTCTTGTGGAGGGTGATCGACCCCTTCTTGTTGAAATCGATGTTTGCCTTGTTGACAGCCCCCTGCTCAACAGCAGGCCCTTCAGGCTGAGCAATAGCAGCAGGAGCAGAGATGCCCATAGACAGGCCGACGATTGCGGCGAAGGTTACCGAACGAGCGGTACGAGAGAACTTATTCACGGAAAACAGGTCCTTTACAACGGTCCAAAATGAAGCGACACGCTTCAATACGTCTCGCGATTCACTCCAGACGGCGACACTAACGTTCCCCGACTTGCCAAAACTGAGACTTTCCTTAAGAGAAAGACCAGTCTGTCTAACCTTTTAAGCCTAAGCGTAATGAACTTTAATGTTTATATGTTCAAACATTGCAGCTCAAGCCCATTGCTCGCTCGGTTAATAGCGCTCAGTGAACCGCTTATAAATAACTTAACCTGTTCAGCACTTTGTTGATACTCGACATAGAAAAGACACCAAGGCGGACACCTGAGAAACCTACACAAACGTAAGAATTGCAAGAGATTGATATCTTTTTATCGAGGTCACAGCGGTTTTTTCCCACCACACCCGAAACCCTCTCAATTTCCCACACAATCAAACCCACCCAAAAATGGGGGTAGTCAATTGCCTTATAGCGATGACTCCCATGTGTAACCATTATCGCCGCAGCGCACGCCGGGAAAATGAGGACTTATCAACCTTCTCGTGTTTGCTGTCACATCATCGTCGGCAAGCGAAAGCAAAAACCGTTTGAAGCAAAACGCCCCGCGGCGCACCACCCTGTACTAGGACCTGTAAAAGCACAGAGGCAGTAAACGACACGGGGCGCGCTGTGGCGTCACAAGAGGCGTTTAGAGAACCGCCCAGTAGTGAACATCGTTGTAGCCGTTGAGCTTGAGGACGTCACCAATCTGATCGACCTTCTTCTTGCCCTCAGGGGTCATGCCATCTGGCATGATCTGCACGTCAGCGCTGTGATCACCAGTGAAGGTGATGTTGACGTAGTCCTTGCCATCGCGATGCTCGAGCTCGAAGACGTAGCGGTTGACGGCTAGCTTGCCCGAGTGGAGGAACCCACCCTTGCCCGGAGCGACAACTGCAGTGTCAGCAGAGTTTGCAGGTGCAGCTACCGCCTGTGCGGCAGTAGCAACCGGAGCGGCAAGCACGAGTGCGCCCACACCCCAGACACCAATTTTCTTCAACATGTTCATAGGTACTTCCTTATCTTCTGTGTTTCTGCAGGGTTTCTGCAGATTTGTTCTGTGTTTTTCTGCGACTGCCGGCGCCGCCGTTGTTCGACGGCGTTCAACAGTCGCAGCCAATGAAATTGGTCAATGAATCGAGGCTGCGCCCTAGTGCCCTAGTGCGCTAGGGCACTGGATTAGCGCACTGGAGTGGCCTCGACGATGATGTTGTCGGCGTAACCCAACGTGCCGCCGACGAACTCGCCTCCGCAGGTGATGAGGACCAAGCGGTTCTCACCAACTGCATCGTTGACGACCTCAGGCATCTGAGCGCCCTTGACCACCTGGATCGGATCCTTGCTGACGGTGAAGTCTCGGCTTTCGCCATCCACCTTCACCGTGACAGTGTCACCAGCCTTCAAGTCAGCGAAACGTGCAGCGTAACCATCACCCTGATCCACCTCATTGACGTGGCCAGTAATGACGGACGATCCAGCAGCACCTTTCTCACCGGGAATCGCTGAAGCTGAGTACCAGCCCAGGCGAGAAACATCGGTCGGAGGAATCAGAGATCCCTGATCAGTCAGCTGAACGAAATCAATCGGAGCCGACTTACCATCAATGAGCATCTCCATCTCGTGCACAGCTCCCCGAGAACCCGGTGCTGGAGTGGGCAGATTCTCCTGCGCACCTTCGAGCGCCGAATCATTGCGGTGCAGTTGGGCAATCACCAGCAGAGCGATAACGCCGATTAATGCGATAGCGGCGATATACACCCTTGGCTGCTTCCACCAAGGCACGTCCTGCAGGTCTTCGACTTGGCCATCGGCCTGGTCTTCGTCCTGGCCAAACGCATCAACGTGGTCGAGTGCGCCGGTTTCGGTTTCCGGTTCGATGCCTGGTGTATTTCCAGGTTCCTTGCCGGTCTCGTCCGAGCCAAACTGATCAGTCATGGAATCTCCTTAGTTCGTGGCTACCGTCGGCAGAGCGTGAGTAGCCAAACCGGTCGGGCCAGACGGAACCGAACTAATTGCACGTCGTTCCGAGTTCGGAGCCAACGGCTTTCCGTGGTTCTTCTGCTTGCCCTGGCCAGTGCCACCGATGATGGTGACGTTGGTGTTGTTCTGCTCCGAGTGCTGATTAATCACAGTGGTCGGGGTGGCAGAGTCGCTGGTAGGTGCAGAGGAATCGTCGTTAGGCGTGTTCTGCTTGCCCTCATCCTTCGGCTGCTCAGATGGCGTGTTCTCCGGGGTCTTGCCATTCGTGACAGTCTGCTCCGCAGAGTTGATGTCCTTGTGAACAGCAACTTCCTTGCCATTGGCATCGGTCAGAGTCTCGAAGGCAACCTGGGAAGCGCAGTCGCCGTCAGTGATGATGATCGGAACATCAACCGTGCCGGCGGATGCCGTCGGCACAAAGTGCAGGCGGCTCCTAGCGCCAGTGGACTTGCCGGTTTCCTTGCACATCAGCTCACCGGTCAGCGTGTACTTCGTGCCCGGCTTCAGGCCAGTGAAGTGCACGGTGTCGATGACGACAGCGCCCTTTTCAACCAGAGCCTTGCCGGCAATACCGGCAGTAGTCGTGATGGCTGGGTTGTCCTCAGACTGCGCTGGGGTGCTCGGGTGGTTCGGCTTTTCCGGCTGAGCGGGCTTGATCGGCTTGCTCGGCTTTTCCGGCTGGGCAGGCTTCGTCGGCTTGCTCGGCTTCTCTGGCTGAGCAGGCTTGGTCGGCTTGCTCGGCTTCTCTGGCTGGGCAGGCTTGGCCGGCTTGGACGGCTTTTCCGGCTGAGCGGGCTTAGTCGGCTTGCTCGGCTTCTCTGGCTGAGCGGGCTTCGACGGCTTGCTCGGCTTCTTCGGCTGAGCGGGCTTCGACGGCTTGCTCGGCTTGCTCGGCTTTTCGGACTCGGACGTAGACGGAGTTGTCGTCTCAGACGGCTCTTCCGGCTGTGTCGTCTCCGGCTGCTCGGACGGCTCATCGTCGCTCGGCGTTGCCGGAACCGTGGACGTGGTCGGCTCAGTCGAGCTGGTCTCCGGTGCGGTCGTCTCCTCGGACGGAGTTTCGCTTTCCTCAGTCGGAGTGTCTTCCGGCTTCTCCGGAACCTCGCCGGTCACGGTCTGGCTAGCGTCGTTGATGTCTGCGTGGTCAGCGATCTCATTGCCCTGACCAGCGCTTTCCTTACCAGTCGAGTCAACCTCATCAGAGGTCAGGTGCTCGAACACGACAGCCTCGGCAACAGGAGTCTTAACAGAGTCAGACACCTCAAGAGTGACAGTCACAGTACCGCTTGCCGACGTCGGCTTGAACGTCGCCTCGCCATGACCAATCACAGAGCCATCAGCCTTATTAACAAGTTCACCGGAGAGGGTGTAGTTCTTACCAGGCACCAGGCCCTCGAAATGTACGGTGTCGACAACCTTGGCATTGGCCTCAATGCGGTTGCCCTGAAGCTCGGCTACCGTGCGCAGCTCCGGCTCCAGCGGCGTATCAGCGGGCTCGCTCGGCTTAGACGGTTCGGTGGTCTCAGTCGGCTCGGTCGGCTCCGTGGTCTGCGACTCAGTGCTGTCAGTCGGCTCGGTCGGCTCCGTCGGGGCAGCCGGCTTCGTGGACTCGGAGGCGTTAGGAGTAGTCGTCGAAGAGCTCGGCTGCTCTTCGCTTTCCGACGTCGTCGGAGCCTCAGATTCGCTGGTCTCAGAGGTAGCGGTCTCGCTGGACGACGGCTCCGTTGTCTCCTCGGTTGTCTCCTCGCTCGTCGGAGTCTCTTCGGAGGTCGACGGCTGCTCTGGCTTTTCGCCGTGAACGGTCTGAGCTGCGTCGTTAATGTCCTCGTGGGAGGCGATTTCTACCGGCTGACCATCGGCGTTGTCCTGGCCATCGGCGGTGACCTCTGTCGAGGTCAGCTTTTCAAATGCAACAGCAGCGGAAACCGGCTCATCCACATCATCGGAGACGGTAATCATGACAGCCTGCTCACCCGAAGAAGTCTCTGGAGTGAATTCGACGCTGCCGGTACCCAAAATGCGATCAGCACTGGTCTTGTCCACCAGGGTGGCATCCAGACGGTAGTTCTTACCCGGAACCAGGTCAGTAAACCTCACAATGTCCTTAACCACAGCGCCCGCAACAATCTTGTTGCCGTTCAGACGAGCCTGAGTAGAGATCGACGGCTTAAGCGTGGTCGGCTTCTCCGGCTCGGACGGCTTGGTCGACTCGGACGGGGTCGTGGTCTCCGCAGGAGTGGTCGGAGTAGTTGGCTTCTCCGGTTCTGTTGGCTTTTCTGGCTCGGACGGCTTCTCCGGTTCAGACGGCTTCGTCGGCTCTGCCGGAACTTCACCTGAAGACGGCGTGACATTGTCAATCACAATGATGTCTTGTTTCTTACCATTGTTGAAAATGTAGCCAGTGCGGTTCGTACCGTCGACGGTGCCCTGACCGATGTTAGCCGGACCAGTGAGGTAGTCGTAGACAGCCTTCGTCGATGGGTTGTGAATGCCCTTGGAGAAGTCAATGTCATCGGAGAAGTGCCACAGAGCGAACTGAGTTGCGTTATTGGCATCCAGCACATTCAGACGTCCTTTAACTCCAGCTGCCTTCCCCAGTTCATCCAAACCAACAGCTGGCGAACCGTGGTGCGCAATCCAGTTGAGCTTCCGGTATCGGTCAAAGTCGTTCCGCAGCTTGTTATTGGTATCTGTACTGCGCGAGAACTGACTGAAGTTCTGCACACGACCGGTGTCATAAAGATCACCGCCGACGCTGGCCTCAATGCAGTAACCCATTTTGTGGCTACCATATGGAGTTGCAGCCTCGTCAAAGGCCGCAATAAGTGGCCCAAAATCACGGACATTTCCATTGGCTTCAACACCCTTAACTGTTCCAGGAACACTCAAAATCTTCTGGATCGTCAGGGTTTCGCCAGTGTCTTCTGCCTCCTGCGCATGCGCAATTATTGGAGATTTAGCGAAGAAAAGAGCGAGCACAGCCACGAAGCTAAAAAGCGCCAACCAGCGCTTCTCGTTTGTAAAACGACCGAACATGAGCCCTCCCCCTTCCTTCGATTTCAGTGCGTTATACACCTTTCGCTACCTTTCCAGCCTTCAATTAACAATCAATGACCACGCATAAGCGTCTCCAGCCCCCATCACAGGTAGCCCAGTTGACATCGCCTTCTAATTCTCATTTATAGCGTTGGCCGTCCCCGAATATAACAAATACATTTTATGTTTGTTGAGTCATTTAATTGGCACCCCTATTGTCTTTTATTTCAATGCCAATAATTGTTGTTTGCATATTTTTTCTGGGGTAGCCATATGGATACCGGACAAATGCCAACATTCCACCTTCCTCTACGACGCCTAGCCATTCAGCCCAGATAAGCCTCCATTACCTGCAGGTATGAAGATTTTTCAATAAATCTCCACCCATTAATTCGGGTTGAAATGTCTCCCATGTCACGATTCTTATAATTGTGAGATAAGGCACAGCCGACACCTCACCCCCACCTAATGAAAATGCATCCCAATAAATTCCGAACACAATAATGACACCTCTGAGCTATTTGCAAAAACACCCCCCCTAGGCGCATTTAATAAGCCACATAATTGTGCGTTAATTGCGGCTGCATAAATTTTTGCCTCTCCACCCCCAGCCCTCTCCATCCGCAGTTAATAGATAAAAGTGGGTCTGATTCAAGGCATTCCAGCAGATCACGTTATGCAAATCGCGCCTGAATAGAGGGCTGCAAATGTGAAACTGTGCGAGTTTATGACACTTTCAAGCCATTTTTCGGGCCATTTTTGTCATAAACGCAGTCAGTAACTCGGATCGACCCCACGTCGCCAGCTATAAACGCAAAAAGCGCCTCCCCACTCCACAAAGAGTGAGAAGGCGCTCGTGCGCTGTTACGCGCTAATCGCCGCGCAAGCTAACAGCTGCGCAGTGCAGTGCCTAAATCGGCTTAGACGGCCTTAGATAGCCTTTGCACCGGTGAGGTCCAGGTCGACTGGCAGGTTGTCACCTGCACCGTCCTCGGCCAGCAGACCACCCTGGTTGTTGCCACCGGTCTGGGCACCCTGCTCCTGGCCGCCAGTCTGGAGGCCACCCTGGTTCTTACCGCCGGTCTGCATGCCCTGCTCTTGGCCGCCGGTCTGGAGACCATTCTGGTTCTTACCGCCGGTTTGGAGGCCCTGCTCCTGGCCACCGTTCTGCAGACCCTGGTCGCCACCGACGTTCTGCAGGCTCTGATCCTGGCCACCGGTCTGGAAACCGGACTGACGCTCACCAATCTGGCCCTTGTCGTTAACCTGGTCGCCGCCGACCTTGTCGCCCTTGTCCAGCTTGTCGCCGCCAATCTGGTCGCCACCGTTCAGCTGGTCGCCACCAGCGTTCTGGAGGCCCTGGTTGCCGCCAACATTCTGCAGAGCGTTGTCCTGATCGCCGCCAACGTTCTGCAGACCCAGGTTGCCGCCCTCAGTCAGAGAGTGGAAGTTCGGGAACAGAGAGTCGACCTGAACCAGTGGGCCCTCCGGGAAGTTCACGTTGAACTCAGGTACCGGCAGCGGAGCCGGTGCTGGCAAGGAGGAAATCAGTTCGCAGATATTGCACAGGTTATCCATGATGATCCTTTAGAAAAATGAAGTGTAGATAAATGGTGTGGCGCGATGCCCAGAGCTGAAGGTAAAGGGCTTCTCGCCTTCTCCTTTGCGGCCACTGCCGTGCTCACACGAAAACCGTACCGGTGATGAAAAACGGTCACAATATAGAAATTCGACCCACTTCAGCCAGGAAATTGGAAACAGAATAACGGCAAAATTTAACCTGCACTTATGCCCAAACGTCGCATGTCACGGGTCACATTGCTAGCCGTTTGGTCACCCCAAACCAGGCTCGCCTTTTCCAGCAGAAACGCCTCGGCACCTAATGAACTGCTCCCCATTAGTTGGACTGAGAAATCAGTTACCGACTAGTGGGGAGTAGTTGTCATTGAGAGCACGAAGTTCGCTAAGTGAATATCAGCGCGAGCAGTTGGTTGAACTATTTGAGCAAGGCATGGGTTATACAGCCGCTGCCAATGCCCTTGGTGTCTCCAAGTATGCCGCCCGTATGCTCTGTCGTCGGTTTAAGCTGCATGCAGGCTATGTCTTGTGGAGAAACCGACTAAGCAGCAGTACTCGTTCGAGATCAAGAAGGAAGTTGTCCAACGCCACCTTGCTGGCGAGACAGCGATGGATCTTGCACGTGAATTTGGCCTGTCATCACAGCAGCTGGTCCGCGGGTGGACGTGGAAATGGCGCAAAGACGGCGATGACGCGTTGAAACCGAAGCCGAAGGGCAGACCCAAAGGATCGGTCACGCCGAAGCCGCTGTCGGAGGAAGACAAGCTGCGTGGCGAAAACGAACGGTTGCGGGCCGAAAATGCCTATCTAAAAAAATTGCGGGACTTGAGGAATCAGGGACGCGCCTGAAAGTCCAGGCGATTGTCATCCTCAAGTCGCACCACCGCTTGGAGTACCTCCTAGAGGCAGCAGGTATGCCACGGTCGACGTTCTTCTACCACCAGCAACGACTCAGTAAGCCAGATAAGCACGCCGAGCTCAAGCAAGCGATTCGGGAAAGCTTCGAGCGTAACAAGCATCGCTACGGCTACCGACGAGTGCTACTTGACCTGCGCAACCAGGGCTGGGTGGTCAACCACAAACTCGTCTACAAACTCATGTGCGAGATGGGGCTGCGAGCCAAGATCCGCCAACGTAGACCTTATGTTTCCTACACCGGGACGATCAGCCACATTGCCGACAACAAGCTTGACCGCAAATTCACCCCAGATAAGCCAAATACCGTCTTTGTCAGCGACGTCACCGAGTTCAGGGTCGCAGGCCGCAAGGTCTACCTGTCACCGGTGATGGACTTGTTCGACCGCTCAATCGTTGCCCACACTGTGGCTACATCGCCGTCGACAGCGTTGACCACCGATTCTTTGCCCAAGGTGATCGCGGCGTGGGCACCTGAACCCGGGTGGATGATGCACACCGATCAAGGTTTCCAGTACCAGCATGCCTCGTGGCGTGACCTGATCGGCGACAACGGCGGTGTTCAGTCGATGTCGCGTAAAGCCAACTGTTACGACAACGCGGTCATGGAGAACTTCTTCGGCCACGTGAAAACCGAGATGTACCACGGAGAAGTCTTCGACACTGTCGCAGAGTTCAACCAAGTAATCGACGAATACATCCAGTGGTACAACACCGAACGCGTCCAACAACGACTCAAGGGCCTGACCCCGATGCAATATCGAAATCAGACCCTTGAAGCCCTAACCGCCTAGAGTTAAACCAGTCCAACTTTCGGGGACCAGTTCACCTCGGATCCCCGCGGGGCTTTTTCTGCCCCTCACCCTTTCACTTTTGCTTTAGGTAAGGGTAAGTTAACTCCCACTATGACCTCGAACCCAGTTACCCTGAACACTCCGACGAACACTTCCGCCTACCGCGCGGCCTTTTCTGACCACCTACTCTTGGCCGCCCCTTCTGAACCGCACCATCGAATCATCCGCGCCACTGTTTATGACGTCAGCGCCCCGGCAGAAAACCTGCAGAGGATTGTCATCCGCTCCCCCGAGCTAGTCGGCTTTCAGCTTTCCGGCCCGGACGAATTCTTTGGCCTCTTTATGCCGGCTAAGCCCGGCGAGAATCTCCATTTACCCCTCCACGGAGGTGGCGCCAATATCCGCGCAAGCGTTACAGCCATGCCGGAGACCCAACGCCCAAATTTACGTTGGTACACCGTACGCTCACTCGATCCCGAGTGCGGACAGATAACTTTCGACGTGGCGACACATGGCGTCAAAAATCCAAAGGATGAGCACGTCGGACCAGGGCTCGCCTGGGCTCTTGCAACTCGTGTTGGCGACCAGGTAGGCATCTGGACATGCCAGGGCCTCTGGCACCGCGCGCAAAGTTCACAAACACTTATCGCAGACCCATCTGCCGTACCTTCCGTTCGCGCCATTTTGGATTACGCGGATGCGTTTGCCCCGGAACAGTTGCGCGACATACACCTCGTAGTGGTCGCCGAGAACCATGGTGACCTCGAGCCATCCCTCGTCGCCGACTGGGAGAGCAAGCTGGGCAGCCTAGAAGTGCTGTTTAGCGCTACAACGGACTTCAGCACGGCAGTGATGTCCCACCTACAGCAACTGGACCGTGCCGAACACCCCGCAACACAGTCGAAGTACGTCTGGGTCGCGGGTGAAGGACAGCTCTGCAAGGAAGTACGGCGCCACGCAATTCACACCTGGGGCCTCAATAGCGAATCCGTGCAGTGGTGCCCCTATTGGTTCCTAGGCAGGGCACGGCCTTAATTAGCCACAATCCCTCGCGGCACAATAATCGGAGCCATACCGCGGGGATCTTCCCACACCTCGGCATTCAGGCCATATGCCTCGCGCAACACATCCACCGTCAGAGCCTCCTTTGGAGAACCCTCGGCGATCTTTTCCCCTTCCTTCATGACGATCATCTCGTCGCTAAAAGCTCCCGCCAGGCCAAGATCATGAAGTACGGTAATCACCGTCTTGCCCTCTTGAGCGAGCTCCCGCACGATACTTAGAATCTCTATCGCATGTGCCGGATCTAGGTAGGTAGTCGGTTCGTCCAACAGCACAATTGGCGTATCCTGCGCCAACACCATCGCCATCCAGACCCGCTGCCGCTGGCCGCCAGAAAGCTCCGCCACGTCGCGGGCAACAAGATGGTCAACCTTCGTCTTCTTCAGCGCCTCGCGCACTTTTTCTTTATCTTCTGACGCCGTCGCTCCCCCACCCCAGAGCGATCGACGATAAGGGTGCCGTCCGCGCTCCACAAGTTCTCCAACGGTCAATCCCGCCGGACACAGCGGGTGTTGTGGCAAAAGCGCAATTAGTTGGGCGGCTTCGCGCGACCGCAAACTATGCACGTCCTTTTTCTCTACAAGAACCCGTCCTTCGGCGGGAGCAAGCAGCCGAGAAAGCGTCTTGAGCAACGTCGACTTGCCACAACCATTGGGGCCTAAGAGCGTGGTGACCTTCCCGGGCTCTGCAGTGAAAGACACGTCCTTAACAATGCTTGGGCCGTCGTTGTAGCCCACGGTGACGTGATCAACTTGAACGTTCATTGAACCATTCCTTTCAGAGTTCCGCGACGGGCCGCCAACCACACAAGCAACACCAACGCGGGGCCACCGATGATGGCGGTAACCAAACCCACAGGGGATGTAAATGGCAGTGCGCCCGCCACGACGGCGCACGCAGCTAATAGAGCAGCGCCTGCAAAAGTAGAGCACAACGGATGGGGCGTGGGCGTTCCGGCCACCAGCTTGGCCAGCTGAGGAGCCAATAGTGCCACGAATCCAATTGGGCCGACAAAGGAAACCACCACCGCGACAATGCCCGTTGCGGCAATGAGCAAAATAGCGCGCACCCTCGTGACATTTACCCCAAGTGTGGACGCGGTGGCGTCATCATGAGAAAGAAGAGGGACATCGCGCGTAACACAGAGGCCTAAAACTACGAAGGGCAACAGGCCCAACACCATAGGAAACAAAGCTTCCATACGCACAAAGCCGGTAGACCCAGCGAGCCAAGTTTGGGCATCCGTGGCACGAGTTAAGTCAGCCCGGAGCAGGAGATACTGCACTAAAGACTGCGTGAGGAAAGACAGTGCCAGGCCGATGACCACTACGCGCTGCGACGTCCCGAAGCCACCGAGTAGAACGAGCAAACCAACGATCACTAGTGCGCCAAGCAAAGCGAGTGCAGCACGCCACCAGAACGTCGGCACCCCCTCACTCCATGCAGGGCGGGTAACTACGGTGCCCGCCACAACCAAAACCGCCGCGCCGCCGGATACACCGAGAATGTCCGGGCTGGCCAGCGGATTGCGGGCCATGGTCTGAGTCCACGCACCTGCCAGCCCTAGAGCCGCGCCGACCAGAACGGTAGCGATTGCTACAGGCAGGCGGAGATCCCACACCACGTTGATTGCTTGCTGTGTGCCCCCACCGGTGAGAACCTCGATGACTTCCATCGGGCTGAGCTTCACCGCTCCTTGCCCCAGGATTAAGCAGTAACAAAGAGCCGCTACGAGGGCGAACCCTGCCGAAGCCGCCAGGACGCGTCTGCTTCGTGAACGCTTAATACTACGGATAGACGTCATATCGCTCATATCGTCAGCTCCGAGTCATTCGAGGTCGGTGAACTCTTCTTACGTCGCACCGCCAGAATCATCACTGGGGCACCGACAATAGCTAAGACAATGGACATTTCCAGCTCGTTAGGCTGCAGGACGAAGCGGCCCACAATATCGGCTAGCAACACAGCCGCGCCACCAACAATGCCGGTCGGCAGCAAGAGGCGAGTCAGGGACGGGCCGGTAAACGGGCGTAGTAGGTGTGGCACGGCGAAGCCCACGAATGTCACAAGCCCCACAGTGGCTGTCGCCGAGCCGGCGAGGATGATCACCGCTGCGGCAGCCAACAAGCGGGTTCTCGTGGGCGAGCTGCCAAGGGAACGGGCGGAGTCCTCTCCCATCGCAAGTAGATCCAGCGGGCGTGCTGCAAGCGCACCACATAGAGCACCTAGTGCTAGACCTAAAGCAGCTAAGGCCACGTCTTCCATACCCCGCCCAGCTGTAGAGCCAACGGTCCAGCGGCGGAGCCCTTCCAGGGTGTCGGAAGAATAGAGGCTCAGCATATTCGTGGCCGCTTGCAGGGCGAAGGTAACTCCCACGCCCACGAGTACCAGAGTTAGCGGGTTACGCGATACGCGGGAAATCAACAGCACGATTAAGGCAGCGACGGCCGCCCCGACGAGCCCTACAAGTGTCCGCTCCCCGACCGTCGTTGCCCAGCCCAAGGTCAGTGCCGCAGCGACTGCGAAACTTGCTCCAGCGTTCACGCCGATAATGCCGGGATCTGCCAGGGGGTTGCGGGTCCAGCTCTGAGCAATGGCACCCGCCATAGCCAGGGCTGCGCCTGTGATCACAGCCAAGAGGGTGCGCGGAACGCGCAAGTCCCAAATGATGCCGGATTGCGTAGATGGGTGCGGACCATGCATGAGGATGCTGGTCACTTCGCCAATGGAAAGATCTTTGGAACCCAAGTACAGGGAGGCAAGCAGCAGCAAAGCCAAGCCAACGAGTGCGGCCGAAGTAAGCAAACGCCGGGAAAACACCAAAGAATGTCGAGCTCTTGAAACGGACACTTTCAATTAAATTGCGTCAGAGAACTTGTCGACTGCCCAGGGGATGGTCAATGGGTTCGGCATACTCATTGCATTGCCCACGTTTTCGTCCATCCAGCGGACCTTGCCTTCGCGAACAACGTCCAGCTTGCTGAATGTTGGATCCTTCTTCAAGGTATCGGCGGCACCCTGGTAATCAAGGATGAAGAGGTAATCGACGTTGTTGAGGTCGCTGTAGTTCTCAGGTGCGATGTCGCGGTAGAACTCGCCCCCGTTACCTTCGAGCTCCTTCGGGATCTCGAAGCCCAGACTCTTGATAAACTGCCCGCGACCGTCACCGGAGGTGTACAGGCCGATCTTTCCCTGATAAGGCATGACGATAGCCGCACGCTTGCCTTTGAGCTCAGGGTGCTGCTGTTGGAAATCATCGAAGGCCTTCTGCGTTTCTTCGACGAGTTTGTCGCCTTCTTCTTGCTTGTCTACAGCGCCGGCGATCTGGTTGACCTGATCCCGCCAGGGGATCTGCCAGTCCGTGGCACCGTCTGGCTTAACGGTGGTTGGGGCGATGTCATTAAGCGCCTTCTTCGCCTGCGCGTCTACGGCAGAGTTCACCGCAATGATCTTGTCCGGATCAGCGGCGGAGATCTTCTCCAGGATTTCAGCAGTGAATCCGTTGGCAGTACCGTAAACCACTTCAGGCTTGTTGTCGCCGAGCTTTTCGGTAGCCCATGGGCCGACGCCAGATGCATCAACATCTCCCTCAGCACCCCAGGGCGCTACGAGGACTGGTTGGATGCCTAGAGCGAGCAAGGTATCGCTGTCTCCCAGGCCAACTGCGGCGATGCGCTCGTCCCCGGTGCCCTCATTTTTTGACGCCGCCGCGTCGTCGCCTCGGGAGCAACCAGACAGAACAAGAGTGGATGCTGCCAAGACAGCGGCGGTCTTCAGCGCCGCTCGACGGGTCAGCGAATTGTTTCGAAACATGTGAAAGCCTAACGCGTAAGGAACTCTTTGAAACGCTGTAAAGTACCCGTAGCCCCAAGAGACTGATGGCCTCTTTCGGCTACGGCCAACACAGCAATCGAGCCTATATTACACAGGTAAGGCTAACCACACAACAGGCTACCCTAAATTAGTCCGCTTCCTGCTCGGCCGCTACCGACTCCATCGCCGCCCTGGCCACCGTCGCCACGCTGGCCACCCTAGCCACCCTGGCCACTGTCACCGCCCTGGCCACCCTAGCCACCCTGGCTCTCAATGCCGAGATGCTCGCGCTATTGCAACTCGTGGCACCAACTGTCGGAAAAGTTGCACTTCGAAGGTCGAAATGTCGCTAGAACGGGAATCTGTCAGCACAGGCGCGCCTCCGAATTTTGCGTCAATTCCCTGACCTGCAGTTTTGCGGAGCTGCAAATCAGTGTCTTTAACGCATTCCCGTTCTAGCGACATTCACCCCTGCTAGCGCCCCAAATACGGCGCCGTCGGCCACGCATTCCCGGTCTAGCGACATCTGCACATCCTCACGCCACCAAATAGGGCGCCGGCGCCTCCCGTCACGCAATCCCCCCAGCACTGCGCTCGCACAATCTCACATTCCGCTGGCGCTGCAGCCAAGCGGAAAGCGTGGGCGTCAATAAGAAAAAATAGGCCCCCCTACCGCAACAATGTGAACTGCTCCCCATTAGTTGGACTGAGAAATCAGTTACCGACTAGTGGGGAGTAGTTGTCATTGAGAGCACGAAGTTCGCTAAGTGCCGAGGCTTAACTTTTTGCGCTCTCAAGTACTGCGCTCAACTACTGGTCAGCGACCAACAACTCCGCAATCTGGATGGTATTCAGAGCAGCGCCCTTACGCAGATTGTCGCCAGAGACAACCAGCACCAGGCCACGCCCCTCCGGAACCGACTGATCGACACGGATACGACCCACCAGGGACTCATCCACACCAGCGGCAGCGAGCGGATTCGGAACGTCGACGACCTTCACGCCCGGCGCGGACTCCAGCAGTTCGGTTGCCTTCTCTACAGACAGAGCATTCTCAAACTCAGCGTGAATCACCAGCGTGTGGCCAGTGAACACCGGAACGCGCACACAAGTACCAGCAACAGCCAGCTCAGGGATAGACAGAATCTTGCGGGACTCATTGCGGAGCTTCTGCTCCTCATCGGTCTCCAGTGAACCGTCATCAACAAAGTTTCCAGCCACCGGCAGCGCGTTGAACGCAATCGGGGCGACATACGGACCAAAGTCCTCCGCAACCAGAGCCGAACCATCAGTGGTCAGCTTCTCCAGGTTGTCGATGTTCTCGCGCACCTGACCAGCCAGAGTATTCACACCAGCAAGGCCCGAACCCGAGACCGCCTGATAGGAGGACACACGCAGACACTGCAACCCGGCCTCGTCGTGAAGCGGCTTGAGAACCGGCATCGCGGCCATCGTGGTGCAGTTCGGATTAGCGACAATGCCCTTCGGGATGTCCTGCAGAGCATCCGGGTTGACCTCGGAGACCACCAACGGGACCTCCGGATCCTTACGCCACGCCGACGAGTTATCAACAACAACAGCGCCAGCAGCCGCAAAACGCGGAGCCTGCTCCTTCGACAGCGTGCCGCCAGCGGAGAACACCGCGACATCAATGCCCTTCAGATCCTCGTCAGAAGTAGCCGCGACATCCTCGACAACAACCTTCTCGCCGCGGAACTCCAGCTCCTTGCCCGCGCTACGGGCAGAAGCGAAGAAACGAACCTTATCGGCCGGGAAATTACGCTCCGCCAACAGGGTGCGCATCACACGACCAACCTGGCCAGTGGCACCAACAACAGCAATCGTGGTCATTAGAACTCCTTAACGTCCCGTACCAGCGTAAACAACAGCCTCAGTGTCGCCACCGAGATTGAAAGCGTCGTGCAGGGCCTTCACAGACTTGTCGACATCCTGGTCATTAACCAGCACCGAGATACGAATCTCAGAAGTGGAAATCAGATCGATATTCACACCCTCATCAGCGAGCGCCTCACAGAACGTCGCAGTCACACCCGGGTGGGACTTCATGCCAGCACCGACCAAGGAGACCTTGCCCACGTGATCGTCGTAAAGCACGTCCTTCCAGTCGTTGTCAGCCTGCAGCTTCTTCAGCAACGCCATCGCCTTCGGAGCATCCTCGCGCGGGCACGTGAAAGTAATGTCAGTGCGGTTATCCGCGACGGTGGAGACGTTCTGCAGCACCATATCGATGTTGATCTCCGCATCCGCAACAGCACGGAACATCTTCGCCGCCTGGCCCGGATCATCCGGAATGCCCAGCACGGTCACCTTCGCCTCGGAGCGGTCATGAGCCACACCGGTCAACACTGCTTCTTCCATAGGGATATCCTCCATCGATCCATCAACAAGGGTGCCAAGTTCATTGCTATACGACGAACGCACACGCAACGGGACGTTAAACGCGCGGGCGTATTCGACACTTCGCAGCTGCAAAATCTTCGCGCCAACCGCGGCCATCTCCAGCATCTCCTCGAAGGAAATGGTGTCCAAGCGCTGTGCATCCGGCACAATGCGCGGATCCGCCGTGTACACGCCATCCACGTCGGAGTAAATCTCGCAGACGTCTGCCTCCAGAGCTGCCGCGAGAGCGACCGCAGTGGTATCCGAGCCACCACGGCCCAGCGTAGTGACGTCCTTGGTCTCGCGGTTCACACCCTGGAAACCGGCCACCAGGCAGATGTGGCCCTCGTCGAGAGCCTCGCGGACACGGCCCGGAGTGACCTCGACAATGCGGGCGTTACCGTGGCGCTCCGTAGTAATTACGCCGGCCTGCGAACCGGTAAAAGAACGGGCCGATGCGCCGAGGCTTGCGATTGCCATAGCGACCAGCGCATTAGAAATACGCTCACCGGCGGTCAGGAGCATGTCCATCTCGCGTCCCGGCGGGACCGGGTTGACCTGCTCAGCGAGGTCCAGAAGCTCATCGGTGGTGTCGCCCATTGCCGAGCAGACAACCACGACGTCATTGCCCTGCTTTTTGGTTTCCACAATTCGTTCTGCAACACGACGAATGCGTTCGGCGCTCTCCAGGGATGAACCACCGTACTTCTGCACAACCAGTGCCATGGTCGGCAACCTCCAAAAACTAGGCAACTATATGCACGTAACTATTATTGACTCAATTTACTTGAGTCGCATTCGTAATTACATAGTGGGTTACCAAAACGTAGCTTGCGGGGGTTGTGTGGAGGGTTTGGATCGGGTTGCGTGGGGGTTGCGGGGTGATTGGGCGTGGGTTGGGTGTCGGTCGGGTGCGAATCGGACGCTGCTGCGCGGCGAGGGTGTGACGGCTGGGGTGTTTGGGGTGTTTGGGGTGTCGGTTGGGTGTGGATCGGACGCTGCTGCGGGCTGCAAATGTGAAACTGACTAAGTTTATGACAAAAACAGGCCATAAAATGCCTCGAAACTGTCATAAACCTAGTCAGTAACTCTCGGTACTGTGCCAGGAACTCCGGGCTCAGTCAGCTCCACTCCCTAACTCCCCGGCCCGAGCTCAGTCAGCTTCTTGGCCGAACCAGCTAATTCCCGAGGCGCTGCGGGCACCAACCACTGCCCCGCCCAACCCCTGCGAAGTGGACATGACAAGTGTTGCATGCCTAGCATTCCCTACGTGAACAATGACCTTCTCGCTGCGATACTGGCACTGCTGTCCGCACTCAGCATCGCGTGGGGAACCGTCATCCGCCACAACCTCTCCGGAACACTGGAAGAGGGCACCAGCACACTTCGCGGAGTGGCGAAGACCCTGAAGCTGCCGCGCTGGTGGCTGGGCTCGGGCCTGGCGATTGCCGGGTATGTATTTCAGGTCGCGGCGTTGGCATTTGGCACGTTGCTCCTGGTGCAGCCGTTGTTGGTCATGAAGCTGATGCTCACGCTCCCGCTGGCAGCGAAGGTCAACGGTCGGCGGATTTCGCGATCAGAGATGATCTGGTCCGTGGCGCTTACTTTTGCGGTGGCGACGCTGGTGTTGCTCGGCAAGCCGACTGCCGGCTCCACCGATATCCCCACCTACCTGTGGGGATGGGCTCTTGCCGTCGGTGGCGTGGTCACCTGCGGGCTTTACGCCGCTGCAGTTCAGTGGCCCAACACCGGCACCGGCGCCGGTGGCGGCTCAGACACCAAACAGCACGGAGTGCTGCGCCAGAACCCGAAGGCCCTGCTGCTCGGCACGGCAACCGGCTGGCTGTACGGCTTCGTCGCGCTGCTGTCTAAGTCGGTGGTCGATACCTATGTCAACGACGGACTTGTCCAGCTCCTGCTCTCCTGGGAACTCTGGCTGCTGGTGGCACTGGCGGTTATTGGCGTCGGCCTGCAGCAGGCGGCTTTTAACGCGGGACCGTTGCAAGCTTCGCTGCCAGCTATGACCGTCGTGGAGCCGATCGTTGCCTTCAGCTTGGGATACATCGTTCTTGGTGAGCGCTTCCAGGCAGTTGGTGTGCAGTGGGTGGCGCTGTTTATCGCACTGGTGACCATGATTTCTGCCACTATTGCCCTGGCGGCTCGGCCGGCAGAGACCACCTCCACAAGCGCCGCAAGCGCCCCAAGCACCGACACCACAAGCACCGCAGACACCCCAAACACCGACGCCCCAAGCACCGAAATCACCACCACAGACTCCACCGATGCCACCGCTCGGTAAGTAGAGTTCAGCTCTCCCGGGTTGCATGACCTAAATTGGTATGTGCACTTATTAAGTCGTTAGCGATTTGTCGGCCTGGCTATCCCCTGCCCGGGAACTATCCCTGGTGAGAAAGACCCGTGGCCGCTATGCACAAGGTCACCAAAGGTAGGACTCGATGGGGCGTCATTCCCATTCCAAGCGGGCAACTTCCAAGCGGGCATCCAAACCGACATCTAAGCGGAAGTCCGAACGCGCAAACAGCACCAGCGCCGCAACCAAAACCGCCGCAACCAACACCAAAGCAAAGCCCCAAAAGGGCAAGAAGCTCAACTCGAACACCATCATCGCCCTGCTGCTGATCATTGGCGGTTTGGGCGTGCTGCTGTACCCGGTTGTCGCAACGCAGTGGAACAACTTCCTACAGGCCCGCGCCGCAGATGAATACTCCAAGCTGGAGAAATCCGCTCCTCCTGAGGTCTTGGACACCGCCTGGAACGAGGCCCACGAGTACAACGCCAGCCTCGGCGAGGTCAATCCCGGCGATGCCTGGACCACCTCCGATGACGAGTCCTCCCCGGAGTACCAGCGCTATCGTCACTACCTCGACGTGCTTGGCGAGACCGACGCGCTCGGTCGCATCGTCATCCCTTCCATCAACTCTGACCTGCCCATTTTCCATGGCACGTCGGAAAAGTCGCTCTCGCGCGGTGTCGGTCACCTCTACGGCACCGACTTCCCGGTCGGCGGCGTGGGCGAGGGTGAAGGTCGTCACGCGTCGCTGTCCGCGCATACGGGTCTGCAGAATGCGACGCTGTGGGACAACCTCGACAAGGTCAAGAAGGGCGACGCGTTCTACATCGCAGTCGCGGGTCACAAGTTGAAGTATGAGGTCCACGACGTAACCGTCGTAAAGCCGGATGAAACCGATGCTTTACGACGCGTCCCCGGAGAAGACCTAATCACCCTGATTACGTGCACGCCTTACGGCATTAACACGCACCGACTGCTGGTGACGGGGCACCAGGTGCCGATGGATCCTGACGAGGAGTCCGTGTTCGACGGCAGCGGTTCGCAGTGGCAGTGGTGGATGTGGGCCATCCTGGCAGCAGCGGCGGTGATCATTGCGCTGCTGATTTGGTGGCTGCGGAAGCTCTCGCGCGACGGCAAGGGCGAGCCGGAAGCCGAGCGCGAGAGCGACGAGACAGAGAATGACGAGGCGGAGGATTAGGCCCCCTTACGAAGTCGCCATCACCTTCGTCTCCTCGATTGCATTCTTGATCTCGTTGATTCCCTTTTCAAAGATGCGCTGAAGGCCCAGCGCCAGAATCAGCGACGGGATGATGAACAGCGCCAACATGAACATCAGCTTCCAGTAGTCTGCCTCATAGATACCGGCGATGGAGCTGCGGAACATATCGATCGCGTAGGTACCCGGCAGCCAAGGGCTAATGTTCTGGACCCACTGTGGCACCAGCGGCAGCGGATACGCGCCACCTGCGGCCGAGACCTGCATCACCAGCAACAGCACGCAGATGGCCTTGCCGGCGTTGTCGAAGGTGAAGACGAACGAGAAGACGATCATCATAAACACCAGCGAAATCACCCAGCCGGCCAGCAGCATCAGGAATCGGTGCGCGGGCTCGATGCCCACGTACACCTGGAGTCCCAACACCATCAGTGTGGACTGAACCAGGCCCACGCTGGCGAAGGTGGCGAACCGGCCGAAGTACTTCTCGACGCGGGTGTAGTCATCGGCCTGCGCAGCGTTGATTTGTGCGTCACTGGTCGGCTCGTCGATTTCATCGCTGGCTGCATCGCCCTGCGCATCATCGACTGCATCGCTGACCACATTCTCGGCCTCATCATCGCCGACCTTCTGTCCGTCGCGGCTACGGACCGTGGTGCGGATCAGCACCGACGACAGCAGCGCACCGATCCACAGCGCGAGGGTCGCATAGAACGGCGCCATACCCGCACCGAAGCTCTGGACTGGGAAGACGGGGTCTTCCTCGACCTGCACCGGCGCGGCCAACTGCGCTGCCAGGGCACTTGGGTCATCACCGACGGCCTCAGCAATTCGCGAGAGGTCACCGGTGTCCTTCGCCTCTTCCAGCGCGTTGTGAATCTCGTCGAAGCGAGCGGCCAGATCATCAAAACGGTTGCTCAGGCCCATCGTGGCGGCGCTAGTCTTACGAAGCGTATCCACCGGCGAGCCGGAAATCGTACCGCGGATGCCGCGAATGTCCTCGCCAATGACCTCGATGTCGTTGCTCAGACGCGACACCGGCTCCGACAGTGCGTCGATCTGCGGGCGCAGGTTCTGCTCGTAGGAGTTTTTGGCATTTTCCACAGCGGCAATCGCAGCCGTGAAAGCGTCCTTCGCCTGGCTTATCGACGATCCCGTATCCCGGCCACCACGCAAATCCGCTGCCACGGCGGAGAAACTCTCCTGCAGCCCACGGGTGCGAGCAATCGAGGTGTTCAGATCGGAAATCGCGCGGTCATAGCCCGGCTTAGCGACACCCGGAACCACTGCCCCAACGGTGTCCTCCAGGCGGTCGCGCATCGCAGTCAGGCCATCGGCCTGCTGGCCGAATTTGGCCGCCATCGCGTCAAAGGTATCTGCGGTCGCGCCGCTGGTGGCCTGGGTGCCGTCGACAAGCTCGTTGACGCGGTCGCGCACGCCTTCGTAGCTCGACTGCGTTGCGTCGAGCGCCGTGCTAACCGAGTCGCGAACATTGCCGACCGCGGCTTCCAGATCGCCGGCGACGTTGCCGTCACCCGAACCATTGCGCAGAATGTCCATCCGCGCACCAGCGTTTTCCAAAATGGAATCCGCGGTCTCCACCAGCGGCACGGTGGTTTCCACCAGCGTAGACAGCGAACGAGCAGTCTGCGCACCGGAGCGCAGCCGCGCGGCGGTGTCATCAACGCGGTTTTGCACGCGCGTCAGTGCCTGCTTGGAGTCGGAGGTGTTTAGATACTCATCCAGCGAGGTGATCACGCCCAGCCCAACACTGGCGACGACCTGCGTGAAGTTCTTGTCAATCTCCTGAATAACGCCACTCGCGCCCTTACTCGTAATGATTGACGAAAGCGCGTTCTTCTTCTCATTCGTATAGAGCGTCAGCTTCGGCGCCTTGGTGCCCCGGACGTAGAAGGTCATCAGTTCAGTACTGAAGTTCTCCGGAAGCACGATTGCCGCGTAGTAGTCACCGGACTTAGTGCCGTCGATGGCGTCCTCAGAATCCGTAATCTGCCAGTCAATTTCGTGGTTACGGCTCAGCTTCGACAGCACCTCATTGCCCAAGTTGACGTCAATCGCACCGATATCCGTGCGATGACCACGGTCATTACTGGCGACCGCAATCTTCAGCTTTTCGGTGTTCTCAAACGGCTCCCAGCTGGCCAGCACATTAAAGCAGGTGAACAGCAGCGGAATCAGCACCAGACCGAAAACCATGATGCCGGTCATCGTGTTCTGGCGGATCACCCGAAAGTCATTCCGCACAATTTCAAGAACGTTTCTCATTAGGCTTCACCTTCTGGGGAAGTCTTCACGCTTGCCGACGACACCTTCGCCTGTGGCTCAAACGAATCACCAGCATTTTCCAGCGAGTACGCATGCGGATGGGAAGTTTGGTGCTCCATGTAGGCGCGCAGCTCCTCCTCCGACATCTCGCTGAGCTCCTGGGCGTGAATCACAGACTGCTTGACGTACTCGCGCACCGCGATGTAGGCGAGGCAGAGCAGCACAAACAGGCAAGCCAGACCGAAGAACAGGGCCTTCTGATCCGGGTAGTTACGGGCCAAAATACCCAGCACCACCAGGGCGGCCACGGCGATGCCAATGGCCATGCGCATGAACAGCGTGTAGCTGCCACGCAGATTCTCCATCCGCTCGTCGACTCGCGATTGGTACTCCTCGCGGTTACGCAGCGCAAAGACGAGGTCACCGAGCTTGTATCCGCTACCGACCAGGTGGACTTCTTCGTTGTTGACCAGTCCGCCCTCTTCAAGCTGGTGGTTAACCAAGACATTGACCGAGGACAGGCTGCGGCGCAGCCAGTAACCGACCACGTAGGCGACCACTGCCATGGCCATCAAGGTGAGCATGTTCTTCAGGTAGTAATTCGAGTAGAAACCACCAATGGTCTCGCGGAGAGCATCAATGCCGTAGGTCAACGGCAAGAACGGATTCAGCGCCTGGAAGAAGTCCGGGGTCATCTCAATTGGATAGAGACCGGCGGCGCCAGGAATCTGAATAAACGCGAGCACTACGGCAATACCACGTCCCACGTGGCCAAACGCCGCCACCAAACTGTAAATAATGGCGAGATAACACAACTCCACCACGACACAGGTGAGGACGAACGCAACCGCGCTGACATGCTGCACACCAATGACGATGTCACCGATAGAGACAATCAGCGCCTGGAAAGTAGCGATGATGCCCAGCAGCAATGTGCGGCCCATGTACGCCTGGCCCACCGTGATTTCCTTGAAACCTTCCGCGTCGACTTCCACGCGGAAAATCACAATCAGAATGAACGCACCAATCCACAACGACAGGTTGGTAAACAGCGCCGCCATACCCGAGCCGTAGTGATCCACCGGGAACACGGCCTCCGTCTTAACCTCAGCCGGATCGCTCAGGAACTGCGAGATACCCTCAGGATCAAGGTCATTGACCATGTTCATGGCTTCGCGCTCTTCGGTGGTTCCCAGGGTAAGGACATCGAGACGCGCAGTTTCCAGGCCATCACGCACACCATCAAGGTCGGCCTTGAAGCTCTCGAGGACCTGATCCGCAGCAGAAAGCTGCCCACTCGTAGCGTCGAGAAGCGCGGACGTTTCCTTGACGGTGTCCTTTTGCGCGCCAAGCGCCGCCGCGTACGAACCCACGCGCGCGTTGAGCTGATTAAGCGCCTTGCTCAACTGCGGGAGTGCGTCCTGGGACGCCTGACGAATCTGATCCGAGGCGGCCTTGCCGTCCTTAGTGGCCTGCGCCAATGCCTCGCTGGTGGCGTTGAGGGAGTCGAGAGTTCCCTGTGCCGAGCCGGAGACGTTCTTCAGGCCCTCCACCAGCTCTTTATTGGTGGCGTTGCTCTCGTCGAGCGCATCGATGGTGCGCTGGATTGCCTGCTTATCCGGGCCGTTGAGCGGGTTGGCCTCCAGCAGGGAATTCAGCCCACCAATGACCTGATCCGCCTGGTTGACGATGTCCTCCGCCGCAGCCGTCGCAGAATCCGAACGGGAAATTGCGCCCTGCAGATTGCCAGTCATCGCGCCAATCGCGGCGTTGGCGTTGCCGGTGCCCTCCACCAGAGCGGTGCTGCCCTGTAAGTAGGCGTCGTTGAGATCCGCGGAGAAATTCAGGACCTCATTGTTGAGCTCACCAGTAATCGCCTGCACCTGCGTCAACGCATCCTGGGCGTCATCGAGGGCCGTGTCCACGCTGCCGAGAGTCTTCTTGATCTGCGCAATCGTCGGCTGCAGATCGCCAATCTGCTCCTGGATAGCACCGACTTCATCGCGGCTATTGGCAACCGCATCAGCGACATCCTGGAAAGCGTCAGCGGAATTGAGACGAGCCGCATCGAACCGCCCCTGCAGCAGGCCGCCAGCTTCCTTAACCTCCTCGGTGACCGCCTTCGCAATCTCCTTATTAAAGGAAGCGGAAATCTGACCATCAATACCGGACGCGCCCTGCGCCGTGATGTGCGGCGAGATCGCGTTGATCTTCTGGTTAGCGCGGTATTTCAGCTTTGCTGGATGCCCCTGCCCTTGAATCAGGTCAACCATTTCCTGCGAGAAATTCGGCGGAATGGTGATTTCGGCATAGACCTTGCCGCGCTTTAGGTCTCGGTCTGCCTTCTCGGCATCGGGGAACTGCCAGCCCAGTTCATGATTTTGTTTTAGTTGTTTGACCACCTGGTTACCGATATTGAGGCTTCCGGTAACCGAGGAACTCGCGCCCTTGTCCTCATTCACAATTGCCACACCGATGTTCTCGGTGTGCTCGTACGGATCCCAGAAGCCCGGGATGTTGAACCAGGAGTACAAGGCAGGGGTGATCATCACGCCGATGATGATTACCCACACTCTTGGGCTATTGCGGAGACGGCGCAAGTCTCGCTTAAGAATAGACCAGCTAGTTTGCACCTTAAGGACGCTATCATCTTTACCCCGCTAAATACATTGGTACTAGTTTTAGAACTATCGATTGGCGGGGTGGGTGGCGTGGCCGAGATGAGTTGGGCGGGTGAAGCGGGTGGGTTGGGTGCGGGGTGGGTGGCGTGACCGAGATGAGTTGGGTGCGGGCCGCCGGCAACGCCTTTCACCCCGCGGAACCCCACAGCACAGAAACCCGAGCATATTTCCCCCACTAAAACCCCCGAATGATGAAATTCATATAACCATCGGGGTAAGGTACATCACATGCAACGCGGACTACTGCTTCTATGCCGCGGCGGGGCTTGGGTTTAAGGCCGGCTCCCCGTCGCGGGGTAAGTTGTGCCGGCCTACAAGAAAAGTCCGAATTAGAAAGGCCCACAACATGTCTCCTTCCGACGCTTTTATTTCCGCTCCTTCTGTAATCTCCACTCCTGCTGGCGAGATTCCGGAAGGACAGCCTGCTTGGAATAAGCAGCGCAACTCCCAGATGGCAACCAACCGCTACCTGCCTTACGACCAGGAAGTTCAGGACTTCCAGCTGAAGGACCGCACCTGGCCGGACAAGCGCATTACTAAGGCACCGGTTTGGTGTGCCGTCGACCTGCGCGACGGCAACCAGGCACTGATTGATCCGATGAGCCCGGAGCGCAAGCGCCGCATGTTCGAGCTGCTGGTCCAGATGGGATACAAGGAAATTGAGGTCGGATTCCCGTCCGCTTCCCAGACCGACTACAACTTCGTGCGCGAGATCATTGAGAAGAACATGATCCCGGACGATGTCACCATCCAGGTTCTGGTTCAGGCTCGCGAGCACCTGATTCGCCGCACCTTCGAGGCATGTGCCGGCGCAAAGAACGTCATCGTTCACTTCTACAACTCCACCTCGATTCTGCAGCGCGATGTTGTGTTCCGTAAGGACAAGGACGCAATCAAGAAGATTGCCACCGACGCCGCGGAGCTGATTAAGACCATCGCGAAGGACTACCCGGACACCAACTGGCGTTGGGAGTACTCGCCGGAGTCCTACACCGGCACCGAGGTTGAGTACGCCAAGGAAGTTGTCGACGCCGTGGTGGATGTCATCGACCCGACTCCGGACAACCCAATCATCATCAACCTGCCGTCGACCGTGGAGATGATCACTCCGAACGTCTACGCAGACTCCATCGAGTGGATGCACCGCAACCTCAACCGCCGCGACTCCATCATTCTGTCGCTGCACCCGCACAACGACCGCGGCACCGGCATCGCCACCGCCGAGCTGGGCTACATGGCCGGCGCGGACCGCATCGAAGGCTGCCTCTTCGGCAACGGTGAGCGCACCGGTAACGTCTGCCTTGTCACCCTGGGCCTGAACATGCTGACCCAGGGCGTCGACCCGCAAATCGACTTTTCCGACATCGATATGATCCGCCGCACCGTCGAGTACTGCAACCAGCTGCGCGTTCCGGAGCGCCACCCGTACGGCGGCGACCTGGTCTTCACCGCTTTCTCCGGTTCCCACCAGGACGCCGTGAACAAGGGCCTCGACGCAATGGCAGACAAGGTCCGCCCGGGCGCTGCCGTCAAGGAGCTTTCCGACGAGGACCTGCGCGCGGTGACCTGGGAAGTTCCTTACCTGCCCATCGACCCGAAGGACGTCGGTCGTTCTTACGAGGCCGTTATTCGTGTGAACTCCCAGTCCGGCAAGGGCGGCGTGGCCTACATCATGAAGACGGACCACGGCATGAACCTGCCGCGCTCCATGCAGGTCGAGTTCTCCTCCGTCGTGCAGGCAGTCACCGACGCCGAGGGCGGCGAGGTTAACTCCAAGGCGATTTGGGACATCTTCGCAGGTGAGTACCTGGACCGCGAGGCTCCACTCGAGCAGATTGCCCTGACTGTCGATGCCCCTCAGAACGAGTCGGACGCCACCAAGATCAAGGCTCACATCGTCTACGAGGGCAAGGAGCAGACCGTTGAGGGTGTCGGCAACGGCCCGCTGGCCGCTTACGCCAACGCCCTGGAGAAGCTCGGCATCAACGTCGAGGTTCAGGAATACGTCCAGCACGCTCGCACCGCAGGTGACGACGCCGAGGCTGCGGCCTACGTCCTCGCAGATGTCAACGGCACCAAGGTCTGGGGCTCCGGCATCGCTGGTTCCATCACCTACGCGTCGCTGAAGGCAGTCACCAGCGCGGTCAACCGCGCACTGGCTTAAACTCCACATAGTTACTGACTAGGTTTATGACACTTTCGTGGCAAAATTTGTGCTCAAAGTGTCATAAACCTAGTCAGTTTCTTTTTGGGGCAAACTATCCAGCGGTCCCTCGGCCCCGCTACCCAATCAACGGGCCGGCATTGCGCACATCCGCACGGAAAGTCACCCCACCTGCGGCTACCACGCGTTCGCGCTCGATGAGGATTGAACGGAGCGTCGATAAGCGAACTGCGTGCAATTCCACCTCTTTCCACACCACCCGCGCGACATCAAGCCCCGTTGCGCGCAGCGAACGCTCGCGGTAGGTTTCCCGCGTGAGCAGCTCGGACTGAGCCGCGGGCGTCGGCGCGACCTCGCTCGCCGAATACTTGATGTGGCCGTCGAACTCCACGACAAGCAGCAGGTCAGGGATATAAAAATCCACGCGGGCGAGAAAGTGCGGCGGATCGTGGCTGGTGCCGCGAGTCCAAATTTCGGCTTGCTCGTGGAATTTCAGGCCGAGTTCGAGAAGAGCGGCTTTAGTCAGCGCCTCACCGGGCGTTTCGCAGCGACCATGACAGACCGCGAGCGCACGGTGAAACAGCTCTTGGCCCCGCACGCTGGGATAATGCGCCGGGAGCTCCTCCAGCTGATCGCGCGTGGCGCCATGCCGCAGCGCACCTTCGACAGCCAACACCGCCGCCCGCCACGACACGGACTCCGGCCCCTTCTGCCTGAACCGGACGCGACACTCATCGAAGGCCGCACGCGCGAGCACCGCGACCCGCCGGTCCGCGAGCCCCTGCGTGTGATCCAGATGAATCTCCGAGCGCAAGCGCATGCAATAGTCGATGCCGTGGAACTCCTGACTCCCGCCCACGACCACAATCTTCGCATCGCGCACCAGCACCCACGAACCGTGCAAGGCCAGCGCTGCAGCTCCCGAAATAACGCCTGACGACGTCTCGGAGACCACCGCCAAAGCAGTAATAGCCAGGCGTTTCTCGCGGTGGAGCCCCTCCCAGGCGTGCGCGACTACATAGTGACCTCGGCAAAGCCGCTCCAGATAACCGGCCCGCGCCTGCCTTGCGACCTCGCGGTATCCATTCCCCGGCTGGTCATCCGGCCTAATGATTCCGAACTGGTCCGCCACCAGTTGCTTGCGTTTCTTGTTGACCATTTCTCCCCCGCCCCGTGGTTGTTGTCCTGTGGCTGTTGCCCCGTGGTAGTTATTTCGTCCTTATTCTTGTGGCGCTGTTTTGTGGCTCTATTTCGTGGCCTTGGCTTGTGGCACTGTTTTGTGGCCCCTATTTAATAAGGCGCGGAAATTGCCCTCGCGGTTCCATTCCTTTTCGGCTGAGCACCCAGTCGGGGGAAAACTTTTGGGGCTTGCGTGGTTTTTGTAGTTTGCGTGGTTTACGGGACCCGTGTGACCGTGCCCCACGGTCCTTCTGAGCTTGAGGCCGAGCTAGTGCCCAAGTTACTGACTAGGTTTATGACACTTTCGTGGCAAATTTTGTGCTCAAAGTGTCATAAACCTAGTCACTTTCTCCGCGGGTGAGCGCACCCGCTAGTCTTGAGGCATGACTGAATCGGCGCGCGAGGAGCGCAAAGCGACTGGGACCTCTTCTCAGACGAAGAGGCGGCGGCGGAATCGTCGCCGTTCTCAACGCGCGTCGTCAGCGGGCGCGAAAACACCACCAACAGCACCGGCTTCCACCACAACGGACGCAGCCACCACCGACGCGGCCACGACCAGCGCGGCTACTACCGGCGCAACCGCAACCGGCGCGAGTACCGCTGGCACACCCACAACGGCCACAACCACACCCGCCACGGCCGAGACCGCCGCAACAAAGGCCGCTGACGAGCACAAACAGTTCTCGTCGGCGGAGGACGCTCCTTACGCAATCGTGTCCATCCAGGCCACGGGCATCCATCCCAAGACGTCTCGGCTGGTCAGCCTGGGAGTGTCCACCGCCGACAGTAGCGGCAACATCGTGGACACCTGGCATGTCGTCATCAATCCCACCGAGGATCCCGGCCCGACACACCTCCACGGCCTCGAGCCCGCGGACTTCGAGGGGGCACCGAAATTCGGGGTGATCCAGGCCAAGCTCGCGCACGCGCTCGATGGGCGCACGTTGGTTGCTCATAATGCGCCGCTGGTCTGGGGTTTTATAGTTGCCGAGGCCAAGAGGGCCCGTCGTCAAGCGAATCGTGAGCGATCCGCGCGGAATAAGCGGGGGCGTCGTCGTACGCGCACTCGCGTCGCGAGAATTCCGGCGCCCGCACGGATTGCCGATACGTTGGAAACGGCGCGCCGCCAGGGCAAACGGCTTGACGACGCACGCCTGCGCGCCGTCGCGCGCGCCTATGGCCTCGATGTGCCTTCGCCCGAGGCATCGATTGCTGGCATCTCGGTGCCGGAGCGAGTGCGGACGTTGGATGACGTCACCACCACGCTTGCGCTGTTCCGCGCACAGGGCGGGCTCGATGCGGGCGCAACCGTGAACATGTACACGCCCGACCAGCTGCGCGAAGACATTGTGGGCCTGCAGCGCTCGGCAGTGCGTGTCGACGCGATGGAGGCGCCGCGCCCCGTGGAGAACCCCGGCCGCTATACGCCGGGGCGGAAGCTCGCGGAGGGCATGGAGTTCGTCGTGGCGCCAGAGGTGTCGCTGGACCCGGATGAGCTGATTGAGGCGGGAGTGCGGGCTGGGCTGGCCTACTCGGAGAAGGTCACGCGAGAGTCATCGGTGCTGGTGTGTAACCGACCTGCGGATGTGACACCGGATCAACTGACGGGCAAGGCCATGCATGCCCACCGGAAGGACATTCCGATCGTTTCCGATGAGGCATTCTTGCGACTGGTCGGAGAGATGTCGCCGGCCGCTGTGAAGGACGAGGCTAACGGCTGACTCGGTGGCTGCTCATTGGGTAATTGCAGTGGCACTGGGGCAACGGGCCTGCCGGATAGTCATCTTGTGGAGTCTAGTTTGCAGGCGTTAAGCCCCAGGACCGCGCTGATTCTGTGACGGTTGGAAGCGACGACCTTATAGATAAAGCTCCACAGTTTTGTCAGTGGCGGGAAGAGCAGGAATGTGCCCGCACATCGGAATAGTGCCTTGGTGCCGCCCTCACGCAAGGCGATACCTATCGCCTCGTGGCCGTACCGAAATTCTCGGCCGCTCTTAGCACCAGGTTCACCGACTGCTGCTTCGGCTGGGATTGTGGCGACCGCCGGGGTTGGAAGCATGGCGACCGCCTCAGCTGAGATGTGTTGACGAACTTCCTCTGGCAAGGACTGGTCTTCGGGACTAGCACCAATCATGCGGACACCACTGAGTTTGGCCAGAAGGGTCACGCTTGCCTCGCAGAACCCACAATCGCGGTCGTAGTAGAAAGTGATGTCAGGGTTCATCATTTTTCGGCGGCCTTTTTATACAGACTCTTGCCATTAAGTTTGGTGTGCTCAAAATTGACTAGGACATCAAATTTCTGGAGGTCTTCCCAAATTTCCTTGGCTTGCCCGCGCGACCCAATAGAGCCCGACTTCACGCATTGCAGTAGCACGTGCTCGGTATTGAAAATGTATCCAGCTTCTTGCTTCCGCGCTAGCTCACAGGCATCACCATCATCCATGATGAGCGCAGTGGCTACGCCCTTACCCTGATCTTTCGCATAAAGACAATGGGCGATAGCGATGTACTCTCCCAGGTGTTTAGCTTTGCCCCCTTGAAAGGTATAGCCAGGACCAGAATAGAGGCGAACATAGGGATAAAGTTTTTTGTGGTCATCGTCGAGAACTTCGACATTCGGGTGCCCCAGAAACCAATCCCAGTGTCTCTTTCCGCAGTTGAAGCGCCGTTTATCCAATTTGCGTTCGACTTCATTTTTGACTGCTCCTGGAATGCTGATGGTCTTCTTGCCTGCGAAGTCGAGCAAATACTGGTGATTCTTCGAACATACGAAATTAAGAAGTACGCTTGTATCAGCTATTAGGAGGTAACCAGCCATCGTTTATTGGGCGCTTTCTGAACTATCGGGACCATCGCCGAAGAAAGCGTCTAGTTCCGCGAAGGGATCTGCTTCCGTGTCAGCCGCATCCTGATTCTGCACATTCGCATCATGCCTCAATGGCGGTAACTGTGACTGCGATGCACTTATCAGCTCCTTCACCTCATCGACACTGCTCATTTCAGCAAAAGCAATGCTGGGAAGGTCGACTATCCCCTGTTCGTAAGCGCGATATACGTCTTTCACCAACCGCGCTGATGGTTGCACTAGTTCGGAGACCTTTACCGCGCGGTCATAGTCAGCTTTCCAGCCATACCGGGCAGCCAGCGTGGGAGCTGATACACCTTTCAGTTCTTCCGATTGCCCTTCGCTAATGAGGTCTGCGCGCCTCATCTGAATAAGTGCGACTCGCGGCGAAATTTGATACTTGCGAACGACATGGGACAACGCAGCAAGGACGTCACCTCCACCGATAAGCTCGCCGAGGTTCTGGTCTGTTTTCAACCCATCAGTTGGGCAGAGCACATTACGAGCGAAGGCATCAGCACGAACTTCCTGATAATCACGCTTGCCACAGGCGTATATTCCAGGCTCAGAGTGCTCATCATCTGCAACGATTTTCGAGGACTCGAAATCATTGGAAACAAAATGCCCAATTTCATGCGCAACGGTAAACCGCTGACGGTAAGGAACGGATGACTTCGCAATTCCAATGACTGTCGCTCCCGTCACGGGGTCACGCAAAGCAAGTGCATCAACATTGGCTGGTAAATCCAGAATCATAAAATCTGCATTAACCAACTGCATAAAGCCAGCGATGTCGGCGATTGGATCATTTCCTAGGGTGTGCTTCTTGCGGAACTCTATAGCAAGGTCGAGCCCCTCCTTGCTCGCACTGCACATGGGGAACCCTCCTTAATTTTGAGTTAGCAGCACTCGAAGCTGCAGGTAAGGCAAAAGCATCTCCCGCGCTCCCTTAACACTCGCGCCATCCTGTGAAGTGCGGGCCACGGCCTGCACACGCTGGCTGACCGGGTTTTCCTCCACAAGTTCATCCAACGGCACGCCAAGAGCCCACGCAAGCGCCATAACCTGCTCAAGTGAGTAAGTCGCCTTGCCATTTTCCAGGCGACTGACTGCAGATTGCGACACCACACCATCGGTGGCGTCAGCCAAATCACGTGTGGTCATGCCACGATTTGTGCGCAACTGATGCAAGCGCGCGCCGAAGAAGTTGCTTTCTGTATTAGCCATACCTCTTCCCCCTTATCTGCTAGTGGACAGTATAGGGCAACACATGAATCAAAACAATAATTCTTTGATTCAGTGCTTGAATTCGATTCCTCAAATACGCTTTCTCACCTCGGTAATCTCCTTCCTCTCTTCCGCCGCATGACCGCCTAATCCCCGAAGATCAACATGATCGCAATCACCTCAAAGTTCAGATTTCAAGGCTCCGCAGGGAGACCTCCCACAAATCCCATCAGGCCTCACAGGCCTGCTTCTTAGGCCTAGCCCTTTCGTGCGCGTAATATTTACACACATGACAAATGGCACCTCTCCGCAATCGCATTCCGCTGATAGCGCGGATGCCAGCCCGCACGGTACTGCTTCGAGTGGCTCCCGCGACTCGAATAGTTCTCGTGGCCTGCGCGGCACCGGCGCCCGCCTGCGCGCCGGCCTCGCCACATCCGCCGCTCACGCCGCCACCTGGGCCTCCCGGAAGTCCGGTCGCGGCGCGGGTGGCATGATCGGTGGCCTGATTGCGCAGAAGATTGACCCGCGCATTCTGGCTTCCCTCGGCAAGGGACGCCCGGCCGCGATCATCACTGGCACCAACGGCAAGTCCACCACCACCCGCATGTTCGCGGCCGCCATGCGCGCCGCTGGCCACAACGTGGCCACCAACGAGGGTGGCGACAACATGGACGCGGGTATTATCTCCGCGCTGCTCGCCACTCCCGATGCGGACAGCCTAGTCCTGGAGGTCGATGAGCTACACGTCCCGCACATCGCAGAGGACCTGAAACCGCAGGTCCTGGTGCTGCTGAACCTTTCCCGCGACCAGCTCGACCGCGTCGGCGAGATCAACAAGATTGAGGCCACACTCCGCGCTGCGGTGGACTCTAACCCGCAGGCGACGGTCATCGCCAACTGCGACGACCCACTCATCGCGTCGGCTGCGTGGGACGCCAAGAAGGTTATTTGGGTCTCCGCGGGCGGCGGCTGGACCAACGATGCCACCTCTTCCCCACGCACCGGCGGCCCTATCATCCAGGACGGCCACAACTGGTACGCCGTGAAGCCACTCCCGGACGGCTCGGAGTTCAAGCGGCCAGAGCCGGATTACCGCATCACTGCGGAGGGCGTCATCACGCCTGCTGGCGACACCCTGCCAATGAACCTCACGCTGCCGGGCAATGCCAACCGCGGCAACGCCACCCTGGCTATCGCGGGCGCTGTCGATATGGGCGCGGACCTGGAGAAGTCCCTCCGGGCCACCGAGACCGTCGACAACGTTGCGGGCCGCTACTCCACCATGGTTGTGCGGGATGACAAGGGCGCCGAGAAGCACGTGCGCATGCTGCTGGCCAAGAACCCCGCGGGCTGGCAGGAGGCGCTGTCCATGGTCGACCGCACCGCGGATGCAGTGGTCATCGCAGTCAACGGTCACGTCGCTGACGGCGAGGACCTGTCCTGGCTGTGGGATGTCCGCTTCGAGGACTTCGACGGCATGGATGTGCTGTCCGCGGGCGAACGCGGAACTGACCTAGCGGTGCGGTTGCTGTATGCGGGCATTGATGCGAGGTTGGTCGCAAATCCGCTGCAGGCGATCCGGTCGTGTGAGGCGCGGGGGTCGTCGTCAAGCGTCACCCGAGTTGAGGTGCTGGCGAACTACACCGCCTTCCGCGATTTGAAGCGCGACATCGAACGAGCACAGGAGGAAAAGTAAATGAGCGAGCTGTCTATCGGCCTGATCCTCCCGGACGTGCTGGGCACCTACGGCGATGATGGAAATGCGCTGGTGCTGCGGCAACGCGCGCGGATGCGTGGGATTGACGCCGAGATTGTCCCCATCAAGCTGGGCGATGCCGTCCCCACCGACCTGGATATTTACACCGTCGGCGGCGGCGAGGACGTCGCACAAACCATCGCGGTGGAGCATCTGATCAATGACGGCGGCATCAAAAAGGCGGCCGATGCCGGCAAGCAGATCCTCGCGATTTGCGCGGGCTTCCAGATTTTCGGCAATTCCTTCCGCGCGGGCGGACGCGACGTCGCAGGTCTCGGCCTTGTCGACTGCACCACTGATTCACTCGAGTCGCGCGCGATCGGCGAAATCTGCACGCTCGTCGATCCCACGAACGGTTTGCTTGACGACGTCGACGCCAGCCCGCTGACTGGCTTCGAAAACCACATGGGTCGCACGACCCTGGGTGCCGATGCGAAGCCGCTTGGTCGGGTTGTCCGTGGCGTGGGCAACTCTGGCCCGGAAGTGGAGCAGGCGGACTCCGGGATTGCTCCGGGAGTAGACGTTGCTGCACTTAACCCCGCCGGTGGCGTCGAGGGCGCGGTGCAGGGCTCGATTATCTGTACCTACCTGCACGGACCTGTGTTGGCTCGCAATCCGCAGCTGGCTGATCTGCTGCTGGCCCGCGCGACCAACCAGGACCTGTCGAGCCTGGCTCCGCTAGACCTCGAGGTCGTGGATAAGCTGCGCGAAGAACGCATCCTGTCCAAGCCGCGTCCGAAGAGCGAGCGCTAGTTTTGTGGTTTCGCGCGCGGCCGGTTGGCGGTCCTAGACCTTCAGCCGGCCCGTCAGCGCGCGGGACAGAGTGAGTTCATCGACGAACTCCAAGTCACCACCGAGCGGCATGCCGGAGGCCAACCGAGTGACTTCGAGATCCGGGAAGTCCCGCAGCAGCCGGGCCAAATAGGTGGCGGTAGCTTCGCCCTCGGTGTTGGGGTCAGTCGCGATGATGACCTCGTGGATTTCTGGGGGCTGGGTCTCGTCGACGTCGTCAAGCACGCCTGCGATACGTTGCAGCAGCGTGCGGATATTGAGCTCGTTCGGACCGATGCCGCCGAGCGGATCGAGCGCCCCGCCGAGCACGTGGTAGCGACCGTTGTACTCCCCCGTGCGCTCGATGGCCTGGATATCGCGCGCCTCTTCAACGACGCACACCAAACCTCGGTCGCGGCGTGTATCCGAGCAGTACTGGCACACGTCGGTTTCCGAAATATTGCTGCAGACCCGGCAGAATTGCACACCCTCGCGCACCCGACCAAGCGCGGATTGGAGCCGGCCGATGTCCTCCGGCTCCGCCTTCATCAGGTAGAAAGCGATACGCTGAGCTGACTTCGGGCCGATGCCCGGCAGGCGCGAGAACTCATCAATGAGATCTTGGAGTGGTCCTTCGAACAATGATAATTACCTACAAATACTGGTCTGAAAAGCTAATTTAGAAACCGAGGCCACCGAGACCGTCGAAGCCCTGGGACAGCGGGCCCATCTTCTGCTCCGCCAGCGACTGCACCTTAGCGGTAGCGTCCTGGAAAGCAGCGAGGACCAGGTCCTGCAGCCCGTCGACGTCCTCCGGGTCAACGACCTTCGGATCAATGGCGATGTCTGTGACCTCGCCCGAGCCCTGCATAGTCACCTTGACCAGACCGCCGCCGGCCTCACCGACGATGGTGGAAGCGACGATCTCCTGCTGTGCTGCCTGCAGCTGCGCCTGCATCTGCTGTGCCTGCTGCAGAATTGCGTTCATATCTGGCTGAGTCATAACTAACTTTCCTAACTATTGTGCTCTTTACGTGCTGATTTGTAGTTACGCGCACGCTTCTAAGGCTCATCGCCCATGCTTTACGACGCGCATCGCCGCCCCATTCTAACGGCTCTAGCGGTCTTCTAGCGGTTTGGCTCCCAGCTCCTTTTCCAGCATCTCCATGACCACGTCCTTTAGCGAGCGGTGATCGAGAGACCCGACCTCGTTCGCGGCCTCGAAATACTCGGAGGTGTCCTCTTCGTAGTTGTTGTCCTGCGGGGTTTGGGGAACCGGGTTGTAGTTGGTGTTGGCGTTGGAGGAGTAGTTGGACGGGTTGCGCGAACCGTAGCTCTCTGCGCCCTCTGTGCCCTCTGGCGGAGCGAATTCCTCCATCGGCTCTGGTGGCAGCGGGACGCCGCCGAAGCCCGAATCCTGATTGGCCTGGGCCTGGGCGTTCGCCTGTGCGTTTGCTTGCGCATTGGCCTGGGCCGCGCGCAGGAATGACTGCGGCTGGTTTGGCTGTTGCGGTTGTTGCTGGGCGGGGTTCGGGTTCGGTTGAGCTGGCTGGCTTGGTTGGCTTGCCTGATGTGGCTGTGTCGGCTGGTCGTGACCTGCCTGCTGTCCCATTGCAGCACGCTTGGCGGCTTCGATTTTGGCACGGCGCTCAACAACGGATGCGTATGCCGACGACCGCTGTGGGCCTGGCTGCGGCTGCTGTTCCTGCTGTTCCTGCTGTACCTGCTGCTCAGGTGTCTCTGGTTGCGCTGGCGCTGCTGGTGTCGGTGCAGGGGCGGTGTCGTTCGGCGAGGACGAACCTCTTGACGACGAATCATCCTCCCCGGAACCACCATTAGTAGCTGTTGAACGCGGTGCGCGCGGGCGCGTACCGACGACACAGTGCACCTGACCGTTGAAGCCCGTCACCTGCTTCACGGCAGTGGATAGTGCCTGAGCGTAATCAGGCGTATTGAGCCTGGTAGCGAGCGCTCCTGTGCTGTGTCCAATGACGAGCGTGTCGTTTTCGACATCGAGCGGTACCGCCTGCTCGGCCAGCACGCGAATGGGAAACGCATGCTGTCCGTCGACAGCCGCAAGGATGTCCTGCCAGTGCTCGCGGATTTGCTCGATACCGGCGGGTGCAGGTTCGGGCTCCGGCTGTGGTGTTGGTTCCGGCTTCGGTTGCGGTACTGGCTCTGGTGCTTGCTGAACTTGCGGTGCCGGCTGCGATTCCGGTTCCTGAGTAGTCTGCGTTGGCTGCTCAGGCTGTGCTGGTTGCTCGGGCTGTGGGGCCTGAGTTGGCTGCTCAGAGTGGGTTGGCGAGGCAGAGACAACTGGCTCTTCCTCGACAATCGACATCGAGCCGCCTTCACCCTCACGCTCGCGAGTCTGCTGCTCACGCTCTTGCGCAAGCTGCGCCCGAGTCTGCTGCTCGCTGATGCGGGCATGCTCCGCCATCTTCCGACGGAACTCACGAATCTTCTCTGCCTGAGCTTCTTCCTCGGACATCGGCTGCTCAGCCGATTCAGGCTGCTGCGGTTGTTCGGCCGGCTGAGACTGCTCAACTGATTCGGCCGGCGTAGGCTGTGCAGGCTGCTCAGCGGTCGCAGTAGATGCTTCTGGTGCAGGCTGCGGCTCAGTTACCGACTCCTGCGACACCGGTGCCGCTGGTGCAGACTGCTGCTGAACAGGTTCCGGCTGGGACTGAGGCTGCGACGATGCCTGCGCTGGCGCTGCCTGCCCAGCACGACTGCCCTGGGCCTGCGCCCCCTTCTTACGCTGGGCATTCCGCTGGCGCCATGCCTCACGAGCCGACTGGCCAGACTGCATCGGCGAAGCATCGGCCTCAGCCGCACCCGACCCCGGCCCCGCGGCGGAAGACGCCAGTGCCGCTGCGGGGGTTGCGGCCCCCGAGCCGTCGGCAAGCGCGGGCCTGCCGTGTTCCAACGCCTCTACGCGCTGCAGCAGCGACTCCACCGAATCTTCGGTGGCGGGCAGGAGCATGCGCGCGCACAGGACCTCGAGCAGCAGACGCGGCGAAGTCACGCCGCGGAAGTGGCGCAGGCCGTCAGAGAGCACCTGCGTGAAGCGCGTCAGGGTAGCCGGGGGAATTGTCCCGGCCTGCTCCAGGACACCGTCGATTTGGCTCTCCGGAATCTCTACAAGCCCCTGCTCCAGCGCATTCGGCACTGCGGACAGCACCAGCAAATCACGCACCCGGCCAAGCAGATCCGAGGCAAACCGAGCCGGATCCTGGCCCGACATAATCACACGCCCGACCACGCTAAACATGGCCGCGCGATCGCCTGCCGCCAGCGCCTCAATCGCATCCGTGATGATTACGCTGTCAGTGACACCGAGAATGGCCGCAGAAGTCTCATAATCCACACCATCGGTGCCGGAACCAGCAATGAGCTGATCCATAACCGACAGCGAGTCACGCGGCGAACCGCCACCGGCCTGGATGACCAGCGGATACACGTCCGGCTCTACCCGCACGCCCTCGGCCGTGACCACACGTTCAAGCAGCCCGCGCATATCCGGCGGAGTCAACAACCGGAACGGGTAGTGGTGCGTACGCGAACGAATCGTCGGCAGCACACGCTCTGGCTCCGTGGTCGCAAAAATGAAGATGAGATGCTCCGGCGGCTCCTCCACAATCTTCAACAGCGCATTGAAACCCGAGGCGGTAATCATATGCGCCTCGTCAATAATGAAGATGCGGTAGCGCGACTCCGCCGGCTGGAAGATAGCCTTTTCCCGCAGATCACGCATATCTTCCACACCGTTGTGGGAAGCCGCATCCAGCTCAATAACGTCCAAATTGCCCGGACCACCCGGCGCCAACGCACGACACGACGCACACTGGCCACACGGCGTCGCCGTCGGCCCCTCCGCACAGTTCAAACTGCGCGCCATAATGCGCGCCGACGAGGTCTTGCCACAGCCACGCGGCCCGGAGAACAAATACGCATGGTTAATGCGGTTGGGACGCCCCTGCGCATCACGAGATTCCAACGCCGCCGACAGCGGGTCAGTTACGTGCCGCTGCCCCACCACTTCGGCGAACGATGCCGGACGATACTTCCTATACAGAGCCACGTGCTCAGCCTACCTTCCACCCCGGACCGGCTAGTTCGAACCCTCCTGGGAAACAACCGAATCACGGCACCAATCCCGCAGGTCAGCGTCCACCTCGGCCAACTTCTGCATCAACGCCTGCGGACCCTGCTGCTCATAAAACACCAGCTCCGCATCCGTAATTGGCACCAGCTGCGTCATCGTGGTCATGCGCCCCTGCGGCGACTCCACATCGCCCTCATGCAGGCTGATTTTGCCCGGCATCTCGGACACATTGGGCACCCCGTCGCTCCACACATACGGCACCGTGCACAGCACGTGCGCCACGGTAAAGGCCGCGCTTGACGACGGCTCCCCTACCTCGGCCACCTGATCGGCAGCCAGCCGCACCGCATTCGGAATAACACGGCCCGGAATTGGCGACAGGAACTCCGGCTCTTCCTCCACCAGCGCTCCCGCGGCCGCGACCATGGTGGCCACGGGAAAATCAGCGTATGCGACGGAGAAGAGCTCCACGCGGATATCCGTCTTTGCTGCGCCGGTCAGGCCACAGTAGTTGCGGCCCAACTCCACGGTGGCGGCTGCCGTTTCCGGACGACGCTCGTTCGCTTGGCCGTCCGGCCCGTCGTAAAGCGAGAACTCAGCGACCCGCAGCGGAGCCGAATCGTGTTCCTGCCCGTGCCGACCACTGGCCGGCAGCTCCGTCACATACTCGCCGACCTGGGGTTCTCCGGGGAAAAGCCCGGAGATCCAAAACTTCGTCTCTTCGAAGTTCATATAGTCCTATCCCGACCTACCTGGCTTACTTGGCCTACGCAGTCGCCTTCTCAGCGGCGGCGAGCAGCACACAGGTAGCGACACCATCCATAGCAACCTCGAGCTCTTCCATCGGAGGCAGCGACGGTGCCAGGCGAATGTTGCGGTCATTCGGATCCTGCTTCAGCGGGAAAGAAGAACCAGAACCGGTCAGCGCAATACCGGCCTCCTTAGCCAGCTCCACCACGCGACGAGCAGTGCCATCAACCACGTCGAGGTTGATGAAGTAACCGCCAGCCGGCTTCGACCACTCTGCCACGCCGTACTCCGTCAGGCGCTCATCTAGAATCTGCAGAACCTTCTCAAACTTCGGAGCCAGCGAACCTGCGTGACGGCGCATCTGCTCGCGCACGCCCTCCGCGTCACCGAAGAACTTGGCGTGAGCCAGCTGGTTGACCTTGTTCGGGCCAATGCCGCGGATACCAGCGTGCTTGAGGTAATCCTCCAAGTTGGCGTCCGAGGAAGCGTAGAAAGCAATGCCAGCGCCTGCGAAGGTGATCTTCGAAGTCGAGCCGAAAGCCCACACGCGGTTCGGGTTACCGGCCTCTTCCGCCCACTTAATGACGTTGTGAATCTCCGGGAACTCATCCGTCAGCGTGTGAACCATGTAGGCGTTATCCCACATCAGACGGAAATCCGGAGCGGCGGTCTCCATTTCAACCAGACGGCGGCAGACCTCAGCGCTGTAGGTCACACCCGTCGGGTTGGAGAACATCGGGACATTCCACATGCCCTTAATCTGCGGGTCGGAGGCAACCAGCTTCTCCACGACATCCATATCCGGACCGTCTTCGTTCAACGGCACCTGGATCATCTCAATGCCGAAGTGCTGCGTAATGGAAAAGTGCCGGTCATACCCCGGAACCGGGCACAGCCACTTCAGCACCGGCTCCTCGTTCCACGGGCGCTCCGAGTCGACGTTGCCGAACTGCATGGCCCACGAAATCAGGTCAAACTGGATGTTCAGGCTGGAAGCATCCTGTGCCAGGACGTTTTCCACCGGCAGATCCAGCAGTTCCGCCCAGATAGCGCGGATATCAGTAATGCCCTTGGCGTTGCCGTAATTGCGGACATCCTCCCCAGAAGCCGAAATGTAATCCGGCGCCGGGAGACCCAGCAGGGCGTTTGCGAAATCAAGCTGCTCCGACGACGGCTTACCACGAGTCAAATTCAGTGCGAGGTTACGGGACTTCAGTTCCTCATATGCCTTCGCAAACTCATCCTTGTGTGCCGCCAACTGCTGAACATCGAAGGAATCCACGGCCATGGTGTACGCACCCTCCCAGGTATCGGACATAAGTTAAAACCTGACAAAACTGGCACGGAAAACTTTTTCCCCGCGCCGCATCCGGCTTTGCAACCAAGTGTAAGGCATACCCCGGATTGGGATTTCTACAACTTCCCCGACAGCGCATCCAGACGCTGCTTACTCGGCCCCTCCAAGCCGATAATTTCTACCTCTTTGCCCCGGTCAGCAAACTTGACCCGCACGGAATCTAACGCCGCCACCGTGGAGGCATCCCAAATCTCAGCCTCCGACATATCAATGACAATCCGCTGCGCAGGATCGGTGTAGTCGAACTGGTACACCAAGTCGTTACTGGAGGCGAAGAACAACTGCCCCCGCACCTTGTACGTCCGGGAGTGGGCGCTGGGGTCGTCGTCAAGCATTTCAATCCTGACCAGGTGAGCGACACGGCGCGCGAACATCAGCGACGCCACGACCACGCCCGAAATCACGCCGATGGCGAGGTTATCCGTCGCCAGCGTAGCGATGACCGTCACCAGCATCACCGCCGTCTCCGAACGCGGCATCAGGCGCAACGTCCGCGGGGAGATCGAGCGCCAATCGACCGTGTCCACCGACACCACGACCATCACCGCAACCAGCGCCGCCATCGGAATCACTCCAACTGCAGAACTGAGCAGAAGGACCAGAATGAGCAGGAAGACACCGGAAAAGAGCGTCGTCAAGCGAGTGCGTCCCGACGATTCCTTCACACCCACCATCGTCTGACCGATCATCGCGCAGCCAGCGATGCCGCCGAAGAAACCGCCCGCGATGTTCGCCACGCCCAGCCCCCACGTCTCACGGGTCTTGTCCGAATGTGTGTCGGTGATGTCGTCCACGAGCTTCGCCGTCATCAGCGATTCCATGATGCCGACAATCGCCACGCCCACCGAATACGGCGCAATCAGCTGCAGAGTCTCCCAGGTCAGGGGCACATTCGGGATCAGCAGCTGCGGGAGGGATTCCGGGAGCTCGCCCATATCGCTCACGTTCGGCACGCGCCAATCCGCCAACACCGCAACAAGCGTGACGACGAGCACCGTTACCAGCGGAGCCGGAATCGCGGTGAACACGCGGGGCAGGAACACCATAATCGCAATACCCAGAGCGACCAGCGGATACACTAACCAGGGCACATCGATGAGATGCTCGAGCTGCGCAGTGAAAATGAGGATACCCAGCGCGTTAACAAAACCAATCATGACCGCGCGCGGAATGAAACGCTGCAGCTTAGCGATACCCAGCGCCGCAAAAGCAATCTGCAACACACCCGCGAGCAGCACCGTTGGAATGAGGTAATCCATCCCGTACGTCCGCGACAACGGCGCGACGACGAGCGCAACCGAACCAGCGGCAGCAGTAATCATGGCCGGGCGGCCACCCGTAAAGGCAATCACAATGGCCATAATCACCGAGCTAAACAGCCCCACCGCCGGGTCCACGCCCGCCAGGATGGAAAACGAGATGACCTCGGGGATTAGCGCGAACGACACCGCAGCACCGGCCAGCAGCTCGGTGCGCAGGCGCTTCGGTGAAGAAACTGCGAACCGGAAGGAGTCCCACACGCCCATTGGCGCTGGGGTTTCTCGGGTTTCTGGTGGTCCTGGAGTTTCTAGCGGTTCTCGTGTTGTCTGTGGTGGCACTCGCGTGTCGTCTGCATCGCTCATGCACAGTATTCTTCCAGACCAGCGAACGCGACCACTTGTGGCCAAGGTATTCACCTATCGATGCGCTGCAGCGTGGCCATAAGTGAATAGCTCATCGATAGGTGAAATGGCCTGGCCAATTTCGCGGGGATAAGTGCCGAAAAAACATCGATAGGTCACAGGAAACCGCCGACAAGTGCCCGAAACCTAGCCATAAGTGCCAGAAGAACGCCGGGGATAAAAAAAGGGGACCCCACGCACCCGTCAGAGCTCGCTGACCCTTGCTGCATTCCTGCCCTGGGGGAGTTCACGAGATGGACGCCACATGGGATCCGTGAAGACAGCCTACTACAGGCCCACGCAAAAAGTCACACTGCTAGTGCTCGCCGCACCGTTCAGCGAAGAACTGCCACACTAATCAGCGCGCTGCCACCACGGATTCGTCACCAGTTTCGTGACAGCATTCATGACAGCATTCATGACAGTTCCCCGCCTCCCCGCGGGTTAAGTAAAGAAAAGTGTGTCCGCATGCCACCATAACCCCAGACCACACACCACAAATCACCAAAGAATAGCTCCCCGAAAGCTATTACCCACACCATCCCGCACCTCCGGCCACATTTGTGCTAACCGCACACCGGTTGGATTAAAGGATGACCACCAACCGCCCCAGCTGCCCACTATGCGGCAACAACACAAAGAAAAACGGCACCACCAGCAAATCAACCACCCGTTGGCGCTGCACCCACTGCGGACACTCCTTTACCCGCAACACCCAAACCCACAACAAAAACACCGCCACCATGGCTTTGTTCATCCAATGGGCCACCGGCACCCAATCTCTAACCACCTTCGCCGCACACCATGGCGTAACCAGGCAAACCATGCACCACCGATTCCGATGGTGCTGGTGGATCATCCCCACACCCACCATCGACTCATTCCGCATCCATGACCAAATCTTCCTCGACGCGACCTATCTAAAGTCCGGATGCCTCCTGATCGCAGCCAGTAAAACCCACGTCATCAACTGGACCTGGGCCAGACACGAAACCACCGCCGCCTACACCGAACTCCTACGCCCCATTGCCGCACCACTAATCGCAGTCACAGACGGCGGACAAGGTGCCCAATCAGCCATCCACCACTGCTGGCCAACAACACGCATCCAACGCTGCCTCGTCCACGCCCAACGAACAGTCCGCCGCCACACCACCAGCAACCCCCGCACCGATGCCGGCAAAACCCTCTACCGCCTAGCCCTGAAACTCACTCGCATCACCGACCTTGACCAAGCATCCACATGGGTCGCCCACCTGCACGAATTCGACCACACCTACCGGGAATGGATGAACGAGAAAACCACCATCAAAGACCCTGCTACCGGCGCCTACACCAAGGTCTACACCCACCAACGCGTCCGAGCGGCCTATCAATCATTGCTATCTCTGCACCGCAGAGACCTGCTGTTTACCTACCTGCACCCCCACCAACAACCATCGACCCCGACAACCTTGCAGCAACAACAAACAGCCTCGAAGGTGGCATCAACGCCCCCATAAAAGAACTAGCCCGCAGACACCGCGGACTATCACTACCGCATCAACGCACAGTGATGGATTGGTGGCTGTATCTACATACAGAAGTCCCTGACGATCCGGTCAAGATCGCCAGGGACCAACGATGGGGTCAAGACGCACTTTCCACAGCAACAGACCTGATCACCCACAACACCACAGCCACTACCAATGACATCGGTGCACCAGCAGAATACGACACCGCCATCGACACCAGCTACCAACACAACCTCGGCATCCAAAAAGGCTGGATCAAATAACCGCAACACGCCCGGAAAAGACACACTTTTCTTTACTTAACCCCTCCCCGCAGCCCCCGGCATATACTGCAAATCCACTCACCTGCATAAATACAAGAAAACCCCCGGCGTAAACCGGGGGTTTTCACTCTGCGGAGGATGTGGGATTTGAACCCACGAGGGATGTGACTCCCGCACGCGTTCCAGGCGTGTGACATAGGCCGCTAGTCGAATCCTCCAACGTCGTTAAAGACTACCCAACAAACCTCATTTTCCCAAAACGCGCCCCCTACCTGGGAAAACGAGGCATTTAAGCGACACTTCCGCGCAACCGGTGCCACCAACAGCAACCAACTCCGGTTGCCGGTTGCCGGTTGCCGGTTGCCGGCTGCCGACTGCTGTTTCGCCCCCACTCCCGGAATTTTTCCGGGAGTTACTTAGCCAGCCGAGCAATCGCCGCCGAGGCCTCCTCCAGCTTGGCGTCCAACTCCTCCGGGCCACCCTCAGCCGCATGCACCACACAGTGATGAAGGTGAGCATCCAGAAGAGTTAACGCCAACGACTTCAACGCCGAATTCACCGCCGAAATCTGGGTCAAAACATCAATACAGTACTCTTCGTTCTCAATCATCCGACCAATGCCACGAACCTGCCCCTCAATGCGACGGATACGGGATTCATAACGCCGCTTCTCCGCGAGGTAACCGGGATCAGTGGTGTCATGGCAGCAAGAATCGTCGTCAAGCGAATGCGATTGCGACGAACAACAAGACTCACTCATGAGTTACTCCTTTTTGAATAGCTGGTTGACTCGGAGAAAAACCGCGCAGACGCAGACTGTTGCCGACCACAAAAACCGACGAAAACGCCATCGCAGCGCCAGCCAACATCGGATTCAACAACCCCAGCGCGGCGACAGGAATTGCCAAAACGTTGTAGAAAAACGCCCAAAAAAGATTCGAACGAATCGTGCGGAGCGTCCGGCGTGACAACCGCAGCGCATCCGCAGCCGCCAACAAATCACCACGCACCAGCGTGATATCCGCAGCCTCCATCGCCACATCGGTGCCCGTGCCCATCGCCATGCCCAAATCCGCCTGCGCAAGAGCCGCAGCATCATTGATGCCATCGCCGACCATCGCCACACACGCGCCGCCAGCCTGCAACTTCTCAATCGTCGCGACCTTATCCTCCGGCATCACTCCCGAAATCACATCCTCGCGAGCAATACCGACCTCATCTGCGACCCGAAACGCCGGGCCGGCGGCGTCGCCGGTCAGCAGAATCGGCCGCACCCCCCACTCCCGGAATTTCGCGACCGCAGCCGCCGACGTCGGCTTCACCGAATCCGACACCTCCAACGTGCCCAGGAGCTCGCCGTCGCGGCGCACCGCAACCACCGTCCCCCCACTCCCGGAATTTTCCCCGGAGCGGCCGACCTCGATGCGGTGGCCACCCACGGTGCCTTCAACCCCCACTCCCGGAATATCCCGGAAATCCGAAACCGGGAGTAGAGAATCCGGATCCGCCGCACGCACAATAGCCTGCGCAATCGGGTGGTGCGACGCCGCCTCCACCGAAGCGGCAAGCGGCAGCAGATTTTCGGGAGTGGGAGGGACCTCCGTCAGCTCCATCACACCCGTAGTCACCGTGCCGGTCTTATCCAGCACAACCGTGTCGACCTTCCGCGCCGACTCCAGCACCTCCGGGCCACGCAGCAGCACACCAACCTTGGCACCTTCACTCGTGCCGACCAGGAGCGCTGTGGGCGTCGCTAAGCCAAGCGCACACGGGCACGCGATGATGAGCACGGCGACCGCAGCCGTGACCGCCTCACTCGCGCCGTGCCCCGTAAACAACCACGCGCCCAGCGTGACCGCGGCGATCGCGATGACGGCGGGCACGAACACTCCCGAAACCCGATCCGCCAGCCGCTGCACCGGCGCCTTACCCGTCTGCGCCGCCTCGACCATCGCCGCCATCTGCGCCAACTGCGTCTCCGAGCCCACGCGCGTCGCCCGCACGAGCAGCCGCCCTGACGTATTGATCGTCGCCCCCGTCACCTCATCGCCAGGGCCGACCTCGACAGGCATCGGTTCGCCGGTCAGCATCGACGCATCCACCGCCGACGCGCCCTCCACGACAACGCCGTCCGTCGCGATCTTCTCACCAGGCCTAACGACGAACACCACTCCCGGACGGAGCTGTTCCACGGGCAGCCGCTTCTCCACTCCCGAACTTTCGAGAACGGAGACATCCTTGGCGCCAAGCTTCATCAACTCCCGGAGTGCCTGACCGGCGTTGCGCTTGGAGCGCTTCTCGAAGTAACGACCAATCAGCACAAACATGATGATGCCGGCCATCGCCTCGAGGTAGATGTTCATATCGGCATCACCAGGAGTGACCGTGAAGTGGAACTCGTGCTTGAGCCCCGGCAGCCCGGCACGCCCGAAGAACAACGCCCACACACTCCAGAGGAACGAAGCGGTCGTCCCCATAGTGATCAGCGTGTCCATGGTGACCTCGCCATGACGCAGATTCTTCAGTGTCGCGCGGTGGAATGGCCAGCCGGCCCACACAAAGACCGGCGCCGAGAGCGTGAGACACAGCCACTGCCAATTAGTGAACTGGAGGGCAGGGATCATCGACATTGCGATGACGGGAGCGGTGAGGATGACAGCGCCGATGACTCGGTTGCGCAGGTCTTCCAGCTCCCGGTCTTTCCCTTCGGGAGCAGCACCCGGTTCTTGTTCGGGCTCCTCCTGCGGAAGCTCAGCGGTGTACCCCGCTGCCACGATTGTGTCGATCAGTTGCTGCGGGTTGATGTCCGCCGGCGCCTCCACATGCGCCTTCTCGGTCGCATAGTTCACGCTCGCGTTAACGCCATCAAGTTTGTTCAGCTTGCGTTGGATACGGTTTGCGCACGACGCACACGTCATCCCGCCGACGGGGATATCAAGGGTGAGAAGTTGCTGCTCAGACATCCGCTTTCCTCTTTGGGGGTTTAGTTTGCGACCGCCTTGTAGCCAGCTTCATCCACTGCTGCGATTACGGCAGCGGTGTCAATGTCTGCATTCGAGGTCACGGAAAGGAAATTCCGGGAGCGGTCAACCTGGACATCAGTGATTCCCGGGAGTTCAGAGACTTCCTCCCGCACCGATGCCTCGCAGTGTCCGCATGTCATGCCAGTAACAGTAAAAGTTTGATTAGCCATACCCCAAAGTATACCCCCTACGGGTATATCTGTAAAGCTATTCGCGCTGACGGTAGCCCGAGTAGGCCCGCCCCGCGAGAGCTGTCGGGAAGGCAAGGTTGAATTCGGGCGGCGCGTGCGGAGACGGCGGGTGGCGGTAGACCGCGCCGGAGCCGTCGTCACGCTCGAGGTGCCCGTTGAGGCCTTGCCTGTCGTCATCGTTGGCGGCGTTGTGTTCTTTGCAGGTCATGACCATGTTTTCCATAGTCGTGGCGCCGCCGTTTTTCCTGGCGACCAGGTGATGGGCCTGCCCGGCATGGGCGGGGCGCGGGCACCCGGGCCACGCGCAGATGGGGTTGTCGAGGATCATCGCGATGCGCTGTTCCTCCGTCGCCAGGCGCGGGTTGTGTATCGGGAGTAGGTCGGTCGGAGTGTTGTGCTCGTCGTAGACCAGCACCCAGCCGGTGTCCGCGAGCAATGCCTCGACGAATTGTCCGGGAGTGAGGACGGAGCCGTTGGAGGTCGACGCAAACCGCGGGCTGTACTCCACGATGTCTTGCGCGGTTACGATGAGCGCGGGCTGGTAACGGAGCTTGTCGACGTCGTCAAGCGGCCCCTCCGACCCGTGCGCCAAGCGTTCCGCCAGCGCTTGACCGACGCACCGATCCCGGGTGTAATCCTCGTGCGCTTTGGCGATTTCAGCTGCGCGCACGGTCAGCGGCGCGACCAGGTCGTCAATCATGTTCGCCGGACCAGTGACCTGCAGATGCTTCATCCCGCGGATGTCCGGATTCCGGGAGACGTGGGCGCGCAGGTGCTGCGGCGGCTCGTCGGTGCGGTTGAGCTCCTTGACCTTGGTGCGCATATAGGTGTCGAGGCCCTCGAAGTCGTAGGCCGCGGCAGCGCGGGTGAAGTCCAGGCGGTAGTACTCCCGGATTTCGACGTTGTTGAGCTGCCCGGAGCGCTTGTCGATCTGCATCACCGTGTCCAGCGACAGCTTCAGCTCCCGGGCGATCGCGACGGCTTTGTCGCGGGATTCGACATCCATATCGCCCTCGACCGTGCCGAACAGCCGCTCGGCACAGCGCAGCAGGCGCTTGAGGCGGAAGGGGTCGAAGCCGATGCTGGCTGCCAACTCCCGGTGCCCGGTGGATTTTTCCGGGAGTGCGGCGCGCAGGTCGGCGAGCACGTCAATCCCCCGTGTCGCCAGCGCGCTGAGCAGTCCCAATGTCGTCATGGGGCTAAGGCTAGTTTCCGGGAGTGGGCGGCTTCAATCGCTTTTTGGCGTTGTCCACAGCCGTCGTAAAGCATGCACAATCTGCACAAACGGGCTTGACGACGCACTCCCGAAAGTGCCCTACCGGAACGCAACCTCTCCCACCGGCCGACGCAACTTCCGGGAGTGGAGGGTGTCGGGAGCGGTGGCCATGTCCTCGCACGCGCGCACGGCGGCCATGAGGTGCTCCTCCTTGGAGGATTGGTAGAACTCGCGGGCAGATTTCGGGAGTTTGGGTTTGTCGTGCAGTGGCATGTCGGAGACGCTGAGCAGCGCGCCGTAGGGCACGCGGAAGCGGTAGCCGTTGGCGGCGATGGTGGCGGATTCCATTTCGACGCCGATGGCGGTGGATTTCTGCAGCTCCCGGTAGAGGTCGGTCTGGGAGCGCCACTCCCAGTTGCGATCGGAGGTCGACAGCACGGTGCCGGTGCGCAGGCGCTTTTTCAGTTCGTCGCCGGAAAGCCCGGAGACGCGGGCGAGCGCGTTGGTGACGGCGAGCTGGATTTCCGCAATTGGCGGGATGGGTTTTTCCAGGGGCACGTAGTTGTCGAGGACTCCGTCGGCGCGGTCGTAGCCGTTGGCGAGAATCATGTCGCCGATGCGCATGCGGCCGTCGAGACCGGCGCAGTGTCCGACCATCATCCAGCAGTGCGGGCGCGTGACGGCGAGGCAGTCGGTGATGGTTTTGGCATTCGAGGGGCCGACGCCGATGTCGATGATGGTGATGCCGCATTGGTCGTCGCGAAGCAGGTGGTACGCCGGCATCTGCGAGGCGTGCGCGTGCTGACGGCAAATTCCGGGAGTGGGGATGGCGCCGATGTCGTAGCGCTGCCCACCCGGGCACGCCAGCGCCGTGTACCCGTGCGGATTTCCGGGAGTGAGGGTGGCGGCGTATTCGAGGAACACGTCCGTGTGCAGCTGGTAGTTGGTAAATAGCACGAAGCGCTGGATGTTTGCGGCGTGCGACCCGGTGTAGTGCTCGAGGCGCTGGAGGGCGAGGTCGATGCGCTGGGCGGTAAAGAGGCTCAAAGGCTTGATGAGAAGGCCCAGGTAGTCGGCTTCGCCGTCGGCGATGGTGTCGTCGATGCTGGCGGAGTCGATGGGGGTAAACGTCTTCTCCACTGCCGCCAGCATGCTTGCCGACGCCCCTTCCCTCCCCGCCGCTTCCTCGGCGGCCGCATCGAAGCCGCGGCACATCCGGAGTGGGATGGGCTGGTCGGAGACGCGCACCTCGACTTCGCCGCCGTGGTTGGCGAGCAGGTCGGTGATTTGCTCGATGAGGTAGGTGCGGAACATCACCGGGCGGGTGATGGTGGTGGCATACACTCCCGGACGGTCGACGAAGCCGTGTGACAGGGAGGGGTCGACATCCTCGACGGCGCTGCCGGCTGGAACGGTGAAGCGTAGTTCGGGGTAGTAGGCGCGCACCGGCCCACTCCCGGAATTTCCTTCGGTGGCGGCGGTGTACTGCTCGACTAGGTAGGCCATCCCTGCCCGGTGGATTTCGGTGAGCCGGTCGACGGCTGCGGCGGCGTCGGTGTAGAAGTCGCCTTCGCCTTCGGTGGGCCAGAACGGGGGTGTTGCGGAGTCTCGTACCTGCATAGCCCAAGGCTAGGCGGAGAGGTTCCCGCGCGCATCCGCGCCGCGCTCATCACGCCAGGCACGCGCACGAAACCAGCAGCTCAGTGCCGGCTCCACACTCCTTCGCGGCTGCGGCGGACCTCAAAGACCTGGTGCACGTGGTAGCCGCCGATGGTGGGGATGGTGAGGAAGTGGCGACCGTCGTCAAGCTCGTGCCAGAGGATGCGGCCGTAGCGCACGCCGTCGCGGACGTGGGCGCTGAGGTAGTCGGCGCGTTGTTGGCCGCGGAGGGTGGCGTAGAAGGCGGGGTCGACGGGGAGTTGGACGAGATTCCGGGAGTGGGGGTCGATGTCGACTTCTTGCAGTCGGATGGCGACGGGTCGGCCGTCGACGAGAAGGTCAGCGGTGTGACGGCTGAGGTGGATGATGTGGACGTCGCTTATTGAGGTGTGCATTTGGCGCTCCTATTCGCTCTTCCCCGCAGGCGGTCTGTGGGGCTGATCTTCCTTTGGGGCACCGGGTCCGCGAATCGGGCGGTTGCCTATCGACGCTGTCAAAGGCCATTTCTCGTCGATATCTTGTGATCGTGCCGCCCACCCTAACACCAACTAGACAGCTTTGTCTACCATCTCCCGCACGCTTTACGACGAGGCCCCCACCTCCCCCTCCCGGAAGCTACCCCTTCCCCGTCAGCACCAGGACCACCAGCGCCACGTTGAGCGCGATGATGAGCCCGCAGATAACCCACGCGACCCGGCGCAGTAGTGGGGTGTTGGCCCAGATGCCCATCTCGGCACGCGAGGAGGTCATGCGCACCAGCGGGACCAGCGCAAACGGGATGCCAATCGACAGCACCACCTGACTGAGCACCAGCGCCCACGTCGGCTCCACGCCGCTGGCGATAATGAGCAGCGCCGGAATGATGGTGACTATTCGGCGCACCAGCAACGGCACGTGCACCTTCAGCAGGTCGCGCATAATCAGGTCACCGGCGTAGCAACCGACAGAGGACGATGCCAGCCCGGAGGCCAACAACCCAACGCCGAAGAGCACGCCCACCACGGGGCCAAGCACGCTGGTCACGGCAGCGTGAGCGCCTTCGATGGAGTCAGTCCCCTCCACTCCCGGAAGTGCTTCGGCCGCGAGACACAGCATGCCGATATTCACCGACCCAGCCAGCACGAGGGCACCGAAGACATCGATACGCGTGGCCCGTAGGTGCTGGCGCAGCGAGGAGTCATCTTCCACCTTGTACTCGCGGTCGCGCACCAGCCCGGAGTGCAGGTAGACCGCATGCGGCATCACGGTCGCACCCAGCATGGATGCCGCCAGCACCACGGTGTGCGCGCCTTGGAAGCGTGGCAGAATTCCGCTGGCCATCTCCCCGAGACTCAGGCCCGTGACAAACAGCCCGGCCAGGAACCCCACCGTAATGACCAGCAGGAACGCCACAATCACGCCCTCAAAAGTGCGTTGCGAACGCCCACCCTGAAGCAACAACAGCCCCAGCGAGACCACGCCAACAATGACACCGCCAAGCAGCATCGGCGTCCCAAAGAGCAGGTACAGCGCCGTGGCGCCACCAATAATTTCCGCCACATCCGTCGCTGCCGCCACAATCTCGGCCTGCACCCAGTACGCCAGCCGCCCCGGCCGGTTCGAACCGAAGCGGTCGGCGACACCTTCGGTCAGCGACCGCCCCGTCACCAGGCCGTACTTCGCCGACAGGTACTGCACAACCATCGCCATGAGGTTGGACACCACCAACACCCACAGCAGCAGATACCCATAGCTCGCGCCCGCGGACAGGTTCGCAGCCACATTTCCGGGGTCCACGTAGGCAATCGCCGCCACAAAAGCAGGCCCCAGCAGACTCATCATGGGCTTGCGGTTTTTCTCGCTTGATGACGTCACTTGCGACCCTTGTGCCCCTGAATCATTCACCCGGCCATTATTTCACGGCCTCGACACTAAATCTTCAATCAGCCCAAAATTTGGGCAGCCATGGTGCCACCGAGATTTACCAGGCGGTCGGAGATGTCGTCGTCAAGCGAACCGACGAACACGACGGGTTCGGCCGCAAGCTCCCACTTGTAGCCGGTCGTGATGGTTTTCATGGCGTTTTCCGCGCCGGTGGTGTCGAAGCCGCCGCGGATCCAGTAGGAAAATGGCAGCCCCTTGGTAACTTCCTGTGCCTCCCGGAAGGTGGTGTCGAAGAAGTGCTTGAGCGCGCCGGAGATGTAGCCGAAGTTGGCGGAGGTACCGAGCAGGATGGCGTCGGCGCTGGTCAGGTCGTCAATGGTGGCGTCGAGAGCCTCGACAACCTTGACATCCACGCCCTCTAGCGCGGGATCGTTGGCGCCCTCGAGCGCGTGACTTAAGACCTCCTGCAGGAGCGGGGTCGGGGAATGGTGGACGACTAGAAGAGTAGGCATGTCCCGAGGGTATCGGCAGTGATAGGGTAAGCGCAGGTTTCAGCAACAATCCAATGTTTATCAATTCGAGTAAACGTGGCGTCCAGTAAGAAAGCCTCAAATTCGTACTGAACTAGGGGGCAATCGAAGAACGGAAAAATAGATGGAACCATACATCGGAATTGCAGTTTTTGAGTTAACAAAGCAAAGAGATTCAACCTCGGCGAATGAGAGCTTCTTCCGTGAGGACTTATACATTGTCTTTGCCGATTCTGATAGCGCCGCATACGCGCAGGTCGAAGCATTAGCCCACGAAAATGAATTAGCCCCAGAAGATCCTTCCCACTCGGGAGGATCTGTCACGTTGCGCCACATCGTCGATGTCGCCCCCGCTCTTTACGGTCGCGTCGATACAGACATCGACATCTATTCTCGCCACTTCGCATCCCTCGAGGATTACAAACGCTTCGAAATGAAATTAGGTGGCAAAGATCCTCTAGCGGAATCCTAAGACCCATATCATGAACCGCTCCCGCAATTTTGCAGTTGCTGCACTTCTCTTAGCCTTGACCTGCTACATTGGACTGTTTTTCGTCAGCACTGCGCTCTCCGATGCCTGGACAATCCCCCTCGCCGTCGGAGTCTTCGGATTCGGCCTGGTTAGCTTTCTTGCAGCACTGAAGGCCCGGGCAAACGGTTTGACAATCGTGGCGGCACTAGTTGCATTCGCACTCTTGCCCCTAACGTATGTACTAGCCGTAGTTCTCGGCAGCCCCTAGAAAATCACCTGTTCGCGAGGAATTTCCAGACCCGCACGCAGGGCTTCCGGGAGGTCAGCGATGGAGTCGAGCTCTACGCTCCCGCCGCCATCGCTAGCATCACCGCCACCGCTCAGCGAATCCAGAATCCACCGCTGCGCTGCATCCACCGACACCTCGCCGAGAGTCACGTCGCCATCGCGCTTGGACAGTCGCCGCCCTTCAGAGTTCACCACCAGCGGAACGTGCACGAACGAAGGTGCGGTGTGACCGAGCAATCCGGCTAAGTACGCCTGCCGCGGGGCCGAGGACATCAGGTCATCGCCACGCACAACCTCGGTGACACCCTGCTCGGCATCATCGACGACGACCGCCAGGTTGTAGGCCCACATGCCATCGGCACGCTGGAGGACAAAGTCATCGATCGGAGCGGCAATCTCGCCATACAGCTCATCGGTCGCGGCCCCCTCACTCACCTGCGATTTCAGGCGTATCGACGGCCTTCTCCCCGCCGCCGCAAATTCGGCCTTTTTCGCGGAGAGGTGCTCGTCGTCAAGCGAACGGCACGTGCCGGGATACTGCCCTGGCACGCCATGCGGCGCGGAGGAGGCGGCGAGGATTTCACGGCGCGTGCAGAAGCAGGGATAAGTCAGGCCGCGTTGCGTGAGGTCGGCGAGCGCGGATTCATACAGGTCAGAGCGTTCTGACTGGCGGACCGGGGCGCCATCCCAGTCTATGCCGATGGCCTCGAGATCGGCGAGCTGCTGCGCCTCATACTCGGGGCGGGAGCGCTGGCGGTCGATATCTTCGATACGCACGATGAAGCGACCGCCCTGCGCGCGGGCGTGCGCCCAGGCGAGAACCGCGGTGCGCAGGTTTCCCAGGTGCAGCCGACCGGTCGGCGAAGGGGCGTAGCGGCCGGTGGGTAAAGTGGAATTAGTCAACCGTTGGGAACTGGTCACAGGAATATGTTAGCGAGACCCCAAGATGATAGTTGAAATCTTGGGGAAAGATCTCCGGTTGAATAATTCAAATCATCTTGGAGGAAATTCATCTATTACTCGAAAGGCATTCATGACCTCTCAATAAAATCAAGGGTTAATGTATGCGTGACTTTTTGTAAGCGGATCTTTTAGAGGAGAACAATGTCATCACGTTTGCGCGTAAATTGGCTAGCATCGATTTCCATTATCGGACTAGTCGTGAGCCTCCTCTGTCTCCTGGGCATCGCAAATGGGATGTACACATTGAGCAAACTAGCTAACCAGACTGCCGTTATGAGTACAGCAGCTATTACGGCAAAGACAGATCGCGCGCTGCTCTACTGCTTAATCGCTCTTGCCAGCCTGATTGTAAGCTGTTTTACATTTATTGTTAACGGAATGCGCAGTAAGCGTGGAGCTAAGAAAACAAATAATTAAACCCGCTCATCCTCTAACTCCTGCGGACTCAAACCCACAGGAGTTAGAGGATGAGAGGCAGAGTCGGCCTCGAAGACTTCATCGGCACTCGCTTGGAGCCCTGAGCGGCAGGTAACATTCCCTCCCGTGACAAATAACGAAAACCTGCCCAAGTCTGGGCCGGGCAACGCCGAGGCTGCCGCTGTGAGCACCTCGCACGCGCCCGAGAACGCAGTAAAGTCCGAATCCACAGCAACCACGCCACGCCACATCCCGGTACCAAAATCGCTGTACCCGATGTTCACGGCCATTTTCATCGGCGTGCTGATCGTCTCCAACATCACCGCCACCAAGGGCGTGGAAATCTTCGGCCTGGCCACCGACGGTGCCTTCTTCCTCTTCCCCTTGAGCTACGTCATCGGCGACGTGCTTTCCGAGTGCTACGGCTACAAAGCCACCCGCCGCACCGTGTGGACCGGTTTCGCCATCCTCGCCGGCGCAATGCTCTGCTTCTTTGCCGCCATCAAGCTCCCGGCGGCACCGTGGTACGAAAATCAGGAAGCATTCACCACCGTGCTCGGCACCGTACCGCAGCTTGTTCTCGCAGGTCTGGCCGGTTATGTCGTCGGCCAGCTGCTCAACGCCTGGTCGCTCAACGCCATTAAGAAGCGCACGGGCGAAAAGGCCCTCTGGGCGCGCCTGATGGGCTCGACTGTGGTCGGCGAGTTCGTCGATACGCTCATCTTCTGCTCCATCGCCGCCACCGCGATCGGCATCGACACCTGGGGCACCTTCGTCAACTACGTCATCGTCGGCTTCATCTGGAAGACCGCCGTCGAGATCGTAGTCATGCCACTCACCTACGCCGTCATCGCGTGGGTCAAGCGTCGCGAAGGCTACTACGACATGCACGTTCCCGCTTAACGACGAAAAAAGTGCCGCGACCTCGCCTGAGAAGCGAAGAAGTCGCGGCACTTTTTGCTTTTACTTCACATCCCGTTTGGCATTGACCCAATGAGCAACGCCAACAGCCACAACAATCCAGGCCACCAGCACCACGATGTTGAACCACATTGGCTGCGTCATCCCGGCTTCAAACCCAGTGCGTGGATTCTCCGGGTTTGTCATCATACCGCCCAGCTGCGTTGACAACTGCTGAATGCGTGCACCCGGCGTGACCAGCCATAATGGCCGGAAAATCGCATACGCCAGCGCCGCGAACTCCAGCATGCTTTCCACCACCAGAATCCACACCAGCGGAATAGCGACAGCGGCCACGCGCGAGCGCGTCAACACTCCCAGCGACATCGCGATTAGTCCAAACACTACAAAGCCAAGCACTCCGGCGAGCATGTCCGTGGCAGCGTCGCCGCCCTTGAACTCCACGCGCGGGGAAACCGTCACCGATAACCAAGCAAGCGCCACACCAATGACCCAACAGACAGCAATCAGCACAAGCGTCAGCGTCATCCGTGCCGAAAGCCACAGGCTCCTTCGGTCCTGCGTCAAGAACGCATGCGCATTCATCTGATCGTTGTACTCACCCGCCAGGGTGGAGCCACCAAAGGCAATCACGATCATGTTGAAGATCACGGTCCCCAACAGCAGCAATTCCCAATCAGCGGTCGCACCAGCATCCGCCGCCATGCTGAAAGCCGCCATCGGCCCAGCTATCGAGCCGACCAACAGCACCACATAGACCCACGTGCCACGCAGGCTGGCTAGCTTCGTCCATTCCGACCGCAAAGCGTTTCCAAAACTCATCTCAGTCACTCCCCTACTGCCCAATCGCCTGCGCGCGGTACTCCTGCGATTCCTGGGTCGCAGCCAGGAACTTCTCCTCCAGGTTGTCGCGCTTCGTGTGCAACCGCGTCACCAATAGCCCCTCACGCAAGGCAGCAGCCGCAATGTCGCGGCGGAGTTGCTGCTCACTGATGCCGTCGTAAAGCGGAATGCGCAATTGCTTATCGACGTCAACCCCCTGCGCCACCGGCCCTAACGCCTGCAGCAGCCGAGCCGGATCATCGACCTCAACTTCGATGACCGTGCCGTCAGCGAGGAACTCATCCATGCTGTACTCGCCAATCATGCGGCCGCGCCCGATGACGACGATGCGGTCGGCGGTGAGCTGCATCTCGGAAAGGAGGTGCGACGACACGAGGACAGCACAGCCCTGAGCGGCCAGCGCCTTGATGGTGTGGCGCATCCACGAGACGCCTTCGGGGTCCAGGCCGTTGACCGGCTCATCCAAAATCAGATGCTGCGGCTTGCCGAGCAGAGCCGCTGCCACTCCCAGACGCTGCTTCATGCCCAGCGAGTAGCCGCCGACCTTGTCCTTCGCCGCCTCGGTCATGCCGACCTGCTCAAGGCACTCTTCCACGCGGGTGTCGGGGATGCTGGCGCCGCGGGCGAGGGCCCGCAGATGAGCGCGGCCCGAACGAGCCTTGTTGTGCCAACCGGCATCCAGAATTGCACCGGCGATGCTGGGCTTATTCTTCAGCGTGGAAAAGGGCTGGTTGCTGTAGGTGTTGCCCTGGGAATCCGTCCCGGTGAACAAGGCCTGGCCCGTGGTCGGGGTATCGAGGCCCAGCATGCAGCGCATGGTGGTGGACTTGCCGGAGCCATTTGGGCCGAGAAAACCTGTCACTACACCGTCGGGAACGGTGAAGGACAGGTCATCGACGGCTAATTTCGAACCGTACTTCTTGCTGAGTCGTTCAACCGTGATCATGTCCTCCATGATGCCGGTTGAGACTGCCTCGCGCAGTAGAGCTAGGTCTAGTTTTGGGCTTCCCCCGGGCCCGCCCAGCCGCCACTTCACGCCACTGGACTGATTCGGGTGTTCCCTGCCACTTCACGCCACTGGTGTCACCTCATGCCACCTCCACAGATGGCACGAAGTGACATGGCTGTCGTGAAGTGCGAAAAGGCAGAAGCCTAGCCCCAGCCCAGCCACAGCCCAACCGACCCAAGCACTCCCCAGCACACCCCAGCCCCCAGCCGAGCCCTAATTCCCCACCGCACGGCCACCGTTGGCGTAGTAGCGGCCCATAAACTCATCGCGATACTCGAAGAACCGGTCCTCCAGGATCGCAGCGCGAATGTTCTCCACCAGCTGCACCATGAAAAACAGGTTGTGAATCGTGCACAGCGTGCCAGCCAGGTACTCCTTGGCCTTCAACAGATGATGCAGGTAGGCCCGGGAATAATTCAGCGAAGTGTAGGAGGGCACCTCCGCATCCACGGGGCGGAAGTCGTTCTTGAAGCGGGCATTCGTCAAGGTCATCCGGCCATCGAGCGTGTACACACCACCACGGCGGGCAAGCCTAGTCGGAGCGACGCAGTCAAAGGTGTCGGCACCGGCCTCGACAGCGGCAAAAATATCGTCCGGCTCGGAAATCCCCAGTAGGTGGCGGGCGCGGTCGTCGGGAAGCTCGTCGTTGACCCAACCGCAGATCAGGCCCAGATTCTGCTTCTCAATCGCCCCACCAATGCCATAGCCGTGGAAGCCGAGCTGGCCGGCGTCCTCGAACTCGCGGGAGAGCTCCACCAGCCCGCGCGCGGCCTTGCGGCGCAGGTCTTCATACTGCGCACCCTGCACGACACCGAATAACTGCTGGATGGGCAACTGGCCGTCGTCAAGCGAATGGACATGCGCATCGACCTGACCGCGCGAAACTGTCAGCTCGTTGTGAGCCTCCAGGCAACGGCGCGCCCAGCGGTGCGTGCGCTCGACGGATGCCTCCTGGTAGCCGCGGGTGTTCATCAGCGTGGTGAGCTCGTCGAACGCCATCATGATGTCGGCGCCCAGCGCGTGCTGGATACGCATGGACACCTCCGGCGTGAAGCGGTGCTCGGAGCCATCGATGTGCGAGCGGAAAGTCACGCTGTCCTCGTCGACGAACGCGTTGCGCTCTTTGCCCTCGGCGACGATGTCGTCTTTCTGCATGCCGGTGACGTCCATCGCGAGGGTCTTCTTAAAACCCGCGCCGAGGCTGAGCACCTGGAATCCGCCGGAGTCGGTGAATGTCGGGCCGTTCCAGTTGGAGAACTTTGCCAACCCGCCGGCCTGGTCGACGATTTCCTCGCCGGGCTGCAGGTACAGGTGGTACGCGTTCGACAGCATGGCCTGCGCGCCGGTGGATCGCACCTGCTCGGGCGTGAGCGTCTTCACGGTCGCCTTCGTGCCGACCGGAATGAACGCCGGCGTAGCAATATCGCCATGCGGGGTGTGGATGGTGCCAGCACGTCCGCGCGCGCCTTCGATTTGCTTTACGACGTCAAAGCCCGTCGTCCTCGACTGCGACATGAAGCTCCTTGGTTGTGGTCCAGTGCTAATGCCTTGAGGTTACCTGGGTGCTATTCGCGAGTTACTCAGCGCTGTCGTTTTCCTCGGGTTGGGCAGCGTTTTCCGGGTCCCACACGGCGCGGCTACGACGTGGCGCTTCCTCTTCGAGTCCTTCGCGCTTCATCAGTTCCGCAACCGTAATCTTCTTCCGCTTACGAGCCGGGCTGTAGTACGGGCGGACCTCGACGTCCTTGGCATTTTCCGGGTTCGGCTGGGCGTCGGTTGGTTCAGCTGGCGCGGGCTGCATGAGCTGTTCGGTCGGCTCCGCCTGCTCTGGCTGCTCTGGCTGTGCCGGCTGCTCCGGATCAAAAGGCGCCGTAGGGGCGGACAGTTCGGCCTGCTCAGAGCGTTCGGCCTGCTCAGCCTGGTCAGCGGGTTCGAGCTCCTTCAGCTTTGCCTTCTTCCGCTTCGGAATCCAGCGGTTACGCTTCTTGGTCGCGACAGCCACAGCAGTACCACCAGCTGCGCCCGTTGCAGCGGCCGCGCCCTCTGCACCAGCACCGACTTCACCATCGGCACTGTCTGCTTCGTCCTCGTCAGCGTCAGCCCCGCCAAAGCCACGCCCAGCGCCTTCGCTTTCGGGCAACAGGGACTCACCGCGAGCCATACGCTCGCGGCGGCCCTTCTCCACCAGTTCCTCGGAAACCTCTTCCAGGGCAGAGCCTTCGACATCCACAGAAGGCAACACCTTGTCCAGCCACTTCGGCATGTACCAAGTAGCGCGGCCAAGCAGGAACATGGCTGCCGGGATGAAGGTCATGCGGATAACGAAGGCGTCGAAAAGCACTGCGGCACCCAGCGCGAAACCGAATACCTTGATGATCGCCAGGGGTTGCCCGGCGAACGCCGCGAAGACGGAGATCATAATAATCGCAGCGGCCGTGACCACACGAGCGCCAAGAGTAAAGCCTTCAACGACCGATTCTTCGACCGCGTTGTACTTCGATTCTGGCGAGGATTCACCCTTGTTGTGGGTGTAATGCTCGCGCATGCGGGAAACCAGGAAGACCTGATAGTCCATGGCCAAACCGAACGTCACACCAATGAGGAAGATTGGCACAAAGCTGACCAGCGGACCCGGAGTGCTAATCACACCCCAGAGGCCATCCTGGAAAAATGCCACCGTGACACCGAATGCGGCTGCGACAGAGAGCAAGAAACCCACACCGGCAGTCACCGGCACCATCAGGGAACGGAAAATCATCAGCAGCAGGATCACTGCCAGACCCACGACAACGCCCAAGTAGAGCGGCATTGCGCCTTGGAGACGGTCGGTGATGTCAATTTCGATAGGAACCAGGCCAGTGACACCGGTGAATAGGCCGGTGGTTTGCTCAATCTGCTTCTGCTGATCGCGCACCGCGTTCATCAACTGCTTGGTCGCAGGATCGAGCGGACCCGACTTCGGGGTCATAATCATCTTGACCGCAGTGCCGTCATGATTCATGCCAATCATCTGGATGTGCTCGACACCGACGTTGGACTTGAACTGGTCGACAGCGTAGCTATAGGAAGCCTTGCGGGCGGCCTCGATGTCAGAGAGTTCCGGGTTGGTCTGCTTCAGGGACTCGATAAGCGGTTTGAGCACCGGCGCATCGGGCTTCACATCATCCGACTTGGCAATAATGATGAGCTGCGAATTACGTCCCGCGCCGAAGCCCTCTTCAATCATGGTGATGGCCTTGCGGTTCGTGCTGTCCTTCGCCGCAGTAGAGTCCGACGGCAGCGCCAGCTTCAAGTGCATAGCCGGGTAGGCCAACGCCAACAGCAAGACGATACAGCCGACCAGGAACAACCCTGGGGCCTTGTGCACGAAGGTGACCCAACGACGCCCCATCGTCATCTCGCCGAAGAAGGAAGAGCGGCGTCCCTTGCGCGCATTACGCGAGGGATTGCCAGCAACACCGGGCACGCGGCCAGCGAAGACCTTGTCGCCCAGCAGAGACATAACTGCCGGCAGCAGGGTCAGAGAAACCAGCACTGTGAAGGCCACCGTGATTGCAGCCGAAATACCCATCAGGGACATGAACGGCACCTTGGCAACCGTCAGCGCCGCCAACGCGACAATCACAGTAAGACCTGCGAAAACCACAGCGGAGCCAGCCGTACCGGTAGCCATACCGATGGCATCTTCGTTGGTCATCCCTCGGGCTCTTTCTGCCCTGTAGCGAGAGAGGATGAACAGTGCGTAGTCAATACCGACAGCCAGGCCGAACATGACGGCAAGCACCGGGGTAATCGAGTTGACGTCAGTGAATGCGGTCATCAATGTCACACCGAAGACACCGATGATGATGCCCACTACCGCCGTCACAATAGGCAGGAACGAAGCCACCAGAGAGCCGAAGGTGACAACCAGCACGATAAACGCCACGGTCACACCGATAATCTCCGAGGTCGGAGCCACCTCAATCGCGGGCTGCATGCCCGGACCAGAGGCCTCGACCTTGATACCTGCGTCACGACCGGCCTGCATCGCGTCGAGAAGCGCCTGCATATTCTCCGGCTCGATGTCCTGCGGCATCTTGGCATCGAAAACGAAGGTGGAAATACCGTAGCGACCGTCATCGGACACGGTACGCATGGCATTGGCATCGGCCTCGGCGACATCCTTGGGCAGGCCAGCGGCCATGCCCTGTTCCTTGACCATCGCCTGCATCTTCGGATTGAGGTCTACCGGGTTGTGAAGCTGCAAATCGTCGGCGATTTGGCCGACATTGTCGCGGATGCCGTTAATGACCTGGTCAACAGCTTCTTTATTCTGTGGGTCATCGAGCCTCTGCCCCTCGGGGGCCTCGAAGGCGACATAAATACGCTGCTCTCGAATTGGGTTCGGAACATCGGGGAACTTTTCCTCAATCACGTGCGAAGCCGTTGCCGACGGCATGCCGGGGATCGAGAACTGGTCGATGAACCCCTTCTGGAATGCGGCAACTGCACCGCCCAGCCCCGCCAAAATCAGGAACCACGCGATGATCACAGTCCATTTATGCAGGTAGGAGAACCTGCCGAGTTTGAACAAGGCCTTTGCCATGTCAAGTTTCCCTTACGTCTAATATTCGCCTGGACCGCCCCCAACTGCAGCTTCCCCAAGTTCGCGCTAACCAAGCACTTCCTCGGACTTCACCTGCAGTTTGAAGCCTCTTCGCTACTCCGATGCTAGCGACCACCCCGGATTGGCCAACATCAACTCTGGCGCTGACGCGGTCATTGGGGGCGGGCACGACATAAAAACCGGAAATACTTTTGCTAAGAGTAGCGGACTTCCCGGATAAACGTGAACAATGGGGTGTGTGTTACTGATGTTATTTTTGTGATTTAGGCGCTCCAGGTCGGGTGCCTCACCATTTGCCGCTTTACGACGGACACCTCCCACACCTCCACCACACCCAGACAATCAGGGCCGATTAAATGCAAAACCCCCGGGGCTCCTATTTAAAGGAACCACCGGGGGTTTTATTGGCGGTGACGGAGGGATTTGAACCCTCGGTACGGGGTTACCGCACAAAGCATTTCGAGTGCTTCACCTTCGGCCGCTCGGACACGTCACCGCTAGAAAACGTTACAGGTAGCCCCTTTATCTACCAAATCCCCAGGTCAGAGTAGCCAGGCCTTCGCCAAGCAGTTCACGGCGCACTTCAACCCGCGTCCCCCAAGCCCCTCAACCCTCCACCGCGCTATTCGGGGTGGCCAACGCCCGCTGAGATATGAAGGAATAGTCTGTAGCTTGAAATCTAGAAACTTAAACACAGAAGTACAGCCACACAGAAAGGGTTCTCCCTCATGATTCGTTCCGCCATCATCGGCTACGGCAATTTGGGCCGCAGCGTCGAAAAGGTCATCGCTGACCAGCCGGACATGGAACTCGTCGGCGTTTTCTCCCGTCGCGATTCGCTGGACACTGAGGCCCGCGTACTCCCGGCGGCGGATGTCGAAAAGTACAAGGATGAGGTAGACGTACTGTTCGTGTGCCTCGGCTCGGCCACCGATGTCCCGGAGCAGGCTCCTGAGCTGGCAAAGAACTTTACGACGGTCGACACCTACGACAACCACCACGAGATTCCGAAGCACCGCGCGGCCATGGACGCCGCCGCCCGCGAAGGTGACAACATCGCCATGATCTCGACCGGCTGGGATCCGGGCCTGTTCTCCCTGAACCGCGTCCTGGGCGCTGCTATCCTGCCGGGCGCAGACCAGATGACCTTCTGGGGACCGGGTCTGTCGCAGGGCCACTCCGATGCCGTGCGTCGTGTGCCGGGAGTAAAGAAGGGTGTCCAGTACACCAAGCCGAACCCGGAAGCTATCGAGGCCGTGAAGAAGGGCGAGGGCGCAGACCTAAAGGGCAACGAATGCCACCTGCGCCACTGCTTCGTCGTCGCTGAAGAGACCGGCAACGCCGACGAGGACGCCAAGCTCAAGGAGCAGATCCGCGAAACCATCGTGACCATGCCGGATTACTTTGCCCCTTACGAGACCATCGTGGACTTCATCTCCGAGGAGGAGTTCGACCGCGACCACCAGGGCATGCCGCACGGTGGCCAGGTCATTACCCGCGGCCAGGCCGGTACTTCCGGTCACGTCATCGAGTTCGGCCTCGACCTGGAGCGCAACCCCGACTTCACCGCAGCTGTCCAGGTTGCCTACGGTCGCGCTGCCTACCGCCTGAAGCAGGCCGGCGAGACCGGTGCCCGTACCGTCTTCGAGATCGCCCCGTACCTGCTGTCCGCCGAACCACTGGATGACCTGGTGGCCCAGAAGCTGTAGCCAGCCCCAACGCTGGCAGCCGGCCATCGAAACACAAAGAACCCAACCGCCTCCGCATATCAGACGCGGAGACGGTTGGGGTTATCTCTACCCGAGAACTAAGCGCTTTACTTGTCAGTCAGCTTGCCCAGGGTCTCAGTAGCCTTGTCCTTCAGGTCCTCAGCACCCTGCTTGACCTTCGAAGCAGCCTGCTCGCCCTTGCCCTGGTTTGCCAGGTCGTCGTTGCCAACGGCGTCGCCGGCAGCTTCCTTAACCTTGCCGCCCAACTCGTCGGCCTTGTTCTGCAGCTCGCTCATTATGTAAGCCTCCTATGTAAACGACTTATCTATTCTCTAGAGCCACCGTCTAGCAGCTCCACTAGTTCCGACGGTACGTGAAAATGAAGACCCGTCACGGCCACGACGGGAATTGTGACCTAACTGTGACCCCGCTCACGCTTCCAACTGCCGTTGCCGCTCGAAGAATTCCCGCAGGTAAACGGAGCATTCGTCGGCAAGCACACCTCCGCGCACCTGCGGCGTGAACGCGTGGGCGGGATCGCGGATGACATCGGCGATAGAGCCGCACGCGCCGGTCTTGGGCGACCACGCGCCGAAGACCACGCGCCCCACGCGCCCCATGACGCACGCGCCGGCGCACATCACGCACGGCTCCAGCGTCACGACCAACGTGCACTGCTCCAGCCGCCAGCCGTCACCAACGACGCGGGTGGCCTCGCGCAACGCAATGACTTCGGCGTGGGCAAGCGGGTCACCATCAGCTTCCCGACGGTTCGAGCCCCGGCCCACAACCTTGCCCTCGGCATCCACGACCACAGCTCCCACCGGCACATCCCCGGGCGCCGTGTGAGCAGCTTCGGCAATAGCCAGGCGCATCCACTCTTCGTCGAGAATGTCCTGTTTTCGACGGGGTAGGGCGCTTGGCCGACCAGCTGGCTGGCTGGTCGTAAGGGCGCTTGGCCGCCCGGCCAGATTACCTTTGTCAGGGTTAGTCGTCATAGGGGTCGTAGTCGTCATCGTCGCCGTCGTAATCCAGGTCGGCGACATCGGCTAGCTCCTCGGCACACCCCAACTCCTCAGCGATGGCCAGAAGCTGCTCGGACGCCCACAGCGACTGATCGTCACAGATGGACTCCAGGGCTTCCTCCGAACAGCCCAGGTCAGCGAGGATATCCATGTCCCCCTCAGCCCAGGCATCGACATCGTCGAGCTCGTCCTCGTCGAGGTCGGGGATATCCAGATCCAGCTCGTCGAACACATCTGCCGCAATGTCATCGGTCACGGCAGCGGTAGCGTCGGAAAGCACAACGCGCAGCGACCCAACTCCCTGGCGCACGAGAATGAAGTAGTCGTCGTCGATATTGAGCATTCCGACAGCAGCGCGTTCCGAACGCAGATTGCGCAGCGCCTGTGCGGCGTCAGCGAGCGAATCGGTGGCGTCGTCCCCGAGGTCGACGACGCGCCAACCGCGCTCCCCCATAGTTACGGCAACCGCGAAGGAGCGGTCGTCATCGGAGGTGTACCCTCCGGAAAAGGTCGTGCTCATAACCCACAACGCTAGTCGCTGTATGTCATGCTTGTCAGGTGAGCAATTTCGAGTCCCCCTCCCCTGCTTCGTCCTCCCTGTCAGCTGCACAACTACCCGCGGTATGCATCCTCGGTTTGGGCCTCATCGGTGGCTCCATGATGCGCGATCTGCGGGCTCATAATGTCGAATGCTTCGGTTGGAATCGCTCGTCCGCAACGGTCGAGGAAGCCACGAAGGAGGGATTCGACGCCAGTACAGATCTTCAAGCCACGCTCGAACGTGCTGAGGCTAGCCGCGCGCTCATCGTGATCGGCACCCCCATGACAGTCGTCGGCACGATGCTCGACGCCATCAATGAGCACGCCCCCAGCTGTAGCATTACGGATGTGGTCTCCGTGAAGGCGGCCGTCGCCGCCGAGGTCTCCGCTCGCGGGATGGAGGAACGCTTCGTCGGCGCGCACCCAATGGCGGGGTCCGCGCAGGCGGGCTGGTCCGCCACACTCGAAGGGCTTTTCGACGGCGCCCCCTGGGTCATCACCTACGACCTGGCAGCCGCTGCCGACGTTGCGGGCGAGCCCGCCCCGGAGCGCTGGATTGAGGTCTTTTCGCAGGTCGCCAACTTGGGAGCAGCTCTTGGCAGTCAGCTCATTCCAGCGCTGAGCGACCACCACGATGCTAGCGTCGCCCGCATCTCCCACATGCCACACCTGACCGCCTACGCAATTGCCGCCGCCGGTGAAGCCGGTGGTCCTCTGGCCATTTCGCTGGCGGCCGGCTCTTTCCGCGACTGCACCCGCGTCGCCGCCGCTGCTCCCGACATGGTCATGTCCTGGTGCGAGAACAACACCGAACCCGTGCTCGCCGCGCTTGACGACGTCATCGAGCGCCTCACCGCCGCGCGCACCCAGTTGGCCACCGAGGGAACCGCTATGGACCTGGCCAAAACCGGTCAGATTGCCCGTGTCCGCTACGAGGCCCGCCCCGCTCACCGCCCGGTTTTCCGACTGCGCGTCGGAGAGGGCGATTGGATCAACCAGTTGAAGTTGGCCGAAAGCGTCGGCGGCCAGGTAGATGTGTTCTAGTGTGGAACTATGTTTTCCCCCGAGCTGCACACCAGCCTCGCCGGCATCACTGTCGTCAACTTCGCCATTAACGTTCCGGGACCACTGGCCGCTCAGCACTTGGGCCAGCTAGGCGCCCGGGTGATTAAGGTCGAACCACCCACAGGCGACCCGCTCGGTTCCTTCGGCCGCCCCTGGTATGAAGCTATGTCCGCAGGTCACGAGATTATCCAGGCGGATCTGAAGAGCGATGAGGGCCGCGCACAGCTGAGCTCGCTGATTGATGAGGCCGATGTGGTCATCACCTCGGTTCGCCCCTCCGCGCTGGAACGCATGGGGCTGGCGGGTCTCCACGAGCGCCCGAATGGGCCGGTGCATATCGACATTGTCGGTGATACCAAAGCTCCAGAAACACCTGGCCATGACCTGACCTACCAGGCGGAGGCCGGAACTCTCACGCCCCCGGCCATGCCGCCAGTGCTGTTGGGCGACATCCTGGGTGCACACTTTGCGGTCACCGCTGCCCTTGCCGGGTTGATTAAGCGGGCGGGTGCTGGGGCGGACGTCGTAAAGCAGCCTGGACTGCACTGCCGCATCGGCCTGAAGCAGGCGGGTGAGGCCGGTGCCGCGCCGCTGAAGTACGGCATGACGGCGCCCGGCGGACTACTCGGTGGCGGCCTGTGGACGTACGGCCTCTACCCCAGCGCCGACGGCTACGTGGCCGTGGCAGCGCTGGAGCCGCACTTTGCCGCCGCCCTGACCGAGGCCACACGCGCGAGCAACCGCGAGGAGCTTGCGGATTTCCTCCGCGAGCGCACCAACGCCGAAATCATGCAGATTGCCAGCGAAAAGTCGCTGCCGCTGGCTGCAGTGGAGTAAGCGGGTCAGTTTAAGGCCGCGCGCCTCGGGGGTCGGGGCCTGGAGCCTTACGCCGTCAGCCCCGCGGCCTCCGCGGTGAGCTCCACCGAACGCAGCCGGTCAGGAACCTTCAGCGATTGATGAGCCACAATCAGCTCATCCGCCGTCGAGTACTCACCGAACTGCGCAATCTGCTCACGCACCTGCGCCACCGTGCCGACCGCCGTGTGACGGAACATATTTTGCACCTGACGCCCCTGCGGGGTATCCATCAGAATCTCCGCCTCATCGTCAGTGAGGTGATGCCCACCGCGACTCAGGAACCGCCTGACCATGTTCCTGCGGGTAGCGAAGTACTGCTGCTGTGCGTCTTCTTCGCTTTCCGACGCAATGACATTCATGGCCGCAAAAGCGTACGGCTTATCCAGCTGCTCAGAAGGCTGGAACTGCTCGCGGTAGACCGCGATGGCATCGCGAAGCGCGTCCGGAGCGAAGTGCGAAGCAAACGCATACGGCAAGCCGAGCGCCGCTGCGAGCTGAGCACCAAAGAGCGAGGAGCCCAGAATGTACAGCGGCACATGAGTGCCGCGGCCCGGAATCGCGTTGATGCCCTTGATCAGCGACTCGTCGGAGAGGTAACCGCGCAGCTCCTGCACATCCTGCGGGAAGGAATCGGACGAACGCGGGTCACGCCGCAGGGCGCGCATAGTGGCCTGGTCCGTGCCCGGCGCACGACCAAGCCCCAGCTCGATGCGATCCGGGTACAGATTCGCGAGCGTGCCGAACTGCTCCGCGACCGTCAGCGGTGCATGATTCGGCAGCATGACGCCGCCGGAGCCGAGGGTGATGCTCTCGGTTTTTGCAGCCACGGCTGCGATAAGAACTGCCGGCGACGAGGACGCGATGGAGTTCATATTGTGGTGCTCAGCGTACCAAATACGCTGATAACCAGCCTTTTCCGCTGTCTGCGCCAAATCGATGGAGCCCTGTAGGGCGTCGGCGTGGGACTGCCCCGAGGCTACGGTAGCAAGGTCAAGAATGGACTCAGTACGAATCATGGTTCCACAGTCTAGACCGTTAGTCGGATATTGCGAGTTTGAGATGCTTCGAATACTGAGGCGCTGGGGTTTGAGGTTTTGGGGATTCGGGTGCGGGTGGCTCATGGGTGGCTCGTGGGCGGCTTGCGGGTGGACGGGCTCATGGGTGGCTCGTGGGCGGTATTCACTTGTCGATGAGGTATTCACATATCGATGAGCTATAGCCTGGCCACAAGTGAATAGCTCATCGATATGAGCGCAGGCAAAGCCAATACCGCGCGCATAAGTGCCGGAAAACCATCGATAAGTCGGGCAGACAAAAAGACCCGCACCTTACCGGTGCGGGTCTGCGTTGTGCGCCCGAAGGGATTCGAACCCCTAACCTTCTGATCCGTAGTCAGATGCTCTATCCGTTGAGCTACGGGCGCATTTTGTTGTTATTCAGCGACTCTGGGGTAATTCCCTCGGCCCCTGCAACGAATAGATACTTTACTCATCCTGCGGAGTTTTACAAAATCCGCTGTTCAGAGGCATAATCCGGGCAACCCGGGAAGAGTCTTAGGCTGCAACTGCGCCACCCGCTATAGCTGCGGGTGGCAGCGTAAGCTGTACGCGCGGCGGAGACTATCCGCCGCACAGCACCAGACCAGTCCTACTCGCCGCGGACCCAACGGACAGCGTTGCCGAAAATGTCCTGCTCACCAATGCCCGGAATGTTGCGCATCAGACCCTCACGGAAACGCTCCGGGTGGCCCATCTTGCCCAGAATCCTGCCGTCAGCACTGACAATGCCCTCAATGGCGTAGGAAGAACCGTTCGGGTTGGCTGGCGCTGTCATCGTCGGCACGCCCTCGGCATCGCCGTCGGCATCGACGTACTGGAAAGCGACCTGACCGGCCTCGAACAGGCGGCGAGCCTCGTCCTCGGAAACCACGAAACGGCCCTCACCGTGAGAAACCGGCATGAGGTGGGTCTGACCTGGCTCGAAATCGCGCAGCCACGGGGAATCCACGGTCGCGACGCGAGTAGTAGCGATGCGGGACACGTGACGCAGCTGGCGGTTGTGGGCCAGGGTCGGCGAGTCCTCGCGGAGCTGCGCCGGGTCGCCGTACGGCAGGAAGCCGGACTTGACCAGCGCCTGGAAACCGTTACAAATACCGAGCACAAGACCGTTGTCGGCCACGAACTCCTTGACGGCGGCTGCGACATCGTCGGAACGCAGGAACGCGGCGATGAACTTGGCGGACCCGTCCGGCTCATCGCCCAGGGAGAAGCCACCGGAGAACGCCAGGATGTCGGCGCCCTGAAGCTTCTCGATGAACGCCTTCGTGTCCTCCGCCAGCATTGCCGGGGTCAGGTTGCGGATTACGTGGAACTCGTAGGTAGCGCCCGCTGCGACGAATGCCTCGGCCATGTCGTACTCGGAGTTGGTACCCGGGAAGACCGGCAGCAGCACGTGGACATCCTTCTTGCCCGGGCTTTGCAGGTCGGTCTTGGTCTCGCTGACCTGGTTAGCGAACTCCGGCAGGGCCTCGCCCTCGTAGTCATTGAGCGGGAAGACCTCACGGTAACCGGACTCCATTGCCTCCAGAGCCTCGGCGACAGTGAAGGACTCCTCACCGAAGCGCAGCGTGCCCGACTCGTCGGTGGCACCGATCTTCACAGCACCCTCAACAGCACCCTCAACATCCTGACCAGCCGGAACAGCCACAACGATGGAGCCCAGCGGAGCCTCCGGAAGGGATGCCTCCAGGCCCACGCCATTGCCCACAGCCATGTTGACCAGGGTCGCAGCCAGATCCGCATTGGTAACAGCCGAGGCCGCAGCCGGACGCAGCTCCCGCACAGCGGCAAACAGTTCGTTGAGCTGCTCGTAGTTCGGTTCCCCGGACTCGAGCGGCTGGTGCGCAAACAGGTAGAGGTCGAAATTACCTGCGGGGATTGCAGCGGATACGGCGTCGGTCTCGTCCATTGCAGCAACTGCGAAGGTCACCAGGGTCGCCGGCACGTGCAGGTCCTCGCCGTAGGTGCCGGACATGGAGTCCTTACCACCAATGGCCGCAACCTGGAAGCCGTCCTGAGCCTCCAGCAGGCCAAGCAGAGCCTGCGCAACCTCGCCCCAGCGCTGCGGGTCCTGGTCCAGGCGCTGGAAGTACTCCTGCACACTCAGCCAGGCACCGCGCGGATCGCCACCGGCCGCTGCGAGCTTAGCCAGTGCCTCCACGACGGAGTAGGAACCCATGAGGTACGGGGACTCGTCGGCAAGCGATGGCGAGTAACCCCAGGTCATGACGGACGCGGTGCTTGTGCCGCCATCGACCGGCAGCGTCTGGATCGACGCCTGCTCGTCGGTCTTCTGCGTCGCACCGCCGTACGGCATGAGCACGGTGGAGCGGCCGACGGTCGAGTCGAACTGCTCGATCATGCCCTCCTGGGAGCCCGCCGTCGCCGCACGCAGCGACTCCAGTACGCTCGTCGGAGCCTGCTTTACGACGCCGCCCTCCGCAGCAACCATTTCGACGTTCTGGGCGCGGTCGGCGCCGTTGGTGTCGATGAACTCACGGGAGAGGTCGAAGACGACCTCGTCGCCCATGAACATGCGCAGTCGACCGGTATCGGTGATGTCGGCCAGCGCGACGGCCTCGATGTTCTCTTCAGCAGCGGCGGCGATGATGAAGTCCGCATCCTCCGGGCGCACGACCAGCGCCATGCGCTCCTGGGACTCGGAAATTGCAATCTCGCGGGCATTCAGACCGGCGTACTTCAGCGGCACGCGCTCGAGGTGAATGTCGATGGAGTCAGCCAGCTCACCGACCGCAACGGACACGCCACCAGCGCCGAAGTCATTACAGCGGACAATCTTGGTGGCGACGTCCTCGCGGCGGAACAGGCGCTGAATCTTGCGCTCGTTGACCGGGTTACCCTTCTGCACCTCGGCACCGGAGCGGCCCAGCGAGTCCTCATCGTGAGCCTTGGACGAGCCGGTCGCACCGCCGACGCCGTCACGGCCGGTGCGGCCACCGAGCATAATCACCACATCGCCCGGCGCAGGTTCGAGGCGCTTGACGTTGTCTGCCGGGGCAGCGGCGACGACGGCACCGAGTTCCATTCGCTTAGCGACGTATCCCGGGTGGACCAGCTCGCGCACACCAGTGGTGGCCAGACCGATCTGGTTGCCGTAGGAGGAGTAGCCGGCTGCGGCGCGGGAGGAAATATCGCGCTGCGGCAGCTTGCCCTCGAGGGTCTGCTCGCGCGGAGTGTTGATGTCACCTGCGCCGGACAGACGCATGGCCTGGTAGACCCAGGAGCGACCCGACAGCGGGTCGCGGATTGCGCCACCGAGACAGGTGGAGGCACCACCGAATGGCTCGATTTCGGTCGGGTGGTTGTGGGTCTCGTTCTTGAACATAAGGAGCCACTTGCGGTCATCGCCCTCGACGTCGACATAGACGGAGCAGGCGTTGATTTCTTCGGAGACTTCCTGGTCATCCATGACACCCGTGCGACGCAGTTCGCGGCCCATGATGGTGCCCATGTCCATCAAGGAGCGTGGCTTGTGCGTGCGGCCGTTGAGCTCACGCAGCTCGTCGTAACGACGCAGCGCTCGGTCGAGCTGTGCGGCAAAGCGCGGCTCGTTGTTCTCGATGGAGGTCAGCTCGGTGTTGAAGGTGGTGTGGCGGCAGTGGTCCGACCAGTAGGTATCCAGCGCGGACAGCTCTACCTCGGTCGGAGTGCGGCCCTCGGAGCGGAAGTAATCCTGGATGGTCTTCAGGTCAGCCAGCGACATGGCCATGCCGTCGGCTGCGAGCAGCTCGGCCAGGCCTTCGTCATCCAGCTCGGTGAAGCCCGGGTACTCCTTCAGCGGCTCGATCTCGCCCATGCTCGGACGGCGCAGGACGCTCAGGTTCTTCTCCCCCGATTCGACCGGGTTGATGAGGAAGGAGCGCACGGCGTCATTCACCGGAGCATCGAAAATATACAGCGTTGCCGAGGTGATCTGCGCCTGCGTTTCCGGGCGGAGCAGGCGCAGGGCCTGCTCGGCGGCATCGGCACGCTGGTCGTACTGGCCAGGCAGCGGCTCGACAGCAAGGTAGTTCCCCAGCTCGGCGGGGGCCGGGAGCTCGACCAGCTCGTCGACACGCGAATCAGCAACTACCGACTCACGCAGCGCGACAAGATCCTCCTCCGTCGCATCGAAAGCATCGTAGAGATAGTAGATTGCCACCTCGCCGTCCTGGCCGATCGAGGACAGCAGCGTAGCTTCCTCATTGCGGAACTCGGGCTTACGGCGAACGGCTAGACGGGCGTCCATCAAGGCTCCTATCGAAATACGGGGAGGGCAACCGGGGTCTAAGTCTATTGCAACTGTTCAGGATAGGAAAATGTCCCCCGGTGTGCGAGGCGGCGCGGGGCGGCGCGGGGCGGAAGCCCCGATTGACCAAGTACAAGGCCAGGCTAATCGGATTCAGCCGGGCAAAGGCTGCGCGGGGGTGTTGGAGGTACGGCCGTGGCGGCTCAGGGAGGTGGCGAGTCGGTCGGCAGGTCCGGGTTGGTGCCTGTTGCTGCGCTTTGCTACCTGTTGCTGCGCGTTGCTGGAGCAAGGGAGCTGGTTCGTTGTCTTATCGATGCATAGTTCACCTATCGATTCGCTATAGCCTGGCCACAAGTGAACAGCGCATCGACAAGTGCACACGTAGCACCCACAGCGCGCGCATAAGTGGCGCAAAACCATCGACAGGCCACGAGAAACCATCGATAAGTGGCCGAACCCTGGCCACAAGTGAAGGACCGCGCTGCCCCGCCCCGCAATGCCCCGGCTCGCGCTGCACTGCCAGGTAATAAAACAAAAAGACCCGCACCTACAAGGTGCGGGTCTGCATGGTGCGCCCGAAGGGATTCGAACCCCTAACCTTCTGATCCGTAGTCAGATGCTCTATCCGTTGAGCTACGGGCGCATGTGGCGGAGGCGAGAGGATTCGAACCTCCGGCCCGTCGCAAGACAGGCAACTCCTTAGCAGGGAGCCCCATTCGGCCGCTCTGGCACGCCTCCAAAACCACTGGCATCGATCCCGCTTCAGCAAAGCTGTTCGCCATTGCGTGGACGAGACCAAATAACCGCAGCCAATCCTACAGAACACAAGAATTGAAAAGCAAAACACCCGCGGAGCCACCAAATACGGCGCCACAAATAGCGACCACACCTTGGGATTTTGCGGGGATTCTGTACTGCCCAATCCGGGCCATGTTCTACAGTTAGGCCTATGACCAACGATGCATCTTCAGTTCAGCCCAAAACCCGTGCCGACCTCGAGCAGGTTCCGGCCTATGTCCCGGGCAAGGCTGTGCCCGGCGCGCTGAAGATCGCGTCCAATGAAATGACCCAACCGCCACTGCCCTCGGTGGTAGAGGCCATCTCACAGACCATCGCTGACCCAACCACCAGCCCGAACCGCTACCCGGACATGGGCGCGGTTGACCTGCGCATTAAGCTCGGCGAGCACCTGGGTCTGCCCATGGAGCAGGTCGCGGTCGGCTGCGGCTCCTCTGCTCTGTGCCTGCAGCTCGTGCAGGCCACCTGTGCGGATGGGGATGAGGTCGTGTTCCCGTGGCGCAGCTTCGAGGCCTACCCCATTCTCGCTCGCGTCGCTGGGGCTACTCCGGTGCCGGTGCCGCTGGATGCGCAGGGTCGCAATGATCTTTCGGCAATGGCTGCCGCTATCACCGGCCGCACACGCCTGGTTTTCGTCTGTAATCCCAATAACCCGACGGGCACGACCATCACTCGCGAGGCATTCGCGGAGTTTATGGCGCAGGTTCCGGGCGATGTTGTGGTCGCTCTCGACGAGGCGTACATCGAGCTGGTGGACGAGGCCACTCATGCTGCTACCCCGTTGGCGCATGAGCTGCTGGATACCTACCCCAACCTGGTTGGCCTGCGCACATTCTCCAAGGTCTACGGTTTGGCCGGGCTTCGTGTGGGCTACATGTTCGGCCCGGACAAGCTTGTGGAGGCCGTGAATAAGGTCGCTATCCCCTTCTCCGTAAACACTATCGCGCAGATTGCCGCGCTCACCTCGCTCGACGCACAGGAAGAGCTCACCGCCCGCATTGCTGAGGTCCGCGCACAGCGCGTCGCCGTCACAGAGGCCATCAACGCCGCCACCGGCCGCGAGACGGTGCTGCCGAACTCGCAGGCCAACTTCATTTGGATTGACGAGGGTCGGATTGCGGATCTCTCTTTGCTTGACGACGTCTCGGTGGCCACCACCACGGATCTCGGTGACTTCTTGGCGCAGCGCAACATTCTCATCCGCTGCTTTGCCGGCGAAGGTGCTCGTATCACCATCACTACTGAGGACGAGACCTCGCAGTTGCTGGCTGCGCTAGGAATTGAGCGCTAACAGCTATCGCTCAGCTAGCAGCTACCGGCGCGGCCGGTGGTCGCGCCACCGCTGCGCTCAATCGCCTTTGCGATGCGGTCAAGCATTTGCTGGCCGGTCTCATAGGTGCCGTCGTCAGGCTGGGCTGCGATAGCTACACCAACGAAGGTGCCCGGCTTCTTGCCCGGCAGATAGCCGAACTGCCGCACAAGGTAGACGCCTTCATCATCGGGACCCCAACCGCCCTTGAAGTGGGCGCCGCGGATGCGTCCGAGGCCGTAGGACTGCTCGTCGGCAATCTGTCCCATGAGGTCAGCGACCTTTGGGCCCGCCTCGATGCACTGCAAATTGGCGCCGAAAATAGCCTGGTCGCGCAAATCCCACTGCGTCTGCCCGAAGACGGTGTATTCCGCACGGATGCGGTCAGTGCCCATGACGGTGCGGGTGTCGTGGCCCTCTCGGAGAATCTCGTCGGTGGTCGCGCCCGCGGTCGCGTCATCGCCCAGGGAGTACCACATGGACTCAGCCGCATCGTTATCGGAAACCGTGATTGCGTCTTCGACCAGGGAATCCACGCCCGATTGGCGCACATAAGCCACCGCAATCGGCACCTTGGAGGTCGACCAGGCCGGACCCGTTTTGAAGTCACCCGTGGAAACCACTTCGGAATCCTTATCCGGCGTTGCCAGAGCGGCGCCGGCCAAACCACCGAGTTCCTTTTGCGCGGATTTCACGGCCTCGACAACTTCGCGAGGCATCTCACCGGGCACAACTTTCCCGTCGGAGGATGCGCCGCCGGGGCCGTCGTCAAGCGGATTGGACAGCGTCGGCGACGGCATGCCCGCCGAATCGGTGCCAATGGTGCAGGCGCTAAGGCCGAGCGTGACGACGGCGGTTGCGGCCAGAGCCGCTCGGAGACGTTTAGACAATGTGCACCGTCGCATTCGTACCGCCGGTACAAGTGACAACCTCACCGTTATCGCGGCAGGTCATGCTGTATGTCTTGCCTGTTGTTGGGCTGCTAGCGGTGACAGTACCGTTGAGCTTCTTCGTAAGTTGGTACTGCTCAACGAAGGAATTGCGGACGTTGGTGGCAAACTGACAGGTCGTCGTGTTACCGCCGACATCTTCTGCATATACCAAGTTCAAATCACCCGGATCGCCCGAGCCGGAGCAGTGACGCCAGTTCGATGGCGGCTGGAACCCTTCAGCGCGACGCTTCTGCTCAGCGGTCGACGAGGTGGAGGAACCCTCAGCACTAGCGGACTGAACCGACTGGGGCGAGTTGCTGCCGGCCGAATTCACTCCCTTCGAATCGGAGAAGTAGAAGTAAGCCATTGCGCCGACGAAGAGAGCGACCGCAACGAGTGCCAGGACAATAACCGCGATGGTCAGCCCCTTGTTGTCATTGCGCGGCGCAGCAGCCGGACCAGCTTGCGGACCTGGAACATAGGGGGCAGGGCGGTATGGTTCAGGCTGCTGGGACTGTGGATACTGCTGCTGCAGATACTGCGTTTGCCCCTCAGGCTGCTCCCACTGTGCCCCATCCACAGCGCTCCACGCATTTGCCGGCGTATCAGCGGAGGGTTGATCATCTGACGTGCCCGGATTTATGCTCCACTCACCGAACGAGTCGTCCGAGTGGTTGCTCCGATTCGTTGCCATTGTTCGACCTTTTCCCTCAATACCGTCCGCCAGTATGACGCTGGGTTTGTATTACAGCAAGACCGAGCTTACCGGTTTTGGCAATTTGCCCGTATTGTTTCAGGCCACAGTACACGTTGGTCGGAGCAATTAAATTACCTCCGCAAAATTACCTGTGGCAGATTTCGGACACACGAAACCCCCGACCGCATGCGACCGGGGGTTACGTTCTGCAATTCGCTCTCTATCCGGGGGAAGTTTTTACTTATCCCTCAGAGAGAACTGCCGCTAATCGCGACCTAGAACAGTCGTTAGAACGGCCACCACGACGGCTTCGCATTCTTGTTCACGACTACCTTTTCGCCGCCGACAACCCAGTTCTCGTTGGGGTTCAAAAGCGCGCCCACGTGGGCGTAGCCGCCGTTGTCGAACTCACCTTCGTAGTCCGGAGCCCGGTACGTGAAGTCAACGGAGACAGACTTCGAACTGCTGACAGTCGGGTTGTCCTTGAAGGCACCGAGGAAGCCGCCCTCCGTCCAGGACAGGCGCACCTGACGATTACCGTTGCGCTCGGTGTTGACGTACTCCCCCTCCTTCAGCGTGTAAATACCGCCGCCGAGGATATTGTCCTGCGACTGGCGAGTCACACGAACGAGCTCAAAGTCAGCCGGGATGTTGTGGCCGATTCCCCGCAGCTTGGCGTTGCCGTTGACACCGACGACCTCAATACGGATCGTGACCTCGTCACCCGGTCGGACCTCCTTACCGCGGATAATCTGCGAGTAAACATCAGCAGACCATGCCGGGCCACCGATGGTGCCGAGCTTCTTCTTCGGGGCGCTCGAGCCCGGCAGGGTCAGACCAGGCGAATTAAGTCCTGGCGAGTTCAGACTCGGCGAGGGCAGACCCGGGGACTGCGCCATGGCCGGAGCGCCGAAACCGAAGGTCAAGCCAGCTGCGATGGTAACTGCGGCAATGGCGGTACGGGAGCGACGTCGCGGACGAGAGGCCGCGATGTTCTTGGAGTGCATATTGCGCATGATGGGAAAACTTTCTGTGAAAACCTGAAAACAGGCGCGGTGGAAAAGCTGGAATTACTTAGCGGTTAATGCCCGGCGACGGCAGCCCCGGGGACTGGAAGCCCGGTGACGACAGGCTCGGCGACTGCAGGCTCGGGGAGCCCAGCGAGCCACCTGGGACATCCGGAATACCCGGAATATCCGGAGCTGGCGCCTCCCGCTTCACAGTGAGCTTCGGCCCCATGTCATGCAGCTTCTCCACCGAGTTGCTCGGGTTGAAGTGGATTTCGGTTCCCGTATTCAACGCACCGTCGGCAATTGCGTCCGTGACGCGGTACTTCCACTTGAAACTCACAGTCGACGTGGTCGGGGAACCCCATGCCTGTGTGATTCTGTCGGCTGCAAACTCCACCGCACCGTTGTTAACGATTTCCAGCCACTTATCCGACTCGTTCGGATTCGCCCACTCATCGTTGCCGACCTTGTACGTCGCCGAGTTGGCCACGTACTGCAGACCATTCGGAATGACATCGGTCATGCGCTGAATGTAGGACTTCGCACCCCAGATGTTGTTGTCCGTGTAAGTCAGAGTAAAGGTCACGACATCGCCAGGCTTGACGACGGCACCCGCGACACCATTGACCTCAACGGATCGCGTCACATTGGAGTTCTTCCAGCTATGCGTCGCGCTGGAGGAACCAGTACCGGTGACTTCACCAATGGCGTCGGTGACAGTCTGAGTGATGGAATCAACGCTCAGCAGGTCCTGAGCATGTGCGGTATTACCGAATCCCGCAAAGGTCATACCTGCAGCTAGAGAGAGTGCAGCAATGCGAGCAATGCTGCGGTTACGTACGGTGCGAGTTGCCATCTGTCACGGGCTCCTTTTAACGATGCGAAGACTTGTGGTCGGAGTAGGCCAAACATGGCGGTTCTCCAGTAGGAATGCACGCGTGATGCATCGGCGTGCGGTTCACTTGGCGATAGTTAATACGATGCCTATCGACGGCGGCAACAAGTAGCCATTTTTCGAACATCGCCCTAAAAATCGAAAACCATGTCGCCACATCAGTCACACCAGTCACATGTCCGCACATGCGTTACAGGTTTGGGCCGGCTGGAATACTTTTAACTATAGAAATACGCACTGCCCTGAAATGGCTGTTCCACACCGCTGCCAAAATTGCCCCCATTTTCCATCCCGCGACAAAACACCCCAGCTTGCCCCCTGTAACGCTGTTCAGGAGTATCCAAAGAGCCCAATTACATGCCCGTCCGACCACCCCATAACGGGGTTAACCACGAAAGCCTCCCAAAGGTCCGACTATCCGTCGCTGACCTCAGCACATACGCCAACTTTTAAGAGAAATGAAGAAACCCCCGGTAGAAAATCTACCGAGGGTTTCATCTGCGGAAGCAGGGGGATTTGAACCCCCGGAGGTGTGACCCTCGCTGGTTTTCAAGACCAGTGCATTCGGCCGCTCTGCCATACTTCCAACGCCAACATCATAACCGCATACCGCCGTAAGGCAGCAAACGCCCTCATAACACCCCTTGCCAGCACCTTTCGCAAGCCCTTCATCGGAAACCACACCCCAAGCATCCACCTCTACAGACATAACTATTTTTGCTAATTGCAAAAGAGCTTGAAATACCGCGTGCATAACCAGTTTTTGCATTACCTTTGAAGACTATGAAGGCAATCATTCAGACTGATCTTTCCAACCCCCGCGCCCTGGAATGGGCCGATGCTCCGGAACCGACTCTCGAGGATGGGCAGGTGCTGGTCAAGGTCAAGGCCGCTGGCGTAAACCGTGCTGACCTACTGCAGGCCGCTGGCCACTACCCGCCACCGAAAGGCGTGACCGACACTCTCGGCCTGGAGTGCGCGGGTGTCATTGAAGAGGTCAAGGGCGACTCTCAGGGCTGGAAAGTCGGCGACGAGGTCTGCTGCCTTCTCTCCGGTGGCGCTTACGCCGAAAAGGTCGCAGTCCCGGCCGGCCAGATTCTCCCACTGCCACATGGCTACTCATTCACCGAGGCCGCATCCGTCGTCGAGGTTGCCTGCACGGTGTTCTCGAATGTCGTGATGATTGCCGGCCTCAAGGAAGGCGACCTACTGCTGGTCCACGGTGGCGCGGGCGGCATCGGCACTTTCGCTATTCAGATGGCCAAGCGGCTCGGTGCTCGCGTCGCAGTCACCGCCGGTTCAGCGGAGAAGCTGGCTAAGTGCAAGGAGCTCGGCGCCGACATCCTCATCAATTACAAGGAAGAGGACTTCGAGGAGATCGTTGCAGCTGAGGGTGGCGCCAATGTCATTCTGGACATCATGGGCGCAAAGTACCTCGACCGAAACGTCAAGGCCCTGGCGAAGGACGGCCACCTGGTCATCATCGGCATGCAGGGAGGCGTTAAGGGCGAGCTCAACATCGGCCGCCTGCTGAGCAAGCGCGGCTCCATCACCGCCACCGGCCTGCGCTACCGCGATCTCGCTGACAAGGCTCGCATCGTCAACGCCACAGAGGACACCATCTGGCCAATGCTTGCCGACGGCACCGTCACCCCTCAAATTCATGAGGTCATGGATATGCGCGACGCAGCCAAGGCCCACGAGCTGCTCGACAGCGGCGCGGTCAGCGGCAAGATTGTGCTGACCGTCTAGGGCGTGTCTCCTAATTGTGGGCCTGTGCT